>CAVZBC010000054.1:0-47965 GCA_963773125.1 uncultured Gammaproteobacteria bacterium | reverse complement strand
GCGTGAGGCTCGTGGGATGAGCAAAAAACGTACACGCACCACCGCGCACGCGTCGACGACATGCCAGGCCCTCCTCCGCGCACCTGAAGAAAATGGGCGTGTGGCCGCATGCGTGGGCCGACACGGCCCGACCAGCCGGGCATTTGGCCAGGGCGTCGAGCCTCGGCTGGACGACCGTCGGGTGGTTGGCTTGCCTCCTCTCTGAGGGCGACCACCGGCTCTATCGCGTCGCGTCGATGGGGGCCAGCGCCTCCCGGGCCCCCGGCGTGGGTGCCTCGGCCGCCAGGGCAGACCACGCGATCTCGCCGCTGATCGGTTGGCGACGCTCCTCGCTGACCTCGCCGACGCGGCACGCTGGGGCGCTCTTGGCACGCGCCCTCCCTCCGTCGGTGCGGCGCGTCGACGACGTGCCAGGACGCCTGGGCCGCGTCGACCCCACGACGGCGGCCGCCTCCCCGTGACGCCCGCAGGGCTGTGCCAACGCGGGCACAGGCAGGATCATCGGCCCGAGCTGCCGCCGGGGCCAAGCGCCATGGCGGTGCTTGAGCCGCTCGGCCTGCCGTTGACGACCCCGGTCGTGGCCGGGAATACGGCCGATGCCCCGCGCGCGCGCTGCCGGAGAGTGCCCAGGGCTGCCCGCGCGCCCGGCCCCCGGGGCTGCCCTCTGGCGGCGACGGCCAGAGGGCGGCGATCGGGGCGCCTCAGGCTGACTCCTGATGCCCGTTCTCTGCCACGCAGAGGCCGGAAGCCGCACGCGGTTCCGCGTGCTCGCCGGGCTGGAGCGGCGTGCTCGACCCCAGAGCGCTCCACGTGCCCCACGCCACCGGGACGCGCGCAGAGACGGCCGAGCCGGGGGCGATCGGCTGTGCATCCACGGTCGCACGCAGCCCCCTGGAGCACGCTGCGCAGACGCGCACGGGGCAGGAACGGCGCCTCGTGGGGCGCTCACTGGCCTGGGCGACGCGCCCAGAGAAGCCCTGACGCCCACGCGTCGCCCGTGCCGTCACCGCGCGCACCGCGCTGGAGGCACGCCCGCCAGGCAAGGCGCCCTGAAAGAACATTGGCCTGGTTGAACCAGAACCGTCGCTTGAGCAAAGATTATGAAGAGTTACCAACCACATATCCGCACAGAGCGATCTCCCAGTTTGCACCAAAGCCGGTTTGAAACAGGCCACCCTCCGTACTCGACGGCAATGCGATATGGTCACTGGAACGGCGGCCGTGCAGGCCCCTGACACATTGATGGTCGGTTAGAGGGTCGCCGCGGTGCCAGGGCGCTGGGCGCGTGCTTCGCGGACCCGTGCGGCCCTCGTCTGTCAGTCACTTGTTGCCCCATCTCAGCGCGGCGGAAGTGTAGCGTGTCGATCTATGTTTACGCCACCAACTGCTTGACCGAATTGTCCCCTGGAACCCATGTTCAAGGGGTTAGGTTGAACCACACGATTTTTGCTCGGGAGGAGAGACCAGCTAGAGATGAGACTGCCCTCCGCTATGATGCTGTCGTGAGAAGGCTACGACAGGAGGTGCATCATGGCATGTACCGTGCAGCAGAGTCATCCCGTAGCGCATTTGCCCTTGATCCTCGGGGTGTTACGGCGTCTGGAGGTGGCCACAGTCATTGACCGTCTCATCCCGCCGCACCCTGCGCATGGGCTCTCGTGTGGTCGCGGGGTCGAAGCTCTGGTGCTCGCCATTCTGGATGGGCATCATGCCCTCTATAAGGTCGGGAGACGGCTCGAAGAGCGGGGGATGGTGGCGCTGCTGCAGCCGGGGCTCACACGTGCCGCGCTCAATGATTACCGCTTGGGGCACATCCTCGATGCGCTGTTTGCGGCCAATCTCAACGCGGTCTTTAGTGCGGTCGCCCTCAAAGCGCTGGAGGTCTATGCGATCGCGACGCCCTGGCTGCATCAGGACACCACGACGATTGCCCTGTATGGGGCCTATGAGGACGAACCGCAGACGCCGGGGGCGCCGCGGCCGGCCTACGGGCATAGCAAAGACGGGCGTGATGACCTCAAACAGGTGCTCCTCAGTCTGGGCGTGAGCGGAGATGGAGGTGTTCCCCTGCGCCTTGGTGTGCGTGATGGTAACCGCAGTGATAGTGTGGAAACCCCGATGGCGATTGAGGAGTGTCTCGCCTTGGGCTTGGAGGGGGTGCGTGGGATTGTGGCGGATAGTAAGGCCTATAGTCGCCGCACGCTGGGCCTGTGTCTGGAGCACGACGTCGGGTTAGTAACGTTAGTCCCGCGCACCTGCGCTGTCCGGCAGGCACTCGAAGCCTGGGGCCAGCAGCAATCTGTGTTGCCCCTCTTGGTGGAGAAACCTGGGCGGACCAAGGCCGAGGCACCCCGTCGGTGGCATGGCCAAAGTGTGATCCGGCCGGTGGAGGTCGAGTACAGCGACGGACGGGTCGCGCTCGCAGCGCTCCGCTTCGTGGTGGTGCATTCGAGCCAACTGGCGCAGCAGCAAACCCAGGCCTATGCCGCCGCGCAAGCCAAGGAAGCCGAAGCCGTCATGGCGCACGTCAAGCAAGTGCAAGCCCGGTGGTTGGCGTGTGAGGCAGATGCCGAAGCTGCTATCGCGGAGTATGAGGGCCGGGGCCAGGGACGACGAGGTCGCCGCCCACGCCCCTGGCGGTATCACGCGGTCCGCTATCGCATCGTGGCAGACACCCGCCGCACGCGTCGTGCCCGTCGGGGCCGGCCAGCGAAGACTGGACCCACCGTCGCTCGAGTCGGGCTATCGCCTGGTGGTGGAGGTTGCAGCCCTGGCCAATGCAGAGGAGGACAATGGGTGGGCCGTACTGGCCACGACCGTCGGCGCTGAGGTATGCGGCGATGCCGAGATTCTCCAGGCTTATCAGGAGCAGAACACGACAGTAGAACCTGGTTTTCGTTGGATCAAGAACCCCGCGGCGATCGCCCCCGTGTGGCTGGAGAAGCCCGAACGGATTGCGGCGTTAGCGATGCTGACGGTGCTGGGCTTGCTGGTCTACAGTGTGATCCAGCGACAGGTCCGTCTGCACCTGCGTACGCATGACCAGCAGCTCCCAGGCAACAAAGGCTTGACCGCCATCCCGACGGCGGCGGTGGTGGTGGCCTTGTTTGCACAGGTAGTACTCGTTCAGCTATGGATAGATGATCAAGAGGTCGCGCAGCTCTCATGGTGTCCAACCTTATCACCTGTTGGTCTGTGATGCGCTCGGTCTCGACGCCTCGTGGTATGAAGCGCCCTCAGCCAAAAAAAATGGCAGGGACATTCAGACCCCTTGAACATGGGATATAGCACTACCGCCACTGCCGCGGCAGGGTGATTGGCGGCTGAAGGAGGCTGTGACGACAGCGGCAGGGCACTTGCTTGTCACAGGTACGGACGTGGTGCCTTCGATCATCGTGTTGACCGTGGAAGTGTGGGGCAAGCTCTAGAAGCGTGCGGCGCCGTTTTGGTAGACGGTCACCCGGGATGGGGGGACGGTCCAGTGAATCCGGATAATGTGCTGGAGGAGCTTGAGCGAGCCCGGAGGGCTCTACGAGCCGCGCAGATTGGAAGACACCAGGCAAGCACCACCTGTGTGCAGCCTCCAGCGCTGGCCAGCCGGGTCGTGTGCCCCAGGCAACGGATAATGTGTCGAGCCCTCTCTCATGCCGTCTCAGAGGGGGCAATCAGCCGCTCATACGCACCTGAAACAGGTTTTGAAGCCTTTGTCCAGTCCTGTGGGTCTCCATCTGGACACACCTGGAATGCTCAACGCCACGATGCTCACCTCCCGCCAGTTCTTAGCCCGTCTGCGGCTGCGGCCATGGGGGCACCCGAAAGCGCAACACCTCGTGCAGCGACCACACATGGTCGGTCAACCCGGCCGCCATTGCCGGGGTACGCGGCTGCCAGACCTTGGCCAATCCCGTCCCGTGGGTGGACAGAGGCGCGGCGAGCGCTGGGCGCAGACTGGCATGGGGCAGCACAAAGTTATGATACACCTGGAAGAGCGCCAGTTGGTGACCTAACCCCTCTTGGTGCTTACACGGCGTGGCGCTACGACGCCCGATCGCCGCCACCCGCTGGCGCAGGCTGAGATTGAGCCGTTCGACAAACGCCGTCTGGATCTGCCAGCCACAAACCGCCCAGACTTGGCCCACCGCCGCTTGCGTGCCAAACACGACGCGATGCTTCACCGCGACGAGGCGTCGCCGCCGCATCTGCTTGACCACTTGCGCATAGAGCCGCCATTCCGCACCACTCACGTGTCATTGAGTAATTTTTGGGTGCCGATACAATCCCTCTGTAAAGGAGGAGACTATGCGACACTCGTACCGCCCTGACATCTCACCACCACCGCAACCGTACCGCACACAGGTCTTAGATCACTTGGGTCTAGTCGCGGGCATGTTTGAAGAACTCGGCATCACTGAAGTCATTGATCGAGCCACCAAGCAAGACCCGGAAATGCGGATTGTGACCGCCGGCCATGCGGTCCAAGCCATGGTGCTCAACGGTTTGGGCTTTCTCAACCAACAGCTCTACCTCGTCCCCCATTTTTTCCAGAATAAGCCCATCTCGCGCCTCATTGCCCCAGGCATTCAGGCCAGCCATCTCAATGATGACACCCGCGGGCGCGCCCTCGATACCCTCTACGACTTTGGCGTGACGGCACTCTATAGCCTCATTGCCGCCACGGCAGCCGCGCGTTTGGGGCTGACGCCCACGTTCCGCCATCTCGATACGACGAGTTTCCATGTCGATGGCCGCTCTAACAGCGAGAAGGCTCCTGACGACCAGGTTGTGCACATCACCCACGGCTCTAGTCGGGAGCATCGCCCCGATCTGAACCAAGTGATGTTGGAGTTGGTCGTGGAGCACCACGCCGGTATCCCGGTGTTGATGCAGCCCCTGAGTGGCAATAGTCATGATGGCAAAGCGTTTGGCCAGGTTCTCAGTGACCACAGTGCGCAGCTCCACCCCACTGCCAATCCCACCTATCTCGTGGCCGACAGTGCCCTCTAGAGCGCCGAGAATCTGCAAAAGCTGGCCGACACCAGCCTCAAGTGGATCACCCGCGTCCCGGCGACCTTGACCGAGGCCCAGGAGGTCCTGGCCCAAGCGCAGCCAGCGACCATGCCGCCTTTGCAGGAGGGGGATCGTGGGCGCAGTCTGCGGGCGACGTATGGCGGCGTGGCACAACGCTGGGTCCTCATCTATTCCGAGCAGCGCCAGCCCCAGGCCCAGCGCACTGGCGACAAGCAGTGGCGTACGCAGAGTGATCACGACGTCAAAGCCTTTAAGACGCTGTGCCGGACCGCGTTTGCTTGTGAAGCAGATGCCCAGCAGGCGCTCGCAGGTTTTGGGGCAGCCTTGCAGACCACGTTTCTCCACGACAGCACCATCTGCCCCACGCCACGCTATGGGAAGCGGGGGCGACCAGGCCCGGAGGCCCAGCCTGACCAGATGGTCTACCATATCGCAGGAGCTCTGGCTTCGCGGCTCACGGACCGTCAGGCGCGCGTCGACCAGCAGAGTTGTTTTATTCTCGCGACGAATGCATTGGACGAGGGCCAGTGAGCATCCCAGGCCGTGCTCGATGGATACAAAGGGCAAGCTCGGGCAGAACGCGGGTTTCGCTTCCTCAAAGACCCGCAATTTTTGGCCTCCTCCCTCTCTCTCAAAAAGCCCGAGCGCATTATGGCCCTCTTGATGGTGATGACGGTGTGTTTGCTCGTCTATGCGGCCCTCGCATACCGTATCCGCACAGTCCTGAAGGAGCATGAGGCCACCTTTCCGGACCAAAAAGGCAAGCGCATCCAGCACCCGACGGCACGCTGGGTGTTCCACTACTTCGTGGGGATTCATGTGCTCTACATTCCGGGACAGGGACTCATAACTCTGAATCTGACCGACGAGCACCAGCACCTCCTCCAACTCCTGGGCAAGCGGTATGCATGGTTTTATCGATAAAAATGCACCAAAATCAGGGCCTCTGTGCGGAATGTCGGATAGAGGAGACCAGGCAACGGCATCCAGCGCGGCTTGGGCGCGGGGCCTCTCGCTTGGCGCCGAGGCGGCTGCACCCAGCGCCCGCAATGCGTCACGATGGCGGTGAGGTAATGCGCGTACCCGTCGCTCAGAAAGAGCGGTACACAGCCAGGCGCCAACAGCTGAGCGATGTGATGCAACACGGCTTGCGCCATGGCCAGGGTGCGTTCCCCCACCTGGACGCTCAGCAGCAATTTGCTCTCAGGGTCGATCGCCGTCCACACCCAGTGGGGGGACCGCGAGAGACGCTCAATCGCCTCGGCTGCACTCATATCACCGTCTCTGACCGCACTGAGCACGGCGTACAGTTCGTCGAGTTGGACCTGATTGAGGTGTAAATCGTGGAGAAAATAGGTCGAAAAGGCTTTGAGCTGCTCCGCGGCCTCCACCAACCACCCCAGCACCGTATGGGGGTCGATCTCGAACACCCGTGCCGTGCCCCGGATGCCCAGCCTTCGGCCAAACAGGCGATGACGTGCACGATGAGCTCCAGCGAAGAGCGCTTCCCATGAAAGATCGTGCCGTGCGTCTCAGAGAAATAGCCCTGGCACGAGACGCATTGGAACTGGTGCCAGGGCTGGCCACCGGGATGGCCGTTGGCGCGGATATTGCCGCGGCCGAGCCAGCCGTGATACGAGCAATCGTGATCGGGACAAAAATGCCCCGAGGTATCGACGGTGCGCCGGCGTCCCCGCGTAAAGATGATCATCGGAGGTGGCGAGCCAGGGGCTTTGGGACGCGTATCGAGTCCTTGCTCACACGCCTCGCATATTGGTTTGTGGATGTATCCGGCAAAGGGTTTGGGTTCTGTGGAGCGCTTGCGGCGGGGTTGATCTGGCTTGGCGGTCGTTTGGGGGGCGGGACGTCGAGGATCAGGCCACCCGATATGGAGGATGAGGCAGATGAACACGAGCGCAACCAGTAGGAGTTGATAAAACAACGGGTCCGGCGCCATGACGATATCTCCTCTCACGGTGGTGAAAGGAGATTATTTTACCGCATGGGCTCCCGCTGGAATTATCCGTTGCCTGGAGGCACATGACCCGGCAGCAGCGCTTCCCGCGTCAGGCTTTTGTGAGTACAATATGCCCCCTCTCATCCATCCCCACCACGTGAAAAACTGCTTTGCCAGATCAATCCCTAATACGCTAGGCTTTTGTTTCATTGGACTCGCCTTCTGCTGTGTGGAATGATTTCGCCTCACCCTGAAATCATTCTGGCTCATAGAAGCCGTGCTGCAAAGGCGGGTCCATTACATTAGAACCAAATTCATTGCCGCGCGCCACACCCCCTTGAACCTGGGTCAGTAGAACCCAATGGGCGGCGGGACACCGGTCGTCGGCGTAGTGAAAAAGGTTTCCGTACCGCTGCCGACAAAGACCAGAGCGTAGGGCTGGACTCCCAGTTGGTTCAGGCTGTCTCGGGCCACGATTGAAGCGATCACTTCGACGATATAGTCGCCAGGCGGCGGATTCTGTACGACGACCTGCTCCGTGTTGTGGATGGTCTGTAAGGCCGGTACCGGAGCCACCGGCGCAAACTGCTGGCTCAGATGCGCAGTTGATGGGGGCGAAGGCGGAGGCGGTGGGAGAGGCGGAGCCTGCCAGTTGTTGCCGAAGCAGAGCTGGCCTGTGGGAAGCGTTACACGCAGATGCAACTCGTTGACCAGCGCCGCGCCCGGTACGTCGTTCCACGAAAGCGTTGTGCGAAGCAGCACAGTGTCCGGCGGTAGAGTGAAGCGATAGCGTGCCGTCCGGCCCTGCTCCAGCGCGTTATCGTCGCGCACATGGAAGGTGATCGGCGGCGTGGGCGCAAGCGATTGGCGTAGGTTCACCCGGCCCCAGCCATAGCCATCGTTGGGATGGTTGCCTAAGCTGGGCAGTTGGTTGCCACGCAGGTTGCGCGCGCCGTTGATCAATGTTGCGCGCAGCAGTGGCGCGCTCGGCTGGAAGAAGACTTGCAGGCTGCCGTGCCGGGTCAGCGCCATCTGCCGGTGCCGCACGACCGTGTTGGCTCCGACCTGTAACGTCTCCGTCCAGGTTAGCCGGAAGATACGCCCGTTCCAGAGCAGCTTGTAATCCTGAACGCTGGCAGCAAGATCAACTGACCGTCGTGATGGGCGCCTGGACGGCCGCAAGGCCTGCCGGGCGAGAGAGAATCGCACGATTGCCGTTCTCGTCCAAGGCGGTAACTTCCAGCGTGCGCCGGACCCCATTCTGTTCTAACCAGGCTAGACCGTACCCTCGAATAGCCCTCTGGTGACCGGCAGAGGCAGCGGCGAAGGCTGACCGGGTGGCTCATGGACAAAGGTACAGACCAGTTGCGGCTCGATGTTGTTCAGCGGTGCGGGAGTCGCGATGACCTGCACGTTCTGTGTGACAACGGCCGGTGCCAGCGGCGCGTTCGCGATAATCTGTCCGTTGCTACGCAGGCGGCTGAACCGTATCTCCCAGGGACTCGCCGCGTTAGGGCGATACTGCCAGGCCACAGCGAACTCACGTAACGAGGCAGGCCGGCGTCCGGACGCGGCGCGATGACGGCACGGAGCGACTCACCGGGCGAGCCGGCTGTTAGGTTGATCGGATTGTCCGGGTGGGGCAGCGACCAGTGTACCGTTCATCTGGAACCGGCCCACCATGATGTCGGCGGTTGTTGGTGTGGGGCGCGTATGCCAGGCTGCAATAGAAAATGAGGGCGTGCCGACAACGGTACTCTCGATGCAGTGGAGCCAGCCATGTGGCGCCACCCCCGCCGCATTGGCCAGGTTCAGGGGCGCCGTGACCGTCGCGCCAAGTCCCCGTTCAGCACGGTATAGCGCAGCCGCACACCGCCAGGAGCCGTGACGCCATAGACCACCACGATCTGGAAGGCAGGTGTCGTAATATGGCCGACCTGTGGCGTCACATTGGGCGTCACACCGCCCGGCTCATTGATATGGACGATGCCGTTTGTGCCGAACGCTGCAGCGGGTGCGCCCTCTCCATCGAACAGATGCACACGCGGATCTTTCGTCTTCGGAACCATCGCTGCGATCAGATTGCCCGGATTGGCGGCCCAGTAGAGTTCATGGCGCAGGAAGGTCAGGTTGAAGGCGGCAAGATCGAGCACGCTATTTGCACCAAACGTTGTGTCCGGCAAGGCATCGGCATTGGTCCGAATCAACTGATCCGATTCGGCTGGCCAGGGGCTGCGCCCGGGGCGCCGCGCAGCAAGAAGCCATAGCGCCCGCCGGCCCAGGCCATCGAGACACCCGTCAGCGACATAGCCATGTGTTCAAGCAGCAGGTGCGGCACATAACGGCTGCTGTTGATAAGAGGTGTGTTCGGGTCTACCTGCGCCTGAAACGCGCCCTGCAGTGTGATCCGCAGCGCGAAGACACCGAGGCGGTCGGAATTGAGTTCGTCGTTGCTCTGCCAGGTGACCAGGATGCCCTGTGCGTCCACCAGCGCGGCAAACCCGGCGGTGTCGCGCGGTGTGTCGGAGATGCGGAGCGGGCCGCGACCAGGATTAAGGCGCGCATCCCGTGCGCCAGTATCGTCCAGGAAGACCAGGTAGACGTCAAATGACGCGCCGAGGCCCGGCGCGGGTGTGTGGGAGTTGTCCTCCCAGAGCAGAACATAGCCGCTGTCCGGATGCAGTGCGATAAAGGGACGGCGCAGCGTGGTCGCGTTGGGTGCGGCAGGCAGGCTGAACACCGTGACCTCACCACCCTGGGCTGTACCGGCAGCGTCGTAGAAGCGCAGGAAGGATCTCGCTATCGGTGCGATTGCGCCCATCGCACCAGACGACCACAAAGCGGTTGTGCCGCGTATCCCACAGAATATGAGGATCGCGAATGGAGCCGGCCTGTGTCAAGAAGTCGGCAGTTCCAATCCGAACGGTTCCTCCAACGTCGCCGATGCTCGCAAAAACCAGTTTGTTGTTTGCACCGTCTCGGTCTACGCATACCACTCCGTAGTCTGTGCCGTTGTGCGCGATAAAGGGATGGGGCGACATCTGTACGGCGTGCGTGACAAGAAAGGGCACGACATCGGGGGAGTCGCCATTGATGGCGTTGAAGTGCCGGAAGCTCAGCAAGTCCGCATTGGTGCCCCAGACGACCACCACATCGTTATTGACGACGAGCATGGCTGCCCGCTTCGTCGGGTCGGGTGCGTTGTCGATCCCGAAGCTCGCGACGGTGAAAGCCGGATCGGGGGTCAGATCGCGGAGGTAGCGTTCGAGTTTCAGATTGTTATCGCTGTGACGGCGTAGGGAGAGCGTGGCGTCGCCGTGCCGCGCCAACATCGGCATGGGAAAGTTGCCGATATTGGCCTGCAGCGGCAAGCGCTGCACCGTCCGCGCTGTCAAATCATGACTGTAGCGCGCGGCCAGCAGGCGCTTCGCGTTGGCAGGCTGCTCCGGCTCCGCCCAGGCGAACACGAATCCGTCCACATGCGGGCAGAGGGCAGGCCGATCCACAAAGTCGCGCGCAGGCGCGGGGCCGGGCACGACCGCCTGAAGCAGTATCGGTCGGCGCAGTTGCCCAAACAGGGTCCGGTAGTACTGCCGCGTCAGGAGAGCCGCCCCAGTGACGTGCGGCGCAGCCATGCTAGTGCCATGCATGATGTCGTAGAAGGCGTTGGCAGCACCAAGACTGGCGGGGGCCAAATTGGGTGGCAGCAGAGGCGGCGGCGCCGCCGGATTCGGCGCCAATGACCGCAGGGAGATGATATTTGTGCCCGGTGCGACGATATCCGGCTTGACGCGTCCGAGGGGGGCAATCGCGACGCGGCCGCGATTGCTGAAAAGCGCGATATCTTCCGCGCTATCCGAGATGTTAAAGCCTGGTGCGGGAATGGTGGATATCGCGTTTAGCGGGGGCGCGGTATTGAAGTTTCCAGGTGAGCGCACATCGTAACTTCGGTTGTCCCCATCATCTTTCCGAAGGTTTTCGCTCGCGCCGACGGTCAGAACGTTTTTGGCTGTGGACTGCGGCGTCAGACGACTCGCATCCAGAATACCGTCCCCAACGACGGCGGGCGGGAGAGGAGGCGGAGGCTGATCCGACTCGTAGTTTTGAGAGATGAATACGATCAGACTGTCGCCGTATAGCAGACAGAGTCGGTCGAGAACGTCGGATATGCCGGCTGTATAGGGATTGTTCGAGGGCGCGTTGCCGGCCAAGGGGCCATTCCCCCAGGAGTTGTTATGCACGCGCGCGCCGGCGTCATGTGCATTGATGATGCCTTGCGAGGTATTACCGGTGAACATCCCATGAAACACGATCTGGCAGGCGGGGGCGACGCCACGAATACGTCCGCCGGAACGATTGCCGTCACCCGCGATTGTTCCAGTGACGTGCGTACCATGTGGAAAGGTGTCCGGCACGGTCGTGCCGGGTGTGGTCAGGTGATTGATCTGCAGCACGCGGCCTGCTAGGTCGGTATGAACAGTGGCGATCACACCTGTATCCAGGCCAGTGTCCACGATACCGACGATCTCACCGGCGCCGTCCAGATTGATGAGGAAGTCGGTATTGCGGAAGTCGCGAACTTCATTGACGCCCGTAATACCGCCCGCCCGGTTATTCCCAACCGTCGGCGGCATAAACGGCTCGATAGCCCGGACACCCGGCAAACGCAGCAGACGTAGAAGACTGCCGGCGGTCGCTTTCAGCACAAAACCGCTCTGCATATCGTAGAGAATTGGCGCGTCGCCAGGCTCGGTGACCAGGGGCGCGCCGTCTCGATGTCCACGTCGTCGAAGAAGAGAAGGATCGCGTTGCCGTTGTCGGGCGGCGGCAGGGCGTCGGGCGCAATGGCAAGCGAACTCAGCGTAACGGCGGTGAAGGGCTCCGGGTTCCCGGCAAGAACGTGACTGAGCGCATAGGCCGGGTGATGGATACCGACCCAGCGCACAAAGTCCAGCGCGCGCACGGCGGCGACCTGTGCGGCTGTCAGATGAAACAGGCCGATGTGGATAGGCAGATTCTGCACATAGACGCCACCAATGTCCTGGATTCGCATGATCATATCCGGCTGCGGTGGCCCGATG
Organism: uncultured Gammaproteobacteria bacterium; assembly: GCA_963773125.1. Classification (GTDB taxonomy): domain Bacteria; phylum Tectomicrobia; class Entotheonellia; order Entotheonellales; family Entotheonellaceae; genus CAVZBC01. The sequence continues at coordinate 35,899 of CAVZBC010000054.1, read as the reverse complement.
AACGCGACCAGATAGTAGGCCGTCTCCTCCCCCCTCGGCTCCAGGGCGCGCAGATTCTCCGGCGGCTGCGGCTCACCCTCGGCAGGGTCGAAGACGATCGCGGGCAGCACGACCTCATCGGCATCCTCATCGATCTGCACATGGATGCCCTGCTCTGCAAAGCGTGAGGCCTGGTCGTCTGTGATGGCGGCCCACAGATGGTTGCCCAGAGAGTAGAGGACCTGGGCCCGCTCGGATACGTAGGCCAGTTGTTCCGCATAGCGATCCAGGTCGAGGATCAGCACCGCTTTCTTACGACTCATGGCTCTCTCCAAGACCTTCTTGATAGACCACGTTCCTCTGACGCCTTTCCATGATTTGGAGCCGCGTCTCTCCGCGTTCCTCGGCAGCCATTTGCACGTGAAATCAGGCGTCCACCTCGATGAAGATATCCACCGGACGATTGGGGTCGAGCGGTCGACCGGGAGTCCGTATCTTGGTAATGGGTCGGCCTTCGTCCGCCTCCAGCGCACGGCTGGCCTTCAGTTCGATGGCGGCGCTCAGGGTCAGCGTGGTGGACTGTGCAGTCCGCACGCCCTGGGTCAGATGCAGATTTTCGACGACCACGGCCGAACTGTAGTTGCCGTCGGTGAAACTCGCCTGCGCCGCAGCCAGCAGACTCTCGCGGTTCAGCACCAGGACGGCAATGACCAGCGACTCGGCCTGATTCAGCTGTGCATTGCTGTCCGCTTCCATCTGTACGGTGAATGTATAGAGTGCCTTGATGCGTGTAAAGATTGCTGTCACACCATAGAGCGCGCGCACGTTGGTGATGCCAGTCACGTCACGCGAAGGCCGCAGGGCCAGCGTGAATTCGCGGGGTGCGGTCGAGTTCCAGACGACTTCCTCCTCACGCAGCGGAATACGGTCGCCGGAGCCGGTGACCAGGCTGATTCGACGCGGGCCGGGAGAAGGCGGCTGCGTAAGTGTGTACGGCCCCGCAGGGGTGGCTGCGTTGAACAGCAAGCTATCCACACGGTCGTCGGTGCGCGGCTCTCCAGCGGCGGGTTCGAGCGAGTTCTTATCTACCTGAAACTGCCGATTGGCGATATTCCAACTCACCGGCGCATTCTCCCCGCCGAACAGGTCGGGCAGCGCGCTCTCGATCAGATTTTGCAGTGCGGTTTCAAGGCTGCTCAACATGGTCGCGACCCTCATGCCGCATCGAAAGCACCGCCTGTTGTTCTGGCTCGGCTGCACCGTTCATCGCGACGGACGTCCCCAGTTCCTCCTCCAGCACCTGGATCGCGCCGCTGATCCGCAGCATCACAGTGCGGACACTATTGGTCTGCGCCTCCAACTCTTCGAGTTGCTTCTGTCCCGACGCAAACTCGGCCTTGAGATCCTTAAGTCTGTGTTCCAACTGCTCTCGCATCGGAATCCCCTCTTCGCCTCCATAAAGCCTCGCCTCGACGAGGGCGCAAGCCATATGTGTGTCCTTCAGCCTCTTTTTGCAGCGACATGCGCCGCATGTCCTGACGACGTCTATCCCATGACTTCTGCGAGAAGTCTATTGTAAGTATCACCAGCACAGGAATCTTGCCCTTGCCCCGGTTGAGCACGCCGAGCGCCTTACCGATGATCGCCCCAACCGCCTTCCCTGGTGCTAGAGGTCGGAGACCAGCACGCCGTCTAGTTTCAACCCGGATACCGAGGTTGTGCATGGACTGTTCAACAGTTGTAGGTATCGGGGTGAATGCCATGGATTCTCCTCCTTGCGCTTAAAAAACGACTTCCCATAGCAGCGTCAGCTTAAATGCATTGGTTTTCGTCACCGGGTCGAAGGTGACACGATTGTAGAGGACGCCACCCGTGTCTGCAGTGAAGAGTCCAGCCTCCTGCAAGGCGTCGGGCCCATTGGCTTCGTTAAAGTCGAACGTCGTCGTCAGCCCCACCCTGATGCGCGCCACCCCGTCCTCGGTAAACGGCGTATAAGTCGGGTCTGAGACCGGCTTGCGCGGCGCGCGTTCGGCCAGCAGGCTGGTCTGATCGTCGGCAGCCGCGGTGCCGTTTGTGCCGACTGCGATGTGGGTCACCTTGCCCAGCGTTGCGCCGCCCGATACCCCGCCAAAAAGCTGCGCGACCAGCAGCCGGCCAGACTGCACGATCCGGTTTTTGCGGTGCTGCTCCGCCACGACTCGCCCTTCGCGGTCTAGGATTTGCAACCACACCTGTCCGCGCATCTCGTTATGCTCCTGCATCCTGCTTCTCCTTTAAGCCACAAATCCGAAACTGCCGTCGAACGAGGAGACGTCGAACACGCCGCCCAGCATCACCCGATCGGAGGTGTCATGTACCTCCTGAGTCTGATTGACGCTGCCGATCGTCAGCGAATCCACCATCTCGGCCGTATCGGAATGAACGAACGTCCCATCGATCCTGACCTGGTCGGCCTGCTGCTGCCGCTCGAAAACGTTCAGCGTGAAATGGACGCTGCCGCGCACGCCCGCCGCCTTCGTCTGATTGACGACCTCTTGAATCCGCTCCGGCGGCAGCCCCTCGAAGGCCAGTAGCTTGCCGGTAAAGCCGTACAGCTCCGCCAACTGCCGCACGGTTGCTTCCAGAAAGTAGGGTACGAAGACATTGAAGGTCAGCGGTTGGAAGCGCGGCCAGGTCATCTCGACGCGGAAGCGCGGCAGGTCGAACGTCTCACCGGTGTCAAAGGCGCTCAGGCTGTACAGGCCGCTCTGCGCCCGGAACTTCCATTCGCTGCGCGTCAGCGGAACCGCCGGCAGCAGCGGCGGCGACGTTCCATCGAGCCGGGTAAAACGGTTGGTGACGTTCACACCGTTCAGGCGGGCGATCAATTGACCATCCGCCTCCGCAGAGAGAAAGAGTGTGTCGCCGGGCCGAATAAGCAGGTCGTCCGTCACTTTGACGCCCTGCCCGCTGCCGTTCAGCTCCAGACTCAGCCTCCGACCGCTATCCTGAAAACTCCACGCGATCGTGGGCCGCTCCTCCTCGACGGTCGGGAGGTCTACGACAAGCACAAGCTCGCTTGCGCCGTTCACTTCGGTGATAACCGTCTCCGTCAGGCGCTCAACGGTGGGCGAAAACTCCTCCAGCGTCACCAGGCCATCGATAGCGTCACGAAGCGGCTGGAAGCGCGCCGGTAGGTTCAGTTGATCCAGGTCGAACGGTAGACCAAGCGCGGAGCGCACTGCCCCCTTGACCGCCCGCACCGTGCCGCCTCCGGTGAACAACTGCACGACCGACTTGAGTCGCAGTCGGAACGCCTCATCGCTCTCCATCGTCAGGCCGTCGCGGAGTCGGAGGCGCGTCACTCCGAAGATAGAGGCCAGGCCATCCAATGCCGCGCCGCTGGCGTAGTGGACCCAGTGTGACTTCAGCAGCTGCTTGAGGCTGTCGTCGGCATCCAGGAACTCCGCGCCGAGGGCGTCCAGAAGCGTATGCAGCAGCGCGCCGGGATCGGCGGCAGCAAATGCATCGGGAAAGAGTTCGACTAATCGGTCGGTCTTGTAAGACATAATTTATGGTACCGTGATCGTCGTCTTTGCGGCGTCGCTGTTCAGGCCAGGATAGGCCGTCGGCGTGATGAGCACGTCCACCGTCGGCTCATGGTCGGCAGGGCGGAAACCGGCGGTCGCCTCCGCCTGCGTGATGGTCAGCGTCACCAGGGCCGTGCTGGTGAATGTCAGCGTTTTATTCAGGCTACTGATGCGCTCGGTCTGGCCCTCCACATGCAGCAAGTGCGCCCGCAGGGCGACGCCAATGTTGAGCGTGAAGTTACGGAAGGTGATTGCCGCGCCGGTCGAGTCCACAAGCTGCAGATCAGCTGATAGTCGCCCCCCGCCGTGCGGCTTGGCCCGACGACTCGCAGTGCCGCCACTTGCTTCACCAACAGACTGCCCTCGTCGGCCTTGATGGCCTCGGAGCGGGACACGGTGAACGGGTCGGTCGTGATATCGTTTTTGGTCGGGTCCAGACCGGCGGGCGTCCGGCGCTGCCACTGAAGCTGCGCCTCGGCCGCGTCGGCAAGCCCGGGAATGTTGTAGACGAGCGCATTGAGCCGTCGGATAGAGAGCGGATCGCCGACCTGCAGCGTACCGATGAACTGCAACACGGCGGCCCGGAAACGGCTCTCTGAGTCGGACGAGGGCGTCGTATCGGGCAGCACATAGAATGTGCCGGAGATCAGGATGCTATCGATGGTCTGGAGCCTGGCGCGGATGCCGGCGGCGCGTGTATCGTCCACCACCTGGCGTACCTTGTCGGCCGTGCCTCCTGCGTAGCGCACCTGCACCTCGCCGAGCGGGATCGTCTCGTCCACCGATAGGTCCAGCACCTCCACGCCCTCCACATCGTCCAGGTCCAGCACTGCAAATTTGATGGCGTTCAACGTGGCGTTGCCGGAACGCTCCAGGGCGTGCTTGGCCCGCTCGCGCAGCAGGTCGTCCGCCTCGGCGCTCTGCCCGCCCGTCAACGGCTCCTCGTTGACCACGCCCGCCACGCCGGGGGGTGGGGTCGGCATGACGACGATGGTATTGGCCGCGGCGTTCCCCTCCGGGCCAGGGTCCACTGCCTCGACCGCCACCGTCACGCTCTTGGGCACGTAGCGCACCCGCACCCGCGCGTCCGGCAGTGCACTGTTCTGCAGTTGGATGGTGCGCTCGTCCGCACCGAAGGGCTGCTGCGCCGAGATAGGCTGTGTGGGGAATGTATTGCCCGCCGTCGGCTCGTTGTCGCTCTCTTTCCAGACGGCCACCAACTGTGCGATCCGCTCCCCGACTTTTAGCTGCCCCCCGGACTGCGGCACAATCTCGACCGGTGCCTGGGCCGGATCGGCGACCGCTATGACCCGGCCCTCTTCCGTCGTCACAAAGGCGCGCCCGGCCTGATCGGTGACGCGCGTGCCTTTCGGCACAGAGACGGTGTCACGCGGAGCGCGGCGCAGGCTGAACTGCACCCGCCCCTGCGCGTTGAGTGCCGGGTTGCGCACCACGCCCAGCAGCGCCACGACGTTATCCAGTGCCACGCCGCTTGCCTGATCGATGAAGGCGCGGCGATAGGCTTCGTCCATCTGGTTATAGAGCAGCGTTATCTCATGCGCCACGGCGCGCACCAGCGTCCCGATCACACTGCCAGGATTGAAGTCGGTCAGCCCTGCCGGACGGCCTCGAAACGTGTATTCGACCTGGAAGCGGGTGCCAGGCTGTGGCGTCAGAACGTCCGCCGCGCCATCGGCCAGCCTACGCCAGGTCAACTGGTTTCCGGCGAGCCGATAGTCCGTGTTCTCCGTAAAGACCGTGAAGCGCCCGCTCACCAGGCCGGTCACGCGCGTGACGGTGAACAAGTTTGTCGGCAGCGCATAGGTCGCGACGGCGTTATTGAACACCACCTCAAAGGTTGCAGGCTGTTCCACACCCTCACGAATCCGTGCTTCCAGCGATTCGATCAGGTCCTGAAATGGCCGTGAAAAGGGCCGGCCAGGGTCTATCATACCGCCCCCAGATTCAAGGTGAACACCAGATTAAGCGGGTTGGGCGCAGTGATCAGCGTCACGTCCATCGTAATGCGGACCAGATTGCGGTCCAGCGGTTCGGCCTGCACGGCGTCGACCCTGAACACGCGCGGGTCTTGCTCGACGGCATCACGGGCGAAGGCCATCAGCTTGAGCCAGGTACGCTTGATGTTGGGTTCACCGATCAACTCATGCAGCCGCGAACCATAGTCCGGCTGTCCGAGCGGAGCCAACTCTCCCCGCCGCACGCTAAGGCGCAGGGTCAATGCCTGGACGATGTTGTCGTTGCCCGCCACCAGGAGCAGGTCGCCGCGATTGTTCGAGACCAGCTCGAATCCGGTCGCGAGCGCGTCCACCCTCAGATCGGTTCCAAATAGTTGTTCACGCTCAGCCATGGTTGTTCTTCACGTTTCGTTTCACACGATAGTGACGGTCCGCGTCACCTCATGCCCCACCGTGCTACCGAGGGCGTTGTCTTCGACACGCAGTGTCAGGTCGTAACTGCCTGTGTCCGTCGGGCCGAGCGGCAGGGCGCCTTGAAAACGCAGCAACACCGGATCGCCGGCAATCGTCGGCGCAATAGGGGTCAGGCTCGCCTGCGGGATCTCGGCGCTGCTGCGACCGGCCGGCGCGCCCCTCGGTGTCAGCCGCCACAGATAGCGCAACCGGTTGATCGCCTGATACTCTGGCGCCGCCCACTTGACGGGCGCTAGGGCGTCCAGCGTGCTGTTGGTCCGGCTCAAGCTCGCCTGCGGGTGCACCATCTCCGCCCGAAAGAGATGGAAGATGCAGGGACTTTGGGCGTCCAGCGGCCCGCCTGCCATGCCGGCTGTCTGCACCTGCTGCAGGTCCGCCAGTGCATCTCCGTCCACATCTTTGGCTGTGAAGGTGAGGATGTGCGAGCCGGGCGACAGCGCCGGCGAGAAGTCGAGCGCCTGGTGGTCGTTCCAGTTCAGCGCCGTCCGACTTACATCGGTCGGCGCATTTAGACTGGAGTACCACTTGTAGAACAGCGGCCCTGGATGCGACGTCACGACGCGGCCTTGGAGCCGCACCGTCGTTTGACCGACGAGCGTCGCGTTATGCGCGGGCTGTTGGATCTCCAGTACAATGCTTGCCATCTCTAACCCTGTCCGCTGGTCGCCAGCGGGGCGCTGGCGCCGTTTGGAAAGATGATCGCCTTGTCGTTGACCACATTGATCGGAATATGATTGATCGTGACCGTCTCGGTGTTGCCCGAACTCGGCAGCATCATGCCCGGCCAGGTCGGCGGCCCCGGCGCACCGCCGGGCGATCCACCCTGCATCGCCATCCCCAGGGCAACGATCGGCCTGGTATCGGCCATCACGGTGCTGTTGAAACTCTTGACGACCCATACCTTCAGGTCGGCATCTGCCGGAGTCGCCGGGGGCGGGGGAATCAGCACCGGAGCCGGGCTGGTTCCCTGTTCCGGATCGCCGGGAGGAGTCCGTTCCACCAGTGCCTCATTTGTGCCGATAAGGACCTTGCCCCCCTCGCCCTTGAGCGTCAGATTCAGCATCAGGTTCAGATTGCCTTTCAACACCAGATCGCCCAACGTACACTCCTTTTATGACCCTATGATCTCATTGCCGCTGATGGTTGTGCTGTGTCCTCCGCCGCTGACCTTTACATCGCCGTTCACATCCATGTTGCCGTCCAGGGTGAGCTTGTCGCATTTGATGTGGATCGGCAGGCCGTCGGCGGTGATCTCCAACCTGTTCTCGTTGGTCAGTTTGAGAACGACCTTCTCCTTCGTCTTGATCTCGATATCGCCTGCGGGCGTGATCTGGATGGTCGCCTGTGCCTCGCTGTTGTCCTCCGGCTTGGTGACATCGCGCTGCAGAATGATGCTGCCGTCGGCGGCGAAGCGCAGATGGTTGAGTTTACCGTCCGCGCAGCGCTGCTCGAACAGCATCTCGTTCTCTTGGTGCAGCGGCGGACGCTCGTCGGCATGATAGAAGCGTCCTGCGATGACCGGCTGGTTGAGATCACCGTCCACAAACTGCACAAGTGCCAGATCGCCTATGCGCGGTGGCGCAGCGAACCCGACATGACTGACCGCCATTGGGACTTTTGTCAGCACCAGGTCTTCGTGTTTCAGCCGCACGTCCGTCTCATAGTTGTTGCGGTCGTCTGCGTCCTCATGGGCATAGACGGCGGTCACGACACCCAGTAGGCAGGTGCGGTTGCGCGCCAGCTCCTGAAGCACCACGCGCCGTATGATGTCGATCAACTGGCTCATCTGTTTGTATCCACAAAGATCCGAAAATCGGTCACAAATCCGATCGCGTCGCCGAAGCAGTGTCGGATGGCGCGCACGTAACCGCTTGCGTTGACCAGGTTGTCCGCTACGCCGTTTATACTGAGGTCATCGCCCAGGTCCACCTGCGGGCGGCCCAGCGTCGTGATCGTCGCCTGCCCGGCCCGGCGCGTTGCGACCGCCAGGCGGCCCGCCGCGAACCGGTCGGCCAGGTCTTTGGTGCGCGCCACGGCATCGAGTTGCAGAAGCTGCGGGTCGCCATCACCCGCCGCGCCGTCGAAGTCCGAGTCGCTGGTTGTCAGCCAGTGTGCGGTCTCATCGCCCTGCTGCGACATCGGACTTTCCCCGCCGATCTTGATCGCGCTCCAGGCGGCGGGCCGACGCACGCCAATGGCGGCCAGCAGATTTTTCCCGAAAGCGTAGCCCTCGCCGCCTCCGCCCAGCCCAAGCGCCGCAGCGGCTGCGCCCAGCAGTCCGCCGCCCGCGTCCAGGCTGGCCGCCGGGCCAAGCCCACGAAACATCGCTTTGCCCGTCCGGTCGGCGTAGAGCTCAAAGCCCAACCGGTCGGCGAGGTCTTTGACGTGTGCGTAGCCACTCAGCCGCCGATCCACGGCGAAGCGCGGTAACTGCGGGCCGTCGTCTATGGTGCCGGTGTCCATGCCCGACCGACCGATCAGGTCCTGTACGATAGAGCCGACCGATTGGTTTTCGAATGTCCCGGCGGTGCGCAGGTCGAGCAGCGTTTGCATCTTCCCAAGCGCCCGGATGACCACGCCGGAGAGGCCAGGCTGGAGCGCGACCACTGTCCCCATGAAGGCCGTCTCCTCGTCGCCATCGTGGCCGAGTTTGATCTCGACAGGATCACCCAGGTTGACGCCTCCACGCTGCATCAGCGTGATCTGCGCGGCGTCCGCCGGAACGTCCATGTCCCGCTCGATCACGATGCGTCCTGGCCCGGCTACCGCGTTCGCCGAGGTGGATGTCAGACCTCCCACGGTAAGCGTGAAGGTTGGCTTCAGGGTCGGCATCAGATGCCTCCATAAGCGCGAGCGTCTCGCTCTGTCCAGGCGTTCGAGTAGCCGTGCAGGATCACGTCCCACTCATAGAAGCCGAAGACTGGCAGGCCCAGATGGAAGAATGGCCCAAACCAGCCGTATTGATTAGTATGGCGCAGTTCGTGTTCATAGAGCGCCTCGCTGCGGGGAAACGACACCGCTCCCTTATAAGCCGATGGACTGACATTGCCCGGAGCGCTTAAGGACGGCTTGCTTGGCCACTGCTTGTACACAAAGAAGACATTGCCGAAGGTGATGCCGAGCAGCGACGAAAAAGAGCCGAGCAAGCCGCCGGTGAACACCAGCGCAAAGGCGTTGAGCCGTCCCGAAGAGGCGACGTCGAAGCCGGGGGTCTCCCAGGAGACGTTGCCTGCCGTAATCAGCCAGACGAGCCAGCGAATCACCTCGCCCACCAGGCACAATATCTCCAGAAACAGGCCGAAGATCGTGTTGGGCAGGGTCCAGATTGCACCCAGGATCGAGAGCAGCACGCCGCCGAACGACCAGTGTCCGTTCGGGTCGCTATTGTTGACAGGGTCGCCGCCGCAGTAGGCGTAGGGATCGCGCACATACGGCTGCTCCAGCCAGGCGGCGAGGATCTGCGCGCGGCGTTCCACCTGCCCGCTTGCCGGGCCGCACGGGTGAACAAGCCTTGCGTCGTCCGGCCCGCCGGTATAGGTATCGGGCGTGAGGAAGCGGTGCGTCTCCGGGTCGTACCAGCGCGCCCCAAAGTAGTACAGTCCGATCTCCGCATGCCACGTTCGCCCGTCGAAGATCGGCGCGATATCGCCCGACGCGCTCTCTTCTGAGATTGGCGCTCCAAACGGCGCATAGGTGAAGCGCGCCGCGACCTCGCCCTGTGCATCCGTGACAAGATGGCATGTCCCCCGATGGTCGTGGTGCCGGTAAAAAAGTTCGCGCTCCCCTTGAATCTCCGCCAACAGGCCGAACGGCGTCCGCAGCAGACGACGCAAGGGCTTGCCCTGCGCGTCGGTCACAGCCAGCAGTTCGTCGGCAGGGCCATAGAGATACCTTTCGGTTCGTCCCTTCAGTTTTGCCTGCGCCAACCGGCCTTTGTGATCGTAGAGAAATTCGGCGATCAACGCGCCCTGCCGACGCACCTCCGTCAGTTGGTCCGCATCGTTGTAGCGATACGTCCATTCGCCAGAGGCATCGCGCTTGCGGATGCACCGTCCGTGCACATCGTAACTTTCGTCCTCCTCAGAGTGTATACAATGATCGCCCCCCGACCTCCAATCTTGGGGGAGTTTAGGTGTTGTGCACCGGTCAGTTCTCCCGGAATCGGGGGCGGAGGGGGTGACATCTAGCTTTTTGTACACACTCTCAGAACACGCCGTGTTGAGGCGACCGACCGCATCGTAGGAGTAGCCGTGTGCGCCATCGGAGCGGATACGGCCATCCAGGTCGTACACATAGTCACGTTGGAAAAACGTTGTCGATTTGCATGACACGCGACGCTGTGTTGTGCGGCGGTCTATCGGATCGGCCTGTATCTCCTCAATACAGCCGTTGGCATGGCGGACGCGCGTGGTCATTTCGGCCTCGTCATACGCAAACCAGGCGACAGGCATTCCCCCGAAGGCGATCTTCTCCGGGCGGCCTTTCTCATCCCAGGCATAGCGCACAGGCGTCGCGCCGCCAGGCAGCCAGAGCGCTTCCAAGCGCCCCGCCGCATCGAACGACCGACGCAGACTCAGGGTCACCCCATCGATGGTCTGATGGATGCCGATGACACGGTCCTCGGTGTCATAGTCGAAGCAAGTCGAAACGGCCGAGGTGCGCGCCTCCGTGACACGTCCCTGCACATCATAGCGATAGACCGACGCGCCGCTTGCGCCCTGTCGGCAGCACATGAGGCGACTTTGGGAGTCATACTCGAAACGGTGCACGGTTCCCCGGTCGTCAATCCCGGTAAGCCGGTCACCGTCATCGTAGCAGTAATGCGTTGCCTCGCCGTCTGGGTAGGTGACCTGTGTCAGCCGTCGTCGCTCGTCGTACCGGTAGTCTGTCTTGCGGCCGTCGGCTTCGCAGATGCGGATCAGGTCGCCGTGGTCATCATACTGGTAAGAAACCTCTGTGCCATCGGCCTCCGTGACCGCGAGAAGCTGACCTCGCTCGTCTCGGGTCAAGAGGCGCTCCTGCCTACGCGCCAGCCAGCGCTCAACACGCCGCAGCGCCTCTGCTTCCACACGACCTTTCCAGGCGCGCCCGGCGTCCTGTTCCTGCTCACTCGCAACCGGCTCGCAGGGGCGCTGCTTGCTGTGTCCGCATCCTGCCGTGTCCTTGTCCTGCCAGCCTTCCTTCCAGCGGTCGGAACGCGCATGGTCGTCGGCGCACCATCGGGTTTCAAGCCTGCCGCCTGTTGTCATATATCTATACCTCCTGCGCTCGCCTGCCCACTTGAGCCGTTCAGCGGAATGGCTGCAAGCATTGCGTCGAACGCGGTGCGCACACGGTCAAGCTCTCTGTCGAAACTGACGCCCAGTTTATCTACGAAGCTTTTCAATCGGTCGAGCAGGTCGACAAAGACCAGATGCTCCAGTTGATCCAGGACATGCTTCACGCTGTTCAGACCATTCTGAATGACCTGAGTGAGCTGATCGAGGATCGCATGGATCTCGGTGCGGATCAGAGCTAACTGCTCCTCGACCGCTCCGACGATGGCGTCCAGAAGGTCCTTGACGTCGGTCGTGAGGGCCTGAAGGATGCGGTCGAAGGCCGCGCCGATCTCCGCCTTGAGCGTGGCCGGATTGATGGCGTTCAGCGGCGCCAGCAGCGGCGTCAACACGTTGTCACGGATATCTTGAGCGATATCATCCGGGTTCAGGATACGGACTTTGGCGCGGATGGCGTCATAGATCGCCGCGACATTGCCCTTGAGCGTAAGCGGGTTGACCAACTGCAATGCGTCCCGGATACCGCCGAAGAAGGCGTTGGTGACGTCGGCCAAGCCGTCGGCAATAGGCTGCACCTCGCTTAAGAATCGGTCGAGGACAAGATCGAGTTGTGCGGCTAGCTGAGACGGGCGCAGCCTGTCGATTCCGGCCAGAATGTCGGCGTGGGTCAGTGGAACCGGGCTGCGGAGAAAGTCCGGCAGCAGGCGGTCGATCTGGCGACGTACCCGGCTGTAGGCTTCGGCGGCTCCGGTGGCATCCAGCGCGTTGATGCGACGGCGCAGACTCTCGCGCAGTGCGTTGTGTGCGTCCAGCAGCGGGCGAATATGGCTCGCAGGCACATCCGGCACGACTAGCGTAATGACTGTGTCGAAGCGCGCCCGCACCGCCACGACGTCGGCCTGCCGATCGGGCGGAGCCGTCGCCACCTGCGCCTCGAACTGCAGTTGCAGCGCCGGCAGCCCGAGCGCTGCGTCGAGCAGCCGGGCGGGACTGACCTGCTCCAGCAGTCCGTAGACACTTCGCAGCCGTTCGATAGCCGTGTTAGGATCGAGTATGTCCAGGCCGAATCCAAGCGTCTCGCGAATCGTATTCATGGTTCCGACCAAGTCGTCGGGCGGGATGGCGTCTACCATGGCGACAAATCGGTCGAACACGTCATCGAGGGGCGTAAACAAGCTGGTTAGGCGGAATCGGCTCGACAGGTCAGCGCCGACGCGGGTCAGTTCCGTGGCGGGATCGCCGAAGAGGGCGTCCGTCAGACCCTCAATGACCGGGCGCATCGCGGCGAAGAAGCCTTGCAGCGGCTCCGGCAGAGAGAGGCCGTCCAGCGCACTGAGAAGGGAGGTGCGAATCTCCGCAAAGAGCGCCTTCTGACGCCGATCCAGTTCGTCCATCAACGGTGTGATATCCACAAAGCTGATGAGATGGTCTATCTCGGCGTAGAGCGTGTTGAGCGGCGTAAGCCACTGTGCCGGATCGAGCTGGTTGACCACACCCATCATTGTGTCGTACGGCCCCTGTAACGGATCGAGCAGCCGCTGGGGCGCGATCGCTTCCAGCCCGGCGATGAGATCATCCACCCGTTTGTAGAGCGGCGCGGCCAGCGTGCGTGCATTGAGGCGATCCACAAGCGCATTGGCCTGCGTACAGAAGTCGTTGACGGGGCCGAGCAGCTTCTGTGGGTCAAATATGCCGATCTGATCCATAAAGTTGTGCAACGCGGTTTCGATGGCGTTGAGGCGGGACTTGACCTCGTCCTGAACGGTGTGAAAGCCCTCTTTCAGCCCACGCACCACCGTGTTTTCCAGGTCTATGGCCTCTAGAACGGCCAGCGCGGCCTTGATCGCCAGCTTCTCTACATCGGAGAGTGCGTTGGGGTTGATGGCCTGCAGCCTCTGCTTGATCTCGTTGATCTCGTCGATGACCTCGTTGCCGACCGGTTCGAAGCTCAGAGTGTCCAACTGCGCCAGGAGCGCTTGAAGCTGATTGACGGGTTCGGTGACGGCGTTTTCAACCTGCTCGATCAGTCCATTGAGTTGCTGCAGGGCGTTTTCGAGCGCGCGGAACAGGTCGCCGAGCGGCAGGTTCCGCAGTTGGCTGAGCAGTTGGACGACGGCGGTGCGGACGTTAGTGGTCAGGGCGTCGTTCAGATTGTCGGCGATAAAGGTTTCGGCGCTGTTGAGCGCCTCCGTGATCTGTTGCTGCACCTGGGAGATGCCCAGCGAATCCAGCTCCTGTCGCACACGGCCCAGCATCTCTTCGACGGTCTGCTGAATGACTTCGGTAGGCACGCTCTCAATGGTGTGACGGATGTCGCCTAGAAAATCTACGATCTTCTGCCGTGCCTGACCGATCGGCGAGGTTGCAAGGGCTTGCTGTAGTCCCTGGTTAAAGCCTTCGAGCCGGGCGTGCAGGTCGGCGACGTCCAGGGTCATATAGAGGCTCGACAGCAGACCGTTGAAGGCGTCCGCGATGGTATTGATAATGTCTTCGAGCGAAGGGATAGACGCCAGTGGCAGGGCTTCGAGCAGCGTCCGGTAGGTCGCGAAAAAGGTGTTCCAGAGTGAACTGTCCACCGCTGCCTGGAGGGTCTGGTAGAGCGTGAGCAGCGGTGGGGAGAGCGCATTGATAGCCATTTCGACAGCGCCGAGACGGGCTTGTAGGGTGGCATAGCCTGCGGCAGCGGCCGGGTCAAGCGTATCGAGCGTGTCGGACAGGCTCTCGAAAGTGGTCACGACGGCGCGCTGCACCGGGCCGAGCGTGGTCTCCAGCGCGTCTGCCTGCAGCATGGGTCGAAGCCGGAGAAGACGGTATTCAGGTGGGCGCGCGGTGCATCGAACAGGTCGGGCGTGACGCCAAGCAGGTAGCGGGTGAGAAAGGCAGGAAAGTCGCTGCGGTGCGTGGGGAAGTCATTCCGGAAGTCGCCGAAGGCGGTAAAAACGCTTTCAACCTGCTGCAGCGTGTCGGCGGAGATGAGATTGGCCCCTAGATCGGTAAGTCGGGTGCGGAACAGGTTCAGGGCGTCGCTGATGACCGCCAACGCGACGTCCTGCAGACTGCCGCCTTGCGAGACAGCCTGCGCCAGGGCGCTGTCGTGCAGAAAGGCTCGGGCGGCCTGGTAGTCGCTTTCAATGGAGCGGACGAATTCGACCGCGCCGGGCGGGATGGCGTTGCCGATGGTGGTGATGGCGGCGGGCAGACGTGTGCTCAGGCCGCTCACATCGATGTCGAGGTGAGAGCCAAGGCCGCCAAGGACGGTCGTGACAGTGCCGAGCGGCGAGGAGTCATCGCCACGGCTCAGTCCGCCAAGCGCCTCCAGCAGCGCACCGGTCTGTCCGGTAACATTGGCGCGCTGATTCAGCAGCACGGTGGCATCCGGTATCTGCTGGGTAAGGGTTCCAGGCATAGTGGCACCTAAATGAAAAATTAGAACAGGTCGCGAATCGCGCCCAACGCGCCCAGGGCGTCGCTGCCGCTGCCGAGCAAGCCCTGGTAGCCATCCAGCAGCGCGCCCAGGCGCTGGGTCGGATCGCCGAACGAGGGAACATTTGCCACCAGAGCGGACAACTGCGAGACGGTATCAAGCGCGTTCTGCACGTCGTCCATAAACCCGGCGGCCTCGTCCAGCAGGCCGGCGTTAAGGTCGCCGAAGAGATCAGCCGGCGCTGGGGCAGGTGGCTCAATGTACTCCACGACTGTGCAGGCATAGTCGAACTGATCCAGATATCCGGCGTTCTGCGCGACTTGAATCTCCGTGATCAGCACTTTGGCGAAGAAGCCCTCGCCGACGGCCTCCGTAAAGAAGTCCTGCGGCGTATTGGCCGTGAAAAGCTGCCGAAGCCTGTTCATATCATCGGTGGCGGAATCCCCGATGAAGATGCCGCGAAATTGGACTTCGACCGAGGAGCGCCCCAGCGGCTGCACCAGATCACCGCTCAGGCCTGGAACCGGATGATACGCGGTTCGCGCCCGCTCCTTCACCGCCACGTATGTGAGATGTGCCAGCGTAAGTCCACCGAGATCGACTGCCATCGTCTATCGTCCTGACGCCCCATACATCCGGGCGAATTCAAACTCCAGGCGCTCCACTAGCGCTTCGAGGAGATGTTCCATGTCCGCTTCCGCCGCCTCGCTCCGAGTGGAATGCGCCAGACCTTCCGTCTCCTCTGGTGGGGCAGGCGACTCTCCGACAGGGGACGGCATGACCGGAACCGCAGGAATCCGGGGCGCTATGACAGCAGAGCTTTCGGCATTGACGTGCAGGAGGGCGGCCAACCGAGACACGCCCTGCGCCATACGGATTCCCGTCTTCTCCCTGGGAGCAGGCATGGCCTCATCATGTGCCCGATCCCTTTGCCGGGTTGGGGACATTGCGTCCGGCGGCTCGGCGTGCCATTGGCGCGGCTCCGCATATGATGCAGGCGCTTCAGGCAGCAGCGTGTCGTCCCGTTCCCGCGTCACAGGCAGGGCCTGCCAGGTCCTTGACACCCGCTGCGACGACATGACCTCCTGCACAGCAGACGGAGCCCCGATGGGCTCCGCAGTGTGTTCCGAGGAGACATCTCCCGGCGAAGCGTCGGACATTGCGTGCCCTGTGGTGCGACTCTTATCAGTGTCCGTTGATGGCTGCTGTCTGCCAACCGCGCTTTCACCTCTGTCTTCTCGCCCCATGAAGGGGAGAGAGAGTTCGGCCTCCTGCCTCGCCCCAGCGCCCCAAAAAGAGGCCTGAAGCGGTGCAGCAAAGTCGGGAGAAACGATGTCCGCTGATGACGTGTAGCCATGGCCTTCCGTCCGCGCTGCTCGCGCCCCCATCCGCCGAGACGGGGAGGCGCCATACGTTGTTTGTGCAGCAGAGGCCGTGCGTTGTTCCGGTGCAAACGCGTCTATGGAGCCAGCGTCCATGGCAACTTCGGCAGGGCGCAGTAGCGTCGAAAGCAGCGATGCAAGCGAAGTCGTCGGATCGGTGTATAGAGTACGAAACGCAGGCAACAGGCCGACCGGCAGCGGCGTCTTGAACAACGCCCGCGCGGCCTGGAGCGCCGGATCGCTCATCTGGAGCAGGCGGCGCAGGCTCTCCGTGGTCATCGTCGGGTCTCCTCATACTGCAGCAGCTTCTCCACACCCGCCAGATAGAGCGCCACCTGGCCCGGCGTCAACTGGCTCACCTGTTCCGGCGTCCAGCCGAAGTGCTTCGCCAGCAGCAGGTGAGTCTGACCGAGCGGCGAGTCTGCGGCGCTACCGAGGGCTTCGCCGTCGGCGGAGAGCCCGGACACTTCGTTGATCCGACTCACCAGAAAGTGGACAAGTCCGACGTGCATCTGCCGCACCTGGTCAAGCGTGAGCGCAGGCTCCACCAGCGCCTCTTTGATCATTAGCAGAGAAATCAGGCTGACGTCCTCACGGGCGGCGCGGGAGATAAGCGTGAGCGTCCCGACAGTGAGCGGGCGCAGCCGCACGACCATCGGCGGCCTGTTTTCGTCTATGGCTGCTCCCGGCGTCAGGATCGCTGCCGGAATCGTCACTGCATGGACGAGCTGCCCGCCTGCCAGCAGGTCTTGGGCCGAAAGCAGCCTGTTCGTCTCAAGTTCGATCATAGCGTCACCATAAGCAAGTTTCACCACCAGGGACATCGAGGAGCACGGTGAAGGCGGTCAGGCAGAGATGTCCCTGTCTCCTGATGCGGAAAGGTGTTGTTCAACTCTCCTCGAAGGCGACGCGGAGGGCCTGGAACGCGATGTCTTCCAGCACAAAGTCTTCGCTGGGGATGGTGTACTGCCAGCTCTCGAACTTGACGCTGAAGACGGTGACACGGGTCTGTTGTCCTGCCCGTGCCGGATCGGCCAGCGTTGCGACGATGTTGAAGGAAGGCTGCACAAAGTTGGCGGCGGAGGGCGGGCTGACCGCACCATCGCCGAGCAGCAGGCGCAGCAACGCACCGTTGACGTGGGCACGCTGCGCTGTGCCGTAGACATGGATCGAGCCGGCGCGCAGGTGGGTCGGATAGCGCCGTCCTATCTCATAGAAGGCGCGCAGATCGGTGGTGACCCCGATGGTCACGTTTCGCAGGCGTCCGACCGTGTTGCTCAGGTCGTACTGCGCGACGAGGGCATTGGCCGCCGCGCCTTCCGGCGCATTGGCGTCGTCCACGCCCAGCACCAGCGTTGCATCTATGGCGCGAAAGACATCGTTAGGCATAAGGATGGGCCTCCCTAACAGACGCAGGGTATCTATTTGAGGTTCATAATGACCTGAATAAACTCGATACTGAACGTGGGCTGCAGCGTCATCACCACGCTTACTTCTCCGGCGATCTCCTGGGCGCGCGTGGCCGTCACGTCCAGATCGTAGCTGGTGAGGGCTTCGTCCTCAACCATCCGGGTCAAGAAGGCGTCGAGGGTGGATTTGAGTGCAGCGCGTACGCGAGTATTGTTGAGGCGTCCGATGTAGGGATTCGCCGCAGAGCGCACGCCGTACTTGGCAAAGTCCACGATTCGGCGCGTCGGGATGGAAGAGAAAGGCGTTCCCTCTCCGGCGGTCGTGACACCTTTGAGGACACGGAAGCCGTTCTTTTCGATGACGGTCAACACATCTCTGCCGATGAGTTGTGCCTGTTCGCCGCGATTGGCGCGCAGGGTCAGGGCCGGCACGTTTACCTCTTTATTGGTCAGGCTGGTCTGCACTGGTAGGGAGGCGATCAGACCTGCAACGGCGGCGGCCATGTAGGCGGGCGGCAGGCTGGGACCGTTAGGATCGGCGATTCCCGGCGCGACAAGCACGACGCGCTCGCTCGCCATCGTATGGCCCAGGAAGTCCGCGACCGTATTACCGGACGCTCCGATGACTCCGATACGCTCGAAGTCGCTCTCCTCGGTGGTGTTGAGATGGCCTAGTAGCGCCGAACCCATGGTGCGCGCGTCCTGTCCGGCCAGCACGACGATGTTTACCAGGACATCGGCAATGGCAGACAGACCGGCAGCGTAGTCGTCGGCGGTAGCGTCCGCGCCGTTATTGCCGGGCGTGTTGCTGCCCGTGCCGAAGAAGGAGTCGATATCGGCGCGGGGCAAGCGATTGCCGTTGGTGGCGTCGGCTACGCCTGTGACGAGCCGAGATCTCTGTGTCACCTGGTCGGCGAGCACACGACCATCCGGAACCGTGTAGCGCTCAGTAGCGGGACCCAGCGACAGCGAGACCTGCACGCAGTTGGCCGCATCCACCAGGTAGGTGGCGATCAGGCGGTCGCCATTGGCCTGTTGGGGAGCCTCTCCGGTGAAGAAGGTCAGGGTGCCGTCCCAGTTCGTGACCAGAACCTGTCCGGAAGTAGGCGCGGCGTGATCCAGCGCATAGGTGGCGACGACGGTCTGATCGGCGGTCGGAACCTGCGCGGCAGCGAAGATCAGCTCGGTTGTGTCCGCATTGTTAACGAGTCGGACTTCGTCGTTGCCGGGCGGTGCACCTGCGCCGAATAGGATGTCGCCGTCGCCGTATTCGCGGACGACGCTACCGTCGCTGGCCTGCACCTGCACATGGTTGACGCTTGCGACGTTGACGACCGGTGTATTGGCGAGGAAGAACCGTCCTCCTGCGCCCGGCGGAACCCGCTCGTCACGCACGACGCGCCGATAGACGATATTGAAGGTGTCGGTACGACGATTGGCAGGGCGGAATACTTGAATGCGATTCTGGGCGGAGGGCACGACCTGGAAGTAGTTCAGACGGTCGAAAGCGGTGGTGTAAGTCTCCCGATCGATACGGCAGGGATCGGTAGCGGCGGAGATCAAGATACGAATATCGTTGCCGTAGGTTCCCGGCGTCCGCGCGGTCAGGATAGCGACGGTGCGATTGGCGGAGTCCTGCACAGTGAACGTGGCGCTGGAACGGCTGACTCCGGCGACACGGACGGCGATCACGGTAGAAGCGCCGTTACCATAGAGGGGGTTCAGGGCGCGCATGAGGGTGAGGGGGTTGGAGCCGTCTTTCGGATCGTTGAAATCGTCGGGAAGGCCAAAGATGTCGCGGGCGTTGGTCAATCCCGCCAGAGTGACCGGCACTCCAATAGGCCCGCTCTCCGCTGTACCTACGATGCCGACAATCCCAACAGCCACTCTTCCCGCGGAGATGAGGCCCTCGGCGCGCACGGAAATATACGTCCCTGGAATCACCATTTCGGCCACTAGCGCACCTCCTTGTAGGCAATGGATTCAATGGCCGTTCTGAAATTGAGCAATGACGTTCTTCAAGTAGAACTCTGCGGCAGCCTTGGTACCCTTGACGCTAGCGCGGCCGACTCGCTTACCTTCTTGTGCACATGGCTGTGCATGGCGCCCTCCCACCACAGCAATAACACCTACTAACAATGCAAGACAATTAATGCGACTGGTGTCGCTCGAACTTTACCGCACCGTAGCTTATTAGGCTTGAGGACCAAGATGTCCAAGTGCGCTTCTGCGTTCGGCTCCACGGTTTGGCTCGGTCAAGATCAGCTCAGGGCTGTGCTGGAGTCTCGGACAATTCGTATGAGCGAGCTAGCATCCTATACCTCACAGAGTGTCGTGTCAACAAAAACATGGAACTTCCTTGTGAGGTTCAAACCGATGTAACACAAGGAAAGATAAAGGCTGAAAAACTTCCTAGAAAAATAGTAGGTTACATTATATCCGCAGGTATCTCCGCCAAGTCATGTACCCCCGTATTAATGGAGGCCCATGTTGGATTCCAAGGTCGTGGAATTTGAGGATGGTGTACACTGACGCCTGCCCGTGGCTGGAAGGTCAAGACATCCTTTATAGAGAGACTCAACCTCGCCATCCGCCAGCGCGTGGCGGTGGTCGGGCGTCGCGTCACTACGCTGCGCCAAGGCACAGACGACTTGCAGCATCAACTGGCATTGTTCCACGGCTACCACAACTTCGCGCTGGCGCATGCCAGGTTGCGCCGGCCATGGCATATAGCTGAAGCGACCAACGGCAGTAGCTCAGCCAAGGTGTGGCGGCCGTGTACACCTGCGATGGCCGCCGGGTTGACTGATCACGTGTGTACGCTGCAAGAAGCGCTCCTGTTTCGCGTGCCGCCGTGGCCACAACCAAGGAGTTGGCAAAGAGAGAACGAGCGTAATGCAGGCAGGACAAGTGTACTGACCATCCAGCCAGCAGGGTTGAAGGAGGTCTTGACAACCCCTGTTAAGGCCTGAGGGCCGACTGATGCGGACCATGCAGACGGAGTGGGAGAGGTGTCGACATATTCCCCGCACCCTATAGAACGCGACCAAACATCTTCATACCTTTTTGTCTGCTTGTAGTTGGTGAATCTGAGCTTCCAGGGTATAGCACCGTTGTCTTAAGGCTTCGTTTTCGGCTTTTAGCTCCCTGAATGCTTCGATCGTCAATGCTTCAAACCCGCGAATCGACAGGCTCTTATATCCGTCTGCATCAACATCAACCCATTGCGGGATAACGGCTTCTACTTCCTGGGCAATCAATCCCATCTGCTGTCCCATCAGGTTGCCTTGCGTTTCGGGGTCTTTCCATTCATAGAACACGCCTCGCAGGTGCAGAAGTGTGTCCAGGGCTGCCCCGATCGGCTCAATTTTCTGCTTGAAGACCGTATCGGGTCGGGGGTAATCAAACGATTGTGCCTGCTGGAGCAGCAGGGCAAATTGGGCAACCTGCCCACCGCGCTCAACCCACTCGCTTAAGTCTTTGACGCCTGCGGGCAGGTGGAGCACCCTTATCTCGGCAGCGTAATGGATCAGAGCTAAGCCTACCTGCAGCAAGTGGCGTTGCCCTGCTCCATCTGTATCTGGGCAGAGGATGACACGCTTACCCCGTAGGGTCTCGGAATAGTTTGCCCGCCACTGACATGACCCAAAGGGGTTGGAGGTGGCTGCCCATCCCACAGGCAGATGGAGACGGTACGCGGTCTCTACGTCTTTCTCGCCTTCTACAATCAAGACTGTATTTGCCCGCACGACTTCCGGCAGGCGGTAAAGGTACGGTTGGAATCCCTGATAGCTCCACATCCAGCCGCCGGATCCATCCGGGCGACGAGTGCGAAAGGCTTTGGGATCGAAGCGAACCACCTGAAAAATCAGATTGCCCTGAGCATCGGTGTAGTCGTAGATGGCAGCAATGTCTGCCATCTGGCGGTGGCAAGGAAGATGGGCTGAGGAACGGACTATCCATAGGCTATCTCACTGATTGGGGCGTCTGCATACACTGGTTGAGTTGGTCTTCCAGGCAGTGGCATCGCTGCTTCAATACCTCGTTTTCGGCTTTTAATGTCCGGAGTGCCTCGATCACCAATGCTTCAAACCCGCGAATCGTCAGCGTTCGATACCCCTCTGCATCCACATAAACCCATTCCGGAAATACCGCCTCTACCTCCTGGGCAATCAATCCCATCTGCTGTCCCGTCAGGTTCCCCTGCTTTTCGGGTTCTTTCCATTCGTAGAACACCCCTCGCAGTTGCATGAGCTTATCTAATGCTCCAGTTAACGGCTTAATATTCTGCTTCAGCCTGGCGTCTGAGGAACTCCCCCAAGCCCCGCCCCCCGGTTTGAAGGCATTGCCCGTGACGGTTAAATTGCCAGTGTCGGTACTGACGAAGAGCCGCCAATCGCTGACTGTACCCGTATTGCCAAAAAACCCAACCTGAGTCTCTGTCCTCATGCCCACAAAGGCGGCATCGAATTCTCGGTTGTAATAGCCAGAGAACCAAATCCCGGCAGTGGGCGATCCAGAGCCAGTTCGCCGGACTCGCATCCGTCCAGCGACATCGAGCAAGTGCTCGGGGGCAGGGGTGCCAACCCCGACATTGCCGTTGGCTTGAATCGTCACCCGGGTGACGTTGCTCCCGGCTCGCAACTGGAGATTGTGATTGGTCATGGTCGAGACAATACCACCAGAACTGTCAGCCCCCAGCAGCACCTCGAAGGTACCGCTATTGCCCTTGACGTTCAAAAATGTGCCTCCGCTACCCTGGATCGTCAGGGGGCGATCAGGAGCCATCGTGCCAATCCCGATATTGCCAGCGCCATTAATGGTGAGGCGGGCGGCAGCGTTGGTGCCAAAGCTGAGGGCATGGTTGCTTCGGGTTCCAAGCACCATGCCAGCAGGAGCATTCCACACTCCGGTATTATGCGCCAGCACACGAGCATCAATATTGGCGGTTCGCACGGACAGTTTGGCAGTTTGATTGCCAAACAAATCCGTCACCGCATTCCAGTTCTCCGAATTTTCGGGCGTGGTGGTGCCGATGCCCACGTTGCCATTGGCGACGATCGTCAGGCGGGGCGTACCTCCTGTTTGTAAACTCAAGGCACTGCTGCTGTTGATCGTTGCCAGTTGCAGGGTGCCGCCGATCGTATCTCCTCCCGTGCGGTTCACTTTAGCCGTCTCCAGGCGAGCAATTTCCTGCATCGCCTCGTTCCAATCCTGGGATTTGATCAGATCACCCGGTTGTTTTGTCTGCGGGGTAAAGGGCATAACCAATCTCCTTAGTTTAGGACAAAATTTGGTTCCGTCGCAAATTTCGCTCAAGAAGTCATGAAGGGGCAGTAGCCCCTGTCTGAGTGAGGATTACGCGGCCAGGGCGTAGAACTGTTCGGCCGCAGTGAGGCCTTTGTCTCCAGCCTCCACCACCATCTGCCGTTTCTTGATCATGTGCATGAGTTCAATCCCAACCAGCGTGCACTGGGCCGCGTCGAATGATTTGAACCCCAGCATGGGCCGCGTCACCCGCTTGACGGCTCGATGGTCCTGCTCCACCACATTATTGAGATATTTCACCTGGCGGATCGCTGATCGCGGTGCCGTGCTCCTCGTTGTAGCTCTTGATCGCGGCTTCATTGGCCTCGCTGCCGTCAATGGTGATCGTCTCCGGCAGCCCGTTGCGGCGGATGGCTTTCTTCAGGAACCGGAGCGCCGCCTCTTTGTCCCGGTGCTCCGTCAGGAGAAAGTCAATGGTCTGGCCGTGTTTATCCACGGCGCGATAGAGATAGCGCCACTCGCCCTTTGACTTTGATGTATGTCTCGTCCATGCGCCAGCTCACCCACACCGGGCCGCTTGCGGCGGTGGAATGCCGCTTCCAGCTGGGGACTGTATTTCACCACCCAGCGCTGGATGGTGGCGTGGTCGACGTGGCACCCCGCGTTCCTCCATCAGTTCTTCGACATGGCGATAGCTCAAGGGATACGCCACATACCACCGCACACCCATCAGAATGATCTCCTTCGGGAAATGGGCCCCCTTGAAGCTCACTGCCATCGTCGCTCTCCCTCTCTGTGCACCCTCGTTCACAGTGGGAGAGCATACCTCAAAGTCGACTCAAATGAAAAATGCGACAGAACCGCAAATTCTCACCTCGGTCGGCTTTCGATGAGCAGATGACACACTCCACCACGTAATTCGGTGGAATGTGAAATTACCCGCAAGCCACTGGTACACGACCCAGAAATGGGCATAAATGCTCGCTGAAATGAAGCAGCGGAAGAGCCAGAGTTTATTTATCAACTTTCACTAACTTCGCTTTTTAAATCATCGTAGGACCACATATTTTCAAAACAGTTCTTATAGAATGTGAACCATTTTCGGTCTTGGTCTTTTAAGACAAAGCTTGGCCTTCTCTCATATGGTTCTCTAAATCCATTTAATGTTACAAACATAATCTTATTGTCATATTGATGATCAACCATAGTTAGTACAACACTTGGAACAAGGTCAACAAATTTTACCTGGATTTTATTAGGATCTACTTCCGCTGCGATTTCTTTTAACTTGGCCAATGAAAGTCGAATTCTGTCCTCGATATGTGCTGGATTTCTATCTGTAGCTTCGTGGTGGCCGCCGGCTGCTACGATTTTTATGGCTTCTCCGTTAGGCTTAACGTAAATACTACGAATCACTCCGCCCCGATGGAGAAAATCCTTTAGTTGCTCCGTATTGTTTTGAAGAAAATCATAATTTGCTATCGAGAGCAGGCTGAGCTCTCGCGCAGTCATAATGCGTTCCTTGAAGAGACTGTCGTCCCACTCTCTGAAAACAGTGGAGACGGGGCGCAGATTGCAGTTGGGGGAGGGAGGGCATAGCAACGAAAATCCGGTACGCTTTTGGAATCTCTCACCAGAGGTTCCCAAGGAGGCCGATGCCCGATGCTATGCCTTATGGACAGCATACGCGACGATGATCCGTCTGTGCAATATCTCCTCCGCGTGCTGGAAGACGCCGGCTCCCTCACGGCACTGCTCCTGGCAGCGTGGCAGGTAGCCCGTGTCCTGGCAGTCCAGTGAGTCGAAATTGTTCTCGACGAGCGCGCTCGCCAGCCCACCGCCTGGCCTCCCTGCCCGGCGTGTGGGGCGTCCGTGCGGAGGAAGGGCTTTGCGACGCGCCAGATCACGAGTGTGTTGGGAGTGATCCGGTGGCAACGCCGGGTCGGCCGCTGCCCGCAGGGCTGCGCCATCCCCCAGGTGGCCCCTTTGGATGAGGCCCTCGGGGTACAGCCGCATCAGCGGACCAGCGGGGAACTCCAGTGTCTGGGCTGTGCCCTCGCGGTCTTTGTGCCTTTTGCGACCGCGGCCCGGTTGCTGGGGTGGTCGTGTGGTGGTGTGGTGAGTCCGCGCGCAGTGTGGGGTTGGGTGCAAGCGGCTGGCCACCAAGCCATGGAGCATCTCCACGGGGAACTGGCCGCCGTCACCCGGGGCGACGAGCCCACGCCCGAGCCGCTGACGGCCGAGGTGGCGGCCTGGCCGTTGGCCCTGGGGGCTGATGGTGTCATGGTCCCGTTTCGACCTGATGCCGGCGCCCCACAGGGCAAGATCCGCTGGCGCGAGGTCAAAGTGGGCGTGCTGGCGCGGATAGGGCAGCATCGCACACGGACAGGCCAGGTGGTTACCCGGCTGACGCAGCGCCGGCTCGTGGCCGTCTTGGGGGATATCGACGCCCTCAAGCCGCGTCTCTGGCTCGAAGCGCTGCGCCAGGGCCTCAGGAACGCGCCCCAGGTGGTCTGGCTCAGTGATGGGGGGCGAGGGTTGTGGCGCCTGTTTGACGAGTGCTTTGCGCCCTATGCCACGGGCATCTTGGACTTTTACCACGCTGCGCAAAACCTCTGGAAGAGTGCGGCCGCCTGGCTCGATGGACGCACCACGCAGGCACGGCGCTGGTTCACGTGGGCACGGCACCGCCTGCGGTATGGCCATCCCGACGGGGTCTTGGGCGACTTGGTCGAGGCCTTGGACGTGGAGGGGATGCCCGACACCGCGCGGGACACCGTGGCGACGGTGTACGCGTATCTGAAGCGGCACCGGGCACACATCGACTATGCCATATACAAAGAACTGGAGTTGCCGCTGGGCTCTGGGATGGTGGAAAGTGCCTGTAAGTGGCTCATCCAACAACGCTTCAAAGGGGTTGGGATGCGGTGGAGTGAGGACGGATTCAACCATCTTGTGCACCTGAGGCTTGTCTGGGTCAACGGACGCTTTGAAACCTTGTTCGGCTTGGCCCTGTCCCCGAACTCGTAACTACGCCCGTGGAGACGGATAGGCTTGCCAGAGAAGATGACATAGATTTGACAAGGTTCTCAAGGCTTTTATTTGTATGGCGACTGTGAAGTATACTCAACGTAAGGAGCAGGAGTACTGCTAGAATACTAGCAGAGATCGCCGAGACGTGAATAATCCCAAAAATATCAAATGGAATCAATACTGTACAAACTACGATAGTAAGGCATACTTCGATGTTCTGCCCCGACCGAAGCTCTTGAAAGGCTTGCTTAAGATATGCCATCATCATTCGTACCACCCACGTTGTCGAATGGGGCGTTGCAGTCAGGCCATGGGGTTGTACAATTCAATCGATCACCAGTATGCCAGTATCCCTGACCCATAATTGCTAGCACGTTTGCCCAGTAGCCTAACCATGGGTTAACCAGACTTTTTTCCTAGAGCAATGCTTTTAGAGAGAGCATGTGCCGCATCAACTGCAACATGCCGCATATCATAGCATATTCTAGCCATACGCATGCAAGGTACCTGTTTGCCGCACTCGCGCTTAGGCGCTGTGTGTCACCCCTCGTCTCTGCCCCTGCGTAACTTCGGACGCTCAATTTATAAGGATTTGTAGCGAGGGAAAAGGCTCTGTCGCAAGTTTTCCCTGGAGGTGATTTGAGGTATGCTCTCCTGCTGTGACGCAGCGTACACCGAGAGGGGCATTGTCAATTTGTTGACCATCCTTTCTGAGCCGTGCCATAATCTCTCCGGCGATCCCCCTCTCAATGATCAACTGAACCCGCCCTCGCACTCTTCGCCGATCTGGCTGGGGGTGCCCGCTGGGAGCGGACCAGGCGGGGGCCCCACGACGCCGGGCGGAGGCGATTGGCAGGTATGTCGTCCAGCCCCTCGTAGAGGATTCTCCAGACAGGGGCAACGCTGGACCGATACACCGCGGATCAGGTGATCCCCTTTGCCGCCCTGGCGGCGGGGGAAAGTCGGTTCCGCATCTCGCAGATGACCGAGCATGTCGAGAGCAACGCCTGGCTCGCCCAGGTCTTCCTGGGGGCTGAGGTCAGGACGACAGGCCAGGTTCTGTCGATCACCGGGGTTGGCTGGCACACGCCCTGAGCAACCGCAACGAGCCAGGAGCAGCCCAGGACACACCAACTGCAGGCCTATAGCCCTGCGTTTGGATGGTAGACCGTGGCTCCTGAGGCGTGCTCGTTACGGGCGACCACGCTCAACCGCTTCGGTCGCATGGCGCTATACCCACCCAGGGCTTTGCGCTGACCTCCCCTTGTTGCGTTCATGCTTCTCTCGTGGTACTCCTCATGCAAGGAGGGGAGGCCACCCCTGACACCACTACTAGACTCTCTGGCAAGAGCCATGCCATCCGTAAGAGAGTCCTCCAAGCGAGGGCCCGCTGCATGCCTACTCCAGCTCTGCACATCGCACAGGGCACGTGCTATGTGCTCCTAGCCTACGATATCGGCCTGGCGATCGATCTCACGGCCTGCGGACAGCTCCTGGCAGCGCTGCCGCAGCAGGCGACGCTCCGTCCCCAACCTCGGACCCCACAGTATGTCGAGTATCGTCCTGTCCCCCTGTACATCACCCAGGAGGCAGGCGTACAGACTTTGGGGACCTATACGAGTGGAACCACGGTAGAGGTCGCGCTGTATGATTTTGGTGCAGTATCGCTGACCTACCACATCCCGCTCCACGGCCCGTGGCACGGACTGCTGGCGTTGAGCGAGGCTCTCTATGACAACGCCCGACTCCTGCGGGAGGGGCGCCAGCATGTGGAACAGCTCCTCGCGCTGGTGCAGGACGCCGTCCAGCGCCCCCACATTGCTGACGGTGTCGAAGACTATGTCATCTTTCACGATCACTGACTGCACTCCCCCATGTCGCGTTGAGGCATTCTCCACCACCTATGCACAGGATATCGCGCAAGTGCTGCGGGTGGAACCCATGCCCCTGTCCACCCAGGAAATGCAGGAGGCACTGTCACATCGCATGACGTATGGCCTGGAGGATCTCATCATCATAGACTGGCACGCCGCCGTACTGTATGGCCAGGAGGCCCACGACATCCGGGAGGTACTGGCGTTTGCGAATGTCGAACTGCTTGAGATGCGCTCCCTGGATGCCCAGCTCGATGATGCCTTAGACGAGGCGTATACGACCCTGTCGGTACGCACCGGTCGGCGCCTGCGTCTGCCAGGCTCCTCGAGCGCGGATTTGCAGCGCATCGCGCAAATGCAAGTCGATAGCGCGATGCTCTTTGAAGGGGTGAATAATGCCCTGAAACTCCTGGGCGATCAATACCTGGCACGGGTCTATCGCCTGGCCTCCCAACGGTTTCACCTGGAAGAGTGGGATGCCAGTATCCTGCGGAAACTCCACACACTCGAAAGTATCTATACCAAAATCGCTGACCGGGCCACGAACCGACGGATGGAAACCCTGGAATGGATCATTATTGTGCTCATTGCGCTCTCCATACTCTTGCCTTTCTTCGTCAGCATGCCACCTCATTAATAGATGTCAGCATGTCGAGTATAGGCTCTTCCAGGTGGGCACCATATCCCTGCGCCATTATTGCCAAGGGCGATACTGCTATTCGAGAGAATACCGTGGAGCTAGGCATCAAGGAGTCCCTGAGCCAGCGCGATATTGCAGCAGACATTCAGACAGGATGAACACTACCTGGTGACTGCTATCACGCGACAGACGACGGCTCACCAGCATACATATCCACCTGTACGAAGGCCCGTTGACGACGATCCCACTGGAAGAGCTTGGCCCCACCAATGTGATTGGTCTGCGCATCGATGACGATATGATCGACCGGGTACAGCGGTTCGGCGGTATCGTCAGGTTCGCGTCCCAGGGCCGCACGGATATCTTCAGCCGAGAAGTAGGACCCCACATCAATGTGGGAATGGTAAATGATCTTCACAGGGCGTGGGGTCTCGATGCTCTGCATCAGAAAACGCAGATCTCTCCCTCCCAGGTAGTATGCAATACGTGCCGTGCGGGGAAAGCGTTCGGGATCAAGGGCGTGATAGCGGTTTTGCTCATTCACGCAGCGGCGTACCTCATCAATCAGGACGCTGTCACGCGGTCCGATGAGAAAGCCACAACACTCCTCGGGGTATGTTTCGCGGGCATGGGCGTAGATCTCTGCCAGTACTGCACGTGAGAGCATGGGCAGAGGGGGCGGCGAAATGGGGGCTCCAGCACCAGGTGACATCGGTAGTTTCCTCTCAGAAAGACTAAAGTCTGGCACGGTCTCTTGTCATGCAGCCGCTCTTGAAAGTCCTCAATGCTTCTCGTGCCAGAGATAGCCTCAGTTTATTGACTTGAGGCTACCATCCACTGCTGGCCATTTCAAGATGTGCATCCTCCTGTCCAGCTGAGTCAGACCATTAAGCACGGCGTCTGTCCCCTTGTTTGCTTTGGTTTAGCGCATAGCGCGTCCTGGCGCACTGAGAGGCGTGGGTAGTATCTCAATTGAGGCTAAAATGACGGCAAACATGGAGACGAATCCCTGCGAGAACATCGGTTGACAACCCCCCAGCCCACCGCTACAATCGCCCTGCTATGATGAGGACTGTCACGTTGTTACAGGTTCTTTTTTACAGAAGGCACGGCGCAGACATGCTACGGTTCTACAATACCTTAACGAGGCAAAAAGACACATTTCAGCCACTGCAACCGGGGCAGGTCTCCCTCTACACCTGTGGACCGACCGTGTACAACCATCCGCATATTGGCAATTACCGCGCCTACATCTTCGAAGATCTCCTGCGCAGGTACCTGAAGTATCGTGGCTATAAGGTGACGCAGGTGATGAACCTCACTGATGTCGAGGATAAGATCATCCGCGACTCGCAGAAGGCCGGTGTGTCACTGCACGACTTTACGGCGATCTACACGAAGACATTTTTTGAAGACCTGCAGGCGTTGCACATCGAAGCTGCCGAGATCTACCCGGCGGCCACCGACCACATTCCTGAGATGGTGGCACTCATTAAGAAGCTCCAGGAACGTGGCTATACCTATACGGTAGATGGCTCGATATACTACCGTATCGATCGTTTCCCCGCGTATGGAAAACTGGCCCACCTGGATGCCGAGACCCTCCAGAGTGGAGCGAGTGGGCGCGTTGATAGCGACGAATATGCGAAGG
Source organism: uncultured Gammaproteobacteria bacterium (assembly GCA_963773125.1). Taxonomy (GTDB): domain Bacteria; phylum Tectomicrobia; class Entotheonellia; order Entotheonellales; family Entotheonellaceae; genus CAVZBC01. The sequence continues at coordinate 5,944 of CAVZBC010000054.1, read as the reverse complement.
ATGATGTGCGCGATTTCGCCTTGTGGAAGGCCTGGACCCCTGAAGACGGTGATGTGTATTGGGAAACCGAGCTGGGCAAAGGCCGTCCGGGCTGGCATATCGAGTGCTCGGCCATGTCGATGAAATACTTAGGTCCGCATTTCGATATGCATACAGGCGGGGAAGATAACATCTTTCCGCACCATGAAAATGAAATAGCGCAATCCGAGGCGGCCACCGGAGAGCAGTTCGTCAACTACTGGTTGCATTGTCGCTTTCTGCTAGTTGACAATCAGAAAATGTCGAAATCCCTGGGGAACTTCTACACGCTCCGCGACATCCTCGAAAAAGGCTTTAAACCGAAAGCGATACGCTATGCGCTGCTGTCTATCCACTACCGTCAGCCACTGAATTTCACCTTTGAAGGGTTGTATGCGGCAGAGCAAGCTGTACAGCGGCTCACTGATTTTATGCAGCACTTGCAGACCGCGCAGGGCGAGGGTTTTGATGTGCAGCCGCTGGCAACGGAGACGCAACAGCGGTTTGAGGAGGCGTTGGACGACGACCTCAACATTTCCGGGGCACTTGGGGCGATCTTCGAAATGGTGCGCGCGGTCAATCGGGCCATAGCCCAACACCAGCTTAGTGCGGCTGGGGTCGCGCAGGTCACCACCTTGATGCGCCGTTTCGATACGGTATTGGGGCTGCTGGCTGAAGAGCAGCCCACCCTTGAGCACGACGTTGAAGTTCTTATGGAGGAACGGCAACGCGCCCGCCAGGCTCGCGATTTCGCGCAGGCAGATGCCCTACGGGCACGCATCCAGGAACGCGGCTATGTGGTGGAAGATACCCCGCAGGGCCCGCGGCTGAAGCGGCTATGAGTACTGCCGAACGCCTCCTGTATGTCGTACGCCACGGCGCTACGGACTGGAACCAGTCAGGGCGTATCCAGGGGCATATGGATATCCCGCTCAATAAGATTGGCAGGGCCCAGGCGCGTCTAGCCAGCATACGGCTGGCAGCGGTAGGCGCCACTGCGCTGTATAGCAGTGACTTGCTGCGAGCCTATGAGACGGCCCAGATTGTTGGGCAGGCCATTGGACTCCAGGTAGTGCAGAAACCTGGACTCCGTGAGATCAATTTCGGCGTGTGGCAGGGACTGTCATCACCGCAGATCCGCGAGCGTGACCCAGATGTCTATGCCGCCCGCCGTGCCAACCCCTACGATGTCGCCCCTATAGGGGCTGAAACGTGGCGGCACTTTTACGATCGCGCGTTACGGGCTGTGCACGAGATTCTGGCTGCAACTGAGGCACAACGCGTCATTGTGGTGACCCATAGCGGCGTCTGTACGGTCCTCGGGTTGCGCGCGCTGGGGTTTGATTGCACCGGCAAGCGGACGTTCGATTCTCATAACTGTGGGATTCATACGATTGCCGTGCACGGAGATACCTGGCGTGCCGTAGCATTTAATGATATCACCCATCTCACCTCAGCCTTCTAGGCCCCTCCTCTGACGACACAAAGACTGCCCCAGCGTGTATACCACGGAGTCTGGGAGGAGTGAGCTTAGCCTCTCTATGAGTGTACAAGATTGTGGTAGCACATGGCGGCACGCTCGCGGTCGAGAGCACACTCGGCTGTGGGACGACCTGTGCCATGATGCTTCCCACCCTTGATGCATGAGGCGGTATGTCCCTATGGAACTCTCTGGACTGCTTAATGTCTTCGTGTTTACCGGTATCTTCGCCAGCATCTATGCGTTGCTCAGCCTTGGGCTCAACCTGCAGTGGGGCTATACCGGGCTGTTCAACGTTGGGGTTGCCGGTTTCTATGCCATTGGGGCGTATACGTCAGCGCTGCTCACGACACCGCCATCGCCGTATCACCTGGGCGGGTTGCATTTACCGATTCCTGTGGGCATGCTTGGGGCTATGCTGACCTCAGGACTACTGGCCTATGTAGTTGGCAAGCCGACCCTGCGCTTACGTGAGGATTATCTGGCTATTGCGACCATCAGTATCGCCGAGACGCTGCGCTTGCTCTTGAAAAATGAAGCGTGGTTGACCAGCGGCGTGCAAGGTCTAGGCGATATTCCACGTCCTTTCCCACAGGCCTTCGGCGCCTTCTACGATATACTGTATCTGCTCATGCTCCTGCTGACGGTCGCCGTAGTGTACCTGGCGAGCGAGCGACTCATACGCTCGCCCTGGGGCCGGGTGCTCAAGGCCATTCGGGAGGACGAGGCCGTGGCTGCCAGTGTCGGGAAAGATGTGTTTCGCTTTAAGATGCAAGCATTGGTCCTCGGAGCTATGCTCATGGGGCTGGGCGGGAGTTTTTATGCACACTACGTCAAATTCATTAGTCCTGATACGTTCAATCCCCTTATGGGAACATTTCTCGTCTGGGTCATGCTGATGGCAGGAGGCAGTGGCAACAACCGTGGCGCCATCATCGGCGCCGTCGTCATCTGGGGGGTGTGGTCGCTTAGCGATGTCCTGACAGCTAAGCTCCCAGCCCCGCTCGATACCCGTGGCAGCTATCTGCGTGTCATGCTCATCGGGCTCGTCCTGCAAGGGATCCTGCTTAAACGCCCCCAGGGCATCATCCCAGAACACTGACTGGCCCTAAACGTCCTCAAGCCGCTCCGTGACAATCATGCCACGGTCATCGATTTTCCAGACCTCGATAGGCGTTATCACGTCACCATGGTCGTCAAAATCGACCTCGCCTGAGGCTCCACGGTAGTTGATCTTCTTGCCCTGGCCGATGAGAGCGAAGGCGTGCTGAAAGTCGCCTGGCTCGATCGCCTCCCCTGGTGCATTCGCCACCTGCCGCAGCGCGTCGCGGATGGCTTTGGGCTCGCTGCTTTTAGCCTGATGTATGGCCAGAGCCAGCACGGCAATGGCATCGTAGCAGTTGTCGATATAGGGCTTCGGGGGCTTTTCGCCAAACTGCTTCGTGTACGCCTCGCCAAAGCGCGTTTTGGCGTTCCCCTCACGCGAGCCTGGCGTGGTGCCATAGGTCCCTTTGAGATACTGCACCCCGACGTTGTGCACCACCTCGGGAGCTTTCATACCATCAGCCAGCAAAAACTTACCCGTAAAGCCTAGCTCCAGGGCCTGACGGATAAGCGTCACGCCGTTCTCAGGATAGCTGAACAGGGCAATGGCTTGTGGTTTGACCTTGAGAGCCTGTTCGAGCTCCCCACGATACGACGGGCGCCCTTCCTCGTAGGCTACAGTGGCCACCACCTTGCCACCGTGCTCGCTCAAGGTCTGGCTAAAGACCTTGGAGAGACCACTGCCATAGGGATTGTTGACGTAAATCGTCGAGACAGTCTGAAAGCCCAGTGTCTTTGCGAGGCGGCCACTTACCTTGCCCTGCAGGGCGTCTGAGGGGCAGGTACGAAACAGCCAATCCTTGTCCTGCAAGTCAGTGATTTGAGGAGACGTTGAGGCCGGTGAAATTTGCACAATGCCGCTTGGGATGGTGACGCTCGTCGCCACTGGAATGGTCACGCCACTGGACAGGGCGCCCACCATGGGCCACCACTTTATCTAACTCCACCAGCTTTTTCGCCGCGTCAATGCCAGCCGTGGGATCAGTCTGGGAATCCCGGTGTACCAGTTCGATCTTCCGTCCGAGCGGTCCGCCAGCGGCATTAAGCTGCTCCACCGCCAGGATGGCACCGTTTTGAATGGGCTTGCCGTACGCCTCCAGCGCCCCAGTGAGGTCGAGAAGGGTGCCGATTTTGACGGGCTCGGCGGCACGCGCCAGGCGTGGTACACCAATGGCAGAGACGGCGGCGGAGAGCCCGAGAGCACGAACAAACTGCCGCCGCGTCAGACCAGTAAGCGCAGGAGAAACAGGCGGTATGCGGCTCATAATGTCCCCTTCTACGCGGTGTTGAACATTGTTGGAGGGTGGTGGTAAGCATCGGTGTCTGGTGGTGCCGGCGTGAGCAGAACTGCCTGAAGGGTCGCCACCAGGAAGCACATTAAGCTCCCCGACCACAGCACATCAGACAGAAAATGCCCTCCCTGGATAACGCGGGTCGCGCCTAACAGGCTGCCATAGGTCAGCGCCCCTCCCAGCACAAGCCCACGCAGCCATGCAGAACGACACGGGGGGACGAGACACGCCCCAAGCACCAGGACATAGCCCATGGCAGCATGCCCTGAGGGAAAACTTCTCCCACCGCCAATATCGCCTGGCTGCCACCAGTGCTCATAGGGATGGGGACCACCAAACAGCACTGTCTGCGCTGGTCGTGGACGCCCCCCACAATGGTTTGAGCATGCCATTGACGAGCAACCCAGGACCAAGCATGACGGCCAATACAATGAGGGCACAGGCGCGCCGATAACATACCCATGAGCGACGCCAGAGACTTCCGCCCCATACCAACGCAGCCCCAATGGCCAGTACCGCGGCAGGCAATTCGCCATAACGGTACAACCAGATCCAGGGCACAGATGTTTTTAAAAACCACTGCGATGCTGCTGTCGGATCATAAAAATATCCGGAGATACGCGGATCCATATCCACGAGAGTTGCCAGTAATATCAGAGGAGGAAGCCCAGCCCGACCGTCCATAGACCATGTTTCCCAAACCACCCCGCCGTCTCTGCCATCCCTATGTCTCCTTGTGCCGGCATTGCTCCCCTCCTCATATGTCATAAGACGCTGACACACTACTCCAGGCATCCAACCCCAGGGCGTCACGCTGGCGGTAGAGGATCGGCAGGAGCAAGACCAGCATAATCAGGTCACGGATGAGACCGGCAGCGGTGTTTCGGGCAGTCCCAGGTTACCAAAACAGCCGCAGTCCTCAATTGGAATACCAGCGACTAGCACCAGCACCATGAGCGCGCTGAAATGCACGAGTTGCACGGCGATGAGCAGGGCCGCCGGTGTCGTATAAAAGCCTACGAGCAAGGCAGTACCGCTCCCGACTTCGATCCACGGCAGGAACGTCGCCGTGACGGACACCAGCCAGCCAGGCAGCACGTGGTACTGCTGAATACGGGCGACGACCTCGGCATGCGGCAAGACGAGCTGACGAAAGCCAGCAAAAATAAACACTCCCCCCAGAAGCACCCGCAGCAGCACTGCCACCCAGGGGCGGGTACACAGGTCCCACAAGCGTGGCAGAGACACGGAGACACTACTGGCCTGGACGCTGGACACGGTCTAATTCCTGGCGAATAAGGCGCACGAGCTCACCCTCTGATTGCGTACCAACAGTGCGATATTCATTGATAAACACCGTCGGCGTACTGCTCACCTGCAGTTGCTGTCCATAGGCTTTATCGGCCTTCATACGATCCTGCATCCGACCACTCTCCACGCAGTGCTTCAGCGCCGCAGTATCGAGGTCCAGGTCTTTGGCAAACTCACTTAAGCGCTCCAATGGTGCGGCTAGGCGATTCCATAACTCCTGGCGTCTATAGAGCATACGATGAAACTCCCAGAACTTGCCCTGTTCGCCAGCACACCAGGCGGCTTGCGTTGCTATCCACTCGTCGGGTTCAAGGCAAACGGATAGAGCACGAGCTGCACCTGCCCCGCAAAACGTTGCATCGCACGCTCCAATGGCTCCTGGAGCGTCTTACAATGTGTTCAGGTATAGTCGCTGAATTCCTTAATGACGACCGCCGCGCCAGCCGTCCCTTGCGTATAGCGCTTATCCCCAGTGCCTTGCAGGTGGGGGGCAAGATCGCGTTGTTGCAGAAAGCGCACCAGACCACCCAAGCCCAGGGCGAGGGCCAGGACTGCGCCGCCGATCATGAGTTTGAGGCGCCAGCGCCGTGGCGTGAGGGGTTTCTGGAACGACGGTTGCCGTGGCGACAACCTTTGCACACGCGCTTTGGACTTCTTGGCCATGCCAATCTCCTCGCTGAGTCACTGTCGTATGCTACTATCCCCAACACTATAGCGGGTTGTGGACCACGTCTTCAAG
>CAVZBC010000053.1:0-19990 GCA_963773125.1 uncultured Gammaproteobacteria bacterium | reverse complement strand
GCGATACACATTATAGGTCAAGGCGGACAAGCGGCGATGTCGACGATTATTGCGTCGAAAGGCTCGCTGCCGATGAGTGAAAAAAGTAAGATGCTCGTCACCCCAGAGGGCAAGATCATTGGCACAGTCGGCGGTGGCTGCCTGGAAGCCGATGTCTGGACTGAAGCCCGCCGGGTGATGGAAGAAGGCAAGAGCAGCATCCAAAAGTTCATCCTGACGGAGAAATACGCCGGCGAAAGCGGCCTCAACTGTGGGGGGATTGTCGAGATCCTCACCGAACCCCTGCCGGCCCAGGGCCGCGACATCTTTCAGGCCATCCTGGAACTGAAGGATACGGGACATCGCGGCACACTCGTGACGATTCTCACCGATCACCCGCGCTATCCCGAGGGACAGCGCAAACTGTTACTCTGCGATGACGGCCATACGGTCGGCTCCCTGGGCGATGCCGCCCTGGAAGCCTTTGTGGCCGACAAAGGGTACGCTGTCCTGGAAGGCGAGGAGTTCGCCATTGTTGACTACCAGATCGAGGCTGGCTCGACCATTAAACTGTTTATGGAACCGGTGCTGCCTACCCCCACGGTATACGTGTTCGGCGGTGGGCATGTGTCCTTTTTTGTCGTACGTGCCGCCAAACTCGCCGGCTTCAAGGTCAAAGTCATCGACGATCGGCCCGCCTTTGCCAACCAGGAACGCTTCCCAGAAGCTGACGCGACCATCGTCATGGAGTTTGACCAGGTCCGCGACGCCTTTGACTTCGGACAGGATGACTACATCGTGCTGGTGACACGTGGGCACCAACACGATCAGCACATCCTGGAGCAGATCTACGACTGCTCGGCACGCTACATTGGCATGATCGGCAGTAAGAGCAAAATTTCCAAGATGTGGAAGCGCCTGGAAGGCAAGGGGATCGAGCGGGCTTACCTGGACCGTGTACATGCCCCCATTGGCCTGAACATTGGCGCTGATACTCCAGAAGAAATTTCCATCAGCGTCGTCGCCGAACTCATTCGCGAACGACGTGAAGGGAAAGTCAAAACCACGCGCCGGAAACGGAGTCATGATGCACGCCGCGAGGCGGCGTCGGTCACTGGCTAGGGACGGCGTACCGCACATGCAGTACTGCACACTCAAGGAGTCACTGTGACATTGCTGCAGATGGACACGCGCTCGCCACGTAAACCGCCATGGCTGCGCGTCAAGATGCCCGCAGGTGAGACGTTTTTTGCGCTCAAACGACTGGTGCGCGAGCATCGCCTCCATACCGTGTGTGAGGAAGCGATGTGCCCCAACATCGGTGAATGTTGGAATCAGCGGAGCGCCACGTTCATGCTTTTGGGGGATACGTGTACCCGCAGCTGCGGGTTCTGCGCCGTAAAAACCGGCCGTCCGGGAGCCCTGGACGAGCAAGAACCCGAGCGGGTCGCCGCGGCCATCGCCACCTTGAACCTGCGCTATGCCGTGATTACGTCGGTGAATCGCGACGATGTCCACGACGGCGGCAGCCACATCTTCGCAGCGACCATTCGTGCCGTGCGGCAGCGGCTGCCTGAGTGCCGCGTGGAAGTATTGATCCCGGACTTCAAGGGCAATTGGCAGGCTCTGGCGGAAGTGGTCGAGGCGCAGCCGGATGTGCTCAATCACAATATGGAGAGCATCGCGCGCCTCTACTACAAAGTGCGTCCCCAGGCCAAGTATGAACGCTCGTTGGAGCTGCTCTGGCGGGTCAAGCAGCTTGATCCGACCATGCGCACCAAATCCGGCCTGATGGTAGGTCTGGGCGAAGAACCGGCTGAAATCGTCGCGACTATGCATGACTTACGTGACGCGGCGTGTGATTTGCTGACGATTGGCCAATATCTCTGTCCTTCTCCACAGCATCTGCCGGTGATGCGCTATTATCATCCCGAGGAGTTTGCCGATCTGAAGCGTCAGGGAGAATCTCTGGGCTTTGTCCACGTCGAGGCTGGACCTCTGGTGCGCAGTTCCTATCATGCCGCAGCCCAGGAGGCTGCCGCTCAAGAGACACGGTCCATCGTCTAGCAGCATATGACGCAAGAGAAAGGGTATCCATGAGCAACCTGGCAGTGCGGCTCGAGGCTGAGGTATTTCCACGTATTCAGAAGCCGAGCCGCTACCTGGGCTGTGAACTCAATACGGTCCACAAAGACCTGGCGACAGTCGATGTGCGTATGGTGCTGGCCTTCCCGGATCTGTACGATCTTGGCCTGTCCAATCTCGGTCTCCTCATCCTGTATAGCATTCTCAACAAACAACCTGGGGTGTGGGCAGAACGCGCCTATATGCCAGCCGTGGATCTGGAAGCCCAGCTGCGCGCGCACCAGCTGCCACTGTTCAGTCTGGAGAGTAAAACGTCGCTGCGTGACTTTGCTGCCATTGGCTTTACCCTGCAGTACGAACTGAGCTACAGCAACATCCTGCATATGCTGGCCTGGAGCGATATTCCTATCCGCTCGGCACAGCGCGATGCCGACCTGCCGCTGGTGCTGGCAGGCGGTCCGGGGGCCTTTCACCCCGAGCCACTGGCCGACTTCATCGATGCCTTTGTCATTGGAGACGGGGAAGATGTCGTGCTCGAACTCGTGCAAGCGCTGCGTGACAGTAAAGGCTTAAACCGTGACGCACAATTACAACGCCTGGCAGCCATTCCCGGCGTCTATGTGCCAGCGTTGTACCCGCTGCGGCGCACGCCAAAGGGTGAGTTGGTACCCGACACGGGCAACCGGGTCATCTTGAAGCGTTCCGTGGCCAGCCTGGACACGACGGCTTTCCCGACCGACTACATCGTGCCCTTCACCGGCCAGGTGCACGACCGCGTGTCGCTGGAAGTGCTGCGCGGTTGTACGCAGGGCTGTCGCTTCTGCCAGGCTGGCATGCTCTACCGCCCGGTGCGCGAGCGTAGCCTGGACACCCTCGCCGCCCTGACCAAAGAAACAATCGCCAAAACCGGCTACGAGGAAATTGCGCTGTCCTCGCTCAGCACCTGCGATTACAGCCAGGTGCGTGGTCTGGTGGATCAGGCAGTCGGTCTGGGAATGCCCGACAACGTGGCGATTTCTCTGCCATCGCTGCGCCTCGATTCATTTTCCGTCGACCTGGCCGATATGGTGGCCAGTATTCGCAAAACCGGCCTCACCTTCGCGCCTGAGGCCGCGTCGCCGCGACTGCGGGCGGTGATTGATAAATGGATCCCGGACGAGGAACTCATCGACGTCACCGAACAGGTCTTTGCGCGCGGCTGGGACGTGGTGAAACTGTATTTCATGATCGGGCTGCCGACCGAGCAGGATGCGGACGTGATCGCCATTACCGACCTGGCGAAACGCGTGCTGCAGAACGGGCGGCGTTTCAACAAGCGGGCCCACGTGAATCTTGGCGTGTCCACGTTTGTGCCAAAACCATTCACGCCGTTTCAGTGGGACCGCCAGATTTCTATTGATGAAACGCTCTACAAACACAACTTGCTGCGCGATAACATGCGTCAGTTCGGCTTGAAGTTTGGCCGTCACGACGCTCAGATGAGCTACCTGGAAGGCGTCTTCGCGCGCGGTGACCGACAGGTCGGGCGCCTGCTGGAGGAGGCCTACAGGCTCGGCTGTAAGTTTGACGGCTGGGGAGAGCATTTTAACTTCCGCACCTGGCAGGAGGCTGCTGAGCGTAGTGGGATAGACATGGACGCGTATCTCCGTAAACGCGACCTCAAAGAAATCCTGCCCTGGGACCACATCGACTGCATGGTGGACAAGCAGTACTTCGTCGATGAGTACTGGCGTTCTCGCATGGGCCTCCTGGCGGAGGACTGTCGCCAGGTCAAATGCCACCAGTGTGGTGTCATCGACGACGACAAACAGGGCTGTCTGACCATGCTCCGCACCAGTCGCGAAGGCCACAAAAAAGAGGCGAGCTGGCAGCGCCAGTCGAGCCCAGAACGGCCACACACTCTGCCGCAGCAAAAGGTCCGTTGCCGCTTTGCCATACAGGGGCCGTTGCGCTTTCTGTCGCATCTCGAAACCGTGCGGGTGTTTACCCGGGCCCTGCGCCGCGCTCAGATACCCGTGCAGCATTCCCAGGGCTTTCATCCGCACCCCCAGCTGGCGTTTGCCACTGCCCGTCCAGTGGGTCTGGAAAGCACCGGGGAATACGCTGATCTGGTCCTCTACGAGCCACTGGAGCCGGCACAGTTCCTGGACCGTCTGAATGCGGTTCTGCCAGCACATATCCGTCTCCTGGCGGCACGCACGGTGGCGCTCAAAGCGCCGGCCTTGATGGCAGAGCCCCTGGCGGCGCGTTATACTGTGGAGTTCCCACGTCTATGGGTGACCGATGGCCAGCCCCTGACCGAACGCGTGCAGGCCCTCCTGGCCTGCCGTGAGATTCCCGTGCAGCGTTGGCATAAGAAAGGGACGCGCCAGGTCAATATCCGACCAGGCATTGACAGCCTCGAGGTGCTACCCGCTACCAGCGACATGTTGGCCCTGTCAATGCTCTTACGCGAAGAGGAACTGCTAAAAGCCAAACCCCAGGAGGTGATACAGGCACTCCTGGGCGTACTTGAGGATGACTTATACGCCTTACGCGTATTGAAACATGAGGCCTTTATCCGCCAGGCGGTACAGCTGACCCCGCTCATGGACTATCAGCCGTGCCCGGTGTCAGCCCGAGAGGTGTGTGTATGACGACAACTGTGACCATCGAAGACAAACTGGAAAAATTACTCGACATTTTACGTGGTATGGAAAGTGCCGTCGTGGCCTTTTCGGGCGGCGTGGACAGCTCATTGCTGGCGCAGGCGGCCTATATAGCGCTGGGCGACAAGGCGCTGGCGGTCACGGCCGTATCGCCGTCGTTGCCCAAAGCCGAGTTGGAGGAGGCAGTCGACGTTGCCAAGCGCATTGGCATCAAACACCACTTGATCCATACGGACGAGATGGCCAACCCAGACTACGTCGCCAATCCTACGAACCGCTGCTACTTTTGTAAGTCCGAGCTCTTCATCAAACTCAATCCTCTGGCGCAAGAGCTGGGATACAAGCACGTCGTCTACGGTGCCATGCTGGACGATCGTGGGGATCATCGGCCCGGCGCTCAGGCAGCCAGGGAATACCAGGTACGCGCCCCGCTCGACGAGGCCGATCTCAGCAAGGAAGAAATTCGCGCCCTGTCGCAGCGCTGGGGGTTGCCGACCTGGAACAAACCGTCCTTTGCCTGCCTGTCGTCGCGTTTTGCCTACGGCCAGTTGATCACCCTGGAAAAACTCACCGCCGTGGAAGAGGCAGAACAATTCTTGCGCAATCAGGGCATACGCGTTTTTCGTGTGCGCCACCATGACAAGATCGCGCGCATCGAAGTATTGCCGGACGATATGCTGCGTCTCGCCCAGGAGCCACTGCGCAGTAAACTCGTGGCCCATTGCAAAGCGTTGGGCTATACGTATGTGACCCTTGACCTGGCAGGCTTCCGCTCTGGCAGTATGAACGAGGGCGTCCAGAAACAGCCGGCCTCATGATGCTGCGATCTGGCACCGTCACACCGAGACAGGATTGTCATGACCGTGCGTGGTAGGACTGCAGCATGAAAAACAAAGGGGCGCACTACAGTAAAATCTTTCGCAAAGCTGGTCTGGCCTGGGGCAAGGGGGACCTGCAGAAAGCCATGCAGATTGTGGCAGAAGGCATGGCGCTGGCCCACTCGCAGGGTGATACGGACATGGCGCAGGTACTGCAGCAGGACCTGGACCGCTATCAGCGCCTGGCCTCCGAGGCTGAGGCAGGACACGCATGTTCGGGGCAGAGCGGCCTCTAGAACGCCGGTGGCGTGTGCCGCAGGCCATGGTAGGGACGCCTCGCCGAGGCGCTCGCTGGTCTTCGCCGAGCCGCCCGGCCTTTCAGCTACTCGACCACGGTTCTAGCGCCCGCCGCCTGGTAGAGGCGCGGCAGACGGGGCGCCGGGCGGCGCAGGTAGAGGAGTGACGTCGCCTTGCTGCTCACTCTGGGGCGCACTAGAGTGCACGAGATCAACCTCCGTTTCGTCGGAAGTGTAGGATTGTACTCCACGCGGCCGGTGATAGCGCTCGCTGGCTTCTGGCCGACCATATTCAAGATCCACCTCGGTTTTATCATAAAAATGTCGCTCCGGCTGTCCCTGTTCCTGCACGCCGGCACAGGCACCGACTCCAAGCACCACGACCAGGAGCAACATGCGTAGGATACTATGCGGTTGTAGAAAACCCATCTCCCCTTCTCCCGTGTATGCTCATGATATTGAGAATCTCAGCCATGGGTGTCAGTATCCCACACGCGTCCCTAGAGGTGCAAGCGCATGACGCAGTCCAGGCGGCGCACCCTGCCTCACGGGTTGTTTATCGTGTTTGAAGGGCTGGATGGTGCCGGTAAAACAACGCAGGTACACCTGCTCGCCACCCGTCTGCACCAATGCGGCTATGACGTTGTCCGTCTCAAAGAACCTACCGCTGGCCCCTGGGGGCAGAAGATCCGCCGTCTGGCGCAACATGGGCGACAGCACGTTTCCCTGGAGACAGAACTCACCTGGTTTCTGGAAGATCGCCGCCAGGATGTCGCAGAGAATATCACGCCCGCCCTGGCGCGTGGGCAAATCGTCGTGCTCGATCGCTACTACTTTTCGACGATGGCCTATCAAGGGGCGCGCGGTGGCAACCCGCACCTCATCCGCCAGCTCAACGAGGCCTTTGCCCCGCCGCCAGATCTCCTCTTTCTCCTGGACATTGCTCCAGCGCAAGGACTGCAGCGGGTGCAACAACAGCGCCTACCAGACGAGTTTGAGCGCCTGGACTACCTGGAGCGTGTGGCGGCACTTTTTGCGCAGATGGACTTTGCCTATTTACAACGCATTCCGGCCATGCTCCCACCAGACGCGGTACATACGCGCATCTGGCAGGCCGTGCAGACGGCACTGGCGCAACGGCACCAGCACGACCAGCACGGGAGAGAACGACGGGAGCAAGAACAATGAAGGTCTTTTTAGTGCGGCATGGGGAAACGGACTATAACGCCCAGGGCATCTTCCAGGGCTATTCGCCTGTACCACTCAGCGCCCGCGGGCGCCAGCAGGCGGCCCTGGTCGCCGAGCGGCTCCTGTCTCTCCAGCCCCAGGTACTGTATAGCAGCGATATCTGGCGCGCCCAGGAAACCGCCAATATCATTGGACAACGCCTGGGGATGCCGGTGCAGCCCTGTGCAGGACTGCGGGAATGGCACGTCGGCACGTGGGTCGGCAAACCTGCGGACGAGTACCAGGCACACTTGCAGGCTCTGGGAGCGCATCCAGTCACGTACATCCCCGAAGGCGGCGAGTCGCAACTGCAAACGCAAACCCGCGTAGTGGCGCAAATGCACGCCTTTACCAGGCAGCACAGCCATGACACGCTGTTGTGTGTCAGTCATGGCAAGGCTATCGATCTCCTGGTTCGCCACATCCTGGGTCTGGACGTGATGCTGCCGTCTGCCTATCGTATTGCCAACACCTCGGTGAACATCTTCAGTTTCCAGGACGACACGTGGGAAGTCGTGACTCTCAACGAAGTCCGCCATCTCGAAGGGCTTTAGCACTAACACGACACCAGCGGGGCGTCAAGCAAAGGAGTATGGTATGACCGCACACGTGGTGGGACCAACGTCGCACTACTACTATTCGCAGCGGCTGAAATTACATTACGTCGATTGGGGCAACACCGACAAACCACCGCTGCTCCTGATCCACGGCGGCCGCGACCACGCCCGCAACTGGGATTGGGTGGCCGAGCGACTCCGAGACGACTACCATATCATTGCTCCCGACCTGCGGGGGCACGGGGATTCTGAATGGGCCCGGGGGAGTCAATACGCCCTGGTCGATTACGTGCTGGATATTGCGCAACTCCTGGAGCAGCTCCAGTTGTTCCCCATCCTCCTTATTGGCCACTCTCTGGGGGGTGCCATTGCGTGCCAGTACAGCGGTATCTATCCCGAGCGCGTCAAACGCCTCGTGGCCATAGAAGGTCTCGGCCCCCCGACCGAACAGCTCCGCCGCGGCCCGGCCTACCAGCGCATGCAGACATGGATCACCCAAATGCGCGCCTTTGCCGGCCGCTATCCACGCCGCTATGCGAGTCTGGAAGACGCCGTACAGCGTATGCAAGAGACCAACAAGCATCTGAGCCCCGCACAAGCACGGCACTTAACCATGCACGGCATCTATCGCAACGAAGACGGCACCTATACCTGGAAGTTCGACAATTACGTCCGGGCTAGTTCTCCCTACGAATTCAACATGGACGAGGCCTGCAGTATCTGGCAACGGATTACCTGTCCGACGCTCTTGCTACGCGGCACCGAAAGCTGGGCCAGCGATCCCATGCAGGATGGTCGGGCGGACGCCTTCCAACGGGCGCAGTGTGTGAATATCTCCCGGGCAGGGCACTGGGTGCACCACGATCAATTGGACGAATTCCTCACGGTCACACGGGCGTTTTTGGACGCATCAAACTGACAGAGAGGTCAGCTGTTGGCCATATCACGATAATCGCCTTGGAGCTGAGGACTCTCATGATTACAGAGCACGATCGGAAAACCGCTGAGGAGTTAAAGACACAACTCCTAGCACAGGGGAAAGAAAAAATCCGTCGGCTTATTCTATACGGCTCACGGGCACGTGGCACGGCCTCACCGGATAGTGACTTTGATCTACTGGTCATCGAGGCGGACCCCGTCTCCAAGTGGGATGAGATGCGGCGCTTGCGTCAGGCAGTGCACGATATCCCCTATCCTGTCGATGTGTGGGTTATGGGGGAAACTGAATTCGAGGAGACGAAGAGTGTTATCGGTGGTCTAGCCTATCCGGCGCATAAGTATGGAGTCATCCTGTATGAGAACGCCTGAGCAGGTACGCTGGGATTTTGTGCAGCAGTGGTTGGACAAAGCCCACATTTGCGACAAAGCCCGGCATGTGCTTGACGCTTGACTGTTCTCACCTTTTAGACTATAAAAGTGACTTTACCAGCAAGGAGGCATACGAACGACGATGGCTATCCCCGGAGAGAAAGCGATTCAAATGGTGCGTAGTGCGCACACGCAGGCGACGCAGTTAGATATTGCCGTGACCGCGGTTGTGGTCGATCAGAGTGGCCGCATGATCGCGCTGGGCCGCATGGATAAGGCGCGCCCCATCACGGTGGAGATTGCGCTGAACAAAGCCTATACGGCGGCGAGCTTTCAGCAACCGACAAAGGAATTAGCTGCGGTCGCCGGACAAAGCTGGTTTCAAAGCCTGGTGGTATCGAGCAACGGCCGCATCATGCCGGGCGCGGGCGCGCTGCCGGTCGTCGAAGGCGGCAACGTCGTCGGCGCCATCGCCGTCTCAGGTGGCACCGAAGACCAGGATCAGAAGTGTGCTGAGGTGGCCCTGGCGGCATATAGTGGATAAAGTAGAAGGTCCACTTCTTGGTTGGCTAGAGGGAGGAAGTCACGATGGCTCTGACGTCGGAGAAAGAAGTACTACATGCGAACGGTAGCGTAGCTGAGGACGGCTCCCACGCTGAGGCGGAATTCCCTACACCGTATCTCGGCCGCTCCGTGCGTATCGTCGGCAAGGTAGTCAACGTCGACATGAATCAGTCGCCGCATCCGAAAAATTCGCGCGGCGAATTAGGCAAGCCGCTCTTTAACTGGTACAACAACACGGTGTCCAAAGATCCGCTGACACGCGTGACAGCGCCGAATCATTTCGCTGATCGGCGGCATTTTTTGAGCAATGTCATCAACCAGGCAGCCAAAGGCAAAATCAATTCGCAGAAAGTCGCGGTCAGCGATCCAGCCGCGATGACACGCCATATCAAAGCAGTCGCCCATTACATGGGAGCGGACGTGGTGGCGGTGGCAAAGGCACACCCATCTTTCCTGTACGCCGGCGGACGCTATGTACAAGACGGCACCGCCAAGGACGCCTACGAAAGCCATAGCCCGGAAGATCTGGTCCGTAAGTTCCCCTACATTCTCGTTGCCACTACCGCCTGGGACTACAACAAACTGCAAGCCCACCGGCACATGATCGGCGATGCTGCCTATCATGTCTCACAGATCAAGGGCAACATGATCCTCAAAGCGCTGGAAGGCTACATCAAGGAACTCGGCTACACGGCGCTGCGCGGTGTGGCGATTCCACAGGCGGCCGGCGTCGCCTCCGGGGTGGGCGAGCTTGGACGCAACGGTCTCATCATCAACAAGAACTTCGGGGCGCGCGTCCACATGCCTGACCCGATCATGACCGACTTGCCGCTGGTGCCGGACCAACCCGTTGACAACGGCGTGGAGGATTTCTGCAAAATCTGCCGCAAATGTGCCAACACGTGTCCGACCAATAGCATCACCTTTGGCGACAAAGTCGTGCACAATGGCGTCGAAAAGTACAAGATCAACTGGCTCACCTGCTATAAGCTGCGGCCCTACGTGCACGAGCACTGGACCAGTTGTCTCACCTGTGCCGCCGTGTGCCCGTTTACCAAACCCAATGTGTGGTGGCATGACCTCGCCGTCTGGGCGCTGCGCACCTGTCCCTATGCCGCGCGGCCGGCGTTGGTGCACGCCTTGAAATGGCTCGACGACCGTTTCTGGGGCGTGGTGAAAAACAACCGGGTGCAGTGGCTTGGCTACGATTCCGGCATCAAGCCTGGCGAGCACGGCTGCACAGTCTCCGGCTGCACCGCGTCGCACACCGGCCAGGGGCAAGAGGTGGTTAGCAATGTCGGGTTCTACGCGCCGCTCAAGGAAAACACCAATCGATTTGTGAAGCGGTGAGCAGAGTGGCACTGAAATTTCCCTGGTCAAGAAAAGACGTGCACGATGATGATCCCTACTGGGATTTTTTCATCAACACACCGCCGGCGGATCTGACCAATACCGTGACGGAACTCATCCGCAATGCGCCTGCTGGCAATATCTTCCCCACGCCAGCGGACATCCACACGCCGGAGATCACCGCGCAGCATGTCAAAGACATGGCGCAATACTTCGGCGCCGAACTGGTGGGTATTGCGCGGCTAGAGACCAACACGCAGACAATCCAGACGGCTATCCGTTCGCCGTACTCTGCGCGGTGCGGCCGAGTACGATCCGCGCGTCTCGCCGGGCATTGGCGGCCAGGTGCCGGTGCAAAACGGCCTGTTTATTACCTTCGTGTTGAGCGCCTGGATCAGAGAACTGGGCTTTCGCGCCAGTGTCGCGCCGCACCTGGAGGCTGAAGCGCTTGCTGCCCAGGCGGGCCTTGGCACGCTCAATGCCGAGGGCCGACTCGTCACGCCGCAATTCGGCGCCAAGGTATATATCGCCGACGCGATCTGCACCGACTTACCGCTCGCAGTAGACGGCTAAGGAAGGCTGCGGGACAGGGCACAACACGTGTGCGAGAGGATGGCGAGGGGCGTGCCGCCAGGCGCCCGCCAGTCTTAGGAATACTGTCATTTGTCGCGAAACGAGACTCCATGCCTTACGTGATCACCACCTTGTGCACCAATGATGGCTCCTGCGTTGAAGTCTGCCCGGTGGCGTGCATTCATACCACGCCCGGCGCGCCACAGTTCTACATCGATCCAGACGTCTGCATCGACTGCGAGCAGTGCGAGATCGTCTGCCCCGTGGACGCAATCTTCAAAGATATTGACATGCCCGCCGAACACAAGGCGTCTATCGACGTCAACGCCGCTTTCTTCCGCCAAAACAAAGCGGCCGTCGGACCGGTGCCGTTTGATATAGCGTGGGCGATGATTCAAGTCGCCCATGAGTACGCGCAGAGGTTTGGCAGTGCGGTCACGGCCGTTGTCGTTGACGAAGCCGGCGCGCCGATCGCCGTCGGACGCATGGATACAGCCGAGCCCAGCACCGCCGAGCTGGCGTTTAACAAAGCGTACACTGCCGCCGCCTTTCATATCGCGACCATGCAGCTCGTGCCGCAAGCACACCAACCCTGGCTGCGCAGTCTCGTCATCTCGCACCATGGGCGCATTATGCCCGTCGGCGGCGCCTTGACGATTATCAATGGCGTCACTCTCGTCGGTGCCATTGGTGTGGCGGGATCGAGCCGTCCAGAACAAGACGCGCTCTGCTGCCGCGCCGCTATGACCGTATGGGAAAATCACGGCCATTGAAGCAGACCTCGACCGCTTCTCAGCCGCTCACCCGACTCCGCAACAGGTCGTAGCGTTGCGAGGCTTGCTCGAGTGACCGTCGGCAGATCCTCGGCCAGCAGGTATCCCTGCTGCACCAGCACCTCGGCGGCTTGTTGCACCCGGCGCAGGTAGTCCTCCTTGGAAGCATAGCGCTCCTCGATGGAGGGACGCGGGTCGCCTGTGGCCTGGCGCTCGGCCTGTGTCGCCGGGAAGGGAATGGTGGAGCCGAGCAGTGACAGGGTCTGCCCGGGCCCGCCAATATCGGGATGGCGCACGTTCCAACCGGTGTACGTCGCCAGGGGCACACTGATATCCGGCAAACGGATACCGGCACAGTTCGTTGCCGTCCGCATCGACTGCGGACACCAGGTTGGCATAGGGCTTGCCAACCTTGGGGGGCAGGAGGGTCGTCAATGCCCTCCTCCATCTCTGTGCCAAAGTCGAGCCTGGCGATGGACCGCAGATGCGCCGGGAAGTGCACCTCTGGCAGCGCCTGGAACGTGGCGGCCGTGTGCGCTGGGGGTACCGCCGTGCCATCATCGAGGCGCGGATGGCAGCTGGGCGGCGGGGTCTGTCCCGTAGTGACCCAGCGGTCGAGCTGCACCAGGGCAGCGCGCAGCAGGGGCCGGTAGTCGACCGAGTTGGGTCGGTGCTGACCGCGCGAGTCGTCTGCGGTACCGGTATCGGTCAGCAGGAGATTGCCAGGGCCATGTTGCGTCCCCGCCAAGTGGTAGATGCGCACCGTCTCCGAGGGGGCCAGGTCGCGCTTGCCATCCAGGTCGGTGTGGGTCAGCGCGGCATGGCCGCCCCAGTACTCCGCCGAGGTGTTGATGAAGAAAATCTTCGGCACCTTACCGCGCGCGGCCAGCCGCGCCAGCAGCCCATCCGTGCGACCGGTTTCCGGGTCTGTCTGCGTCGTGTCGTGGAAGGGGAAGAGGTTTTTCACACTATACTTATTCGAGTTGGACGGTTGGCCAAAGCGCTGGTTGAACTCGCCGCGCCCGCCACCGGCGACCAGCGGTATCAGTCCGTCAAAGACGGTCCGATCGCGCTCGTCCTGGTTCAGCCCCAGATACAGGAAGTGGCGCAGGAATCTGCCGCTCTGCGAGCGGCCGAAGCTGTAGGCGTATTGGATATGCCCCGCACACGGATTGCCCTCCTGAGCCGAGCCGTACCGCAAGAAGGAGACCATATCCCGCATGGCTAACAGCCCCAGGCCGATCACCGGAGCGCCGGTGGTGGTGTAGACCACCTGGTAGACCTTGCCGGGGAGAAACCCCGACGCCAGATAAATATGGGTCGCATCGGGCACGACACGGCCGCCTTCCAGGCGCGCAAACGACCACTGCTGGCGAGGAATCGTCTGGGGTGGGGCATCCTCGTGGTCCTGCACCGTCAGCATGGCGTCGCGGTCGTGCAGGTCCCTGGCGGGGTGGGGCCGATGCAGTCGATCCGACGAGGAGTTGCACCTGCATGGGGGCATCGGGCTGGAAGGTCACGGCGATCTTCCCTGCGAGGGGCTGCCCACCAGCGTCAACGGCCTCCGGGACCTGGATACGGATCAGCCCGGGCGTCGCCGGCACATCGTCCTGCCAGCCACACCAGACCACGGTGTAGCCCTGGCGCATGAGAAAGCCATTGCCAGGGTCCAGACGGCCGACCGCACTGTTAAAATTCGTCAGCACCGTGGGGTTGCCCCGATTGACGATATCCAGGAGCAGCCGGTGGTTGCCGTATTGGGGCGCGACGGGCTTGAGCAGGCGGACATCTGCCGAGCACCGCACCAGGCCCTGCGCATCCCGTGGGGCGAGTTGCAGGTCAGTGATCCCGGCGTTGCCGGGATGGTCCGGGTCGACCGCGAAGTGCACCGTGCCATCCAGTTGTTGGTAGGGGCCGACATCACCAAAGGCTGTGCCCTGCGCAAAGGGGCTGCAGGTCTTGATCTCCAGGGCTGTTACTGCCATGTCATATCTCCATTTCCCTCACCCATTGCCGTTCCCAGAGCGACAGGGGTGGCCGAAGGCCGGGGTGAGGGCGGTGACCTTCGGTGGTGAGCATGATAGACGCAATACCTCCTGGTGACAAGCTGCAATCGTGTCCTGGCTATGCCATAATCAAGACGCTACATCCTAGGGCGCGTTCACAAAATACTCACGATTTTCTGATACAATTTCATGGGTCCACAAGCCAGGAGGAATACCCATGGATCGCCTTTATTATCTGACGGAAGAGCAGTTTACGCAGCTCAACCGCTTATTACCACCGGAGGATAGCGGACGCGGCAGGCCCCCAAAGATCAGGAATCGGGAGGCCCTGGAAGGCATCTTGCACATCCTGCGCACCGGGACGCCGTGGCGTGATTTACCCAAGGAGTATGGGGCGTGGCATACCATTTACATGCGCTGGCACCGGTGGGTGGAGCGCGGGGTGTGGTGGAATATCCTGATGGTCCTCAAGCGCCTGAAACGGATTGATCTGCACCTCGTCTTTCTCGATTCGACCGTCGTGCGGGCCCACCAACATGCCGCAGGCGCTCCCAAAAAAAGGGCGACCAAGCCATTGGGCGCTCGCGCGGTGGGCTGAGCACCAAGATTCATGCCCTGGGCGGGTCGGAGTCGGACGCGATAGACCTCCGCATCACGGCCGGTCAGGCAGGCGATGCGCCAGTGGGGGAAGAGATGATCGACGCCCTCGATACGCGCGAGGGGATCGCGCAGGCGGCGATGGACAAGGCCTATGACAGCAACGCCATCCGCGCCAAGTTGGCCGCCAAGGGCATCGAGCCCGTCATCCCGCCCAAATCGAACCGCCTTGACATTATTGTCTATGACAAAGAGCAGTATAAGCAGCGGAACAAAGTCGAACGGCTCTTCAACAAGCTCAAACAGTTTCGCAGAGTGGCGACCCGCTATGAAAAACTCACAGCGACTTTCCTCAGCTTCGTCATACTCGCGCTTATTGTGACCATGTTACGCTAAATTATTTTGTGAACACGGCCTAAAATTTCCTGTACGCATGAGAACACACGTGACTGAGGTGCTGGGAAGAGGATGGCGACGCAGACCCCAATTGCGCCGGGAGCCCGTATCGTCGTGCGCGACGAGGAATAGCTCGTGCGGCGGGTGGATCCCGCCAGTGATGGCGGCCGGCTGCTGACCTGCGACGGTGTGTCGGACCTGGTGCGCGGACAGTCCTCGTTGTTCTTGACCGTCCTGGAAAGTCCGATTGAGGTGCTGGACCCTGCCGAGACGCAGCTTGTCAATGATCCCAGTCCGATGTTCAATGCCGCGCTGCTCTATATCGAGAGCCAGCGCCGCCGAACTGTGCCGAACGATGCAAAACTACACCTTGGTCATCGTGCCGTCATGGATCTCGAACCTTACCAGCTGGAACCCGCCTTGCAGGCGCTGCGCCAGCCACGCAGCCGCATCCTGATTGCCGATGCGGTGGGTCTGGGCAAGACCCTGGAAGCCGGCATTCTGGCCACCGAACTCATCCAGCGTGGCCGCGGCAAGCGCATCCTGGTGGTGACCCTGAAGAGCATGCTCACCCAGTTCCAGAAGGAGTGGTGGAGCCGCTTTTCGATTCCGCTGGTGCGCCTGGATTCGCTGGGACTGGCGCGTGTACGCCATCGCATCCCCAGTAACCACAACCCGTTCAATTACTTCGACCGCAGCATCATCTCGATCGACACCCTGAAGAATAACCTCGAGTATCGCAACTATCTTGAGAACGCCTGGTGGGACATCATTGTCATCGATGAGTGTCACAACGTCGCGGCGCGTGCCGCTGAGCAGGGCAAGTCGCGGCGGGCGCGCCTGGCTGAGAAACTCGCTGGCCGCTCCGACACGCTGATCCTGTTGTCGGCCACGCCGCACGATGGCTCAGCGCGAAGCTTTGCGTCGCTCATGGCGCTCCTCGACCCCACCGCCATCAGTGACCCCGATGACTATACCCCGGGGGACTACCGTGACAAAGGGCTGGTCATTCGCCGCTTTAAGAAGGACATCAGGCACCAGGTGACAGGCGACTTCAAGGAACGGCGCACCATCAGACTGACGCCTCAGGCTTCCCCGGCTGAAGAAGCCGCCTATCGGGCCCTGCTCGCCATCCGGTTCACCCAGGGCGGTGTACACAGGGGCGGAAAGCAGCAGGAACTGCAACGCGTAGCCATGCAAAAGGCTCTCTTCTCCAGCCCGTTTGCCGCCCTGGAGTCCACCCATACCCGCATCCAACTGCTCACCCGGGAGCGTCAACCCACGGCTGACGAACGGCAAGAGGTGGCGGATCTCAACACTTTCGCGGCGACGCTAGGCCGTATCGACGCCAGTAATTTCAGCAAGTATCAGCGGCTGCTGGCGTACCTGCAGTATGCCGAGTGCGGGTGGGCCTTGAGCGACCCGGCGGACCGTGTGGTGTTCTTCTCCGAGCGCCTTGAGACCCTGCGCTGGCTGCATAATCAGTTGACAGCGCGATCTGCGCCTGCGCGACCAGCAGATCACCATCATGCACGGCCAGCTCCCCGATACCGAGCAGCAAGACATTGTCGAGCGCTTCGGGCGCCTGGAGGATCCGTTGCGCGTGCTGCTGTGTTCGGACGTGGCGTCCGAGGGGCTGAATTTGCATTACTTCTGCCACCGCCTCATACATTTTGACTTGCCGTGGTCGCTCATGGTCTTTCAGCAGCGCAATGGGCGGGTGGATCGCTACGGGCAGGCGCAGGAACCGCAGATTCTCTATCTGTTCACCGCCACACAGGTGGAGAAAATTCATGGCGACCTGCGCATCCTGGAGATCCTGCAACAGAAGGATGAGCAGGCCACCCTGAACCTGGGCGACCCGGCCTCGTTCCTCAACGTCTACGATCCGGACAAAGAAGTGCAGAAGGTCAGCGAGTTCATGGCCAATGGGCTGACACCAGCGCAGGTGTCGACGACACTGGACGCCCAGCAGGCCAACGCCCAGGCCAACGCGGGCGACTGGCTGCTGCAGTTGTTCGGCGGCGGTACGGCGGCTCCGGCAACAGTACAGCCCCTGGCCCCACAGAGCAGCGACTCCATCGAGGCATGGCCAGGTCTGTTCAAAGGCGAATATGACTTCGCCAGAGCCGCCCTGACCCAACTGGCCCCGGCACGTGACTGGCTGCAGTGGAGCACGAATGATGCGACACAGGGTCTGGCCATTACCGCCCCACCGGACCTGCAGGAGCGGCTGCAGCAGCTACCCCGCGAGGTACGCAGCAGCAACAACCGCTATGAGTTATGCGCTGATCCGGCGCGTGTAAAACAGGCGATCGAGCAGGCCCGACAGGCCAGGGCAGAGGACGACACGTGGCCACAGTTGCATTATCTGTGGCCGCAGCACCCCATTGTTGACTGGCTGATCGACCGCGTCATCATGCTGTTTGGCCGCCATCGCGCGCCAGTCATCCAGAGCCATTATCTCACCCCCAGCGAACAGGCCTTTGTGATGCTGGGGCTGGTGCCCAACCGCAAGGGCCAACCGCTGCTGGTTGACTGGCAGGTGGCCTGCCGGCCCCCCGGCCAGCCGTTCACACTGGAACCCTACGATGCCTTTGTACAGCGTGCCGGTCTCCAGGCCGGCCAGTTGCCGAACCCGGGGCTGAGCTCGTCGTTACAGGACTTGCAGGCGGCACTGCCGGAGGCGGTAGCCTGCATGCACCAGCACATGGTACAACGGCAGGCCGCCTTTGCCGAGGAGATGCAGCAGCGCCTGCAATGTACACTGGCAGACCTGGAGCGCCTGCAGGCTGCACAAGTGCAACAGTTGGAGTTGCGCCTCGAAGGCGGCTGGAGCAGGTCAGGCGGAGCCAGTTCGAGCGGCGCAGCGGGGTCATCAGGGGGGCGTTCGACAAGTATCGTCAGTGGGTGGAGGATACTCTGAGCACCGAGCCAGCACCCTACCTGCAGGTCCTCGCCGCAGTGTGCGGCTGAGTACGTGGATTGACGAAAGGCCAAGGGTTTGCTAGGGTTGAAAAGAGTACCCCGTGAGGGAAAGGCTACCATTATGCAGGTGGTGCGTTATAGAAATTGGTTTGCACATCCCTGACGATATTGCTGAAGACATCCGCAAGGTCCACGGGCCAGACATTGCACGCCATATCCTGGAAGCCTACGTGATTCAGGCGTACCAGCAACGGGAACTGGGGACGGCGCAGCTCCGGCGACTCCTGGGCTTTGAGACGCGTTATGAATTTGAAGATTTTCTTGCGGCTCATAACGTCCCGCGCAACTACACGCTTGCCGACCTGGAACACGACCGTGAAACCGCCCGCTTGCTTGGCCTCTGATGCTCGTTGTGTCTGATAATTCACCCGTCCGCTACCTGCGTGTGCTAGACTGCGCCCATGTGCTGCCTCTCCTCTTTGGGCGTGTCCTCATTCCACGCGCTGTCCTGGAGGAGCTACAACATCCCAATACGCCAGCCATTGTGCGTACCTGGCTTGCCGATCCACCTGCCTGGTGGGCGTCGGCCTGCTGCGCAAGGGCGGTGCCTCGCAACCCCAAGCACGCCTCATACTGCCTGATGGCACAATGCGCGAGGGCCAGTTTGGCTGGGAAGACGTGCAGGGCCTGCCCGACGGCGCGATGGTGCAGCAATGGGTGCAGGACGATACCCTGCCCACCGGCCCGTACCGCAAAGAACGGCGCTGGCTGGCGCCCCTTTGCGCACGCCAGCCGCGAGGGCGACTACAGCATGACCTGGGCATTTTTTGCGGCACATGCTACAGGGCAGACGACCACTAATAACTCCCGGCAAGGATAACCCATGTTGCCCTCACTCCTGACACGCCGCATACAATGCCATACAATATGCTGTTAGGTGGCCCACCATCATTTGGCTTATGCCCGTGAGCAGATGTAAAAGACAGAGAAGAAAGGAAGCGGGAGATGGTCAAAACGATTGAAGCAGTGTTTGACGGTACAGTATTTCGTCCGACGGAATCTGTCGCACTTGCCCCCAACACACGCGTGCGTGTGACCATTGAGAGTGTGCTGCCTGCCGAGAGCGAGGCTCCGTCATTTCTTCGCACGGCACGCGCCCTGCGCCTCGATGGTCTCCCAGATTGGGCTGCGAATCTCGACGAGTATCTGTATGGTGGGGACCCGTCCCATGCAGGCTGAGGTGTTTCTGGACACCGCCTATGCTATTGCTCTGTCCTCGCCCCATGATCAGTTTCATGCCCGTGCTGTCGCACTCGCCGAGCAGTTAGAGGCTCTCGGGACACGGCTCGTAACCACACGAGCCGTCCTGTTAGAAATTGGGAATGCTTTATCCAAACCCCACTATCGTCAGGCGGCAGTACAGTTGCTGGCTGCCATGGAGGCTGACCCCAAAGTGGACATTGTGCCCTTGTCGGAGTCCCTCTATAGGAGTCGTTTCTTATCATGCAGGATCGTCGTCTCACCGAAGCCCTCACGACGGACGTGCATTTCCAGCAAGCCAGTTTTCGGGCCTTACTTCGCGAGGAATCCTCATGACCGCCACCTAACATTGACCTACTCAGAAAGGCATTGTAAATCCAGGGCCATACGACCTCTACAGTCTCCCCGGTTCTGCTGCAGGGACTGTCTATAAGGCATGGGATGTTGCAGCTGAAGCTCGGCGTTCGGCATCGAAGAAACAGACAAAAGGTATTCTGGCCATCACAGGGTTGCGATAGACTTGAGCACGTATATCTGGACTGAATACCTGCAACACCGAGTGCACTCACGAGGCTTTGATCTGGCCATCATCAAGCATATCCTGAGATTTTCTCGTGAAAGATAC
>CAVZBC010000052.1:0-50753 GCA_963773125.1 uncultured Gammaproteobacteria bacterium | reverse complement strand
TCTTTGGGCGTGTCCTCATTCCACGCGCTGTCCTGGAGGAGCTACAACATCCCAATACGCCAGCCATTGTGCGTACCTGGCTTGCCGATCCACCTGCCTGGTGGGCGTCGGCCTGCTGCGCAAGGGCGGTGCCTCGCAACCCCAAGCACGCCTCATACTGCCTGATGGCACAATGCGCGAGGGCCAGTTTGGCTGGGAAGACGTGCAGGGCCTGCCCGACGGCGCGATGGTGCAGCAATGGGTGCAGGACGATACCCTGCCCACCGGCCCGTACCGCAAAGAACGGCGCTGGCTGGCGCCCCTTTGCGCACGCCAGCCGCGAGGGCGACTTGCGCGTGACCTGGGCATTTTTTGCGGCACATGCTACAGGGCAGACGACCACTAATAACTCCCGGCAAGGATAACCCATGTTGCCCTCACTCCTGACACGCCGCATACAATGCCATACAATATGCTGTTCAGGTGGCTCACCATGATTTGGCTTATGCCCGTGAGCAGATGTAAAAGACAGAGAAGAAAGGAAGCGGGAGATGGTCAAAACGATTGAAGCAGTGTTTGACGGTACAGTATTTCGTCCGACGGAATCTGTCGCACTTGCCCCCAACACACGCGTGCGTGTGACCATTGAGAGTGTGCTGCCTGCCGAGAGCGAGGCTCCGTCATTTCTTCGCACGGCACGCGCCCTGCGCCTCGATGGTCTCCCAGATTGGGCTGCGAATCTCGACGAGTATCTGTATGGTGGGGACCCGTCCCATGCAGGCTGAGGTGTTTCTGGACACCGCCTATGCTATTGCTCTGTCCTCGCCCAATGATCAGTTTCATGCCCGTGCGCTCGCACTCGCCGAGCAGTTAGAGGCTCTCGGGACACGGCTCGTAACCACACGAGCCGTCCTGTTAGAAATTGGGAATGCCTTATCCAAACCCCACTATCGTCAGGCGGCAGTACAGTTGCTGGCTGCCATGGAGGCTGACCCCAAAGTGGACATTGTGCCCTTGTCGGAGTCCCTCTATACGTCGTTTTTTATCATGCAGGATCGTCGTCTCACCGAAGCCCTCACGACGGACGTGCATTTCCAGCAAGCCAGTTTTCGGGCCTTACTTCGCGAGGAATCCTCATGACCGCCACCTAACATTGACCTACTCAGAAAGGCATTGTAAATCCAGGGCCATACGACCTCTACAGTCTCCCCGGTTCTGCTGCAGGACTGTCTATAAGGCATGGGATGTTGCAGCTGAAGCTCGGCGTTCGGCATCGGAGAAACAGACAAAAGGTATTCCGGTTATCACAGGGTTGCGATAGACTTGAGCACGTATATCTGGACTGAATACCTGCAACACCGAGTGCACTCAAGAGGCTTTGATCTGGCCATCATCGAGCATATCCTGAGATTTTCTCGTGAAAGATACTTTGATACAGTCACGCAGCGCATGGTTGTGGTTGGACGGCATGGACATCGTTTGGTTATGGTGCCATATGATCAGGAAAATGACAGAGTCACTCCAGTCACGATTCATGCAACAACTCGTCAACAGATCAATTTTCGCTTGAGAACAGGGAGATTTATCTTACCGTGAATAAGCCAAAGATGTTCTATTTCGAAAAGGAAGATATTCTGCATCTCGTGATGAGTGATGAAGAAGAAGCCAACAGTGTGGAGCTGAGTCCCAACATTACAGCGGAACTGAATGAGCAAGGAGAGTTGATTGGCATAGAAATATTACAGGCCAGCACGTTTGTGCGTGACTCTATCATGGAGGCAGTACAGGCGAAACTGCTCAATCTTGCAAGCCCGGGACAGTAGTTGAGCAAGCAAACAGGAGACAGCTCCTGAGTCATACATACCGTCTCCTCCTGGTCTGTTTTACCGAAGGCGGGTCAGGCTGCGCGACGTGTGGCCGCGGCTGCCAGACTGGGCGCGGGCGTTCGGCCACGGCACCGCCGCTGGCCTGCAACCCCCTGGGGTCCTCGTGCTCAACGATACGGAGCCGGCTGATGAGGCCACGCAGCACCTGCACTGGCGGCGCTGGTTGCATCTGTACAACACTTTCCAGACCTTGACCGGTGCCCTGCTGGCCACGACGGAGGGCTTGCAACACCACGACTACGAGACCATCACGCTGGCGGTAACCACAGCGGCCGGGACGCAGCCCACTGATGCGACATCGCAAGCCTGGACGAGTGTGCTCGACAGAGCGCTCCCTGAGGTCAAAGCTGGCATGCAAAAGCTCCTGGAGGCGGGATGTCCCGCCACCCGACGAGGTGGGGTATGAGCATGCCAACGACAGCGGAGATGTGGATGCCGAAGCAGAGGTCGCCTGGTGTGCCGAACAGGTAGTTGTATTGACCGAAGCCCAGAGAGAGCGGCACTGCTGACCACTCCTTGATGAGAATAGTGTTGTTCTGTGCTGCCTGGCTGTTAGCAATCTCCAATCACAAGAAGGACGAAGACTCCATGCTCAACCCATTCAAACAACCTGAGTTGATCAAGGCCGAGGTGTTCACGTCCCTACCCCAACAGTTCCGCCAAAAACGCCGCACGGCCTGGTCGATCCCAACCGCCAGGGCGCCGAGGTCGAATGCTTCCTCGAGGGCCCGTCGTTCGACCGCGAGGGCAACCTGTGGATCGTGGATATTCCGTTCGGTCGCATCTTCCGCATCTCGCCGACAAAGGAATGGCATCTTGTGGTGCAATACGATGGCTGGCCCAACGGCCTCAAGTTCCACAAGGATGGCCGCGCCTTCATCACGGATTACAAAAAGGGACTGCTGGCGCTCGATCCCAAGACCGCCAGACTGGAGCCCATCCTCGAAACCGCCTTCAGCGAGGGTTTTAAGGGCCTGAACGACCTGCACTTCGCCTCTAACGGCGACCTCTACTTCACCGACCAGGGGCAAACCGGCATTGCTGATCCCACCGGACGCGTCTACCGCTTGCGCGCCAACGGCGCGCTTGACCGCCTCTGCGCCAATGTGCCCAGCCCGAACGGCATCACGTTGTCCACCACGGAGCAACACTGCTACGTCGGTGTCACCAGGTCGCAACAGATCTGGCGCTTGCCGCTCATGGCCGACGGCTCGGTGTCAAAGACAGGTGTCGCCATCCAGCTCTCCGGGGGCGCCGCAGGCCCGGACGGCATCGAAATGGACGCGGTAAACGGCCTGCTCGTCTGCCATCTCGGCGTCGGCGTGTGGCGCTTCGACGCCAACATGCTGCCGACCCATCTCGTCTATTCCGACGGTCCGCACCATCATCACCTGGACAACTGCGCTTTTGGCGGTCCCGACCGCCAGACACTCTATATCACCGAAGCGCTGTCCGGCGATATTCTCATGGCCCGTCTGCCGGTCGCCGGCAAGCTGATGTACGGCTTGCAATAGCACTCCGGCACCGCGTGAGCGGTGAGCAGTGCATCACTTCGTTACTTCGCTGCCACTTGTCATGCCCCCCTCGTGGCCCTTGCAAAGTGCCGTGGTTATGCCTATGCTCTGCCAGGCATCAGTACGCACCGCCTTCTCGGAGAGATCCATGAGCGTCTTAGACACACCTATCATCCTGAAACTAACGCCAGAGCTGGCCGGTATCCTATTGTCACCCGAGGAATTCGACGCGGTCGAGGAGTGTGACGAGCTGTACAACTACGAACTTGTACATGGGGTACTTATCGTGGCACCACCACCCGCTATCGGAGAACGCGAGCCAAACGATCAGCTGGGCTATCTGTTGCGCTCATACAAAGACCATCATCCCCAGGGGGCCGCCCTCGACCTCACGGTGCCCGAGCACCTCATCCGCACGCCCGACAGCCGCCGCCGCGCCGACCGCGTCATCTGGACAGGGCTCGGGCGGATCCCTAACACACGCCAGGACCAACCCACCATTGCGATCGAGTTTGTGTCGGCGAGTAAACGCGATTTTCAGCGGGATTACATTGACAAACGTGACGAATACCTGCGGGCCGGGGTGCTGGAATACTGGATCATCGACCGCTTTCGGCGCCGCCTGACCGTGATACGAGGTGGGGCTGACCAGGTGACAGAGATGGTCATTACCGAGCAGGAAACCTATACGACTCCCTTGCTGCCAGGGTTTGCTCTCCCATTGGCCCAGCTCCTGGCCGTCGCCGATGCCGTAGAACATGCGGAACGCTGACGACTGCCTCAACGTGCAGGTGTTTTTCCTCGCGTATTCACCGCCACCTATCATACCAGAACAGCAGAGGGGGCTCCATGCAGGACAGCGCGGGTCGGTGCACCACTGCTGCCGTCTGCCCTACCGTGGAGATGGCAACTGTGCCGAGGCTCATGACACGTTGTAGCCGAGCCGCGTACCACTCCACAGGCGGAGGTTGTTCGGGCGCGGCCATCTCGCGGATGAGCTTCTTGAGGATGGCGTCGGCAAAGGTCTCGTAGCTCTCGGCCGCGATGACAAAGGCGCCCAGGCCACCGATCACGTGATCATAGTAATAGCGCTCGAGGCCGGGTTCCAGCGCCAGGATCGGCAAACCGTTGATGATGATGCCGGCGCGCACCGCATCGTCGCGGGCGTTTGCGGCAGGCCGGCCCCGGTTGTTGGAACCGTCGCCGGAAATGTCGATGACGCGGCGTGTCCCTTTGAACTGGCTCTCCAGAATCAGCGGTACGGCATAATCGATGACGCCACTGATCGAGGTGCCGCCACGGAAGAGCTGGCGCGGCGTGGCCAGAATGGCGTCGGCAAAGGCGTGTGCCGTCGTCGCATCCTTGACCACGGTCCAGGGGAGCACCTGCATCTGCAGATCCGGGCCAGTCCATTGCACCATGGTGACCGCAATCGCCTGCATGGCGCCCGACTGGATGGCGTGCAGTACGCGCGGATCGCGGAACGCCGCTCCATAGCCCTGCTTCTGCAGCTCGAAGCGCTCCTGGTCGACACTGCCCGAGGCGTCGACTGCCAGCACCAGCTGCAGATCGACCGCGGTCTCGGCGCATACCGGTGTGTACACACTGCAGACAAGCAGCAGTGCAGCCGCGACACAGATTACGTCAAGGGCTGGGGTCAGGCGCATAGGTATCACCTATAGAGGTGTGAAATACCATGAGATTACCAGTCCACCAACAAGTCTGCAAAGGCTTGGCGTGGCCGGCCGCTCACGATCCAGGAGGCCTGCCTCACTGTCAGGCGGGCGTTTTTGGACGCATCAGACGGAAAAAGAGGTCTGTAACAGGCGAATGATTTGCATCAGAGAGAAATTTTTGCTATGTCTCTTCCGATATGTGAAAAAGTGTCTACTCCTCTTGAGAGGATATCTCTATGGATGCACTACAAATTGACGATATGCCAGCCTTACGGCAACCATACCTCTTGTTAACGTTTGCTGGATGGAGCGATGCGGCTGGCGTGGCCACAGCGGCCGGGCGCCTCCTGGTAGACCATCTCCAGGCAGAGCGCTTTGCCTCTGTCGATCCTGAAGACTTCTATATCTTCACCGAGCAACGTCCCCAGGCGCGTTACAATGCCTCGGGCGAGCGTGAAATCAACTGGCCAGCCAACGAATTCTACTTCAGTCGGCAACCACGGCTCGAGCACGACATCGTTGTCGGAGTCGGGGTGGAACCACACCTCAAGTGGCGCACCTTTACGAACATCATCATCGAGGTCATCAAACGGTGTAATGTGTATCGCTCCATTACCCTGGCGGCCCTGTGGGCGGATGTGTTGTACTCTGCCCCGGTACAGTTCACTGGCTCCGCCACTGACCCTGCGCTCGCCAAGCAATTCGGGCTCGGGGGTGGATCGCGCTACGAAGGACCGACCGGCATGGTGGGGTTACTGCACGACACCTTACGTCAACAGCACTTCACGTCGGCCAGTATGTGGGCCAATATGCCCTACTATGTTTCCGCCACACCAAATCCGAAAGGCATCCTGGCCCTGGCGTGCCGTGGCATGGAAATTGTCGGCTTACCCGCCACCTTTCCCGACCTGGAGGAGGAAGCCCGTGATTTCGACACCCGGGTGGCCGAAGCCATCGCCCAGGATCCCAAAATTGCTGCGCATGTACGGGAGTTAGAGCGCCGCGCGGCACGTCGTGACAAGCCGCACTCAGCCCTGGAGCAAGAGCGCACGATGAGCGGGGAGGATCTGGCAGCGGAATTCGAGCGCTTTCTCCGCCGGCAACGCGAGGAGGAGCAGGAAAACTAACGCTCGCTCCCGAGCGCTGCTCTGCCCATGAGGGGGACCCCATGCGACGGTACCGCATGAAGGCGGTATCCCGCCTTACCGGTGTACGCCCAGAGCTTCTCCGTATGTGGGAGAGGCGCTATCGCTTATTGAAGCCGGGACGCGCCGACAATCGTTATCGTGAATTCGATGACGAAGACGTGCAGCTGCTCCTCTACATTCGCCAACAAATCGACCAGGGACGCTCCATTGGCGAACTCGCCGCCGAGGGTCGGGAGGCTCTCTTACGTCGCCTGGCGCCCCCCACTGCAGCGGCTGCACAAGAGCCACAGGATACGGCGCTCATTGAGGAGCTGTTGCAATATCTGCAGCGTCTCGATATGAAGCGCTTCGAAACACGACTGGCCGAATGCGCTATCCACTGCTCTTTTGCCACCCTACTCCACACGGTACTCCTCCCGCTCATGCACCGTCTCGGCGACCTCTGGAGAACGCAGCAGATGTCCATCGTCAGTGAACACCTCGCCACCACACTGTTGCAACAGCGCTTGCTCACCATGTTGCAAGCGACAGCGCCCGGGGCAAATCTGCCGCTATTGCTCTGCGCTTGCCCGCCGGGCGAGTTCCATACACTCGGCCTCCTTACATTTGCCTATACCATGCAACAAGACGGGTGGCAGGTGTGCTATCTGGGCTCTGACCTGCCGATAAGCGACTTACTCTACGGCTGTCAACAGCTGCAACCAGCCTTAGTGGCCGTCTCTGTGACCTATGTGAGCGATGTCTCAGCGTGCCTCGCAGTCCTGCACGACATCGACACCACGGTGGCCAGTACGTATCGTACCTTTGTGGGAGGCCAGGGCATAGCCAGGTATCAACGCGCGCTCCACCTGCGCCATGCCCTGTGCCTGCCCACCCTCCAGGAAGCCCAGGCGCAGGCACGCCGTCTACACGCCACGCTGGTGATACCGCCTGTGGGCCAGCCAGCCCTTGGCAAAGTTGCTGTGCATCAGTAGAATCCTGGACAATACTATGGCATGCTGCGGTGATGGACGATAGACATTCTCGGCACAGTGAAGCACTACGGGAGTAAGAGACGATGCAGGTACGGCGTTTGGCAGAACTGGAGACGGCGGCATATCACCGTTTGATGCAACGCTCGAGCGCGGATGTGCAACGGGTTTTGCCACAGGTGCAAGCCATTATGGCAGACGTCCGCGAGCGCGGTGATGCAGCAGTGCGAGACTACTCGGCGCGTTTCGACGGGGTGGCACTCGACGATTTCCGCGTCAGCGCCGCAGAGATAGAGGCCGCCCGTCAGCAGGTGGAACCAGCACTGCTCGAAAGTCTGCAACGGGCGCGCACCAACCTCGAACAGTTTCACCGGCAACAATTGCCGCAGGAGACGGTGCATGAGTTACAGCCCGGCGTGCGTACGGGCCGGCTGTGGCGCTCGATCGAGAAAGTCGGTTTGTATGCCCCGGGGGGCAAAGCCGCTTATCCTTCTACCGTCCTCATGCTGGGGGTGCCAGCACTGGTGGCAGGATGCTTCCAGCGTGTGCTCTGTATTCCCCCCTTGCCTGACGGCACCGTGCCACCGGCGATGCTCGTCGCCGCCGCACTCGTCGGCATCCACGACATTTTCAAGATTGGCGGGGCACAGGCGATTGCGGCTATGGCGTTCGGCACGCCCACGGTACCCCAGGTGCACAAAATTTTTGGCCCAGGAAGTATTTATGTGGTCGCGGCAAAAATTTGGGCGGCCAGTTCTGGCCTGCCGCTGGCGATCGATTGCCCGCCAGGACCATCGGAAATTCTCATCATCGCCGATGACACGGCGCCGGCAGCGTTTGTGGCGGCTGATTTGCTGTCGCAAGCAGAACACGGGGAAGATTCTGCGGCAATTTTGCTGACCCCCTCCATGGACTTCGCGGTAGCGGTCAAGAGCGCCATCGCACAACAATTACCAACGCTGCCGACCGCTGACCGCATTCACGCTGCCCTTGAACACTATGGTATGATCTTGGTGACGGAAGATATTGACGCCTGTGTTTGTTTTGCCAATATGTACGCCCCTGAACATCTGGAAATCATGACGGCGGATCCATGGGCCGTAAGCACACACATTACCAACGCCGGATCGATTTTTCTTGGCCCGTATTCGCCTGTGACCATGGGCGATTACCTCTCCGGCACCAACCATGTGATTCCGACCGGAGGGTATGCCCGCATGTTCTCACCGCTTTCCGTGGATGAGTTTGTGAAGAAGCTAGAAGTCCAAGAGCTCACACGCCAGGGCCTGCAGAGCCTGCAACAGCCTCTGCGGGCATTGACCACAGCCGAGGGCTTTGCAGCGCATCAGCACGCTGTAGACGTCCGTTTGAGGTAGGAAAAACCCATGAGCCAGGAGTACCGCTTTCTTGCAACGTTTCTCCGGCGTGTGCAACGCGGCTTGTATACACGTCGTGTGCTCCAGAGTGGTGTATGGAGCCTCACGGTTGTCCTCGTTGTGCTGTTGTTAGGGATCGGCGTGCAACAGCTCATCCCGCACGTGCCTCTGGCCGCGCCGATTTACAGCGCAGTGGCGGTGCTCGTGCTGCTCTGCCTCGCTGTTTTCCTGCTCCGCCCGCTGCTGCGGCCGCAGTCGCCGCGCCAGGCGCTAACTGATATCGAGCAGACCTATCCGGACTTGCACGATAATCTCACGAATGCCCTGGAATTACATCCCGACGTCCTCCAGCGCGCCAATCCACACGGCATCGCCCTGGACCTGGTGCAGGCTTTGCACCAGCACACGGCCACACAGGTGCAACAGTATGATACGCGCGCCGTGGTGCGGCGGCAGCGCTTGCTCGGCCTCCCCTGGTGTGGCGCGCTCCTGCTGACCGCTGGCCTGGTGACGGTACTACAACCGCACCTGCTTGGCGAATCATGGCGCATCATCCTGTCGCCGTTGAGCTATCTCCCGCCGCGGGAAATCCACATTGCCATTACGCCAGCGCAGGTCACCATTGCCCATGGCACGAATCTGGAAGTCCGCGCCCAGGCGAGCGGCCGTTTGCCACGCACGATGCACATGCTGGTGAAGCGTCCTGGACAGGACGACAAACACTATCCCATGGAACTGGTCGAGCCCGGCAGCTTTCGATACACCTTTTTAAAGCCACCGTCCTCTTTTGCGTTCTATGCCACGGCCAGTGGCTTTACGTCCCCGCCAGGGCGTGTCGAAGTCGTGCCGTCGCCAGCCATTGGCAAACTGTCGCTGCTGTACGTATTCCCGAACTACACGGGCTTACCACCGCGCACGCAGGATGGCGGCGGCGACATTCAAGCCCTGCCGGGGACGCAAGTGCAGCTCAGCATGCAGGCCAACGTCCCCCTCACCCGTGGCGCGTTGCGTTTCGATGATGGCAGCGAACTCCCTCTCGACATTACTGAGACGGCCCTGCGCGGGGAAATCCTCGTCATGAAAGAGGGCACGTATATCGTTGAGGTCGAGGATACGCACGGGCTCAAAAATCTCCAGCCGCCCCGCTATAGCGTCCACATCCTGCCTGACCACCATCCGACCGTCACTATTCGGCAGCCGTCAGAGGGACTGGAAGTCGATGAAACGACTGTGTTGCAGGTCCAGTATGACGCCGAGGACGACTTCGGTTTACAGGATGCCGCGCTGGTGTACTTTGGGCCGGGAAGTACTGAACGGCGGATTCCCCTGCGGCGTGGGCGCTTTGATAAGCCCCGGGCGCAAGAAACGTTTGCCTGGGATATGCAGCAGTGGCCCCTGCCAGCCGGTGATACCGTGCAATTCTTTCTCGAGGTCTACGACAACGACACAATTTCCGGCCCGAAAAAAGGCCTGTCGCAGACGCTAACGCTGAAGGTGCGCAACCGCGAACAGGAGCACGAAGAACTCGAAAAGCTCCAGGAAGACATGGCCAATGCCCTGCTCGATCTGTTGGCAGATCACCTCGAACTGACGGAACATTTGCAGGAATGGCGCGAACAAGTCGATACCGGCCAGCCGCTCAATCGTGAGGCAGTCACCCAGGCCCAGGAACAGCAGCGCGCCGCCATGGAACGCACCGAACAACTGGCCCAGCAACTGCAGGAGGCCCTGGCCAGCGTCCAACGGGATCCATATAGCACGTATGAAACCTTCGCAGATATGCAGGCGTTACAGCGCAACATGACCTATTTACAGCACACCCTGTTGCCACAACTCCAGCAAAGCATGCAAGGCCTGACGCCCCCATCGGCTCCGACAGCGCCGCTCGAGCAATCAGCGCAACATCTCGAGGACGTCGTGCAGGAGCTCGAACGTCTGTCCTCTCTGGCGGAAAATATTGCCAGTGGCGAGAAGCTCAACAATCTGGCCAACGTCAGCAATAAAATGCTGGAACAGCAAAACAAACTCCTCGCCGCGCTGGATAATCTCCCCCGCGACTTCCAGGGTGGTCAGTTGCCCCCAGAGCTTCAGGAGATGCTCGACAAACTCGAGGCACTCATGCAGGAACTCGCCGAGGCCATTACCAAGTTACCCACCTCGCTGTCGGATGAATTCCTGAATCGTCAGCTCGACGCCTTCCCCCTCTCCGACATGATGCAGCAGTTACAGGACATGCGTCAGAAATTGGCTGCAGGCGATCTGGCGGGTGCCAAGCAGTTAGCCGAACAGTTGCTCAAAGCCCTGTCGTCGATGGTGAGTGCGCTGCAAAATATGCGGCAGCAATCCCGTGGCGGTCCAATGGATGCGCTCAGTCAGCAACTGCAACAGTCCTCCAACGCGCTGGCGGATCTGGCGCAGCGTCAGGAGCGCATTCTCGACAGCACCCAGCACATCGATCAGGAAGCCTCGCGGCAGCTCAACAACGCCCAGCAACAAGCCTTCGATGCTGTGCAGCAGCGCCTGCAACAGGAGCTGAACAAACTCACGCGGCTGTCGTGGGAGCTGTCACGTCAAGCACGACAGCAGGCCAATCTCGATGCGGCATTTCAGCAAGTCCAGCAACAGCTGTCGAAACATTTGCAGACCTTGCGACAGCACCTCGACAGCCGTGATATGCCACAGGCATTGCAGGAGCTCGAGGCCGCCCAGCGGCAACTCGCCTGGATGCAGCGCCGCATCGAACAGCTGGAGCAACCTGATGCACGCCTCCAACAACAGGCAGCTGAAGCGCTGGAACAACTGCAAGCCATGCGACAGCAGATTGACGGGTTGCCGCAGGATCGTCACGCCATGCTCACCCCAGGACAACGCGGCCAACTCGGAGAGCTTGCCGAGCAACAGGGGGCGGTGCAAAACGACACCCAGGCCCTGCAGCAGGAGTTTGAGAAGCTGTTACCCCTGATGCCCTTCCTGCCCACCGAACTCGGCAAGCACTTACAGGAGGCCATTCCCTTTATGGGACAAGCGCAAGGGGAACTCGGCAGGCAGCAGAGCCAGCAGGCGATTCCGCCAGAGCAGCAAGCTCTGGACCATCTGCGCCAGGCCCAGAATGGTCTACAGCAAGCCTTGCAGCAGATGGCACAACGTGGGCAGATGATGGGCATGTCCCTGCCTATGCTGCAACAGGCAGGACGTTTTCCGCTCCCGAACTACCTGCCGCAGCCGCAGACGGATCAGCAACAGGGCGGGGTCGCCGGAGCGAACGTGCGGAACTTTCAACTGCCTGACAAAGAAGCCTACAAAGCCCCCCGTATGTTTCGCGAAGACATCATGGAGGCGTTGAAAGAAGGCTATCCAGAACGGTATAAGGAACTCATTGAACACTATTATCGTAGTATTGTGCGCTAGCATGAAGTACGGATCACAGATGCGGCGGTTTCTGGTCGTGTTTGTCCTGTGTAGTGCCCTGCTCTGGCCCCCGGCAGTATTTGCCACGCGTCAAGCGGGTGACGAGGAAGAGCAAACCGCCACGTCAGGCGAGGTGCTGCTCGATCGCTGGCAAGCAGAGGAGGCCCGGCAGTGGGCCGTACGACAGCTCGAGCGCGAACCGCAGCATCCCATCTGGCATTTCGTGCTCGGACAGGCCTTGTTCTACCTTGGCCGATACCAGGAGGCGCTCGACACGTTCGACACGGCCATCAAGACCTTGCCGCACCCCCGCTTCCAGGAATACCGCGAGTTCGTGGCGCAGACGCTGCAGAGTACCGCGGCGTTACAGCTTATCGAGACACCGCATTTTCGCATTTATGTCGATCCGGCACGGGATGCAGCGCTGGTGCCATACGTCGGCGAGGTACTGGAGCAGAGTTATCAACGTCTCGGGGAAATTTTTCACTTCTTTCCGCGCCACAAAATTCTCGTGGAAATCTTTCCGACCACGGCAACCTTCTATCCGGCCTCGAGTCTCTCGACCCGCGATATTGAGGTGTCGGGGGCTATTGGCATCTGCAAATTCAACAAGATCATGCTGCTCTCACCGCGCAATCTGACGCGCGGCTACCGCTGGACGGATGCACTGAGCCATGAGTACATTCACTATATTCTCGTCCATCTCAGCGCCAACCGCGCTCCCATCTGGCTCCACGAAGGCATTGCCAAATACTTCGAGGATGTCTGGCGCTTACCACACTCGGCGTGGCTCAGTCGGCGCACCGAGAGCTTGCTGGCGCATGCCCTGAAGCACAACAGTTTCGTAGGCTTCAAGAATATGGAGCCATCGCTGGTCAAGCTCGATACGACGTATCAAGTCCAACTCGCCTATGCTGAAGCGGCCTCGGCCATCGATTTCATTATGCATCGCCTGGGCGCCACAGGCCTGGTGAGCCTCTTGCAGGAGCTGCAGCGATCGCAAGAAGAAGGCGCGGCAGCCGCCATTGCCCGGGTGATGGGCCTGGAGTTTGGACAGTTTCAAGACCAATGGCGCCAATTTCTGGCCGCCAAGAAGTTGCAGGAATACGATGGCGTGCGCCTGCCGCGTTTTGAGCTCAAAGAAGAGGGCAAACTCCCCCAAGACGATGTGCACAAAGAACTGCAATCCACCACTGCCCGCATGCATGCGCGTCTCGGCGATCGCCTGCGCCAGCGTGGCCATGACCAGGCCGCGGCGGTGGAGTATGGCCGCGCCCTGGACAAAGACCCGCACTCTCCCTATCTGTTGAACAAGCTGGCCGCCTCATTCATGGCGCAAGGACGCTGGCCAGAGGCGTTGCCATCGCTGCAACGGGCCCAGCTGCTCGATCCCGATTACGTGACCACCCATACCAACCTTGGACGTCTGCATGTCGCGATGCAGGCGTATGAGCAGGCCCGGCAAGCGCTGTGGGAAGCGCTGCAGATTAACCCGTTTGATCCCTCGATTCATGTGCACCTGGCCGAAAGTTATCGCCAACTCGGCCAGACCGACAAGGCCCAACAGGAACATCAACTGTTTGAACGCTTACAGGAGAAGCCGTAATGGGAATCCAGCACGAGCCTGACGGCGGCGCCCAGCGCCCCACAGGCAACGGGGAGCATGAGCCCCAACACATCGCCGCCATTGAGGAAATCGCCACGCAACGCCAGGCTATCCTGAACGAGATCAAGAAAATCATCGTGGGGCAGGACGCGGTGATCGAAGAGCTGCTGATTGCCTTGTTTTCGCGCGGGCATTGTCTGTTAGTCGGCGTCCCGGGCCTGGCCAAAACGTTGCTGATTAGCACCCTGGCAGACGTGCTCCACCTGCACTTCAACCGTATCCAGTTCACTCCTGATCTCATGCCGTCTGACATCACCGGCACGGATATCCTCGAGGAGGACCCCGATACCGGCCGGCGGCGCTATCGTTTCATGCGCGGCCCCATCTTCGCCAACATCGTGCTGGCGGACGAAATTAACCGCACGCCGCCGAAAACCCAGGCGGCATTACTCCAGGCCATGCAAGAGTATCGCGTCACTGCCGGGGGGCAGACCTATAATCTCGACCTGCCGTTCTTCGTGCTGGCGACGCAAAACCCGATTGAACAAGAAGGCACCTACCCGTTGCCGGAAGCACAGCTCGACCGCTTTATGTTTCACATCGGCATCGATTATCCGTCCTTTGGCGAGGAAGTCGATATCGTCCTCAACAGCACCTCTGCCTATGCGCCCCAACTGCAGCGGGTGCTCAGTGCCAGCAAGATATTGCAGCTCCAAGATCTCGTCCGACGTGTCCCGGCCACGCCCTCTGTCGTGGGCTATGCCGTACGGCTGGCGCAAAGTTCGCGTCCGGCCCATGCAGAGGCGCCGTCTTTTGTCAAAGAATGGGTCAACTGGGGGGCTGGCCCGCGCGCCTCGCAGTATCTGGTGCTCGGGGCCAAAGCGCGCGCCATCATGCATGGCCGTTTTGCGGCCTCTGTGGAAGACATTCGCGCCCTTGCCCCATCGGTGTTGCGGCATCGTATCTTGACGAATTTTAATGCCGAAGCCGAGGGTGTCTCTTCGCTCGCCATCATCGAACGCCTGCTCGAGACCGTACGCCCCGAGGATGTGCCGCTGGCACATGCCACGGTGTCATAGGCAGGAGGCAGGATGGCGACGAACACACGGCAGAGCTACTTTGATCCGCTTGTGCTCGCCAAAATCTCCACCATGACTCTGCGTGCCAGACATGTCGTGGAGGGGTTATTGAGTGGCTTGCATCAAAGTCCCTATCGCGGCTACAGCGTGGAATTTGCCGAACACCGTGAGTATGTGCCGGGCGACGAAATCCGCCGTATCGATTGGAAAGCCTTTGGCAAGTTCGACCGTTATTTCGTCAAAGAGTACGAAGAAGAGACCAATCTCCGGGCCTATCTCCTCCTCGATGCCAGCGCCTCGATGGACTATGGCTCAGAGGGCATACGCAAGTTCGACTATGGGTGCTATCTCGCCGTTTCCCTGGCCTACCTGATGCTGCGCCAGGGCGACGACGTTGGCCTGATCACCTTTGGAGCGCAGGTACAGCGGTATATTCCGCCACGTTCTGGCTTGAAGCATATGCAGGCCCTGACCAGCCTGCTCGAAACCACCCAGCCGCAGGGCGAAACCCACCTTGACCAGGTG
Organism: uncultured Gammaproteobacteria bacterium; assembly: GCA_963773125.1. Lineage (GTDB taxonomy): Bacteria > Tectomicrobia > Entotheonellia > Entotheonellales > Entotheonellaceae > CAVZBC01. Next base: position 35,585 of record CAVZBC010000052.1, on the reverse strand, counting down.
TTGCGCGAAATTGCCGGGAAAATCAAAAAACGCGGCATGATCATCGTCATGTCCGACCTGTTCGATGCGCCAGAGCAGGTTTTACGCGCCCTGCAATACTTCCGGCATCGGCGTAACGAAGTGATAGTCTTTCACCTGCTGGACAAAAACGAGCTGGAATTTCCCTTTGACCGGCTCACGATGTTTGAAGATATCGAGGATGCAGCCAGTCGCATGCTCGCTGACCCACGGACCATCCGAGAGGCATATTTGCAACAACTACAGGCGTTCATTGAGGACTATCGCCAAGCCTGCCGACGCGAACGGATCGATTACAACCTCTTTCCAACCACGGCACCGCTCGATGTCGTCTTGACACGCTACCTGGCTCGACGCCAGTGAGTCAAGCGGAGTGCGGAGTGCGGAATGCGGAGTGCGGAATGCGGCTAAGTGGGCACGATAAAACGCGCCAAGTGGAATGCGTATGGGTTTGACGTTTCTATATCCAGCTTTCTTGCTGGGGGCGCTGGCAACCGCGGTGCCGATTGTGATTCATCTGATCTATCGGCGTCGGGCGCTGGTGCACCGTTTTCCGGCCGTGCGCTTCTTACTCCTTGCCGACAGACGTACGGCACGGAAGTTTCGCTTGCACCAGTGGCTCCTGTTGCTCCTGCGTGTGCTCGCTATCCTGCTGCTGGTCTTTCTGCTCGCCCGCCCCCGCCTCGTTGGCGAGGCAGCGCATGCGGCGGCGACACTGCCAGCGCAAGCCACGGTCATTCTGGTGGATAATAGTCTCAGCATGCACTACCGCGACGGCCAGGAGTCACGTCTGCAACGGGCCAAAGCGCTCGCTGGGCGTTTGCTCCAGGGACTGCGCCAGCAGGATAGCGCGGCCATTGTTCCCCTCCTGGTGCCAGACGGCGAAAAAAGCGACCCGGCATTTTTCACCAACGATGTCATAACTCTGCGCGAACACATTGCTGCCATCGAGGCGAGTCATGCGGCTGTGGACATGACCGAGGCGTTCCAGCGCGCCTTCACCCTCTTACAGGACACAACAGCGACACGTCGCCGTCTCATCCTGTTGGCAGATTTTACCGTGCATGGCTGGGAGGATTTTCATCTGTCACGGTTTGCTGTCGTGCCGGAGCAGGTCGAACTGCATTTCATCCGCCTCGGCAGTGCCCAGCGCGATGCCAATATGCTGGTGGAAGGCCTCCGCATTGTTGAAAAGCCGTTTATTGAGCACGCCCCCCTGGAGGTGTCGGTCCTCATGCGGAATCGTAGTGCGACGCCAGTACGGAACCTGCGGGTGGATCTGTGGCTCGAACACACCAAAGTCGGCGAGCAACTCGTTGATGTCGGGCCTGATGAGCAGGTGACCGTGCCCTTCCGCATGATGGCCCCGGCCGCCGGGGTACATTGGGGAGAAGTGCGTCTGGAAAGTGATCAGTATACTGACGACGACCGCTGGTATTATGCCCTGCGCACCGTCGCCCCGGTGCGCGTGTTAGTCGTGGATGGCGATCCCGGGACATCGTTGCACGAGAGTGAGATTTTCTATCTCTTGAGTGCCCTGCAACCGGGCGGCACGCTGCGCCGCCCCCTGTTTTATCCGAAGCCGGTGCCCTGGGAAGGCCTGCAACAGGAACGCTTTAACGATTTTCAGGTCATCGTCCTGTGTAACCTCGAAGCCATAGGACCACAGCTCCGGCAGCGTTTATACCAGTTTGTGGTTGAAGGGGGAGGACTGATATTCTTTGCCGGGGATCGCGTCGACCCGTCCCAGTACAATGCGCTGTTTTATCACTCCGATACGCCTCTGCTACCATTGCCCCTGGCTGCCCCTGTGCAACAATCGCCCGACCAGGCGCTGTCCATTGGTACCATTGACAGTACACACGAAGCGCTGGCAGTGTTTGCGGGCGCAGATACGCTCCTGCAGCGGAGCAAATTTTATCGTGTCATGACCATCAGCCAACAACCTGAGACGACCAGCGTCAGGGTCTTGCTCGCCCTGCAGAATGGTTTACCACTGCTCGTTGACAAATCGCTGGGGCGTGGGAAGGTGCTGTTTTTTGCCACCAGTGCTGATCGCGACTGGACCGACTTGCCAACACGTACTGCCTACGTCCCACTGCTGCATGGTGTCTTAGGATACGTGGCCAACCTCGCTACTGCGGCCCAACGGCCGACGACAATCATACCAGAGCCGGCAGTGTTCCCCGCGTCAGGCAACAGATGTCGATACGATGTTGACCATTTTCACCCCGGATGGGCAGGAACGGCACAGCCGTTACACCACGGATGGGTCACGGGTCACGGCGCGTTTTGCCGAATATACGCTCCCTGGCATCTATCGCCTCCAGGGGCCAGGTGGCCCAGACTTCCTCGCCGCCAATGCCACGCGCGCCGAATCGAATTTTGAAAAATTGCAGCAGGCCGATCTCCGTACCAGATTTCAACCTCTGGTGCTGCATATTGAGGAAGAGAGTACCCTCGATCGTGCCGCAGAGAGCAATCCGCTGCCGATTAAGGAATTGTCTGCTATCTTTATGTTAGCTTTGGTCGCGGTACTCATGGCGGAAAATGTCTATGCCAATCGTTTTTAGCCCGTTGACTTGGACAGAGCGCGACACGACACAGGCCCCCAGGACCTCACGACGGGCGTTCCTGCGCTCGCTATTGTCCTGGGCGGCGAGCGTGCCAATCGGTGTGGGAGCACCAAGCGTCTTGCCAGCATTGGGACACGCTGTACCGGCTTCCAACGTGTTCACCCTGGCACAATTGCAATATCAGGGTGGACAATGGGATCCGCGCCCCCTGGCCACTGCCTCGCTGATGCAGGAAGTACGCCTGCGTACCAGTGTCGAGACCCGTGACGAGCGACACACACTCCTCATGCGAGACCCGGCGCTCTTTTCCTACCCCTTTCTGTACATGACGGGCGAGCGGGGCTTTCCCCCATTCAGCGACGAAGACGTGGTGCTGTTACGTCGCTATCTCCTGTTTGGCGGTTTGCTGCTGATCGACGATGCCCGTGGCACCAAAGGCCAGGACTTTGACGCCAGTGTCCGACGAGAAATTGCCCGCGTGTTTCCAGAGTAGCCGTTAAAAATTTTGCCACCGGATCATACGGTGTTCCGCTCGTTCTACCTTATCCGGACGATCGGTGGCGTGCGCATCGTCAATCCCTACCTCGAGGGGGTACACGTAGGCGATCGCACGCCGCTGCTCTACTGTCAAAATGGTTTGGGAATGGCGTGGGAACGCGATTATCTTGGCAACTGGGTGTCCTCTTGCCATCCGGGGGGAGAGGGACAACGCTTAGAGGCATTCAAACTCGGGGTCAATTGCGTGCTCTACGCCCTGACGGTGAATTACAAACAGGACCTGATCCATATACCCTTTATTCGTAAGAAACTCGGATGATACCTCTGGCATTTCCTTCGCTATTCTGGCAAACGGCCTCAGGACTCTTTCGCGCCACTCTGACCTGGGAACATACCTTCTCTGGCGCTATCGTGATACTGCTCACCTGCGGTTTCGTCATGCTGCTGTGTGCTGCAGTGGCGGGACCTGGGCCGCCGCGTCACCGCCAAAGCGCGTGTAGGGCTCTGCATACTGCGTGGGGTGGTATACCTGCTCTTGCTTGGCATGATCCTCAACCCGACGCTCCTGCTGCAGAAAGTCTTGCGCCTGCTGCCGCCGCTGGCGGTGCTTCTCGACACGTCCGGGAGTATGGCCCTCCCCGACGCCGATGGGCGGAGTCGTCTGCAACAGGCCCTCAACTACCTGCGCAGCGATGCTGCTGTCCCCTTGCACGCCCTGCGAGAGGACTATCAGATTAAACTCTATCAGTTCGACGAAACGGCCCGTCCGCTGCCTGTACAGCCCCTCGACACCCTGCCAGTCACCGGGCAAACTACCGATATTGTTGGCTCTCTCTCCTGCTGTCCTGGAAGAGCATCGCGCTGCCCCGCCGGTCGGCGTGCTGCTTCTCAGCGACGGCGCCCAGCACAAGTCGAATACAGGCCTGGAATTCTTACGTCACGCTGGCGTCCGGGTCGTGACGGTGGGTGTTGGCACTCCGGCAACCTATCGTGACATTCGTGTGGCGACCGTACAGGCCCCAACGCTGGCCTTCCTGCACTATCCGGTCGAGATTACTGCCACGTTGCAGACCTGGGGCTACCGTGGCGAACGCTTGCCCGTCGTGCTCAAACGGGCCGGGCAAGTCGTCGCCACCCAGATGGTGCATGTCTCTGCAGACACGTTTGAGCAGCAAGTGCAGTTTGAAATCGTGCCCGAGGATATTGGTGAACACACCTACACGGTGAGCATTGCGCCGCGTCTAGGGGAAGCCCTGACCGAAAACAATCACAAAGATTTCCCGCTCTCCGTCGCGCGCGACAAGATTCGTGTGCTCCTGGTGTGCGGCAGTCCCACGTGGAATTACCGTTTTCTGCGCCAGGCACTGAAGCATGATCCCAGTATCGATTTGATCTCTTTCGTCATCCTGCGCACCCCAACGGATGTAGTCAATGTGCCGGAAAGCCAATTGAGTCTTATCCCCTTTCCCACCCAGCGCCTCTTCACCCAGGAACTCAAAAACTTCGATCTCATTATCTTTGAGAATTTTAGCTTTCAGTTCTACTTTCCCGTGGTACTATCTGGAGAATGTCCGCAAATACGTCATGGAAGGTGGTGCCTTTGCGATGATTGGTGGGAGTCTCGCCTTTGCCCAGGGAGGCTACGCCGAAACCCCCATCGAGGATATTCTGCCCATCTCACTGCGGCAGGATCGCAACGACTATCGTGCCACGACGCAGCGCATGATGTTGACGGAAGAAGGCAAAATACACCCCATCACCCGCCTGGCCGCAGATCCCAAAGAAAATCAGCGCATCTGGGACACTATTCCAGAACTCGACGCGCTCAACGTCGGGAGTCGCTTGAAACCGGGAGCAACGGTCTTAGGCGTGAGTAGTCGCGGCTTCGAAGCGGGGCAAGAGACCCCACTCCTGGCCGTGCAGCGCTTTGGCGAAGGGCGCACCCTGGCACTGATGAGCGATTACACCTGGAAATGGAATTTCCAGATGGCGGGTCGTATGGACTCGAATCAGTACTACCTGCAATTCATCCGCCAGGTTGTCCGCTGGCTCATCCGCGACCCGGTGCTAAAACAGGTACGCATTATGGCAGATGGCAACGAGTTTCCCCTCGGCAGCGAGATGAGTGGCACGGTCCAGGTACTCCAGGACGATTATCGGCCGGCGTCTGAGGCCCTCATACGGGCCAAACTCCGCAGCCCGGGCGGCACTGAGATACAAGTCCAGACTCTCCCGACTGGCAACCCGGGGGAATTTCGCTATCGCTTTCCCGCCAAAGAAGAAGGCATCTATGCCTTCGACGTGCAAGCCACCATTGGTACCGAAACGCACGAAGCCAATCAGCTTCTGCTCCATGCCTATCGCCCTGGGGAAGAAAATCAACAAGCGGCCCCTAACCATGCGCTGCTGCGGGAGATTGCCGATCGTACCGGGGGCGCCTTCTTTACGCTGCAAGACCCTACCCGTCCGAGCGTCGCCAGTTTGGCCGAGTTTTTCGGTGGCACCCCAGGCTATAAAGTCCTCGAAGAAACGCGCTACCGGCTGCGCGAGACGTTACCCCTGTTCCTCTTGATGTTAGGATGTTTAGCCGTCGAATGGTGGTGGCGGCGGCAAGCCGGACTTTTCTAAGTGCTGCACACCCCCTTTCCCCCTCGGTTCAGCACGTGTGTATAGATCATCGTTGTTGACACAGCGGCAACGGCACGACGCGATCTTTCTGTCCTGTAAGCCCAAGCAAATTGCGGTGTCCATGCGACCTCACCCAGGAGGCATAAAGGCTGTATCGCAGCAACGGTCTGGCCATATTGCCAGTCCGTCCGTCTGCTATGCTGCCCCAGTGTCTCCAGGGACTCCGTCACATCCTGATATGTATAGTCAGGGTAAGCGCATTTGAGAATTGAAAGCACTCCTTTTCCAGGGTATCAATAGGCGCTGTGTCTGTCGACTCTCGCCTTGGAGATGGAGGGGCAGGCACGCTTGATTGCAGTGCTGAATCCGATGATCCGTGGGTGGAGCAGCTACTTCTCAACGGTCTGTAGCAAGAAGACCTTCGCGCAGAGGGACGAGGCGTTGCGCCAACAGCTGCGGGCGTGGATCAGGTTGCGCCATCCCAACAAACATCGGAAATGGGGCCAGCAGCGGTACTGGCGGCGTGAAGACGGCAGACTGCACTTCACCCCGCGAGGAGGTGGGAGGCGGTTAGCTTGCCACAGCGAAAGGCCGATCCGCCGGCACGTCAAGGGGCAGGCACGGCGCAGCCCCTTACGATGGCGATGAGGGAGACTGGAGCACACGGCAGGGGCATTATCCGGGCGTCTCCAAGCGCGTGTCCACATTGCTGAAGAGGCAAGCGGGGAAATGTCGCCACTACGGATATTATGTGACGATCGGCGACGTGCGGGAAGTGGACCACATCATCCCACGTGCAGGAGGGGGGAGAGATACGTACACGAACTGGCAACTGTGGCATCGGTATTGCCACGTGGAGAAGACGGCGCACGAGCGTCGACGGTGTGCCTGACAAGCACTACACGTTTGAGGAGCCGTGTGAGGTGGAAACTCTCATGCACGGTTCTGCAGCAGAGATGGGGGGAGCGATTCCCTCGTCTACTGTAACCTGACGCCCTACAGCCTTGTATCTTTACTGGTAGGCGGTGACGTGGGAGAATCCCCGGCATCCCATAGACGGACGCGAGAGACCGATATAGCCTGGGTCCGTGGAGACCGCAGCGGAGCATGCGTCGTCGCGTCCTTTCTTCCCAGAGCCCGAACAGTTGTCCGGCGCCACAGAGCCCGCCTCTTGCAAGGTCGGGCCAGTGAGGAGTGATGATGTCTGCCTCTCAGGTCTTTGTTGGTGTCGATGTTGCGAAAGCGCAACTTGATATCGCCCTGCGGCCCACGGGCGCACGCTGGGCAGTGACGAACGACGAGACGGGGATGGCGGTCCTCGTCACCCGGCTCCAGGCCGTACAGCCCACGCTCATTGTGCTTGAAGCCACGGGGGGCTACCACCGGGCCGTGGTGGCAGCCCTGGCTGCGGCCGCCTTGCCCCTCGTGGTGATTAATCCCCGCCAGGTCCGGGACTTTGCGAAAGCGACGGGGCAATTGGCCAAAACCGATGTCCTCGATGCCCGTGCCGTGGCCCACTTTGCCGAGGCGGTGCGCCCTGCGCCGCGCCCGCTGCCAGATGCGCAGACCGAAGAGCTGCGCGCCCTCCTGGCGCGGCGGCGGCAACTCATCGCGATGCGGACTACCGAACAGAACCGCCTTGAAAACGCGCCGCGTCGCCTGTGGGGCGACATCGAGGCCCATATCGCCTGGCTCAATCAGCACGTGGCGGCCCTCGATGATGACTTGGACAGCACCCTGCGGGCGAGTCCTATCTGGCGTGAGCGCGAGACCTTGTACCGCAGTGTCCCAGGCATTGGGCCCGTGTGTGCGCGGACGCTGATCCTCGACCTTCCAGAGTTGGGCACCTTAAGCCGCCAGCGCATTGCGGCCCTCGTTGGCGTCGCTCCCTTCAATCGGGACAGCGGCACTCTGCGCGGGACCCGTACGACTTGGGGTGGGCGCACCCATGTGCGGGCGACCCTGTATATGAGTGCCCTCGTGGCCGTGCGCTATCATCCGGTGCTCAAAGCCTTTTACCAGCGCCTGTGCACCGCGGGCAAAGCCAAGAAGGGCGCGCTCACGGCCTGCATGCGCAAGCTCTTGACCATTCTCAATGCCATGGCGAAGCACCAGAAGCCCTGGCACGTGCAGGAGGTGCCGAGCGCCTAACATACAAGGCCCCTTGACAATCAAGACAGTTGCTCCGCTGCGCTGCGGCTTTCAGGCGCGGCTGAGCGCCAGCGTTCGGCCTCAACCATCACCGTAGGCCTATGCCTTGTCTTTGAAATCCAATGCCTCATTCCTCTTCTCTGTATTGACGTTGTATATATCTTTCGGCTAAGATGCCGCTTATGGATACGCGCTTTGTCTTGCAGGGCATCACGTTCATCTGGGACGAAACCAAGGCACGGAGAATCCGCGGCACCACGATGGGATGACGTTTGAGCAAGCTGCCGAGGCCTTTTTCGATCTCTTCCTCAAGGTCGTGGATGCCAGCCGGAACGCGGAAGCCCGTGATGCCATTATCGGCCTGGACACGCGCTGGAATCTCTTGTTTGTGGTCCATATCGAGCTAGAAGAGGACGCCATCCGCCTCATCTCAGCACGCAGAGCGACCGGAAGGAACGTGACGACTATGAAGCTTGAACAGTTAAGAAAACGTCTCGATAAGCAGCGGCCCATGACCACCATTTCCATGCGTTTTCCCGTGGATGTGCTTGAGGATTTGAAGCGGGTAGCGCCACTGCGGGGCTTTTCCGGTTATCAGCCCTTGATCCGAGCGTATGTGGGGCAGGGGCTCCGTGTGGATCTGGAACGGCTGGAGCAAGACCCGGTGACGGTATTGGTGGAGAGCTTGAAACGCCATGGGGTCAGTGAAGAGTTGCTCCAGGAGGCGCTCGCCGAGGTGGTCCAGAGGTAGGAGTGGTGGGGGAATACCACCTCTGCGGCGGCGGAGTGGTCAGAGAGGATTGGCTCCCTTTCCCAAGCAGGGCCGAACACATGCCCTGAGGGGGGCTGTCAAAGTTTTTTTAATCCTTTTCAAGATAAATTCGCCAGGTTGTGCAGGAGTGGCGCGTTGCGGTGTTTGAGCGCTTGGAGATAGACGGATTCATCGTATGGGATGCGCTCCTGCCAACACCGATAGAGGATGCGGATCCATTTGAATGCCAAGGCGCGCACAGCCGCCTGATGTGCCTTGCCTTTATCGCGTTGCTGCTGATAATAGACCCGTGCCCAGAAGGAATGCCGTATGGATTCCGCAGCCCACTCTACAAACGTTTGTCGCAGAAACTTTGGGCACTGGGGACACCAGTGGACCCAGGACTTCTTGCCGCTGCGTTCCGTGACCGGCGCAATGCCCGCATATTTTTGGAGTTCGTCGGCGACGGAAAGCACATACGAATTTGCTTTGTTGAGGACAAAGATCGTCTGCTGGTCATCACCGTCATCAACCGAGGAACACGTCTATGAAACTCGAGTATGATGCAGAGGCGGATGCGGCCTATATTCGCTTCTCTGAGACCCCTAGCAGCCGCACAGAAAAAGAATCCGATGTGTGTATTGTGGATTTTGATCCTACCGGTAACGTCGTGGGCATTGAGCTGCTCTCGGTATTTGGCTTTGCCGGTGCCTCCCTCTATGCGCTAGTCCGGAAGGGCTTACTTTCTCAGCAAGACGCCGAGCGCTTATTGCGGGAACTCCGTCACGAGCTGGTCACGGCGTAGCGTCCAGGTGACGGCTTACAGCGTTCGCTCGTCCCTCGCTCCCGCTTCCAGCCGCACCTGAAGCGCAGCGTTCGGTGCCAGAAGGCGCAAGGCAAGCAGGCGATGCCCCTAGAAAATGGGGAAGGCAGAGGCGATGGGAGAGTGCAACGTACATCTACGGCCATGTGCAGCGCTCAAGGAGGCCATACCATGTCCGTCGAAGCAGACACAGCGATCGCTTTGCGTGATTGGGCGGCATGGAAAACGGGACATCTGGCGATCATCGATGATGACTTTTGCCACCGACGACGTTTTCCATGATGCCGCCGGAGGGGTGGGACGCGGCCGTGCGCGCCCCAGCGACCGCACTGCGTGGCCTGCTCTGCACGTGCTCTTGGCGCCCGTGTGTGCCGGCGAGGACATGGTGACGGTGCGCGGGACCACCCACGGGGCACACCGCGGGGACAGCGAGATGGTGTGGCATCGTTTGGGGGGAGTGCGGAAAGCATCGCAGCAGCTTCCCCGCCGTGGAAGCTAGTGACGTGAAGCGGCATTGACATCTCCCACCTCACGGATACAAAATCGTGAGAAGGTGGCGCCGCGTGGATCGGCGGGGTTGCTTGCAGGAGCGTGGCGTGGTCTCTGCGCGCGTGGAGGCGTACACGCCACAAACGAGCCCCGAGGGTTGTCTTGGGAATCATCTGATCGTGAGGGAGCACTGAGCTATGGACACCACAGCGTTAGCAACCGCCTGGCAACGTGATGGCTATCTGGAGGTCGAAACGAGGCAGGTGATGCCCAACGTCTCCAGGGTCCCACACGCCCATCCCTTTGATGCCCGCGGCCTTATTTTGGCGGGCGCACTCACGTTGACGTGGGAAGGGCAGACGCACACTTTTCGGGTGGGCGAGACCTTCGACATGCCTGCCGGTTGCATGCACAGCGAGCAGTGGGGTCCCGAAGGGACCACCTTCCTCTTGGGGCGCCGATACCCTGCTTCGAGCCGCTGAAGTGCGATGCGGAGTGCGCGGGCCGGTCCTGCGCCGAACCAGGCACTGGAGCCGACGCCCAATAGCGTCCGCTCCTCCGTCGCTCCCGCTACTGGGCGCGGCTCACCGCCAGCGTTCGGCTTCCCATTTGCACTCTCGCTCGTCGCTTGCTAGCATGTGCCAGTATGGACTTCGAGATCGTTGGGGAGATAACCGCTATTGAAACGATTGCCAGCGGTAGCGGGGTGCGCGAGCGAGCCCGTCTACGCCGGCAGTACGGGCAAGGCAGGTGGCGCAAGCGCAAAGGAGTCGCACGCGTCCGTTTAGTTGACAGCACGCTACGTCTTGCCGAAATTCACTGGTCCGAAGCCCATGGGCTTGGCCGGAGAGAGTTCAAACTCAAACTTCCATTTCTTGATACACGCCGATGAAGAACACCATAGACCAGACACTGCAGTTTGCTTTATGTCTCAATAATGAGGGATACCCAGCGTCTCTGGAAGTAGGGAAGCTGTACCGTGTGGTTCCTGATGAGGAAGCCACAGCTCATGGGTACATTCGCGTCATCGACGAGAGCGGTGAAGACTACGCGTTTACCGCCCACCGCTTTCACGTGATGCACTTACCGCACGCTGTTGGGCAGGCGTTATTGACGGCTTCACGGCCATAATTCCTGCCTCATCTCTGAGGTGGCGCGGCTGCACGCCGTGCGGTGGTTGCCTTGCCTATAGAGCGAGTCCTGTGGGTACCGTTTGCCCGCTGACCAGGAGGGGCAGGGTGCCAAGGCCTGCGTCGCTCGGACTGTCTTCCTGCCTCCTATGACATTATGCGCATTCCCCGCCGAACATGGCGCTGGAGGTGACGGGCCACGCGACAGGCTTTTTGCCACACAGGCGTTGGTAGGGTGTAGCCCGCGCCTCAGCATGGGCGTTCGGCTGCAGAACTGTCTCCTTAACAGCGATGTATGATAGGATAAAACCATGATACAGAAGATCGTCAAAAAACATCGCTTGCAAGAGCGGACGACCACGCAAGATGACTTAGCCTACTGGCTGAGCAAGACGCCCGAGGAACGCGTCGCCACCGTCGACTATTTGCGCACACAATATTATGGAAACGCAACCAGACTTCAGAGAGTTGCTCGCGTTGTTCAACGCCCACCACGTTGAGTACCTGATTGTCGGCGGGTATGCGCTCGCGTTTCACGGCGCACCGCGTTTCACCGGGGATCTGGATATTTTCGTGAAACCTGAGGCGGCCAATGCCCAACGCATTCTGACCGCACTTGCGGCCTTTGGATTCGCCTCGGTGGGCTTGACCCCAAGCGATTTTGAGCGCCCCGATCAGGTCGTGCAACTCGGTGTGCCTCCCGTGCGTATTGATCTGATCACCTCGATCACCGATGTCTCATGGGATGAGGCGTGGGCAGGCAGGATCGCCGGGCGCTATGGGGATATGCCAGTATACTACCTTGGCCGGGAGCAGTTCATTGCCAACAAACGTGCCACAGGCAGAACGAAGGACTTAGCGGACCTGGAAATGCTCGGGGAAGCGTAAAGCCAAGCGCCTACCCTGCGCCGAACACATGCCCTGAGGGGGACTGTCACGGTGTTTTTACGGTTGTTCACGAGGCCTTTGCCAGCGGTTGGCTCAGCGATGAGCCCCGGTGATGCCGCGCCTGGAGAGAGACGGACGCCTCGTCCGGGGTGCGCGCCGGCCAGCACCGAGACAGGAGGCGGCGCCATGTGCACGCCAGGGCCCGTACGGCGGCCTGCGGGGTTGGGCCTTGGTCGCGTTGCTGCGGGGAGTACCCCTGCGCCCAGCAAGAAGGCCGGAGCGCCGCGGCCGTCCATGCGACGCCCGTGTGTCGAAGGCACTGTGGACCCTGGAGGCGCCAGTGCACCCAGGCTGTCTGGCCGCGCCGTTCGGTCACCGGCGCGATCCCGGCATATGTTTGGCGTGCGGCAGCGGCGGCAGAGCGTTGGCGTGGTGCGCCGCAGGCGACGCGCCGCTGTGGGGCGAAGACGGGCTCCGCTCCTGGGAGGGCCTGGAGCAGGGGGCAAGCGGGAGGGCGCTGCGCGCGCTGCGCGATGGCGGTGTCGAACGCGGCGAGGGCCTGCACGCGGATCTCCAGGCGCATATCGCCTGACTCGAGCAACGTCTCGTGGCCTTGGACGATGCCCTGGACACCACCCGGCGTGCCAGTCCTGTCTGGCGCGACACGAGACGCTGTCCCGGCGTGTCCCAGGCATTGGCCCCGTGTGTGCCCGGACGCTGGTGCTCGCCCGGCCCGAGTCGGGCCCCCTCAGTCGCCAACGCATGGCGATGTGAGTCGGTGTGGCCCCTTGAACCACGACAGTGGCACCCTGCGGGGCCACCGCACCATCTGGGGCGGGCGTGCCCACGTGCGGGCCCCCTGTATAGGGGGACGTTGGTCGCGGTGCGGCACAAGCCCGGGCTCAAAGCCTTTTACGAACGGCTGTGCCGCGCAGGCAAAGTCAAGAAAGTGGCGCTGATCGCGTGCATGCTCGTATTGGTTCGTGAAGCTTTTTGAGCCGGCTGCTACAGTTCGTCAAGTGGTGCGGAATCAGCATGTTATACCCATTGCGCTGTTCGTGTGGTAGGTCTTTTCCTGGACGTTCTACCTGATGGATGTGCGGCCTTGGATCAAAGCACATAGCCCTCGGAGCTTTTGGGCTTGGCACTACCCTGGCATTAGTGATGTTGGCTAGTGTCGCCGCACCAGCGCAGCCTCTGTCAGGTCCCCCAGTACGTGGCGGAAGAGATCCTGTGAAGCGAGGGATTCACTGAGGCGCACTATGTCAAGCACGAGGAGTCCGGCGGCAGCCGACCACGTGGACAAGATCCTCAAAGGCGTCAAGCCGGCGGACCTGCCTGTGGAGCAGCCGACGAAGTTTGAGCTGATCATCAACCTCAAGACCACGAAGGCCCTGGGCTCACGATCCCCCCGACCCCCCTCTTCCAGGCGGACGAGGTGATCCGATAGGCTGGCACAGAAGTACACCCAGGTGTCAGCGCCGAGAGGTGGGGGCGTTCCAGCCGAACCACGGCGTGCAAGCGGCATGGCAGAATGTGGAAACACCTTGGGTGTACAGGCACCCAACGAGCCCTTGGAGTGAAGCACCTGAGACCACCCTCTGGTGTGAGCAGCATGCTCCTGCAAGGTCCCATGAGGGGGAGGCAAGCCCTCAAGAGATGGTTGCTTGGCTGAGGGCCGACACGGTGCATCCCCTGAAGCGTGGTAAAGCCCTACGGGGAACGCTGACCCTGACCTCAGACGAGCAACACGGACAGTAGAGGAGTTACGAGGCGTAGTCATGACGCGTGGGTGCTCAGAGCGTACGCCACCTTGCACCAGGCGCTGTCTACTCGGGCAGGCGGGTGGACTGCCAGGCAACCATCTGCCACTGCCCGCCTTTGTTGACGTAGACGTCGGTAAAGCGGACGCTAAAGTTGATCGGGTTCCCATGGGACGTGACGCGAATGCGGGCCGCTCCCGTCAAGACCACAGCATTGCCCAGATCCTGTGCTTTCACATCGAAAGGCTCGACCGCCGTATAGACCGTTGTCCCGGACTCCATGGCCCGGATAAGGCTCTGCTTGGTGTCGAGCCTTGCAGACGAGTGGGTATAGACAAGGTCGTCGGACAGTAAAGCGTTCAGCGTGGCAATATCCTTTTTGGCCATGGCGTTCATACGTTTTTTGTCAAGGTCGATGATGTTTTGCCCATTGTCTGGCATCTGTTTTTCTTCCTCTAAAGAGCAGGTTGCGGACTATCTCGGAGGTTCTCTACCTCCTGATGGCACGTCCAGGGCCCTCCAAGCGCTGCTGGGCCCGCCCTGTCAAGGGTCTTTCTGGGATGTCTAACCTTATGCGGGCATGCCAAGAACCAGATCCGACCATGGCAGCGACAACACTATTATAGGACCAACGTTTGCCCGCTCACAAGCCCAACCATCAGGACAACACCTGCCGTTCATGGAAGCACCACAGCACAGCACCGTATGTTTGCTCCAGAACTGCCGGGAAGCATTCTTGTGGACATCGAGGCCCGTTTGCTGCATAGTTGCCCCTGCATTGCAGTGACGACCGCGGAGAACCTGTGTGGGGACACAGGCGGCGCTACCCGCGAGGCATGCATCACACTTCATGCACCACCACACATCAGATGGCAACCCAGCAGAGGAGGACCTCCCATGACTGACACCCCAACGTTCGGCCGCTACACCGAAATGCCTGTCGAGCGCATGACCGCGGAGCAGCAAGCTGGCTATCGCTTGCTCGTCGACGGCCCACGCGGCCGCCTGCCGGGGCCCTACCGTGTGTGGGTGCATAATCCCAAGCTCGTGCAGGCGATTGCACCGCTCGGCGATCATTTCACGCCGGCACAGTCAGCGCTGTCGGAGCGCGAGCGGGAGATCGCCGTACTCGTCATCTGCAGCACCTGGGGCGCAGTCTACCCGACGAACGCCCATGAACGGCGCGGCAAGGAGGTCGGACTGCCGGCCGCTGTGGTGGAGGCAATCGTGGCGGGCCGGCCGACAGCGCTGACGAATGAGCGCGAAGGCGTGGTGTACGACGTGGCTCGGGCGCTGGCCAACGGCCGGTTGATCCCGCAGGATCTGTATGATCGGGCGGTCAAGGCGCTCGGTCACGACGGTGTCACCGACATGATCGTGCTCATCGGCTACTACACCTGTGTCTCGCTGACAATGAACTTCTATGCCGTGCCGGCGAGCGGCGGCGGCACACCGAGACACTAAAGTACGGTGAGGAAAAGGCTATGGCAACGTCCCTGATTCGCGGTAAGTACATTATTTGTAAGGTGAATAGTCGCACCGAAGCGACTGTCATCGAGGATGGCGCCGTCGTGCAGCGAGACGGCACGATCATTGACATTGGTCCCTACCAGGACGGTGGCACCCAGGTACCAGCCCGACGACGTGATTGGCTCGCCGGAGCATGTGGTCATGCCCGGTATGGTGAACAGCCACCACCATGTCGGTCTCACGCCCTTCCAGCTTGGCTCGCCGGATTATCCGCTCGAGCTGTGGTTCGCCAGCCGCCTCGGGGCACGCGCGGTCGATCCCTATCTGGATACGCTCTACTCTGCCTTTGAAATGATCGAATCGGGCATCACCACGGTGCAGCATCTGCACGGCTGGCGTATTGGCCCTGCGGCCCGCGTCATCGCCGTGGCTGACCAGGTGCTGAAAGCTTATCAGGATCTGGGCATGCGCGTATCGTACTCCTTCGCCTTACGGGATCAAAACCGCCTCGTCTACGAAGCGGACGCCGATTTTGTCAAGCGTGTGCCACCGCCCGTGGCCACAGAACTGGCGGCCTGGCTGCAGCAGCAGACCATGTCCTATCAGGAGAATCTCGATATTTTCACCGATCTCTGGGAGCGCTGGAACACTCACGAGCGCAGTCGCATCCAGCTGGCGCCAGCCAATTTGCACTGGTGCTCTGAGCAGGCGCTGCAGGCGCTGCAGGCGTATGCGGAGAAGTACGGGGTGGGGATGCACATGCATGTGCTGGAAACCGCCTATCAGAAGGAATACGCCTTCCGCCGCACCGGCACTACAGCCGTGCGCTATCTCTATAACCTGGGATTTCTCGGCGCGCATCTTACCCTTGGGCACGGCGTCTGGCTCACCGAAGACGATATTGCCCTCGTCGCCGCCACCGGCACAATGCTCTGTCATAACGCCAGCTCCAATCTGCGCTTGCGCAGCGGCGTGGCGCCGGTGAATCATTATCTGGCAAGCGGTGTGCGGGTGGCACTGGGGTTGGATGAAGCCGGCATCAACGACGACCGCGATATGCTGCAGGAAATGCGTCTGGCACTGCGGGTGCATCGCGTGCCAGGCATGGCAGACGTGGTGCCAACCGCCCATCAAGTCCTCCAGATGGCCACAGAACACGGCGCCCAAACCACCGGCTTTGCCAGCAGCATTGGTACGCTTGCCCCGGGGAAAGCCGCTGATCTGGTGGTGCTGAACTGGCACCACATTGCCTATCCCTATCTGGAACCTGGCACCTCTATCGTTGACGCCGTGGTGCATCGTGCCAAGACCTCTGGCGTTGACACCGTGCTGGTGGCGGGAGAACCGATCCTGCGCCATGGGCAGTGCACGCGCGTCAACAAAACCGAAGTGCTCGAAGCATTAGCAGCGTCGCTACGCGTGCCGCTCACCCCGGAAGAAGAACGTCGCCAGCAGTTGGGGCGGGCGGTCTTTCCGTATGTGCAGGCTTTCTATGACGGCTGGCTCGACGAGACAGCCCGCGAGCCGTTTTATCGACCCAGCTCGCGCCGCTAAGTGCTGCGCACGGCTAATAGGTGTCCATGTTCCACCCTAGAGTCATCAAGCCAGAGACGCTCGGTTATGGGCACCCTTCTCTGTGGGGCTGTACTAAGGGAACATCCATCCTGGTCTATTTTTCCTTCAGCTTGATGTCTTCGTATGACGGGAAGGGATGCACCGGGATCGAGTTGATCGTATGCTCTGCGACGCGCGCTCCCACCCCAATCAGGGCCCGCAAGTCCATAATCGGTGCAAACATGACGCGTTCCATAGTGAGCTGCTGAATACGGTGCAACAGGGCTTCACGTTTGGCGCGGTCGCGCTCGACGGCCTGCTGTTGGAAGAGGTCATCAATATCGGGATATCCCCCATAGGCGTATGTTCCCTTGGAATACATGAACGCCTCGACACGCGTGGCGGCGTTGCCAGATGCTCCTGCCGCAGTGACGAAGAGACCGCGCAGTTTCTTTTCACGCCAGTCGGCGTAAAACGTGGCACGCTCTATGGTGCGCATCTTGACGCGAATACCAACGGCATTCAGGTAGTTGACCACCGCTTCCCCCACCACATAGAACGGTGGAATAGGTATGATGTCACCGGCGTCAAAGCCGTTCGGATATCCCGCTTCGGCCAGGAGCTGCTTGGCCTTCTTGGGGTCGTAGGGCACAGGCTCGGTCTGCAAAGCATAGTCCATAACACGCGGCACAATGACGCCAGCGGGAGGGCAAAAGCCTAAACAGGCGGCATCGTTGATGGCCTCCCGATCGAGGGCATAACTCGCCGCCAGGCGCACCCGTTTATCGGCCCAGACGGATTTTGGGTCCCATTGCTCGGGGAATTCTAGCCAGAAAATCGACGCATGCCGCGTGTCCACGAGTGTCAGCTTCGTATCGCGCTTAACCTCCTCGGCCACCGGACCGTCCAGGGCTACGGCATAGTCCGCTTCACCCTTTTTGAGCATGGCCAGGCGCGTGGGCCCCTCAGGGATACCCTTCATGACAAGGCGTTTGATGTTCGGCACCTTGCGCCAATAGCCTTCGTATGCCTCCATGACCAGGTCACCCCCTGGCGTGTAGCTCACGAACTTGTACGGTCCCAGACCAATGGGGTGTTTTTTGAAGCCATCGTCACCGACCTGCTCGACATACTTCTTCGGCACGACCACCCCGGCCGCCGTGGCGGTAGTGCCGTAGAACGTCATGAAATCCGGCCAGGGCTCGTGCAGATGGAAGCGGATGGTCAGGGGGTCGACGACCTCGACGTTCTTGACCTTGGTCTTGAATTCCTTTCCCCCCGTCCCTTTGTAGCGCGCGAAGCTGAACTGGACATCCTCCGCCGTGCAGGGGTCACCGTTGTGGAACTTCAATCCCGGACGCAGGGTGAATGTATAGGTCAAGCCATCAGGGCTTTCACTCCAGGACGTGGCGAGGGCGTTCCCCATGCGCTCTCCTGGGAGCGGGCGCACAACGGCGTCATGCAGGGCATAGAGAATACCAAAGGGTGTGATCTGGGCGGGGGTATCGGCCGGATCAAACCAGGCCGGGGCGATCGTGACATGCATGGCAAACACCAGCTCCCCAGCCGGCTTGGGCTGCGCCTGGGAGGTGTGGGCGAGGCCCACGATGCAGGCAAGAATCACCAGGAACGACATAATGCGGTATTTCATTGATACATTTCTCCTTTTCTACCCTTACCGGCAATATGGCAACATCTCTTTAGCAAATATGGCATGGTCCATGATGCCGCCTTTGTCCCTCGGCAGTAACAGGCAGCAACCTACTGCGGTGCCTTGCGCTCGGCATCCACCAGTTGCAGGCGCCAGCCGTCAGGATCGCGCAAATTCACTGTCGTACGCCCTGTGGCAACAACAAAGTTGGGGGGACGAAGACTCGTAAGACCATGGCCCTGCAATACCGTATATGCCTCCTGGGCATTGTCAACCTTGAAGGCGATGTGATTGACGCCAATGTTTTCCTCACCACTCACCTGATGGATCTCAAAGATTGGCTGGTTTGGGCCGGGGAGTTGCAACTCCGCTGATGCACCGTGGTGGGAGGTGCGTGTCAGCAGTTTGAATCCCAACGTCTGAAAAAACGTCACGAACTCTTCAACGTCCCGGACGATCAACTCGATATGATCAATGCCACGAATCATTACTGCCTCCTATATACCATGTCTCGCGTCATTATCAGCGCGCCTCATACATATCACGTTGTCTGCCGACCTGCAACTCTGCGCGATCGCCCTGGCAGTGGGCCGAACGCCGGCGGAGGAATGCGGCGCTTCGAGGCGGCTTCATAGGCCGAGGCGATCTTCAGGAGCACATCCTCCTTGCCCGGCTCGGCCCGGAACACCAGGGAAAAGGGCAAGCCCGGGCGCCGGAATGGTGGTCGGCGTGTCGGAGGCGACCGACACGTAGCGGGTGCCGTCCGGACTGAGCGCGAAGACCGGATCGTAGACGGTCGTGACATAGCCCGCCGGGATCAGGACCTCCGTCAAGCCCGCGTTCGGACCGTAGAACGACTCGAGGCGCAGATTGCTGGCGCATGCCCGGCTGGTAGGCGCCGCCGATCTTGCCCGGCGGAAACGGCGTGTGCAGGCGGACCAGCGCGTCCAGATGATTCTCCAGGATCACCATCATGTCCACCCGGCGCAGCAATTCGCGCAGCATGATGCGCTCGTTGACGCCCTGGCGCTGGCCGAGGCGGATTGCGCGGGTCGGTCACCTCTTCCCAGTTCTTGAAGGCGGCGCGCTGATCGTCGCCCCAGAACTTGGAGCGCGCGTTGAGCGTGGGGAAATCGACCAGCGTTTCGGTGAATCCCCGCGCCTTCCAGTCCGCGGCGCGCCGGGTCAGGTATTGCGGGATATGGAACCTGAACGCCATCGCGAGCTCCTGCTCCTGGATGGTGGCGATATCGAGGTTCGCCGGGGGCGCGATGCGTCCCTCCGCCAGCTCGACGCAAGTAGTCGATCGGCTGCATGGTGCCCGTGCCGAAGATCTTGCCGGGCATGAACTCGGTCGGCACGATCGCCGCCGCGAACTCCTTGAAGAGGGGCTGTCCGTCCGGCCCCAGCCGGAACAGCAGCTCGGGCATGAAGACGGGCACCAGCCTGGCCAGCGCGCGCCGGAAATCCGTCTGCATGGTCTCGATGTCGGGATCCGGCTGCCACAGGGGATCGGACGATTCCACCAGCGTCGCCCCCAGCCTGGTCGCCGAGGATCGTCTTGATCTCCTGTGCGGCCGCGGTGACGATCGGCTCCTCGGTCTTCGAGCCCGGCGCGATACACCATGGACTCCCGGATGATGCCGAGGCGCATGCCCTCGAGCGCGCCCGGGCGCCCCGGGCATCTGCGCGTGGCTCGCGTACGGCGTGCTCAACACCGACGAGCGCGGCACGGTCGTGAAGGGATCGCGCGGATCGTAATAGCCCTCGACCGGGTCCTTCAGGGCGTCGAGGACCTTGGCGCAGTCGCCGATCGTGCGGCAGAGGATGCCGCTGCGGTCGCAGTAGATGTCCGCGCCGATGGCGCCGCCGTTGAAGCCGAGCAGCGACTTGTGCGGCAGGATCAGCGCCACGGCATTGTGATTGGCCGGGCCGCGGCAGGACGCCCGCGTTTCCTCGCCGAGGCTGGCCATCACCAGATTGGTGCTGACCGACACGCGCCGATCCCGAGCTCGAGCCGAGCGAGGCCGAGCGCGTCGTGTCGTAGGGGTTGGCGGGATTGCCGCCCCAGGTGCTGCGCTGATAGCCCAGCGTCGACGGCAGCACCTTGCTCGGGCTGGTGGCGGCCGCCCGGATCGCCGGCCCGGCCGTTGTATTCCGTGTTGACGGCCTTGGCGAAGATGATCGCGCCCTTGTTGCGGAGCTGTTCGACCAGCACGTGATCGCGCGCCGGGAAATCGATGTCGTAGCGCGCGTCGCCGCCGCCGGTGGAGCGCATGTCCTTCGTGTCGAACGGATCCTTGAACGAGAAGACGACGCCATACATCGGCATCTGCTCGAGATCGGGATGGCGTCCGTAGGTCGCGTCGAGCTCGGCCGCGCGCTCGAGCGCGTCGGGCAGCCGGCGAAACATCTCGCACACGGGGGGCGCGCCGGGGGGCAGCGGCCCTGCGGACGGGTGCCGGTCGAAGTCGCCCCGGCAGGTGACCGAACGCTCGCCGCGGATGTTGAGGGTGGCGAGCGCATTCACCTGCCCGGCATTCGGTATGCCGACGATCATCCCGAACTGCTGCTGCACGGCAGGATCGGAGGCCGTCGCCTCCATGCGGCCGTATTCGAGGGGCGGCCCCTTGTACTTGTCGAGATCGGGCAGGACCGTGGAGGCCTTGACGGTGTGCGTCGGGAAGCGCAGCGGCGCCTGCGCGCGCACGGCGCCCGTCGCTTCGGGGACCGGGGCGCCGTCTTCGGTGACGAGCACGCTGGCGACCCCGTTATAGGCGCGCACGCGGTCGATATAGTGCTGGACGATGGCGACGCAGGTGGTCTGCCCCGACTTGATCGCCGCGTGCAACTCCTCGATCGTCGCCTCTTCCAGACGAAACGGCTTCTCTTGTGCACCGAGCTGCGCTGTCATGTCGTCGCCCCCCTTGTGTCGGCTCACGATGCTGTGATGAGATGCGCGGGCTCGTAGCGAGCGCTCCCGTGCGCTACCCTACCCCATCCTGAGACGCCTGTCCAGTACGCGTCACAGCTCCACTGCACCGTGCTCGGCCTGGCGCCGGGGTGCTTTGGCGAGAATGTATCGTATAACACAATATGCAGGCCTTTTTTCATTGCTTTTTCCTATTTGAGATATCCTCTGATACTGCTATTCTTACTCGTCACCGCTTACATCTTGCCTTCCCCTATCGTATGTCATATGCTGACAAGTACACGCATGGAGGTGTTGTGTCATGGCCTCTGAACATGCCACTGCATTTCGCCAGGCCTTTCTGCTGACATGTTCTGAAATCCGCACAGCGCCTGACCCAGCTATGACCAGAGTGACGAAAGCCCTCACCGCGCAGGAACGTGCTGCGCTGTTGGCCTCCCTGCAAAGTAACTGAGCCGCATGTCAGGGCGCACCCGAGAGGAGACAAGTGATGGCGGAGGCAACCAAGAGCGCTCTGGGCCACGAGATCTTTCACGATTTTGGGGAACTGAGCTGTGGCGATCTCACCATGGCTTTACTGAAGGCCATTCGACCCCTACCAGCCGAGACTGTGATGGAAGTGCGGGCCCTGGATCCCGGGGCGCCCATTGACATCCGTGCCTGGTGTCGGCTCAGCGGCCATGAATGCCTCGCCGGGCCATGTGGTCCGGAGAACGCCCATTATGTCATTCGCAAAGGAGGGAAATCCTGATGGCAAAGCTTATGCTCAGTATTACAAACTCGAAAAACGACACCGACCGCGCTACGGTTGGCTTTGTGGTGGCGAACGCCTCGATCGCCTCGAGCGTCGAGACAGTGATCTTCCTGAGTACCGAAGGCGTGCGGCTGTGCCAGCAGGGCTATGCCGACGACATTCACGAGGAAGGTTTTGCGCCGTTAAAGAAGCTCATGGATGACTTTGTGGACGCGGGGGGCATCATCTGGGTGTGCTCGCCGTGCTTTAAGAAGCGTGGCCTGGACGAGACCAAACTGGTCAAAGGCGCCACCATTGTGGGCGGCGCCAAGGCTGTCGAGTTCCTGACCACGGGTGGATCGTGCATGACGTACTGAGGGCAGCCAATGGCAGAAGAAACAGTACATGCTCCAGCAGATATCCAGTCTGACGAAGTGTGTGAAGGTGGCAATCTGGATTGCGGCTCCGGTTTGCTGTTGCTGATTCGCAAGGCCATGAACGCTGTGTCGCCAGGTGGTGTGCTGGAAATTCGTAGCACAGAAATCAGTGTACGCGAGGACCTGCCTGCCTGGTGCCGCATGACCCAGAACCCGTACCTCGGTTGGCAGTCCGCTCCGACCCACAACAAGTATTTCGTACGCAGAGGCGGGAGTACAGCGACGGAAACAGCGGCCGAGCAGCAGGCCCGCGACTATCGCTGGCAGTGCCGGGTGGGATGGACGGGCGGCCTGCAGTGCCGCGTATACGCCCGCAACCACTCCTGGGAGGTGGGGCAACCCGCCAGTTTCGACGTGCAAGACGCCGCGCCGAGCGCTGTTGAGTATGTGCTCGGCGCCCTGGGCGCCTGTCTAGCCATGGGCTTCCAGATCCATGCCTCGCGCCGTGGTGTGCAGGTGGAAGGGCTCGAAATAGCGCTCAGTGGACAGATAGACAACATCTTCGTTTTTCTCGGCATCGAACCGGCAGGGCACAGCGGCTTTCGCGCCATTAGTGGGACACTGTATGTCCAGGCAGATGCGGATGAAGAGCTGTTGCAAGAGATATGGCAGCACACGGTCGCTGTATCACCGGTGACCAACACGCTGGCCCGTCCCGTGAGCATGGACATTGCTCTCCGGCAGATTGTTTAGTGCTGCGCACGGCCCAGAACAGAGGCATACTCGACCGATGTTCTAGAGGTGAGTACTGGCCGGGCGTATGCCGCAGCATGCGTTCTAGGCCGTCAAGAGGCACGCACCAGTGCACCAATAAAGGAAAAGCCGCCATGCATGATACCGCAACACCACAGCTATCACGGCGCCACATGCTCCGTGGCATCGCTCTGGGCCTGGCCAGCACCTTCATAGCCGGGCGCCATACCAGTGCGAAGCCAGCTCGCCTGCGCTTTGGCGTAGGGCCTCTCCAGCCCACGCCGGGCGAGACCAAGACCGCCTTTGAACCGTTCTTCAAATATCTGGCGCAACAGCTGGGGACTGCCTATGACCTGGTCGCCACCACGGATTGGGCGGGGATTTCTGTCGCCCTGGCCAATGAACAAGTGGACCTGGCCTGGATGGGACCATGGGGCTATGTGCTGGCCAATGCCGATTCGGGCGTACAGGCTATCGCTACCGCCAAATACGATGGCAAGCCAATCTACCATGCCATTATCGTTGGCCGGCCAGATCTGGACATCAAGACCTGGCCGGACGATGCCAAAGGCTTGCGCATATCCTTCGCGGATGTTGGTTCCACCTCAGGCTGGCTCATCCCAACGGCCTGGTTCAAGGCCAACGGTATTGATCCTAAAGTCCATTTCAAGTATTCCGACGGTGCCACGCATGCCGCGAACGAGATCGCCGTTGCCAACGGTCAAACCGATCTGGCGACCGATTTCGACCGCAATCGCACGGCCATGATCGAGGGCGGCAGACTCGACCCCAAGGCGACGAAGATCATCTGGACCTCTGACCCGTTGCCTAACGACGCCCTGGCCGTCCGCAAGGGCTTTGATGCAGCGCTGGCCAAAGAGATCCAGACAATCCTGGTCGGGATCAGCGAGGAGCAGGCGAAACAGATCCTGCCCAATCATTACACCGGCTTCGTCGCCGCCAGCCACGCAAACTACAAAATGATTGAAGACGCTGGCATCGCCGTCGGGCGCCTGAAGCCGAAATAAGACTGAGGAGATGCCATCATTGAAGCCCCCTACTTCCTGGCGGGTGCCTCGACAGCTCAAACGACTCGGGGTGTTACTCCTGCTGCTCGTGTTCTATGGGGTCAGTCTGCACCTGGCGCAGGTCAGCCCGCAGAAGTTGGTCACGGGTTTGCCCAAAATGGCTGGCTGGATGATGAAGGCCTGGCCGCCCGCTACCAGGGAACTCGACATTTTACTGCTGCGTGCCGCAGAGACGGTGGCCATGGCAGCTATTGGCACCACCCTCGCCACGGTACTGGCGCTCCTGGTGTGCATTTTCGCAGCGCGCAACCTCACCCCGAGTCGCGCCTTGTTCTACCCGACACGGTGGTTGCTCAATACCCTGCGTGGTGTCGATTCCTTCGTCTTCGCACTGCTGTTCGTTGCCGCGGTTGGACTTGGGCCGTTCGCCGGTGTCCTGGGAGTGGGCCTGCATACCTGGGGCTCAATGGCCAAACTCTATGCGGAAGCCATCGAGACCGTGGAGTCAGGACCGCTTGAGGCTGTCACTATGGCTGGCGCCAACCGTCTCAAGGTCGTCAGTTATGCCCTGTTGCCAGATGTGCTGCCGGCCCTGGCTTCGGTGACGCTCTTTTTCTGGGAATTTAACATTCGTGCCTCGACCGTGCTCGGCGTGGTGGGGGCTGGCGGTATTGGGCAGGAACTCAAGAACAGCATGGACCTGCTCGACTTTCCTCGTTTGTTGACGGTGCTCTTGATCATTCTCGGCATGGTCACGGTGGTGGATCAACTGAGCGGGTGGCTACGGTGGAAGCTGGTATGAGCATGGCGCGAGCGGTCACTGCCTCAGAGCTCCAGGTAGTGGACATTACCAAACGCTACAACGGTGTGGCAGTGGTGGACGACGTGTCTTTCACAGTAGCCACTGGCGAATTCGTTGCCATCCTGGGACCGAGCGGTGCTGGCAAGACAACGTTGTTTCGCTGCATCGCAGCGCTGACGCAGCTCGACAGCGGTAGAGTGGTGGTACACAGGCGCGAACTCCACAGGCTGCGTGGGGCGCAGTTATGTGCAGCGCGTCGCGAAATCGGACTAATTTTCCAACAGTTCAATCTGATCCGGCGCCTGACTGCGCTGGAGAATGTGCTGGCTGGTCGGCTTGGGCACGTGCCAACCTGGCGGGCGCTGGTGCGTCATTTTCGCGCTGCCGACCGCCAGTTGGCCCTGGCGTCGCTGGATCGAGTAGGGTTGCTTGATTATGCGGCGCAGCGAGCTGATAGGCTCTCTGGTGGTCAGCAGCAGCGGGTAGCGATTGCCCGCGTATTGGCCCAGCAGAGCCGCTTCATCCTGGCTGATGAACCGGTTGCCAGCCTCGATCCTGAGACGGCGGCCAGCGTGCTCGATATCTTGCGTGCCGTGTCCCGCGAGCGGGGCATTGCTGTGCTGTGCAGTTTGCACCAGGTGGAGCTGGCAACCACATTTGCTGACCGCATCATCGGGTTGCGGGATGGCCGTGTGGTGCTCGATCTGCCTGCTGCCCAGCTGAGCGCCTCCGACTGCAGTGTGATCTACCGTGCCGATCCAGAAGGTCAGCAACCATCCCGGCCCTCAGAAGTCACGCAGCCATGCAGGATACTGTGATGACCACTGCGCGGCGCCAGGGACAACGCTGGACGCGGCGTCCGTAAAGCTCAAGGCAGAAAGTAGGGAAAAGTATGCACACGTGGCCCATGTTTCCTGTCACCGTGGTGGGGAGTTTGCCTCGTCCGCCGGCACTCCGCGATGCCTTACGGCGGCGGCAGGCCAGGCGTATTCGTCCAGCAACATTCGACAAGATCGTGGCACAGGCAGTGCAAGAGGCCGTGGCACTGCAAGAGCAAGCCGGGGTCGACATTCTCAGCGATGGCGAGCAGCACCGGGATAACTTCTACTCGTTTATTACCGAGGCGGTCGACGGCGTCCGCCTCATGACTCTCGCCGAACTGCTCGACCATGTGGAGAACAAGGCGGCATTCGAACGCTTGCTGAATGCCCTCGATGTGCCCGCCTTTGCCATCAAAAATCCTGTCGTGGTGGGACCTGTACGGCGGCGCCAGCCGCTGGCGCTGACAGAATATCAGGTCGCCCAGGAATACACGACGCGACCTCTCAAGATTGCCTTACCAGGCCCGTATCTGCTGACCCGGTCGATGTGGGTCAAAAGTCTCTCTGCCGACCACTATCCGACCAAGGAGGAGCTCGGCAACGACGTGGTCCAACTCCTACGCGAGGAACTCCTGGCGCTGCGTGACGCTGGCTGTGCTTTTGTGCAGTTTGACGAACCCGTTCTGACCGAGGTGGCGTTCGCCGGGCCGCATGCGACACATACCTTCATGTGCGCTGCCCTGTCAGAAAAAACCAACCCGGAGGAGGAACTCACCTTTGCGGTTGATCTGCTCAACCGCGTGGTGGACGGCGTGGACGGTGTGAAGACTGGCCTGCACGTATGCCGTGGCAATTGGAGCCGACAGGAGACGGTATTGCTGCAAGGTGCGTACGATCCGCTGATCCCCTATTTCAGTCGCATGCAGGTACACCAGCTGGTGCTCGAGTACGCCACCGAGCGTGCCGGCAGTGTAGAGGTATTACAAGACCTACCTCCTGCTATGGAGATCGGCCTCGGCGTGTGCAATCCACGCTCAACAGACCTCGAGTCGGTAGATTTTATCGTCAATAAAGTCAAGGCCCTACTGCGATACCGGAGGCCAGCACAGATCTACCTGAATCCAGACTGTGGTTTCGGCACCTTTGCGGAACGCCCAGTGAACACGATGGAGGTCGCCGCCCAAAAACTGCAGGTCATTCATCAAGCCGCAGAAGCACTGCGAGCTGAATATGCCTGAGTACCACTGTCCATAAAACAGTTCCCGAAATCATGAGGAGAAACGTGCTATGTTGCTTGGTCTGGTTGTGGCCTTTATTGGCTTTGCTGTTGGAAAGGTGCGGCAGATCGGCACAAGCGCTGTGTCCGGGGCTGTGGCTGGCGGCGGCAGGCTGGCCGTGCTGGCACTACAGGGGAGGCAGAAAGCAGAATTGGCAACACGCCTTGGCATACTCCTCGCGCTCTTGCTCCTGCCGACGGTCGTACGGGCAGAAAACTGGGAAACCATCCTGACGCCGGCTCGTCCCGGCATACCACTGGCCAATCCCATTACCACGGAGGAGCTTCCCCCACCCCCCTTCTCTCTGCTCAAGGATCGTCCTGTCAATCCCATCTATGTACCAGGCCTGCCAGGTCTGCCCCAGGGCAAACTGATGACGGACGACTATGGCAACAAGAAGCCAAAATATGATGGCATCATCATCCGCCAGAGCCGTGTGGAAAACGGTCAGGTCATCATCCCTCCTGGCGGTCTGGTCTATCTGGAAGATACCTGGCGCGGCGAGGTAGCCCTGGTTGGCGAGCAGCTGGCCTATCTCGGCAAAGAACCCATTTACATTGACTATGACATGAGTATCGTGGTCAAAAAAGACGTTACTATTCCGAGCGGTGAGAGCGTTGTCATTGGCGGCCAGGTCTATCACTACTACGCCACGGTTGGCCATGGCAGAACGGCCAATCATACACTGCACGTGCGGACCATTGGGGGCACGGATTGGGAGTGGGCTTTTGGCCATCCAGTGCTGTCGACGACCCAGACAAACTGGTGGGAAGGCAAACGCTTTGCCCAGCTATACAACCAGGGACAGGCGCGCGAGGTGACACCCAAGCAGCTGGTGTTTGACTGGATTTCTGGGGTGCGGACAGATCGTCTGCTCATGGCCAACAAGAAAGTCTTTGCCGGCCTGGCAACGCCCGGACAAGAGTGGCGCGTAGGCGAGCGCACCGTGCGCCTTGCACGTCTAGACGAACAGGCTGGCACCGCCACCATCCAGGTGCTGGAGGGCAGCCGTGTGGTGCTCGACAAAACGCTCGGGCCAGTGCAAACTGACCTGCTCATCGAAGATTCTGGGGCACGCAAGGCGGTACTCTTTGAGTATAAGGATATAGCCGGCTTTCTGGTGCCCTGGCCCAAGGCGCTGCAAGACGGCAAAGCCCAGCTCAAAATCTATGGCGACGTCTTCAGCATCCGCTACGGGGCTGACTATCCTGACGATCCCCGCTTTGCCACCTATCCCATTGGCTGCCCCACCGGGCATAACTTTGGCATCATGTGGACAAACAAAGCCGCCCTCTCTATTCCGCCTGGCGGAAATATTACTGGACCCGAAAGGTACTTTAAGATTATCGTGGAGCACCTGCAAGGGAACGAAGTGGCCGCCTGGCACGTCGAAGACCAGCAGGGCAATCGTTCAATAAACCTCGGCGGGGCTGGTGTCACCAATATCGACCTCGTACTGGGTCAGGGCCGCATTACTGGACAGGCCATTCTCAAGGACGTTGGCAAGGCGGCTCTGGAACGGTTATATACTGCCATCAAACAACAGTAACGGCCTACCTGGAGCACCTATGCCCCAGGATACAGAAGAGATATCACCACAGGGAGAACATGAGCCGTGAGACTACCAAGCAATGCTCATCAGACCTCTCTCCACCCGACAGAAGACGTGTTATCAGCAGTCGCCTCACTGGCGAGCCGCTATCAACAGGTGCGGCGCTTCACCGAAGCGTTGTGCCAACCGCTCGCCACTGAGGACTACGTGATTCAGTCCATGCCGGATGTCAGCCCGACCAAGTGGCATCTGGCGCACACCAGCTGGTTTTTTGAGACGTTTGTCGTGGTGCCTCTCTCCCCTGACTATCGTTCTCCTCACCCGCAGTATAAGTATCTGTTCAACTCCTACTACGTCGGGGCCGGTGAACGCCACTGCCGTCCGCAACGCGGTCTGCTCTCCCGACCCACGGTCGAGGAGGTCTACCGCTATCGGGCGCACGTTGACGAGCATATGCTGGCGCTCCTCGACCGTCTCGATGCGCCGCAGCTTGCCGAACTGCTCCCGGTGCTCGAGCTTGGCCTGCATCACGAACAACAGCACCAGGAACTCATGCTCACCGACATCAAGCACGTCTTCTCGGTCAATCCCCTGCGGCCAGCCTACGCTACACCACCCCAGCCACAGGGCAAGAGTGGCACAGTGCCAGCCTTGCTGTGGCGTACTTACCCTGAGGGGCTCTACTGGCTGGGACATAGTGGGGACGGCTTTATCTTTGACAATGAAGCCCCACGGCATCGCGTGTTTCTTGAAACCTTTCAGCTGGCGTCACGTCTCGTAACGGTTGGAGAGTACCTGGCCTTTATGGCAGATGGTGGCTACACACACCCTGAATGGTGGCTGTCAGAGGGCTGGCAGACCGTCCAGACTTCCGGCTGGCAGGCGCCATTGTACTGGGAGCAGCATCGATGGCCATTGGTGGCTGATGACACTCACCGGCATGCGCCAGGTGGACGAAAATGAGCCAGTATGTCACGTCAGCTACTACGAAGCCGACGCCTATGCCCGCTGGGCCGGCGCACGTCTGCCAACCGAAGCCGAGTGGGAGATTGCCGCTGCCGAGGCCACTAGGGCCGGAAATTTTGTCGAGAGTAACACCTGGCACCCCGTCCCCCTGGCTGGTGACAGATACCAGCAGACCGCTGGCGCAGATGTTCGGCGATGTCTGGGAGTGGACCCAGAGTCCATACGCTCCTTACCCAGGATACCGGCCCGTGGCCGGTACGCTGGGCGAGTATAACGGCAAGTTCATGTGCAACCAGTTCGTCTTGCGCGGCGGCTCCTGCGCAACTTCGGTCACCCATATCCGTCCAACCTATCGCAATTTCTTCCCAGCGCATGCCCGCTGGCAATTTATGGGTATTCGCCTGGCCCGAGGAGCTTCGTCTGCCTAGTGTAGAACTCCCTGTCCGCCTCTATAGACCAGAGTTCCACATCTCCGCGCGGACATTGCTTTAATTTGTTGACTGTCGTTTCCTTGCCTTCTACCCCTCCTGCAATACCTGGCATCTACAAAACCATGCGTAGTCAGGTCGAGCTTGGGCTTCTTGCCGAACTTCGAGTTCACCACGACACCCGTTGAGGTCAGCCCATCGCGTTGAGCAGTTCAATGGCGCTAGGAAACTCACAGGCTGGATTGCCAGGATCCCCAGCTATGTCACCAATATTTCCACCATCGAATAGCACGACTTCGTCCCCCTTTACCGTGCAACTGGAGCACTGAAATTGGTACGGACGGCGCACAGAATTGTGGATCACCCAATGTCAACCCAGCCCCTGCCACGATTCCCGCGAACCGCTCAGCGTCTTCCGCACGCCATGCGGTGTGCCATAGCCCCCCCGGCAGAGTAGCCATAGATGTAAACACGTTGCGGATCAACAGGATAATCGTCAATCAGCTTGTCGAGGAGCCGATTGAGGAAACCTACGTTGTCCGCATTCACGGGACCACATCCCGCTAAGGAATTGAAAGAATCCCAGGTAGAAGAGTCCCAGAACCGGATTCAGCGTCGCTCGTGGTGCAGCGACCATAACTCTGTACTTGCTCTGGCAGGTCACGATACCCACTGGCATCCAATTCCTGCATCTGGGGCATCTCGAAGGGAAGGCCGCTCCGTGGAGGTGCAGGACCAACGCTATACGGTCGTTACCTTTATCGTAGTTCTCAGGTAACATGAGAACAACAGGACGACCATCAAACTCAATATCTTGCCGAATAACTCCTGCCGAGACCATATCCACTCCGGCGAGGAGCACCGCAACAGCCATCAAGCTACCAATGCGTCGCGTTCTCATCATCACCCTCCTTTCCATATGACACGTTACCTCTCGAAGGCAGTAGGCAGCAGATACTATACCCCGCGTATCATCAACCAACCTGACGCGAGGCTAACCGCTCTCTATTGCTGACATTTTCATGCTATACTGCCCCCTCCGGGATAGTCCTGGGACGCAGCATGATAGGGGCCGGGGCTGGCCCGAGGAGGTGGTGCAGCACCGGAGGGCGAGGGAACAGCGGTGCGCTCCGTTTTGGTGACTATCTATTTGACCCCGAACGCTATGAGCTGCATCGGGCCGGCGTGCTGGTACCGTTGCGCCCCGAGGAATGCGACGTCCTGGCCTACCTGTTGACGCACCGCGACCGGGTGGTGTCCAAAGACGAGTTGCTCGATCAGGTGTGGCCTGGGCAGTTTGTCGGGGATGCGACGCTGCATGTTCATTCGCTGTCCGCAAGGCTATTGGCGATGGGCACCACAGCCCGCCGGGATAGCAGCGCCAGATGCGTGCTCCACGGCAAGCTACTCCGTGAGTGCTTCGGCATGCCTGGCCTGGCCTCCGTGGTCTCCCGCAGCTTCCTCACCTTATCCCTTGCTGAGTGCGGCGCCTTCGCCGAAGGACGGGCTCTCGCCGAGGAAGGGGTGCGGATTGCCGAGGCCGCCGATCACCCCTACAGCCGTGTCCAGGCGTATACAGCTGTGGGCTTTCGGGCGCTGCGCCAGGGGAACTGCCAGCAGGCCATCCCGATGATCGAACGTGCCATCGACCTCGCGCAGGGGGCGCACATCCGGCTTCTCGTCCCCCGAGTCGCCACGCTCATGGGTGCAGCCTATACGCTCGCCGGACGAACCATCGACGCTTTGCCGCTGCTGGAGCAGGCGGTTGAGCAGGCCGTGGCAATGCGTTTCATGCTCGAACATGCACTCCAAGTGGCCTTGCTGAGTGAGGCATATCTGCTGGCTGGCCGTCTGGACGAGGCGTATACCCAGGCGCAGCACGCCCTTGAGTTCTCCCGAGCCCATCAGGAACGGGGCCACGAAGCCTACGCCCTACGGCTCCTCGGCGAGTTCCATGTGCGTCGCGACCCCCCAGAGGTCGAGCCCGCTGAAACCCACTACCGCCAGGCCCTCACCCTGGCCGAAGCACTCGGTATGCGCGCCCGCTCCAGGCCCACTGCCACCGTAGCCTCGGCACCCTGTATAGCCAGAGAGGATGGGTAAAGTCCGCTCATGCGGAACTGACCATGGCCATGCATCTGTACCGCACCATGGATATGACCTTCTGGTTGCCACAGGCGGAGGCGGCCCTGGCGCAGGTGGACATGCAGGGAGAGAGCATGAACGCCAGGTGATACGGTTAAGTATCCAGACAGAATGTTTGGCTCATTCTGTGACCCGTACGATATTATGGCAGGCGCAAGCGCCTGCCAGGCAAGTGGCAAAATAAAAAGACCCCCGACGGCAATAGCGGGAATTTGTGCAACGCAGTGACTGAGAGGACGTTGGTCATGACTGAGAGAAAAAACGACGCACACAACACCCCGCTAAAGGCGATTGATGGCCCGGTGGATGAGGCGCTTGTCGGCGAGGTCTGGCCCAGTGCCCAGCCAGGTGAAGACGCGGTGCTGTATGGCCACGTCGAGCTTACACCGAAAGATCCCGTAGAGGTGCGCAGCCTGCAGACCTTCCGTCTGACGTATACCGTGGGGCGGTACGGTCTCGATGATACCGGCGCCATTCGCATTGTCTTCCGCGCCATGGGAGATGGGGATGCCTTGCAGACCACCAACCCCAGCGCCCCGAATTACGTCACCGCACGCTCGAGCAGTGGCGTGCCGCTCACCGTTGAGTATCGCCACCGTGGCACCGCCGCCCGGCCGCGCTGGAAGGCGCTCACCATCAATGTCACCGGGGGATACCTGCGAGAGGGCGACGTCATTACAGTCGTCTTCGGCGATACCTCCCGCGGCTCACCTGGCATGCGCATGCAGACCATGGCGGAGGGAGGCTTCGAATTCAAAGTCCTGGCCGACGTGTGTGCCGTCGGGCACTTCGTCCCCATTCCGAACACGCCCAGCATCGCCATTGTCCCCGGTGCGCCGGTGCAATGGAAAGCGGTATTGCCGTCCCTCCGCCGTCCAGGCGAGACTTTTCGCTTTGGTCTCAAAGCCGAGGACAAATGGGGCAATCCCACCGACCGTGCCAGCGGCCAATTCCGTTTCGACAGCACCCTGCCGGTGACTGGCTTGCCGCGTGACTATACGTATCCGCTCGGTGAAAAGTCGGTCGTGTTCGAGGGCTTGAGCGTGGCGCAGCCCGGGGTGCTGCGCATCCAGGTGCGCGACGAGTCCGGCGCCCTCATTGCAGAGTCCCATCCGCTGGTGGTCCGCCAGGGTCCTTATGGTGGCTACTGGGGGGATATGCACGGGCAAAGCGGTGAATCGATTGGCATCACCACGGCGCGGCAGTATTTCGACTTTGCGCGCAATAAGGCCTTTCTCGATGCCACCGGTCATCAGGCGAATGATTTTCAGATCAACAATGCGTTCTGGGCCTATCTCAATGAGCTCTCGGCGGCATACCACCAGGACGGGACCTTCGTGACCTTGCCAGGCTATGAGTGGTCCGGGAACACCGCGGTGGGCGGTGATCGGAATGTCTATTTTCGCACCGAAGGCCGCCAGATTCATCGTTCGTCCCACGCCTTGCTCACCGACCGTTCGGACCTCAATACCGACGCCCCCGACGCCAGGCGTTTGTTCGCCATGCTGGCTGACGAGGATTGCGTCGTGTATGCCCACGTTGGCGGCCGTTATGCAGACATTGCCTATGCCCACGATCCCCGCCTGGAAACGGCGATGGAGATTCACTCGGCGTGGGGAACCTTCGAATGGCTATTAACCGACGGCTTCCCACTGGGGCACCGCAGTGGGGTGGTGTGCAATAGCGATGGCCACAAAGGCCGTCCTGGCGCCAGCTACCCGGGGGCCGCAACCTTTGGCGCCTACGGTGGCCTGACCTGCTTCTATGCCACGGAGTTAAGCCGGGACGGCTTATTCGACTGTCTGCGTCGGCGCCACCATTACGGCACCACGGGGACACGCTTGCATCTGGACGTGCGCGCCTCGTTTGCCGGCAGCGCCACCCTCTTTGAGCAAGATCCCAGAGCCTTCCCGGAGACGACCGCCAAGACGGTCAACGACGTCATGATGGGTGACATCGTCCACACCGACGATGCCACCCTCACGCTCAGGGTGGAAGTCATGGCGCAAACCCCCATCGAGCGGATCGAAATTCGTAACGGCAAAGACGTCGTGCAGACCTTGCGACCATACAGCGCCGATGCCCTCGGCGAACGTATCCGTGTCCTGTGGAGCGGCGCCGAGTACCGCGGCCGGGGGCGCACCACCGACTGGAAGGGACGGGCGCGTTTCGTTGGCGCGACCATTCGGCGCCTGGAAAAAATCAACCTCTGGAACCACGAGCGCATGGTTGCCTTGCAGGGCTCAGACACCGTGCAGTTCGACACCATTACCACCGGCAACTACGGCGGCTTCGATGTGTGGCTGGACGGCGGTCACGGTGGCCGGTTGGACCTGGTGAGCAATCACGGCGCTCTCGAGATGGCACTCGACGCTATCGGCCTGGAAGATACTCTCATGGAAGCCGGCGGCCTGGAGCGCCGTATCAAGGTCTTCCGACTTCCCAACGACAACCCGCATCGAGAGATGACCGCCAGCCTGGACATCGCACTCCGGCCGGTAGGCGACAATCCCATCTGGGTCTCCGTCTATACTGAAGATGGCTTCCAGGCCTGGAGCAGCCCAATTTTCGCCTACCGCCAGGACGACGCACCCGGGAGCCACTAGTCCACACCGGAGGGATAGTGAGGCAACAATACCGCCCAGGAGAGACAGCTTGAATATTCTGGTAGGAAATGATGATGGTATCCAGAGCAGTGGTCTGGACATGCTGGCGAGGGCTGCCCAGCGCTGGGGAGACGTCACCGTGGTGGCCCCGGAAAAGCAACAGAGCGCCCGGGCCAAATCCATGACGTTTCACAAGCCCCTGCGCGTGAGCAAAACGCACACGGCCTCTAGGATTCCAGGCTATGCCTGTAATGCCTCGCCGGCCGATTGCCTGTTTATCTATCAGCATTTTAAAGGCACGCCGGACGTTGTGCTGAGCGGCATTAACGGGGGAGACAACACGTCGATTCACAGCGTCTTGACCAGTGGGACCGTAGCCGTTGCCATGGAAGCCGGGTTGCAAAACATTCCAGCCCTGGCATTTTCCATGGACGTGCCCGAGCATCTCTTCTTTGCCCGAGATTTTGCTGGCGATTTAGAACGCGCGGCCGATCTCTGCATCCGCATTGCCCAGGCGTTCTATCAGGCCTCCCGTGACTTCTGGTCCCACGTCACGTTTGTCAATGTCAACTTCCCCGATCATATTCAGGCCACCACCCGGCTGACGATTACCGAGCTCGAAACCTACAAGTATACGAATTACCTCGTGGAACGGACCGACCCGAGAGGTGAAACGTACTACTGGCTGTGGGGAAACAAGCGCGCCGATTTGCATCACCAGCGGGACAGTTATCACGTCTACACAGAGAAAAATATCACCATCACTCCGGTGTCG
>CAVZBC010000051.1:0-49948 GCA_963773125.1 uncultured Gammaproteobacteria bacterium | reverse complement strand
CGATGCCAATAGCATAACTGGTCAGCACGTCGCTGAGATGGTGCTTGTTGCCATAGATACGGGAGACACCAATGAACGCGGCCGAGGCGGCAGTAATGGCGGCCGGGACAACGCCGTACTCGGCATACAGGGAAGGGATGATCGAACTCACCGCCCCGGCATCGAAGGACGGAAAGGAGCGTCGGTCCGAGCCATCGGGGCGGCGGCGGCGCGTCAGCAATTTCAGCGGCTGGATCACCGCTGTGGTGCCAAGCAGGGCGGCCATGGTTTTCTTGCCGGTAGCCGATAGCTTCGGGTCTCCCAAGAGCTCTCCAGCAACGTACAATCCCGCTTGCACTGGACCAAAATAGGCTATGGCATACGTCGTGCCAGCGCGCGCCAGGGCGTCATCCTCGTCGTTCCCATCAAAGACCGCTTGCACCTCGTCGTCTGCAAAACTAGCCCCGCCGATGAGCCCCGCCGCTGGCACGGCATAGGTCAGGGAGGAGAGTGTAAAGGCCGCCCGGGCTCCCCCCCACGTCATGCTGAGCATATCACCAAGATCATGCCAGAGGCGAAAGCGGCCGGGACGTTCAGGAGGCTCATCGCTATTGGCCCAGCCTGGAGAGACAAGGCACAGGCCAACGCACAGGCACACAATGAGCACGTCTGTACGGCGCGCGATGCGGCGCATCCACTCCAAAGTCGGGCCGTGCCGAGCATTCCTCAGTTCTACCATACGCTGCCTGCTTCTCTCAAGCGTAGTATAGGATGCCTGAATGCAGCCCGCCAGGCATGCCCCTGCACTTGCATGGGTACAGGCACTGGTATCGCATGACAACCTATTGTGGTACACGATCATAACATTGTGGAGCCGATTGGCAACCTGGTGCTGTATACTACATGACGGTTGGTCTCGCCCTGTGCCAGGTAGAGGCCCACCCAGATGTCTGCGTCTTGTTCGTCTTTGAAACCATAAGAAATGATGTTGGCTAAAATTTCCTCCAGGGCCAGGTTCACCTCAAACAAGAGCCTGTCAAGAAGGCGATGACGTCGCCCAAACTCAGCGACGGTGTGACGCAGACGCTCAAGCTCAGACAGAAAAACGCCGTATCTCCTGCACCAGATTGTGGATGAGGTCCTCAGGGGACGCATTATTGACTGACGCCAGAAACCCTTCTAAGCGGCGCTCGGAGAAGAGTTCCTTACTCTTATCCATGGCCTCCGTTACCCCGTCGGTGTATAAGAGGAGCCTGTCGCCCGGCCGCAGTACAATCCGCTGGCGCTGATACGTCACGCCCTCTATAGCGCCCACGACTATGCCGGGGGTATTCTCCAGCGGCGCGATGCAGCCGTTTGCCAGCAAGTAAGGCAGGTTATGGCCACCATTGCTGTATTCCACTCGCCCGGTGCGGATATCTAAAATTGCACTGAAAAGAGCGGGTGCCATGGGTAGAGATACGCCACCGTGAGTTGTCGGTCGCCACGGCGCATCGCCTCAATGCCTGCCGTGTGGGCGAAGCGCTTAATGGCTGTCCCGGCTGGCAACTCAAGACCGCCAGCCTCTTACGAGTGGTCTTGATGACAATGGGTAAGAAACACCAGGACCAGACGACTGCACACCGCGTCTGCGGCTATCGATTTCTACCGTACCATGGGAATGACGTTTTGGCTCTTTCAGACAAAGGCGGTTCTCGCACAGAAACTCTGAGGCCTTGGGGAGCTGTAGGCTAGCGTACTACGATATCTTCAGCAACTGCACCGTCTTGTCAACGGAGCATGGAGGAGTCAGGCCGTCGGCCTATCGGCAGCAGTAGGCGAAACTCAGCCCCTGGAGCATGGTTTTGGACCTCGACCCTGGCATACATCTTCGCGGCTAGTGCCTTGACCAGGGCCAGGCCAATACCAGTGCCCTGCGTGTGGCGGGTCAACTCGTTTTCGCCGCGGTAAAAGAGTTGGAAAATCCGTTGCATCTGCTCGCGTGCCACGCCGGGGCCGTAGTCACGCACAAAGAACACGGCCTGCGGGGACCGCCCTGTAGTGAGGCGCACCCCGATGTCGATGCGTCGCAACTCAGCCTGGGCAGAGAATTTAATGGCGTTGTCCACCAGGTTAATAAAGATCTGCGTAAAGGCATCCGCTTCAGCGCGTACTGTGTAGCTGGCGATGTCCTGGGAGGGGGCGGGGACGACCCACTGCATGGCAAAACCTGCGGCTTCGGCCTGGGTGGAGACTTTGCTACGTACCACATCGAGAAGCTGGTGCAGACTATAGTATTGCAGAGCCAGCGGCGCATCCTGGTTGGTTAAGCGGGCCAGTTGCAGGACATTGGTGATGAGCCGTGACAGGCGCTCGCTTTCGAAGAAGATGAAATCATAGTACGCTTGCCGCCGTGTCTCGTCTGCAACCCACCCGGCGCGTAGCATTTCTCCATACATGCGAATGGAGGTCAGGGGGGTTTTCAATTCGTGACTGACTGCGGCGACAAAGTCACTGCGCTGGGCTGCCAGTTCAATGTGCTGCATACCCACTCGATATATGCCGTAGTGCCCCACCAGCAGTCCCAGAGCCAGCATCACTGCCAACAGGTCAACCAGCACGGCGTTCGCCCCCCGCGGCAGATGGGCAGCGCTGAAGACCAGCTCCAGCACTTCAAGCGGTGTTTCAAGCGGCGCCCGGTACATGGGCCGCAATGTGTCCGCTGGCGGCGTAGTGCGGGCAGGATACTGTGGTGGCACAGACAGCAGAGCGCTTCCCTGATAGTGTACAGCCAGGGCGGCCAGTGATAAAAGCTGTCGGAGGCTTTTATCGCTGGCACTGGCAGCGATGAAGGGTTGTAGGAAGCCGCGCTGCTCTACCACGAATCCCTGTACATAGCGCAGGTTATTCCTCCAGGCTTTGCGGAAGAAGACCATGTGGCCGCTTGGCAGGACATTGCACTGTAAGGGGTCGAGTTCACTTTCAAACGTGAGAATTTTGACAGGTCGCTTGCTGCCTCCCCAGGGACGGTGTCGTCCCGGGCTTTGCCTGGGCCACTGTGTCGCTAGAGCTACTCTGATCCTGCAAGGGTTGCTGCAGCGTATTGAGACGATCCAGCGCCCCCTGCACCTGGGAGGCGGTCGCTTGCTCCGGTAGGACCACTTGCTCCTTGCGACGTTCGCGATACCCAGAGGATTTTGATGGCGCTGCGGCTTTCTTCTCCTGCAGCTCCGATTTGCTTGCTGCAGGCGCCACAAAGGGCGGTTCCTCATGCGCTTTGCGTTTGGCATCTGGCCTGCTGGTAACGGGTGTTCCACCGAGGAGCAATTGCTCCAGCCGGCGTCGTAGAGCCAGCCGTCTGGCAAGTTCGTCAGCCCCAAAACCAAACCGCTCGACGTTGCTGTCAAGCTCCTGTTCCTCCAGCTCCGGCAGCACCGGGGAATGCAGGCTGCCATCAGGGTTGAGCTGGAAGTAGCCAAGCAGCCCTGGCACAGCGCTTTTGGGAGGTAACTCAGACAGCGGTGAGGTGGTGACGGCGGTACCTTTTAGCAAGGGCCGGCTGGCGACATTGAGGAAACTATATTCGTCAAAGGCACGGCTTTCCTCGGCCTGCAGCACTTCGGCAAGGCGCTGGTTGAGGTGCTGGACCACCTCTTCGGCAGCGCTGCGGTACTGGTAAAACACCTCACGTTCAAGATGGGTATAGACCCGGCTGAGCAGCACGGCGAGGGGTAAGGCCAGGCACACCAGGGACGCCAACACCCGCCAGCGCAGACGTCGTCTGGCGTGCTCGCGGCTCCCAGGGCGGAAGGTGCGGCCGCTATAACGTTGTCTGGAGCGTCTGAGAAAAGGCAACATAGCTTCAGGGAGCGACCATCAGTTTATACCCTTCGCCACGCACGGTGACGAGGAGTTGGGGTTCTTTGGGATTGGCCTCGATCTTGCGACGGAGTTTGGCCATGTGGATATCCACCGTGCGTGTCTCCAGATGCGAGGTATGGGCGTAGCCCCACACCTCCGCCAATAACTCTTCGCGCGTGACTGGCCTGTCGTTGTGCTGTTTCAGGTACTGCAAAATCTCCAACTCGCGACGCGTAAAGAGAATGGGCTCGGGACGATTTACCTGGGTACCAACGAGATTTTTCGTATCGATCTGCAGTTGTGGTCCGATCTGCAGTTGCGCCTCGTATTGCCGCAGTTTGACAGAGCGTCGCAGCACGGCTTCCACCCGCAGGACCAGCTGACGCACGCTAAACGGCTTGCCAACGTAATCATCGGCCCCCAGGGTCAAGCCGGTAATAATATCTTCGTCCGTGGTTTTAGCGGTCAAAATAATAATCGGCTGTTCGCGGCTGTGCTGGCGGAGAGCATTGCAGATCGCAAAACCGTCCAGCGTTGGCAGCATAATGTCAAGAATGATGAGGTCATAGGCCCCGGCGAGGGCTTTGTCGAGTCCCTCACGGCCATCCGCCACCGCATCCACCGCGTAGCCGTGATACACAAAGAGATCGGTCAGCCCGCTGCGGATCGCCACTTCGTCTTCGATGATGAGCAGCGTTAATTTGTTGTGCATTGGTGCATACTCCTCGCTTAATCATAGTACGGCATTGCGGCCTTTCCCAAAGTAAAAGTTATGTAAAAATCGCCGTGAGCTTTTTACAAACTCCTGTCTACAATCCCCAGCCCGCTGACCGCTACACTTTTCTCCAGATACCATCGTGCCCCACCTCACGAGGCACGCCAGCAGCCATAACATGCAAGGAGGATCACCCATGACTCGACTGGCAACACGTCTTTTGCGCATGGCTCGGACGCCGCGTATAGCGCTGCTCATCTTTACAACCCTGATGGTTGGCACCGTTGGGGCCGTGCTGGGACCGCAATTAGCCCGCGGTGGTGGGGGCAGCGTGTCACCTGTGCCGCCTGCCCCTCCGGCCACCCCGCCGGTGTTTGTCATGCATCATGACTCGCAAGGGGTGAAGGTGAGCGGGACATTATCCCAGAGTAAGTTCGTACAAGGGGAAAACGGTGTTGTGTATGTCAATCTCGACCTTGACACCCCGGCTGCGGAGAGCCCCGCGGCGGCGCGTCGTGCCACCGACATGATCGTCGTGCTCGACCGCAGCGGGTCGATGGCCGCCGATAACAAACTTCCCTATGCCAAAGAGGCCGTACGCAACCTCATCGGACGCTTGCAGGCCGACGATCGTTTTGCCCTGATCACTTTTGATACGACCGCCGTCGTCAATACGGCCCTGGTACATGTGACCGACCCGGTGCGGGAACAGCTGTCGCGGCAGATCGCCGGTATACGCCCAGGGTCCTCGACCAACCTGAGCGACGGACTCCTCAAAGCGCGGGCCTTGCTCGAAGGGCACAGCACAGGAACGCAGCCGGCGGGTGCTGCTGCTCTCAGATGGTGAAGCCAATGCCGGCATTGTCGATCCCCAAGAGCTGGCCAGACTTGTCTCCAGCTTTAGTCAACACGCCGCCGTTGTCTCCACGATTGGCATGGGCCTTGGCTTTAACGAGACCCTCATGGCCGCGCTGGCCGACTACGGCATGGGAAACTACTCGTATCTCGAGCACCTGTCGACGCTTGGCGACATTCTGCACAAAGATTTGCAGGATGCCAAGCAGGTCTTTGCCAGTGCCAGTAGCCTGAGCATCACCCTGGGTAAGGGGATCGAGATTACCGATGCCGGTGGCTATCCCATGGACCTGACTTCGCAGCCAGGGACAGCCCGCATCATGACCGGTCAGCTGCTGGCTGGCGCCAGGAAACGCCTGGTGGTGACCGTAAAAGTCCCCACAGAACACACTGGCGACATGCAGCTCGGGCAGGTAACCCTGCAGTACACCAGCAGCCGTGGCGATGGCAGCGTGACCTTGTCTCCCGAACACCTGCGCGTAGCAGTCCTTGAGTCGGCACGCAAAGACGAAGCCGTCGCCTCCATTGATCAGACGCTGTATCGCCAACTCTGGGAGGGCAATAACCTGGGACGTATGCAGAAAGAGTTTAGTCACTGGTTGCGTCTTGGGGATGAGAAGAAAGCCAAGGAGACGATTACCACATACCGTGATACTCTCCGCAAGGAAGAAGCCGCCACTGGGGTGCCCCTGCAAAGCCAGGCCGTGACGGACTCCCTGTCCACCATGGAGAGCGACCTGCGCGAGGCGTTTTCAGGGGCCGCTCCGGAACAGGCCGAAAAACGCAACCGCGCGGCCAAAGACCACCACCAGAAAGCCGTCAAGGGTCAACGAGCCAACTAAACCAGCTATTCTGAAGGTATACTGCCTCTGCCGTCCCATCATGCTGACGGCAGGGGTAGGCCAACATGTTCTAGAGAAGGAGAACCAGCATGACACTCATACAACGTCTGGCCCGATTACTCAAAGCCGATCTTCATGGCATCCTCGATGGTCTCGAAGATCCCGAAGAAGTCGTGAAACAGACCATCCGCGACATGGAAGAAGCGATCGCAACCAAAGAGCAAACGTTAGCGGTCCTGCATACGGCCTTGCAGCGCCTGGCAACCGAGGCGCAAGACATAGAGCGCCGTGCCCAGGAGATCGAACAACGTCTGGAGCTGTGTTTTCAAGAGGGCAATGACACCCTGGCCAGAACCTTTATACGCCAACGACTGGAAACGACCCAGCAGGCCAGGCGGGTGGCTCGCGCCATAGAGGAAAGCCAGGCCAGACGGGTGGCCCTGGAGCATACCATTGCCGAGCAGAGAGCGCAGCTTGCCACTGTAGTCCAGCAACTCCACAGCTTTGCTGAGGCACGCCAGCGGCAAACCGGCATGGCGGCACCGTGTATCCCAGGTTGTCAGGATGGCACCATCACTGAAGACGACATCGAAGTAGCATTCTTACAAGAGAAACACCGCCGCGCCGCTCAGGCGCAGACGCAATCAGCGTGACAAACCATATCCCGCAGGAGGATGTGCAATGCAACGCCCAACATTACTCGAAGGTATCTGCGTAGCGCTCGTCGCCAGTCTGGCCATCGGCCCGCTGATTGCCGTGCTCCACCTCGGGCTCGGTGCCGTCATGGCCTGGAAAGGTGCGTTGGTGATCGTAGCCTATACCTATATCGTCTACTTGCTCGCACGCCGCGGCAAAATGCCCGGGCGCACGATCCTGGCTCTCTTGAGCCTGCTCATCTGTCTGGCATGCC
Source organism: uncultured Gammaproteobacteria bacterium (assembly GCA_963773125.1). Classification (GTDB taxonomy): domain Bacteria; phylum Tectomicrobia; class Entotheonellia; order Entotheonellales; family Entotheonellaceae; genus CAVZBC01. Next base: position 42,807 of record CAVZBC010000051.1, on the reverse strand, counting down.
TCGTTTTGGAAGTACGCTGGCCCACCCTGGCCCTTGTGGCCATGGCGCTGGTGGCGGGCATTCGTGCCTATGCCTACAGCCAGAGTCTTGTGCCTGGTCTGTTACACGCTGGCCTCTGCCTGCTGGGCCTGGGTGCGGCGCTCTGGACCTATGCGCACAGTAGCAGTCTGGCCCTGGCGAGTTGGAGTTTTTTCCTGGTACAAGCCATTTTTGCCTTGCTTCCCACTCGTCTCGGACAGCAGCCTCACCAGGAGCCACACGCCCCAGGCAGTCAGGAGGTTGATGACTTTGTGGTGGCGCACCAGGCGGCCCAGAAGGCGCTGAGCCGTTTGTCCATATCTGCGAGTTGACAGCGTGTATCAATGTGGGCACTATACAAGAAAACTGCTTTCTCTTACCGTATACACATAGAATAGACCTGTGTGAGGAAGGAAGGGGATATGGTTGCTCAAACCCGTTCGATTCACATCCTGGACCCCTGCCCCGAAGAGATCCCCGAGGCAAGGAGCCGCAGCGCCGCGCTGTCCGGCATTGCCGGCAAGGTCATCGGTCTCCTGGAAAACCGCAAGTACCACGCCGATGCTTTCCTGCACGAGTTGCAAAACGTTCTGGAACACGAGTATGGGGTCAAGAAGGTCGTCTACGCGACCAAGTTCAGCTACAGTGCCCCCTGCGCCGATGAGACCATCGACGCGCTGGTGGTGGAGTGCGATGCCATCATCCATGGGATCGCGGATTGAGGGTCCTGCACGGCGTGGGGTCTCCACGACACCGTAGCGACCGAATCCCGAGGCGTACCATCCGTCAGCGTCATCACCAGCGCCTTTACCCGGGCCGCGCACGCCCGCGCCGCGGCGCTGGGCATGCCCGGAGTCCGTATGGTGATGCTGCCCAGTCCGCTGGCCTCCCGCAGCGTCGCCGACGTGCAGCGCCTGGCCCATGCGTACGCGCCAGGAGATTGTCGGGCTGCTGAGCGCAAGCTAGAACTACGACATGCGACCTCCTTGCGGAGGCCACAGCCGTTCAGAAGGAGGTAGACAGTGACTGCTTCTCCTCTCACGTCACGCCGTCTGGAGGTGCCGGACTCGTTTGCCGCCGTCCAGGCGTACTACGAGGAGCGGGGCTGGACCGATGGACTGCCCGTCGTGCCGGCCACCGAGGATCTCGTGTGGGAAATGCTCGGGACGTTTGGCCGGGATCCGGCGCATGTCCTGGGAATCATCCAACCGCGCAACGCCCCGGTGACGCTGGAAAAGATGGCGGTGAATGCGGTGATGGCCGGATGCCGCCCGGAGCACTTTCCCGGTGGTGGTTGCTGCGGTCCGCGCCATCTTGCAGCCAGAGTTTAACGTCGCCGGCTGCCAGGCCACCACTGGTGGTGCGGCCCCGGTGATCATCGTCAACGGGCCGCTCGCCACGCAATTACAGATCAATGGCGATGCCGGGCTGCTTTGGACCCGGCTACCGGGCCAATGCGGTCATTGGACGGGCCGTGCGGCTGGTCATTCGGAACGTGGCGGGCCTCATTCCAGGGGAGATGGACAAGGCGACGCTGTCGACACCGGGGCGGTACTCCTTCTGCTTTGCCGAGAACGAAGCGCGCAGCCCGTGGGAGCCGCGCCATGTCGAACTGGGCTTTGCGGCGAGCGCCAGCACGGTCACCCTGACCGCGGTGCGGGCGGTGTATCCCGTCATGGAAACCACCGTGGCCACCGGGGCCGAGGTGCTGCATACCCTGGTCGAGTCCATCAAGACGGTCGGGTTCGCCAATTACTACCAGATTGGCACCGGGGCGCAGATGACCCTGGTCGTCTGCCCGGAGCACGCCGCCGAGATGGCCGCGGCCGGCCTCTCAAAGCCCGCCATCCGGGAATACATCTACCAGCAGGCCCGGATGCCGATGCACCGGCTGACAGGGCATCGCCCATTACGGCAATCGCAACTGGCCGGCCTGGATCGACGAGAATGATCCGGATACCCTGGTGCCCGTCGCCCGCTGTGCCGACGACATTGTGGTGGTCGTGGCCGGAGGTGATGGCCGGCATTCCGCCTGGTTGGCCGGGTGGGGTGTGACCAGAGTGGTGACCCAGGAGATTACCACGACGTTAGAAAAGAACGGCTGAGACAAGCCACCTCGACCTGTCCCTACGCTTTGCTGCCCAACGGGCGCCCGCGCAGCGTCGCATTCGTGGCCATGTCAATGGCGGTCCAGGCCATGGCCAGAACACCATCACCCCGGGCTTTATCGGCCGTCTGCAGTGATGCAGTGGCGGTAAATTCCGGCTGATGATCGGTTGACCACTGGCCGGAAACCCGTACACGATTGGCTCAAGGACCTCAGCCTGGAGGATCGGAAGAGCATTGAGGCTCGCACACAACCCTCGCGACCTCAGTCGCCACCGTCGGCCTTCCGGATCACGACCCGGCGGGTCGTCCCTACCGCAGGTCGATCGAGGACCGGCGTTCTAGGCTCCCGCCTGCGGCGCGTACTTGTACCCCAAAGCCTCTTCCCACCGCAAGTAGTTCATCATATCGGCAAAGTTGCGATCTGGCCCCGAGAGGACCACATCCGTCGGTGGGGTCATGACCCCGGATAAGCCGCGCTCCACTGCCAGGCCCGCTTGCTGCCAGGCGGCCATGCCGCCCTCGAGCACGGCAACATCCTGATAGCCCAGTTCTTTGAGCGTCGCCCCGGCCAGTATAGCGTTCCGGCCATCGCTGCTGGTCACGGCAATGGGCGTGGCGTGTGCGGGAACAATAGTGCCAATCCATAATTCGAGCCAGCCTCGGGGCACCCAGTGAGCGCCGGGGACGTGGCCGCGAGCAAAATCCTGGCTGGTGTCGACAAAAATCACCACAGGAGGTTTGGCGTCTTGTAACGCTTGCGGAGACAGGAGGCGTACCTGCTGTGCAGCATCGGCGAGGCCAAACGGTGCTGGCTCAGCCAGGCCTTTTTCCAGTGGTAAGCCACTGGCAACCCATGCCGCGGTGCCGCCATCCACGGCGTAGACCTCCTGAAAACCCATCTGCCGGTACCAGGAACCCGTAAAGACGGCGCGAGCTTTGCCGTCGCAGGCAAACACCACCGGGCAGTTTTTCACCACGGCGGCGTCATCGGAGCGCTGCACCGCCTGACCACCGGGGAACCACCGGAAGCCAGGAATGTGCCCGGCAACATATTCTTCTTCGGTGCGCACATCGATGCAATACACCGTTTCTCGCTCTCGTCGCTGCAGCATGGTCTGCAGGGCAGGGATATCCAGGAACTGCACGCCATCCTCGCTGGCCAGTTGCCTGGCATAGGCCTCTGCAGCGGCGATGCCTTCTGGCGAGGGATCGGGCAAGGCGACGCGATCAGCCCCCTGCTCTAGTTGGTGTCCAGCCAGCACCCAGCCAGAGGTGCCGTTTTTCAGGCCGTAGACGTTCGGCAAGCCCATACGTTGCAGCATGCGTGTGCCGATAATGCTGCGCGTGCGGCCAGCGCAGTTGACGATGACCGTCGTATCCGGCGTTAAGTCCCTGGTGATGTCGGTGATCCGTAGGGCCAACTCTCCCCCTGGAACGCTGCGACCACCGGGGATGCAAAAGCGCCGATACTCTTCCGGAGTACGCGTGTCGAGAATGATCAGCTTATCGCCGCGCTCGATGCGCGCCTGCAGCTCCGTGGCGTCAATTTCCGGCACGTGGTGGACCACTTCGACCTTCTCGCCAAAATCTTTACTCGGGACGTTGCTGCCCCACTCGGTGGGGTTGTTGTCGCTCACCCAGCGGTTGATGCCACCGGCCAGCACAGCCACGTTGCGGTATCCCATACGCTCCAGGGTGGCAGCAGCCAGAGCAGCGCGACGACCATCGTCGTCACACACCACAACCTGCGTGCCCTTGAACGGTACTGCCAGAGACATCTGGAATTCTAACTGCCGCCTCGGGATTAAACTGGCCCCGGGAATATGCGAACTGTTGTATTCACCGGCTTCACGCACATCGATAAAGGCAAACGGTGTTGCATCTGCCAGCAGGTTTTTGAGTGCTGCGGAAGAAAGATAGTCAGCCATGGTTCTTACCCCTCCAGGAAAATGTGTGATGCTGCCCGATAGAGAGGCACTCTGCCATATTTCATCAGCCATGGCAACGCCTGACGTGCAGAATACGCACGCCGGAGCACTGGTGTGCTATACTGCCTGCCTCTGCATAGAGGCCAAACCAGATCAGGTGGGGAGAACGTTATGGGGACATATCGGCGGATTAACGTCGCTTCAGGCAGACCGTTGGAGAAGTTAGCCCATTACTCACGCGCCCTACGGGCCGGGGATATGGTGCTGCAATCCGGCACCACCGCTATTGATCGCGCCGGCAATGTGCGTGGCGAAGGGGATGTGGCAGCGCAGGTCGAGGCCATTATGGCCCTGACGGAATGGAGTATGGACAAGGCAGGGGGCAAGCTGGAGGATGTGGTACGCTCGCGCATATACCTCACCGATATCTCCCTCACTGATCCGGCAGCACGGACCCTGGCGAAATATTTTCGGGATGTGCGTCCTACCTCCACGCTGGTACAGGTGAGCCGATTAGCCCGCCCGACCCAGCTCATCGAGCTCGAGTTCGATGCCGTGGATGGCGCCAGGGCGAACGCCAGGCGCATTGCCTCGGGACGCCCGATTGAAGCGCAATACGCCTACTCCCGGGCTGTCCGCGTCGGTGAGCGGGTGTTCATCTCTGGCACGACGGCCCTGAATGCGCAGGGCGTTGTGGAGGGGCGGGGGGACTTGTACCAACAGACACGCGCCACCATGGACACCATCTTCTGGGCCCTGGAGCAGGCTGGCGGCACGCCGGGTGACCTGGTGTATACCAAGTCGTACATTACCGATGTGCGCCAGGCAGCAGACTACTGGCGGGCGTGGGTGGATGCGCTAGGCGAGGTGCGGCCGACTTCAACACTTTTGGTCATCCCTGGGTTGGTGAGTCCGGACATGCTGGTGGAGATCGAAGCCGAAGCAATTATTGGCGCCGCCACGTCACGCCGAGACATCTACACGCAGCATCAGCGAGAAAAACCGCGTGGTTACGCCCGGGCCGTGGAAGTTGGCGACTGGGTGTACGTCAGCGGCTGCACCTCCATCAGTCCTGCCGGAGAAGTACAGGCCGAGGGAGACTGGGCGGCGCAGTACGACCTGGCCCATAGCGGTGTGCAGTGGGCCCTGGAACAGGCCGGAGCGACGCTTGACGACGTCATCCGACGCCGCACCTTCACGGTAGACAGCGCCCAGATGAATCGCCCGTATGGCGAGGGACCGACGTGGTTTGTCAATAGCTGTCCAGTCTCCATGGGCTGCCGCATCGCTGGCCTGGCACGTCCGGAATTGCTCGTCGAGGTAGAAGCCGTCGCCCTCAAGGGCGCCCATGCCGACATCGAGCAACGTGGGCCAGACGCGGCCGATCCGCTCAGCCAGTAACTACCCGGCGGTGCGAAAGGCATTGACCGCCGTGACCAGGGCGGGCGTGCCGCCGAACAAATATGCCACTTCGACCGCCTCGTTGATCTCGGCCTCCGTGGCGCCAGCAGCACGGGCGCGATTGGCAATGTTGGCCACTCCCTCCGGGTGCGACTGAATAGCGTCGACGATCATGGTCATCAGGATCTTGTATTTGGCAGGAATCGCGCCATCCTTGAGGGCACGTTCACGTTGGCCTAGGTATACCTTGGTAAATTCTGCATCGCGCTGTTGCAACGTTTGTAGCCAGGCTGGTAAGGCGGGTTGTGCCATACGGTTTCCCCTTCTCTTGCTGCAGTGTCCCCGGTCTGTAACCCCCATATGCGCTTGCAGCCACAGCATACGGAAAATTGTGCCGAAAAACAACTGCTGGCTGGAGACTGGTGACAGAACCAGCGGCGTGCTAGACTCACGCTGCGTCACTGTCCTCTGAGACGGGAGGCAGGTCGTTCCCCATCCAGGCTGTTCATGAGAAAGGCCACTGTGCTTTTGCAGGTGCGTGACCTCAAAACATACTTCCATACCCAGGCAGGACCGGCCCGCGCCGTGGACGGCGTGTCCTTCGACATTGCGGCAGGAGAGACGTTTTGTCTGGTGGGCGAATCAGGCTGTGGCAAAAGCGTCACTGCCCTGTCCATCATGCAGCTCGTGCCCCAACCAGCAGGCTATTATGCTGGCGGACAGATCCTATACAACGGCCAGGATCTGCTGCGTTTACCCGAAACAGAAAAACGGCGCTTGCGCGGGCGTGAGATGTCGATGATTTTTCAAGAGCCCATGACCTCGCTGAACCCGGTACTCACGGTCGGCTATCAGCTCATGGAACCCTTGCTCTATCATCAACACCTGTCTCAGGCTGACGCCCGTGAGAAAGCCCTGGACCTGCTCGCCCAGGTGCACATTCCCGATCCTGCGCAGCGCTTTGCCGAATACCCTCACCAGCTCTCTGGTGGCATGAAACAACGTGTCATGATTGCCATTGCCATGGCCTGTGAGCCAGGTTTGTTGATTGCTGATGAACCCACGACGGCCCTGGATGTGACGGTGCAGGCGGAAATTCTGGAGTTGATGAAGAGCCTGCAGTCCCAGAAAGGTATGGCAATACTGCTCATCACACACGACCTGGGAATCGTTGCTGAGATGGCAGATCGCGTTGCCGTCATGTATGCTGGCCGCATTGTCGAAGAGGCAAGCTGCGAGCGGTTGCTGCAGAATCCCGCCCATCCATACACCGTCAAACTGCTGCAGTCTCTTCCCTCGCGGACCCAACGTTCGCAAGCATTACAGACTATCGAAGGGCGAGTCCCGACGGCACACGAGCTGCCGCCAGGATGTCGCTTTGCGGCCCGCTGCCACATGGTACAGCCGGCTTGCTTGGAGGTGGATCCGCCGCTGTTACCGATTGAAGAGCAGCATACGGCAGCCTGCATTCTCTATGACCCGGCTCTGGCAGGGACGCCAGATTGCCCCGGCCGAGGTGCGTACACTGCCGGCTCCTCGCCCGCGTATGCTCGCGCACGACGACTCCATTCCTTTAATACGCCTCGAAGGGCTGACGGTGCATTTTCCCATTCGTCGTGGACTGCTGAAACGTGTGGTCGGACATGTGCAGGCCGTGGATAATGTCGATCTCGAAATTTACCAGGGGCAAACTCTCGCCCTGGTGGGAGAGTCGGGCTGTGGCAAGACAACGTTAGGCAAAGCCCTGCTGCAGCTCATCCGGCCAACCGCCGGCCGTGTCCTCATGGACGGCAAGGATTTGACTGTCCTCAACCGGAGTGCGCTGCATCCCTACCGGCGGCGCCTGCAGGTCATTTTTCAAGATCCCTACGCCGCCCTTGATCCACGCATGATGGTGGGCGAAATCGTCATGGAAGGCATGGCAGCACACGGTATTGGGCATAGCCAGCCCGAACGCCAGGAACGGGTCCAGGCCATCCTCGCCCAGGTAGGCCTCGATCCGCAGATGATCAATCGCTACCCCCACGAATTTTCTGGTGGACAGCGACAGCGCATCGGTATCGCTCGCTGTCTGGCCGTGGAGCCGGATTTCATTGTCTGCGATGAGGCCACCAGTGCGCTCGACGTGTCAGTGCAGGCGCAAATCCTGAATCTGCTCGAAACGCTGCAAACAACGTTGCAACTGACCTATCTCTTTATCACCCACAACCTCGGTGTGGTTGAGTATCTCGCCGATGAAGTCGCCGTGATGTATCTTGGCCGTATTGTAGAACGTGGCTCCACAGAAGCGGTGTTTCGCTTGCCGCGCCATCCGTATACGCAGGCGCTGCTCTCTGCAGTGCCGAAGCTCGACGCTGCCACCGGAGTCGAGAAGATCCGTCTGGCAGGAGACGTCCCATCGCCAGTGCATCCCCCCAGCGGCTGTTACTTTCATCCCCGCTGTCCGCACGTCATGCCGCAGTGCCGAGAACAGTACCCGCCCATGTATCACCTGTCGGCCTCACATGCCGTGCATTGCTTTCTCTACGACCAGGAAACGTCTCCACCGCCTCCTCCGGACGCACCGGCGTCTTAAACTCTCTCTCGGGCCATACCACTTTGGCACACGAACCTCGCAAGTCGAGTGGACCCATCTCGTGAGGTCTGCTTGAGTTCACGGCGGCGGAAACCCACCTTCGAAAACAATCTCGGCCAGTTTCTTCCGCCCTGAAGGCACTTCCCGCTCCCGTAACCGCTCCGGCAGATCCTCTTTCTTGCCTGGCAGGCCAATCGCCACCATGGCCTCGACGGTGTAGTCCTCAGGGACGCGCAGGACCTGTCTGGCTTTGTCATAGTCAAATCCCTGCATACCATGCGCCACGAAGCCGCGCATCGTTGCCTGTAGGGCCAGATTTTCCCAGGCCGCTCCGGCGTCGAAGGAGTGTGTCGGTGCCGGGCTGCCGTCGCGGTCGAGCGTTGTCTTCGAGACGATGCAGAGCAACACTGCAGCATTTTTCGCCCAGTTCTGGTTGCCGGCGATGAGGAGGTCAAAAAACGTCGACCAGTGCGGCGTGTTGCGTTTGGCATACAACAAACGCCAGGGCTGGTTATTGTACGACGACGGCGCCCACCTGGCGGCTTCAAAGAGGCCCATGAGTGCCAGTCGCCCATCTCCTCGCCTGACATAGCGCGCGGTGACCAGCGGTTTACAAAGAGTCGATCCACGTCATATTCCGGTTGTCTGTAAGCACTGATGTCTACGCCTTCCGTGGGTGAGGCCATGTCTTCTCCTTCATGCCATAGCGCGGTGTGGCGACGCAGGGGCGCCGCCCGCCGTTCGGGAAGATAATACACCTACGTATTGTTACAACTCTCAGCAGGGCATAGTGGTCACTCACTCCAAGAACCTCCTGGCTGGTACAAATATTGCACTTCTCCTGGCTAGCAGGAATTGTATCCGGCTATTGCGGCACACATCGCATTGATGACACGCGTAGGGATCATCAATGCCAGAGAGTTGCCGTGAGGAGAGGTTATGAAACTCACTGACATCCCGGTAGAAGGCTATGAGAAGGTGGTGCGCTGCGAGGATCACGCCAGTGGCTTGCGCGCCTTCATCTCCGTGCACGACACCACCCTGGGCCCCGCCCTCGGTGGAGTCCGTATGTGGTCGTATGTGTCGGAGCAACAGGCGTTTACCGACGTCAACCGCCTCGCCAAAAGTATGACATATAAATCCGCTGTCGCTGGTATCAACCTCGGCGGAGGGAAGGCAGTCATTATCGGTGATCCGCAACGGGACAAATCAGAGGCCTTGTTGCGCGCCTTAGGGCGCTTCATCGACACCTTCGATGGCCTGTATATTGCGGGTGAAGATGTCGGGACAACTGTCGAGGATTTGTGCATCGTCCGTCAAGAAACGCCCTTTGTGGGTGGGCTGTCCCGAGACCTGGGCTCCAGTGGCAATCCGGCCCCGTATACAGCCCTTGGCGTGTTTCTCGGTATGCGTGCCTGCCTCGAACGGCAACGCGGCACCGCTGACTTTCACGGTATCCGCATCGCTGTGCAGGGCTGTGGCAATGTCGCGCGCTCGCTCTGTCAGCATCTCCATGACGCCGGTGCAGTGCTGATTGTCACTGACACTGTGCCCGAGAGAGCGCAGGCACTGGCCCAACAGTACAATGCCCGCCTCGTGGCTCCTGAGACCATTTACGATGTGGCATGTGACATCTACGCTCCCTGTGCCCTCGGCGGCGTGCTCAACGACGACACCATACCGCGCTTACGGTGTCAAATTGTTGCCGGTTCTGCCAATAATCAGTGCCTGACTGATGACCATGGCGAAGCCTTGCAGGAGCGTGGTATCCTCTATGCACCAGATTTCGTCATCAACGCTGGTGGTGTGATCAACATCGCGGTGGAACTAGCGCCTGAAGGATACGACGAAGCCCGTGCGCTCGCGAAAGTGCACGGCATTTACGAGACTGTGCACCACGTCCTCGCCATGGCAGAACAAGAGCATCTGCCTACACACCGTGCCGCCCTCGTCCTGGCCGAGCGCCAGCTCGCCATGGGACGCCAGCGTAAAGAGAGTGTGTCAACGAATGGATGGTAACACCCTGCTGCTCACAGCCGAGCCCCTAACCCTCGACAGCCTGGCCTGGTTTCTGTCTGCCCCGCAGAACTGTCGCCCTTGACCAGGCAAGGCAAGCGGCTGTCGCCCACAGCCGGCGGGTGATCGAAGCCATCCTCCAGGATGGGCGTCCGGTGTATGGCGTCAATACGGGATTCGGCAAGTTTGCCGAGGTGCGTATTCCCCCTGGCCAGATGGCAGAGCTGCAACACCGCCTCATCCTCAGCCATGCTGCCGGTGTAGGGCCACCGATGCCCCTGGACATCGTGCGCCTGATGATGCTCCTGAAACTCAATGCCCTCTGTCAGGGATATTCCGGGGTGCGCGTAGAGACGGTACAGCTCCTCATGGAGATGCTGAATCGGCAAGTGATCCCGGTCATTCCTAGCAAGGGCTCGGTGGGTGCGAGCGGCGATCTCGCTCCCCTGGCGCACCTGGCTTTGGTGATGATCGGTGCCGGGCAGGCCTGGCTCAAGGAGGGCAAAGGCCAGGAAGTCGTGTCTGGCGACGTGGCGTTGCGTCAGGCCGGTTTAGCCCCCCTCCGCCTGGCTGCCAAAGAAGGGCTGGCAATCCTCAATGGCACCCAGGCCATGACCGCCTACACTGCCTGGACGCTGCTGCAAACCCGCACTATACTCGAGACGGCAGATATCATTGGCGCCATAAGCCTGGAAGCCTTACTCGGGACCTTAACCGCCTTTGATGCCCGTATTCATACTCTGCGCCACCATCCTGGCCAGCAAGCAGTCGCCACCAACGTGCGACGCCTGCTGACGGATAGCCCCATCGTGGCGTCGCATCGCGCTTCTGACCATAAAGTCCAGGATGCGTATAGTCTGCGCTGTATCCCCCAGGTGCATGGGGCAGTGCGGGATGCCGTGGCCCACGTTACCGCAGTGGTCGAACGCGAGATCAACGCGGTGACAGACAACCCACTGGTGTTCCCAGACGCGCATGAGGTACTTTCAGGTGGCAATTTCCACGGCGAGCCCGTGGCCATGGCGGCTGATTACCTCGCCATTGCCCTCGCGGAGTTAGCCAGCATTGCCGAACGACGCATCGCGCATCTGCTGGATCCGGCCATGAGCGAACTGGCTGGCTTTTTAACCGTAGAAGGTGGCCTCAATTCTGGGTTTATGATCGCCCAGGTCACGGCCGCTGCCCTGGTCTCTGAAAACAAAGTCCTGGCGCACCCAGCCAGCGTGGATTCTATTCCGACGTCGGCCAATAAAGAGGACCATGTCAGCATGGGGATGTACGCAGCCCGGAAAACCGCTGACATCATTGAGAACGTCGCACACGTGCTGGCCATCGAGCTGCTCTGTGCCCTGCAGGCCCTGGATCTGCGCGCCCCGCTGGCGCCAGCATGCGCCACAGCGGCGGTGCGCGATCTCGTACGACAACACGTGCCCTTCTGGCATGAAGATCGCCTCATGTGCCACGATATCGAAGCGGCTGGCGAACTCATCCGCACCGGCCAGGTCGTGCACGCCGCAGAAGCCGTGTGCGGACCGCTGTTCTGAAGTGTAGGGCCTCAGAACAATTTGCCTTGCGCATGTGGCCATCCTCTGTCAGGATAAAAAAGTTACTGTTCCACCATGTGGCAGGAGGCAATACCGCACAGTCTACTGCTCGCATGAGGAGCAAGTATGTATGCAAGAAGTGCGTCGATGATAGTGGTCTGGTGCTACTCGGCTGGCTGTACGGTGCCAGCATGGCTACCAGCGACACTGTTGATCCGCATGACATTATGCAGCGTATGGGGCAGGCCTACAACGGCATCCAGGATTATACTGCCCTCTTTCTGAAACGTGAACGTATCAATGGGACGTTACAGGAGTTAGAGACCATTGAACTCCGATTCCAGGAACCTTTCAAACTCTATATGGCGTGGCAAGAGCCTCATAAGGGGCGTGCCCTCACATATATCGAAGGGGAAAATGACAATAAAATGCTCGTGAATCCTGGCGGGTTTCTCCAGTTTGTCCACCTCTCTCTCGATCCCAACAGCCCGTTAGCCACTCGCAATGCCCATCATACCGTCCGTCAGGCCGGCTTGCGACATACCATCAACCTGCTCATGCGGGAATACCAGCGCGGCATGCAGCAGGGGCACATGCAGATCACCTTCCGTGGCGATGCAGAGGTCGACGAACGCCCCGTCTATCACATCGAGTTCGTCGGTCCGAAAGACAAAAAAGCGGGCTACTATGCCTATCGGGGAGACATCTGGATTGACCAGGAATATTTTCTCCCGACGAAACTGCACATCTACGACTGGGACAATCAGCTCTACGAAGATTATGAATACCGCCAATTACGCCTGAACCCAGATCTCGGCCCAGAGGCGTTTGTCCTGACAACGGCAACACCAGCTGTCTCCCCTGCTCCCAAGATGGAGACGAGCGGGCACTGAATTGGGCCACACCCCTTTGGCACACGGTTAGTACAGCCCCACATCTGCTCCTTGACGACACCAGGGTAAGAGACTGGACGCCTATGAGCGGTGCGCAGCACTTAGCGAAACGCTGGCATGACTTCACGCGCCAGGAGTTCGAGCGCGCGCATGATATGGCTATGTGGCAGCCCGGGAAAGAAGAGACGACAGATGAGGTGCGTCATGCCATAGGCGTCGACAAAGCGCTTGATCTGCGTGCGACACTCCTCTGGTCCGCCAATAATAAAGCGATCGCGCCTCAAACTGTCCAGATCAGTCGCCACACTGCTGTCGATGAACGGATGTTTCCAGCCGCCAGCGTATTCCTGGCGATAACTGATCATAATATGGCGTTCGGCCAGTTCCCGCGCCTGCGCATCGCTCTCAGCGATGATGACGTCACGTGTCAGCGGCCACTCGCTCACCGGCTCGTGTCGACCAGCGGCAGCACGATTGGCCAGAAACTGTTGCTTGCCCTGTACCAACCGGTTGAGGTCGGCCGTTGGCCCTGGAATCCAGTTGTCAGCCATGGTGGCAGCACGTTGTAGCGTCAACTTGCCCCAGCCGCCAATCCACACCGGCGGATGAGGTTTGGTTAGCGGTTTGGGCTCAATGCGGACGTTTTCAGCCGTGTAGTGTTTGCCTGCGAAGGTGACGGTCTCCTGGGTCCATAGCGCCTTGACGAGCCGCAGTCCTTCCTCGAAACGGGCGCCGCGCTTCTCCAGTGGCGTGTCATAGAGGGCAAACTCGTCTGGCTTATAGCCAATGGCGGTGCCAAGGACAAACCGGCCTCCAGACATGACATCGAGCAGGGCAGCGTCCTCTGCCAGCCGTACGGGATGATAGAAGGGAAAGACGAGAATATCGGTGCCCAGCACCAGGCGTGAGGTGCGGGTAGCAAAGCCCGCCAGCACGGTGAGCGGCGATGGCCAGTAATGGTCCTTGACGCCGTGATGCTCCTCCATCCAGACCGAATCAAAGCCAAGCTCTTCCGCACGCACAACTTCGGTCAGTGCCTCGTGATACAACTGTCCACCTTCGATAGGAATGAAGCCAAACTTGAGTGGTGCCATGTTCTGCCCGCCCTGTCCGAGGATGATAGTCTCGTTACTGCATCGGGTATTCTATGCGACAATCCCCCACGGAAACAAGAGACTTGCCCGGCAGGGAATTCCCTGCTACGTTCTCACCAGCTGATGGCAATCGCCGTGGCATACGTGGCAGCTTTTTGCGGCTGTTGCTAGAACCCGTCACCTCCGGAGAGTCCTATGCCCTTCAGAAAACATGCCTGGCCATTCGTTGTCTCCCTCCTCCTCGCCTGGCTTCCTGGAGCCATCTCGGCCGCCATGCCCCGCACCGACCCGGTGCCTGGTGGTATTGCGGTCATTTCCCTTCCCGGAGAAACATCGACGCCACCGCTGGTACACTATGAGGGCAATCGTGTCATGGTCCTGCGGCGCGACAACGCCTGGGTCGCTGTGGTGGGCATTGCGCTCGAAGCACCACCTGGGGTGCATACATTGCAGGTGCGTCGCGGTGCGACGGCGCTACCACCAGTGTCGTTTACGGTGCAGGAGAAGGCCTATGCCGTACAGCATATCACCCTCCAAAATCGCCGTATGGTCGATCCTACCGAGGCGGATCTCCAACGCATTGCCAGGGAGAAAACGCGTATTGAGGCCGCCTTTGCCCGCTGGAGTAACGCTGGGCCGGGCGATTTGACCTTGCAGCAGCCAGTGTCGGGCGATTTTAGTAGCCCCTTTGGCCTGCGGCGCTTTTTCAACGACCAGCCCCGCAAGCCACATAGTGGCCTGGACATTGCCGCTCCACAAGGCACCCCTGTATACGCACCAATGGCCGCCCGGGTGATTGACACCGGCAACTATTTCTTCAATGGCAATACCGTCTTCCTGGATCACGGACAGGGCTTGATCACCATGTACTGTCATCTGGAGCGTATCGCTGTCACACCTGGCCAGCAGGTGGCGCGTGGCACAGCCATCGGCACAGTCGGCATGACCGGCCGTGTCACCGGCCCGCACCTGCACTGGAGCGTGAGCCTGAACCGGACCATGGTCGATCCGATGCTCTGGCTCTCTCCCACAGAAACACCCACGCCTGCATCCACGGCCTCCTCCTCGCCGAGGCGTCAGCACCGCCGTCCGTAACAAACCACCTGCGGCGAGGGGAGAAAACAGTTGCTCACGCTCACGCTCATAGCCTATACTCGGCGCAGTAGGAGCGCGTTCCACCCTACAGAGTTCCAGGTTTCCGGGATAATAAAAGTCTGCCTGTGCACCGTTGGGCGGCATGGATTGCCGGATATCCCACTACAAAATTTCTTTAACCAACATGCAATATGCAAAAAGTGAAAAGTGAAATAGGTTATAGCTACGTTACCATCAAAATCACTAGAAGTCGAATTGATAAAGGGCTTTTAGCTATTCCTATTTCTTTATTAGCCCGAATCTTTCATAAAAGCGCACAAACCTCTCGCAAGTCTTTGATAGAATAGCATGTGGGAACGTGCTATTCCGTAAAGACTGCAAGAGGTTTGCTTATGCTCTATTCTACTCCAGAACAACTGCGTTTTCCTCCGATCGCTGGATATACCGTGCGGGCCGATTTCGACGGTGGGGCCTTGTCGTCGGACTTTGGCGTCCTCTTGCTGCGGGGCATCGACCGCCAAATTGGCCTCACCGCACGCCTGGCCGCTGCTGTACGAGACAAGCGGCATCCGTCGTATATTGACCACCCTCTACGTGCCCTCCTCGCCCAGCGTATCTACCAAATTGCCTCTGGGTATGCGGACGGCAATGATGCTAATAGCCTCCGGCACGACCCCCTGTTCAAGCTCAGTGTCGAGCGGGCGCCTCTGGAGCCCGCGCAGGACTTGGCGAGTGGCCCCACCTTCTCGCGTCTAGAACACAGTGTGGACCGCAAGGATCTCTATCGCTTGACACAGGCCTTGGTGGACCACTTCATCGCCAGCTACCCAGAGCCCCCGGCGGCCATTGTGCTCGACCTGGATCACTCCGATGACCCGACGCATGGGCAGCAGGAGTTCACCTTCTATAACCATTACTACCAGAGCTATTGCTACTTGCCCCTCTTCATTTTCGAAGGCACCTCGCATGCATTGGTGACCGCCTGCCTCCGTCCTGGGAAGCGCCCGATCGGCGCAGAAAACGCGATGGTGGTGGTCCGGCTCCTGTCCTATCTGCGGCGCCACTGGCCGCGGACCCATATCCTCATCCGTGGGGACAGTCATTTCGCCACCCCAGAGGTCATGGAGGTGCTCGCCCATCGGCGCTACATCGATTTCGTCTTCGGGCTTGCTGGTAACGCGGTCTTGCTCCGCCAAGCCGCTCCGATCATGCAGGCAGCCCGTCGACTCCACCACCAGCGCACCGCCCTGGCACAAGCCCATGGCGAGCCCCCTCCTGCCAGCAGCCGCATATATGAGGAGTTCGCCTATGCTGCGGCTTCGTGGTCCCAGCCGTGGCGGGTAATCATCAAAGCCGAAGTGATGGCGGCAGGGGACAACCCGCGCTTTGTCGTCACCTCGTTGGAGGCCCCCACGCCCCAGCGGGTCTATGAAGAGATCTACTGCGCCCGGGGCAATTGCGAAAACGATATCAAAGCGGTGAAGTGCGATCTCCACAGCGATCGGACCTCGGCGACGACCTTCCTGGCCAACGCCCTGCGCCTCCTGCTGTCGTGCGCCGCCTATGTCCTCCACCATGCCCTCCGCACTCATACGCTGGCACACACCGCCTTGGCCACTGCGCAACCTTGCACCGTTATCCTCACGCTGTTCAAAGTGGCAACCCACGTCAAACAGTACAAGGACCGGATTCTCCTCCACCTGCCGACGTCTTGCCCGGTCAAAGCACTCTTGCACCGTGTCACCACCCTACTTTCCGCCGTCCCCGTCCTGGCGTTGAACACGTCCTGATACGCCCTCCGACTCTGGCCGAGAGCGACGGCTCTTCGTCCCAGCGGTCCACGTCCGCGCTCCCGTGACGGCAGCCCAGGGAACAGCAGAGGGTATTGTCTGTCGAATGTCCCTACAGGGGCGTGGTGCGTGCGGTTTCAGAGCCGCACCCTTCTGGTCTGCAAAGATGCGCCCCTTCAGCGGGGATAATCACTCACAAATCCCCCGCAATGTGCTTGCCCAGACGTTGGATGTCTTCCACAATGTTCAGAGCGACGGTTTATATAGATTTCCAAAAGAAAAACAAAAAATCACTATATTTTTTGATGATGAAGAAAATTCTTCTTATAAGAATTTTACTCCGTACACTAGCAGTAGTAAAGAATGCCGAATAAGCGGTTTGACAAATTGGTTTGTTAAAAACAACATTCAAAACCAGGACGAAATAGTAATACAATTTCTGAATGAAGGCGAAAGAATTTATAGACTTACTAAAGAAAAAATTTTATAGAACAGATAAAACTACTAGAAAGTAGGATATTAGAAACAAGAAAAGAAGATGATCTAGATAATTTTTTAAATTATCTATCAAAAAAAGTTAATCAACCTAAGAAAGAAGTTGCCATAGTAGAATTTCTAAAATTAAACAACGAAGTAATGAAGAAAAGAAATTATAGAAAATCAAACGTATATCGTGTAAAAGAAAATGTGCCTTTGTCATTAAGAAAAATATTAGAACTTATATATGAAGGAAGATGCCAAGTCTCAAACTTTACTTTTATTCAGAAAAACGGGAAACCTTATTTCGAGATACATCATATAAAACCTGACTGGGGAAATCATTTCAAAAACTTACTTGTAGTTAGCCCAAATATTCATGCGATGTTTACTCATGCTAAATGTGAAGAATATTTTGACAATGATGGTTGGCTGAGGAAGGTAAGGTTTAATGATAAAAATTTTAATGTTTACCAAGCAATAGACAATTTTGAAGACAGGTACTTCGTAAAGGATATTCATTTTTAATTACATGATTCAAAAGTAAAATAGATAACGAAGCGACGGTCATTGACAGTTCTGGCATTCAGGTAAGGAGATTTGCCTAAAATGCCCTCTTGGAGAATTGCTATCAGGCAGGGCTGGGCTTGAAGTTGGTCAGTCTTTAACTAAGCCGCTTGTTCCAGCGCGACACCCCAGTGCGTTGCTGCAGTTTTCACCGCAGCAGTTCAACGAGACTCGCGAGCGCTTTGTCCGAGGCGTGGGTCGCGAGCGCGCTTGCGCTGAATCTGATCAATACGAGCGAACGATGTGTTTCGGGCCTGCCGTTGCCTAAGGGCCTTCGACCTTCAGTCGTCCGCCATCCAGCTCATGGCCATCTGGCGATCCATGAGGCCGCCGCGGGCGTAAACTGCCGCGGCTCATCACAGCGTCCCCGAGGGCAACCGCCCGTGCTTGTCCGGGCTGTCCGTAATCACGGCAGCGAGACGCCCTGGCGTTGTCTCCCTGGCGTTGGAAAGTGGAGCGGCTGTTCTGTGACGTGAAGGCGGTGGTGCACCTGCATCGGTTTTATCTCAGCAGCCCCAATGGGGTCGCCATGCAAGTGTCTGCGGCAGCCTTGGTGCCCACGGCTTTCCGCGTTGCCCCAGGGCAGGTGACCGAGGCCGTTGGCATTGCCCCTGAAGAGATGTCGCCAGCGAAATGCTTTCCGCGGCTGGCGGTGGCCGCCATCGGGCGGACCTGGGCGGAGTTGGCGTTTCTTGAGATCCCGCAAGCCAATGCCGGCATCACGTTGCAGCAGCCCCACTGGCAGCACTGTCGTTGCGCCTGGACCACCGTGGGAGCTCTACGGGGAGAGCCACGCAAGGGGCGTCGAAAGAAGCGACGCTTTTGCCAGAGTCGCAAGCATTGGAAATCCTTTGCCCATATACCTGGAGGCAAGAAATTAACTTAGCAGCAGTGACTGTCATTGACAAATGGATTGGAGCGAGTATCACACAGTCGTCAGCGCGGCCAGTAGCATGGAAAAAGGCTACCTTATCGGCGTTTGCCACCATTGTGCGTCGGTCCTAACAGCAGATATGGCTTATAAAGCTTACAACCCACTCGATAAAATCCATCTGGTTGAGGATGTTGTTAGAGCGTTATTGGCACGTCCGGTCATAGATTTGCCACCATCCGAGTCTTTCGTTGGAGCTGGGCTCTATGCACTATACTACGCCGGAGACTTTTCAGCATACCAGCGGGTCGCCGAGCTGAACAGGCATAATGCATGGGATATGCCAATATACGTGGGCAAAGCCGTGCCAGCAGGGGCACGGAAAGGCGGCTATGGGTTGGGAGCAGCATCTGGTGAAGTGCTGTATCGACGCCTTTGCGAACATGCAGTATCTATCCAACAAACAACGAATCTCGCCCTCAGTGACTTTAGATGCCGGTATCTGATTGTGGATGATATCTGGATTCCTCCTGGAGAATCACTACTCATTGCGATGTTCGTGCCGCTCTGGAATCACCATCTCGATGGCTTTGGAAGCAATGATCTGGATAGTGGCCGCTATAACCAGCGACGGTCAGCCTGGGATGAAATACACCCTGGTCGCCCATGGGCGGCAAAGCTCAGGCCAGCTGCCCGGTCGCAGGCTGAAATCCTGCAGCGCATCGTAGAATTTTTGCAGACAAAATAGTGGAGTAATCTCTATGCCTACCAACGGTACACCATATCGCAGTCAGGCCTGGTTTGACACTCCGGAACTCTTGGTCAATTCGTTTCTCGTGCTCATCCTATACGTTCCCCCCATTTCCCATACGTCGTCAGGGCTTACTGGGTATCCAGGCCCTCCTCTGGAAGTCGCTAGATCAGATGCTCTACCCATTGGAGCACTTCTCCGGCTATACGTACAGCCTCCGTATACTCCTCCTGCCTGACAGGCGGCGCAACGCCGGGGTAACGACTAAAGACTGCAAAACGGGTAAGCCTTTCCGCCTGCCTGATAGCTGGCGGGATCTCCTGATCAGCCGCTTCGAGGACGGTCAGCAGCTCGGCAATGTCGTGCACGTACGGGAACTGTACATGGCGCTGAATCAGCAACGCTTTAATCGCCTTCTCCACTGCCTGTTGTGCATTGAAACACAAGTCCTCCAGGTAGACACCCGCGCCGTGCATATTCGCGAGCGCCAGATTGCTCCGGGCGCGGTTCAGCCATTCCCTGGGATCCTCAGGCGGGTAGCGTTCGGGCACGGTAGACTTCCTTGCCCTCTCGTAACGCGGGGGCAATGATGAGGTAATGCGTGTCCCGGTAGCGCTCCACTTGCTCCGGAGTGACTACAAGCACATCTACCGCTTGCCCCACCCCATGCAGGTGCAGGTAAATGTCTCCTACCAGACGGCCCTGGTCGAACTCCCCGCTCTTCACCACCAGCAGATCCACATCGCTATGCGGTCCCATGTCACCACGAGCAGCCGAGCCAAAGAGAATAATCCTCTCTGGCTGCGCCACTTCCACAACGCGCTGAATGATTGTATCAAGCACTTCCTGAGGAACCTTTGACATGCTCGATGCACCTGGTGAGTTATTGGAGCTCTCGCCTGGCCTGCAAGCAGCTCTCCTCTCTCTTACGGCCAAAATTTTCTTTACCATACCTTTTCCTGAGGGGGCTGTCCAGCGCTGGCTGCAGCAGCGTCGCCTGGAGTAGCTGCCATGGCCCTTGGCACAGCGGCCCCCTGATGTGGGTCGCTGCGGTCTTCATGGGCTTGCTCCTCCATGAGGATACGTTTTACGGTCTGCCACCGAGCTTTGACTCGGCTACTGGCATTTTGCCACTGGTTTGTTACACTGATGACTCTTTTCCATACCTGCCTTACTCAATCGTTGTCTTTGGAGTAATCTATGCCTACCAACGGTGCACCATATCGCAGTCAGGCCTGGTTTGACACTCCGGAACTCTACGGCTGGCTCCGGCGGGCGGCCTTCAAAGCCGAAGGTTTTGGCGAGCCGGCGTACGAGGGGCGGCCGATTATCGGTATTTGCAATTCGTGGAGCGAGCTGACGCATTGTAATGCACACTTGCGGCAGCTGGCTGAAGCGGTGAAACGGGGGGTGTGGCAGGCGGGCGGCTTTCCGCTGGAGTTCCCGGTGATGTCGCTGGGGGAATACAACATGCGCCCCACCACTATGCTCTACCGTAACCTCATGAGCATGGACGTGGAGGAGTCCATTCGCGCCAATCCGCTCGATGGCGTCGTGCTGCTCGGTGGCTGCGACAAGACCACTCCGGCGTTACTCATGGGTGCAGCCAGTGCGGACGTGCCGGCCATTCTGGTCACCGGTGGCCCGCAACTCAAAGGCAACTGGCGCGGTGAGGAGCTGGGGTCGTGTACAGACTGCCGGCGCTATGAACTGGAATGGCGGGCTGGGCGCATTACCGACGAGAACTGGGCCGAGTTGCAGAACTGTATCGTGCGCAGCCCGGGACACTGCATGGTGATGGGCACCGCTTCCACGATGGCGGCCATGGGCGAAGCCCTGGGTATGGCTCTGCCGGGCAACGCCGCCATCCCGGCAGTCGACTCCCGACGCACGCAACACGCCGAAGCCGCTGGACGGCAGATCGTGCGGTTGATCGAAGCAGACTTACGTCCCTCCAAAATTCTCACCATGCCGGCGTTCGAGAACGCCATCCGCACCCTGCATGCCATCGGTGGCTCGACAAACGCCATTATTCACCTTGTCGCCATCGCCGGACGCCTTGGTATTGATTTGCCGCTGACCCATTTTGATGCCCTGTCGCGGACCACCCCCTTCCTGCTCAATTTAAAACCCTCGGGGCAGTTTCTTATGGAAGATTTTTTCTATGCCGGTGGGCTGCCGGCCCTGCTCAAGGAGTTATCGCCCTTACTGCACCTCGACGCGCTCACCGTCACAGGCCGGAGTCTCGGCGACAGTCTTACCGAAGCCGTGAGCCACAACCACGATCTTATCCGTCGTCTCGATGCCCCGCTCAACCCTGAGGGCGGTCTGGCAGTGCTGTACGGTTCTCTGGCCCCTGAGGGTGCTATTATCAAACCCACCGCGGCATCGGCGAACCTCCTCACCCACCGTGGTCGCGCCGTGGTGTTCGAAGACCATGAGGATTTACTGCACCGCATCGACGATCCGCAGCTCGACGTGCATCCCGACGATGTCCTGGTCATGCGCAACGCTGGCCCCATTGGTGCCCCGGGCATGCCCGAGTGGGGCTTTTTACCACTGCCCAGGAAGCTGTTGCGGCAAGGCATTCGCGATATGGTACGCCTGAGCGACGCACGCATGAGCGGCACGGCTTTTGGCACCGTCGTGGTGCATGTGACGCCCGAATCTGCTGCCGGTGGACCCCTGGCCGCCGTGCGCAATGGCGATATGATTGAACTCGATGTCCCCCACCGCCGTCTGAATCTCCTCGTCCCTGCCTGAGACAATTGCGCAACGGCTCGCCGCCAGACCGCCAGCGACAATGCATTACCGTCGTGGCTACGGCTGGCTCTTTGCACAGCATATTTTGCAGGCGGATAAGGGATGTGATTTCGACTTTCTCCGCGCCGAGGCATTGACGACATCGGTGCATGTGTAACAGACGGATGCTCGGCGAGTCGCCCCTACCACGTCTCGCCTAACTGTTGGGGTCGAGTCCCAGGGTGACGCGGCCAATGTAGGTGTATGCTTCATTGGGCGAGAACGGCTGCATGAACGGCCCGGCACGCACGTCACGGTAGAGGCGCGACAGGAGGTTTTTGCTCAGGTAACCAGCCCCACCGGAGACGGTGAGGGCGCGGTCGACGATGTTGATGGCGTTGCGCGTGACCACCAATTTGGCGCATTGGAAGTCTTTCATCACCTCGTGCAGCTCGGCCATGGGAACACTGCCAGCAGGGTATGCCTGGAACAGCCCATCCGCCAGAGTCGTGGTGCGGGCGAGCATGGCCCGGGCGGCGGCAAGATCGACTTCGATGTCGGCAATGGCGTGCTGCACGGCATCACGTTCCGCCAACAGTGGACCAGCAGGGCCATGCCGGCGTGTCTTGACAGTGGACACGACATAGTCCCGAGCCGCTTCGGCAAGGCCGAGAAAGGCCCCGGACAAGCCCATGGCAAAAGCCATATTGCTGGCTAAAAATCCTTCTGTCCAGACACCCCACGGCCCTCCATCTACAAGAGCCGTGTCCGGTACGAAGCAATCGACGAACTCCACATCGTGACTCCCAGAGCCACGCATGCCGAGCGCATCCCAGTTGTGGGCAATATGCATGCCCGGTGTGCCACGTGGCACACTGGCCAGGGCACGGCGATAGCCGCCGTGCGCGTCTGGCATACGGCAGGTCACTTCCATGAGCGTCGCCGCTGGTGACATGGTCGCAAAGCTCTTCCGGCCATTGAGGAGCCAGCCATCTTTGGTCCTGGTGGCCTCGACGAGCGGCCGTACCAGGTCTGTTCCCGACTCAGAGAGGAGCGCACAGCGCACCAGCTTTCCCATGCCTACCTGTTGCAGCAGCTCGGACGCCTGCTGGGCTTGCGCGGCATTCCCGGCGCGCGTGGCCGCATGCCAGGTGCGCGTCAGACGCCAGGGATAAAAGATGTGCATATTCGCGGCAATGGCCGTGGAGCCATCGCCGCGAGCGAGCCGGTTGACGCCTACGGTGGTATCGTAGAGCGACTCGATCCCCAGGCCGCCAAACTCCTCAGGCACACAGGCTGCCAGCACACCGCTCTGCTGCAAGGCAGCGATGTTTTCAAACGGGAAGCTGCCTTCCCGGTCGTGCTGCTCGGCACGCCTGGCAAAATCTGCAGCGTGTTGTTCGGCGAGCGCAACCAGACGCATGCCAGCCGCAGTATGGGGTGTCAACGCTAATTCCATCAGAGGGTCTCCTCTGCGTATGCGCCACTCCGCCTGTGCCGGGGCAACGCCTGGCCATACATGCTCCGGTATCCGTGCTGCCAGCTGACGTCTACACGTTACCGTGCTGTGTGCCTTTCACACTGTTTCTTCAGGCGTGTGGGCAGGATAGAGATACAGAGTAAAATCGTTCGGCAAGTACCCCTGACGTAGTTGGACTTGCGGGCAAAGGGTTTGACAGAAGGCGAGCATCGCCTGCGGGTCGTAGTACTGAAAGATCGGATCGTTGCTGGCGTCTACCGTCCGCTGCAGAAAGTTGATCGCCACACCGCTCGTACAGTGCTGCACCATGTCACGGAGAACCTGTTGCACAGCGCGGATGTTGTCACCAAAATTGACGTTGAACGCCCCGGAAGACAGAATATAGTCGAAGCGGGGCTCACCCAATCCCTGCAGCGCGTCCCGCACTTCAAAATGCACGTCTGGGAAGCGTTTCCGGGCCCGTTGAATCATGTCAGGCAGCAAATCATACCCCGTGTATGTCACGGGAATGCTCTGGGTACGGAGATATGCATAGAGATCCCCTAGACCGCAACCAACGTCCAGCACACGCGTATGGGCCAGGTCCCCCACTTCTGCCAGCACAGCAAAGCGACGGTACTGGGTGTGGCGACTCTGCCAGCCGAGGGCGCGCCAGTCATTGCCGTATAGCCGCACGTGCAGCTGAAAAAAATCCCGCACGACCTGCTGGTTGGGCGGTGTGGGCTGGGAGTGTGAGAAAGATGTCTGGTCCGTCATGAAGCCTCCGTTCGACGCTGAGTGCTACAACTCGTGTACATCTTCGACGTCTGCCTGCCATATCGTACAGGGCAAAATCAGTAAACGTGCCGCCAACAGCGATCCCCACAGCATCTCGCGCCGAGACGACCACCTCGCTCCTACGGTCTGCTATGGCTGTTGTATCGACCCGTCCCGGCGCTGTCAAGTCCGAAACGCGGCGCTGGTTGTTGCAAGCTCTTGTTTTTTAGCAGATATCACACGTTTATAAATTTTTATTGCAAACTGCAACAAAAGTCTTGACACTGCAGATAAGATACGCCACGATCTTAGGATGAAAAGACTGTCGCGGTCTTACAGGGTGTGGGCGACAGGTTGCGTCAGCATGCCACTGGAAGAGGGGGAGTGACCTTGCTTATCAGAAGCATCAGCGGGCTGCTATCGAGCGATCTGGCGATTGATTTGGGCACGGCAAATACGCTGATCTCCATACAGGGGAAAGGCGTCATTCTCAACGAACCTTCGGTGGTCAGCGTGCACAAGGGCACCAATCGGGTCATCGCTATCGGTGCCGAAGCCAAGCGGATGTTAGGACGTGCCCCGGAGAGTATCGAGGTCGTGCGACCGTTACGTTGCGGGGTCATTGCGGACTTTGAGTGCACTATGGCCATGTTACGCTATTTCATTACGAAAGTGCACCGCCGCACCAGGCTGGTGCGGCCGCGGGTGATCATCGGTGTGCCGTCAGGGATCACCCAGGTCGAAAAACGTGCCGTGCGTGAGTCAGGGGAACTGGCGGGAGCGCGTGCGGTCTATCTGGTGGAAGAGCCCATGGCCGCGGCTATCGGTGCCGGCATGCCGGTCGCAGAGCCGAGTGGCAATATGATCATCGATATTGGTGGTGGCACGACCGAAGTGGCTATCATCTCGCTGGCGGGCATTGTTTACAGTCGTTCGGTACGAGTGGCTGGCGATGCGATGGACGAAGCCATTGTCAACTACATCAAACGCAAACACAACCTCCTCATTGGAGAAAGCACGGGTGAAAAGATCAAGATGGATATTGGCACTGTGCTGCCTGGTCAACCGTCCCATTCCGTAATGGTAACCGGGCGTGACCTGCTCACAGGGCTCCCCAAAACGATCGAACTGAGCGATGCGGAAGTCTACGACGCACTGCTCGAACCGGTGCGAGTTATTGTCGAAACGGTCCATGCGGCCCTCGAACGGACGCCACCTGAACTCGCCGCGGACATTATCGATTGTGGCATCATAATGGCTGGCGGCGGGTCATTACTACGTGGCCTCGATACCCTCATACGCGAGGAAACAGGGCTGCCAGTGTCACTCGCCGAAGCCCCTCTGCATTCTGTCGTGCAGGGAGTAAGCCAGCTCCTCGATGACATCGACTTGCTGGAGAAAATCTCCCAGTAGCATGAGTTGTGATCAGGTGCATTCTGCTCGCAGAGCAGAGTTCTCCCTCGCCTCAGCATCCTGGTCGGGGCGCCTCGGCGAGGCGCTCCGACCAGACCACGCCGACCGGCTTGACTGCCCCTTCCAGGGCCATACTGGTCAAGGCTCTGGATGCTTGCTATACTCCTGCCTGACATCCCTGGCAGAACCAGAACACCCTACAGTAAGTGAGGGCGTGGTGATGGCAACGACATGGAACCACACGCGGGAAGTTTTATTACGCGTACAGCCGAGCGATGCTGGCAAATATCTGACCAGGCTGGTCTTCAAGGGGCCGCAGATCATAGCCCATGCCCGTACGCTGCTGCACGACTATCCGCTGCATGATGATCGCTTCAAAATCCATATGATCCACTACCTCCGCCAGACCCTCCCTGGAGGGATGGAGGCACTCTACGAAGCGTTGTTGAAAGACATCATGGCTGATAAACCGCAGCTGCACGACTAAATCAGGACTCCAGGAGGAAGAAGCAATGATTTTTGAGCAAATTGATGCGGGGGGAGATCGCAATTTTAGCTATCTCATTGGGGATGAAGAGAGTCGGCTGTGTGCGGTGGTCGATCCAGGCTACGAGACTGCCAAACTGGCAGCACGTGTGCGAGAGCTCGGGCTCAAAGTCGCCTACATTCTTAACACCCACACCCACCACGATCACGTAGCTGGTAATGACGTCTTCCGCACCGGTGATGTCAAGCTCGCGGCGTATAAAGACGCCAGAGTCAAACCGGATATCGAGCTTGACCATGGTCATGAGCTGCAGCTCGGCAAAGTCCCCATCAAGGTCCTGTTCACGCCTGGGCACTACCTGGATTCTATCTGCCTCCTCGTCGACAATCGCAAGCTCATCACTGGTGACACGCTCTTCGTCGGATGCATCGGGGGCTCCGGATTTCAGGGCAGTAGCGCCGAGAAACAATTCCATAGCCTGTTTCAGGTCATCCTCAAGCTCGACGACACCGTTGAGGTCTATCCTGGCCACGACTATGGAGAAAAACCATTCTCCACCATCGGCTATGAGCGGGTCCATAACCCCTTTCTGCAACGCACGAATTTTGAGGACTTTATGTGGCTCAAGGAGAATTGGGAAACATACAAAGCTGAGCACGGTATCCCCTAAAGCAGCCCAGGAGAGTGGCATACCGACCTCGCGGCACATGCCGGGATGTACGCTCATGCGCCGACGTGGTAGCCTGTGCCAGGGTGCGTTATACTTGGGATGATCTGTTACGACACGGGACGGCAGTCAAGGGACACAGCGTTTGTGCCGATGCGAGCAGCCTCTACGAGGAGAACGAATATGGCGTTAGAAGGGGTGGTCCTGGCCAAACCGCGAGGGTTTTGCGCCGGGGTAGAGCGTGCCATCGAAGTGGTCGAACGTGCCCTGGAGATCTATGACAAGCCCGTCTATGTCCGCAAAGAGATCGTCCACAACCGTCACGTGGTGGCGGCGTTGCGCGACCAGGGAGCCATATTCGTCGAGGAACTCTCCGAAGTCCCCCATGGTGCCACCGTCATTTTCAGTGCCCACGGCGTCGCACCCAGCGTCTGGGAAGACGCCCAGCGCAAGAATTTGCGTATCATTGACGCCACCTGCCCGCTCGTCACCAAAGTGCACCTGGAGGTCCTCCGCTATGCCAAGAAAGACTACACCATCGTGCTCATTGGCCACGCAGACCACGACGAAGTGACCGGCACGATGGGCGAAGCACCAGAGCACATGCGATTGATTACAACGGTCGAGGATGTCGAACGTCTTGAGGTTCCCGACCCCCTGAAGATCGTGTGCCTGACCCAAACAACTCTCAGTATGGATGACACGGCGGTAGTCATCGACGCCCTGCGTACCAAGTTCCCAGCCATGGTGCTGCCTGGGAAGGAAGACATCTGCTATGCAACGCAGAACCGTCAGCAGGCCGTCAAGGCCATGACCACCCTGGTTGATCTCGTCCTCGTACTCGGCTCGTCCAACAGCTCGAATTCGACTCGTCTACGTGAGGTGGCGCAGAGTGCTGGTGTGAAAGCGGTGCTGATTGACCAGGTGCAAGACATTACTCCAGAACTGCTGCACAACGTCAAACGCGTTGGTGTGACAGCTGGAGCATCAACGCCCGAGTTTCTGGTGCAGGAAGTCGTCGACTACTGTCAACAACTCGGAGCAGAGAAAATTCAACAATTGACCGTGGTAGACGAAGACGTCAAGTTTCACCTGCCGGCTGAGCTCACGGTTTTACACTCTGATACCTAAGTGCTGCACACGGCTCATAGGTGTCCATTGCATCATCTGGAGTCCTCAAGGCAGAAGCGCTGGGTTACAGACACCTAACATTCCCTCTGCGCAGAGAGGCAGGCGAGATATGGAGCATCGTACCTATAAAATCATTGAATTGGTTGGCGTCTCGGATGTGAGTTATGATGACGCGGCAAAACGGGCCATCGAGCGTGCCAGCAAAACCCTGAAGGGCCTGGGCTGGTTCAAGGTCACCGAGCTGCGCGGCTTGATCCAGGACGGCGAAGTGGCGGAATACCAGGTAACGCTACAAGTCGGCTTCCGTTTGCTCCAGGATAGAGAACTCAATATCTGACGAGACTTGCTCACACGCATTGCTTGCCCCTGCCATCTTCGCTATGATCGGCACGGATCGATCCGACGATATTCGGCAAGCCGGTCTACATCAGCCCACGACAGATTGGTCTACCCAACTCCAGGGACATGCAGGGGAGGCGTGCTCGCGTCTGCATGTCCCTGGAGCCACTGTTGGATGGCTTGATGTAGAGGGCGCACCAACTCGCGAGGAGCACACCCATGGGGCAGAAATACTTCGAAGATTTTGTCCTTGGCGAAGTTTTTGACATCCCCTCCAAAACCCTCACTGAAAGCCACTTCGTGATGTTTGCAGCCGTGACGGGAGACAATCACCCTATCCATTACGATCGGGAGTACTGTCGTGCGCGCGGATTTCCCGAGCGCCTGGCGCACGGGTACCTGGTGACGGTACAAACGGTGCTGGGGGCCTCCAGCCTGTCGCCTGCCCTGCAAGAAAGCATCGTGGCCTTTCTGGAACAGTCATCGCGCTTTCTCAAGCCAGTGTTTGTCGGCGACACGCTCCACCCCCAACTCACCATACAGGAACTCGTGCCACGTCGTACCACTGGACTCGTAAAAATGCGCTCCACTGTACGCAACCAGCATGATGAGCTGGTCCTGGATGGACACCACTCCTATATCGTCAAGAAGCGACATCCCCAGGCCTAACCAGGGTGCACATCTCGCCAGTTACGAGGAGACATGTATCCATCATGGCGCCGAAAGACATTATCAATCCGGGTTTGCCAGGCTTTGACCGCTATACGTTTTCTCCAGGTGTGGCACGACAGGGAAAGCTCTTTTTCGTGTCAGGGCAGACTGGGACGAACGACTACGGGCAGGTTGTCTCAGACGACTTCTGCGACCAGACGCGCGCGGCGCTGGAGAAGATCCGTCTCATTCTGGAAAGCGGTGGCGCGAGCTTTGCCGATGTGGTGAAGAGCGTCGACTACATCTCCACCGATGCCGGCTATCGCGACACGGCGCAGGTGCGCCGCGAGGTGTGGGGCGGGGAGTATCCTGCCGCCACAGGTGTGATCATCACACAGATGCTGCGCCAAATACCCAAAATCGAGGTCGATTGCACCGCCATCGTGCCAGAAACCCCTGCAGACACCTTCGCCCGTCATATTGTCGGCATGCACCTGCCGCGCTATCAGGAATGGACGTTTGCCCCGGGCGTCATGCGCAAGGGCAATATATTGTGTATTGCCGGTCAGACAGCCACAGATGCGGACGGCAACCTGGTAGCGCCAGGCGACATAGTGGCGCAGACGCGCCAGGCCCTCAGTAACATCCAACGTATCGCCGAAGCGGCCGGGGGCAGTATCGACGACGTCGTCAAAACCACGGACTTTGTCACCACCACGCAGCACTATAAAGACACCGCCGAGGTACGACGTGCCTTCTGGAAAAACGGCTTTCCTGCCGCCACTGGCATTGTCGTTGAGCAGTTGCGGCCAGCGCAGGCGCTCATTGAGGTGGCGGCGATTGCTGTGCTGCCGACCAACACCAGGGAGGACCGCCGTATCGATCTCCCGCATCCCGGTGCCGCTGGTGCCGCCTGTGCGGCTGCCGCCACGCGTGGCGGCAAGGTGCTCTTCCTGTCCGGGACCACGGGCACAGACGACAAGGGCAACGTCCTCTGTCCGGGCGACATTACCGGCCAGGCAGCGATTGTCTACGACAAGCACCGGCAAGTCTTAGAAGCGGCCGGGGCGTGCTGGGATAATGTCGTACAGGCAACGGACTACGTGGTTGGCATGGCCCAGTACGACGCGGTCAATGCCCATCGCCGGGCGCTCTTCGGTGACCGTTTGCCAGCGGTTACCCCCGTCGGGGTGAAAGCCCTGCTGCGCCCCGGCGCCCTGATTGAAGTCGATCTTATCGCCGTCCTGGATTAACATCCAGCAACGCAAAAGTGAGGCACACTCTCACTGGCGTACATGTCGAGTTGTTCCAGGTCGTAGCCGAGCGGGCACAGCCCATCCAACGCCAAGGCCGAGAATACAGCCCCCCCGCCAATACGTCCAGGGTGGCAGTCTCCTTGGCCAGCATCACACCGACAGCTCAACCAGCGATGAGCCGTGTTCGGAACAAAAGCATTTACAACCCTGCGCTTTTCCGATACAGTGGGGAAAAATGTTGTCATGTATTGTGGGTTCCTTCATATGCGCCCAAAGCTGGTCTCATTCAGACAACGTCTGTATCGTAGTCTTGCCGGGATGGTGATAGCCGCGCTCACCATGCATGGCCCAGCGCATACGACACTCTTGACGTTTGCTGCCGGCACTGTTTTCGTAGCGCCGCAGATGGTGGCGGCACAAAGCCAGACGCAGTCCAGTGGTGGGTATACACGCCCGGGAGGTTCCAGCAGACGCACGCCAGGGTTGAACCCTTGACGTTTTGCTTTTCCAAGACGGCGGGCGGGGACTGCCAATCTGTGGCAGCCCCCGCCCATACTACTGCCTGACGCAGGCCGATGTGATGCAGCGTGAGAGACCGGGGTGCAGGTCCCTCACACGGGCCTTATTGCGGCGCCATAGCCTTCTTGATGTAGCCAACGATGATCATGAGAATAGCACCGCCAACACCGGAGCCGGCTACATTGCCAATGAGACTACCAATATCGAAGCCGCCCGCTGCGGCGCCAGCTCCCGCCGCAACGCCACCGGCACCCACGAGCGCACTCAGGATCTGACCGCCGAGGCCACCACCCACAAGCCCCGCAATCGTGTTGCCGATGGGGCCGAGGCTTTGCTCTTTGAGCACGCCACCGGCGATGTTGCCACCCACAGCACCACTAATCAGGCTAATGATCAAACCGATGATGCCGTCCATATGCCCTCCTTTCCTCAGTGTTTGGCTTCTCTATAGCCAGCCTTTTTCGCGTCTTCCTCACGCATGAACTGCCCGTCTTTCGTCTTGCCATACCAGTGGTCACCCTCGTGGTGGTATACTCCAGAGTCGGTGTTCACCCAGACCATGCCTTTCTGCGGCGGGGTTTTGCCGACCGACTCTGGTCTGGATGCCCCCTGGGGTGCAGCACTGGTCGTTACGAGGGGGGCAAGCTTGTCGATAGTCGGCTTTGGTATACCGGTCTTTCCCAGTTCAGCCACCGACTTATATGGTCGTCCAGCAATGATCTTCTTCGCGTTGGCTTCCCCGATACCGGGGAGCTTCTGCAGCTCCTCTGGGGCCGCCGTGTTGAGATCCACTTTAGGGGTCGCCGCAGGCAGCTTGGTCTGTGCTATCCCACTGCCTGGTCCGCCAAGCAGAAAAAGACCAAACAACACCAATACCGGCAAGAACACACTGGAGCGTGTAAATCTGGGCATCATTCCCTCCTTATCTTCCTCCGTCATGCGCTTGAGATGCCACTCCTGTACCACACTCCCTGTCCCAGGCACAGGATGCATGGATGGTCTGGCGAGAAAAACCTTTCTGGGAGCTATCTGTGGGGTCGTGGAATCACGCTGTGGAGTCGTTGAATTACATGGAGAGCAACGGGGTTTAGCATTCTATGCTCCCTATACGACATACTATATGCCATTGCAGAGAAAAACAAACGATATTTTTGTGCCAGCGGCCGCGAGAGCGCATCCCCGGCACCCTCAGCAGCACACACCAGCAGACACGCATGCCAGCGGACGAGACGGAAGGCGAAGAGCCAGGCGCAGAAACATCGAGTCATGGACTACCCCGCCTGGATAAAAGTTTTTTCAGCATCACTGGCTCCAATTGACAAAGGGGGGACGCGCATGACGACATTGTGTAGAGGACCAGGAATACCGTCAAGCAGCGTCTCCCTGCTCTTTTTACCTGGACGGAGGCGCGGCAGCAAGTATAACGACGTGTAGCGCGTCCACGGCTTGTGATATGGAGGCGCCTTATCAGATTTGCTATGCTTCAGGGGGTCAACGTCAACTCTGATCGTTCCAGAAAGGCAGACATGCGTTTCACGCTCTTACCGTCACTTCGCGCTCCTCTGTGCTGTTGCGATAGCTGATCCCTTGTTAAGCGGAGCTCAGCCATCCACGTCTGCGACACCGCCAGCCGATGCGTCGGCACCGACAACAACCTCCGCCATGCCACCCACTGCTCCCGGAGAAGCGGCTCACTCCGTGTTCGCCAACCCCCTGCCTGGCATGCCTCCGGTACTCGATCTGCACGACGTCTACTCGGAAACCCGTGCTGAGAAGCTCAGTCCGGTAGTAGAAGGATTTCCCGCGCGCATTTATGTCCCAAATACCGTCAGTAAAACTGTGGATGTCATCGATCCTACGACTTTTAAGGTGGTCGATCACTTCCCCGTCGGTCGAGAACCGCACCATATCACTCCGTCATATGACCTGCGGACGCTATGGGTGCTCAACACCAAAAGCAACAGCCTGACGAAAATCGACCCCGCTACTGGGAAAAAGGGTGAAACAGTGCGGGTCGATGATCCGTACAACATGTACTATACGCCGGACGGAAAATACGCCCTGGTCGTCGCAGAGCAGCTCAAGCGACTCGACTTCCGCGATCCACAGACGATGCAGCTCGTGCATTCCCTCTCGGTGCCGTGCAATGGCGTGGACCATCTGGATTTTTCGGCAAATGGCCGCTATCTCATTGCCAGTTGTGAATATGAGCGCAAACTGATCAAGGTGGACGTGGCGGAACGAAAACTCATCGGCACCCTGAAGCCGTCCCGTGGTGGCAGGCCGCAAGATGTCAAGCTCTCACCAGACGGGAAGCTGTTCTATGTCGCTGATATGAAAGCCGATGGCGTCTTCTTGATTGATGGCGAGAGTTTTACAGAAATTGCTTTCCTCCCCACTGGCAAGGGGGCGCATGGGCTCTACGTCAGCCGCGACTCCAGTATTCTCTACGTCACCAACCGTGGTGAGGGCACGATTTCGCTCATCGACTTCGCTACCCGCAAGATAGTCAATACATGGCACTTGCCCGATGGTGGGAGCCCCGACATGGGTGGCGTCTCAATAGATGGGAAAGTATTGTGGCTCTCCGGGCGCTACCACAAAGAAGTCTACGCCATCGACACCACCAACGGGCAATTGCTCGCACGTATCCCGGTTGGCGAGGGACCACACGGCCTGTGCGTCTATCCCCAGCCGGGACGCTATTCTCTCGGCCATTCCGGTGTCTTTCGCTAACACTCGCCGCGATGGGAGGGGTGCATGGGGATGAGCGGCTGACTACGCTGGACAGGCACTGCTGGAAGGAGTATTGTGGCATAAAGAGTGGACAACGACTGGCCTGGTAAACGTGCGGGGCTGAGGCGAGACAACACACAGGCAGGAGGCGAGACAATCATGCCAACCTACGACACGATCCTGTACGACAAGCAGCGGCACGGCGTGCTCATCACGTGGAACCGTCCGGAGACGCTGAACGCCATTAGTCGCCAGTTAGAGCATGAGCTCGCAGAAGCCCTGCTGGAAGCGGAACAAGACCCGGAGGTCCGCGCCGTGGTCATGACGGGTATGGGCCGCGGCTTTTCCTCCGGCTATGATATCGGCGGGGAGCGGCCTCAGCCGGTATGGCCCTATGGTGTTCCAGAGGGGCAGAGCGTCGCCGAGTTGCTCGATCACTGGCGGACGCGCTCGCACAGTGAGACGGCGAAGCTCATGCAGATATGGGAACTCTCAAAACCCGTGATCGCCGCGGTGCATGGATGGTGTGTCGGTGGCGGGTCCTGGTATGCCCTGGCATGTCACATGACCTACGCCTCTGAAGACGCCGTCTTCGCCCAACCAGAAGTCCGCATGATCTCCAATACCAACTTCTTCTGGACACTCAACGCAGGCTACAAACACGCCCTGCGGTACGGCCTGACGGGCGATCACATCGACGCGCAGGAGGCCCTGCGCATCGGCATTATCAATGCCATCGTGCCCAGGGACGAGCTCATCGATCACTGCTTCCAGATTGTCGAGCGCATCGCACGCATATCGCCTGAGACGATAAAGCTCAACCTCTACGTCGCCACCAAGGGTCTGGAGATGATGGGCCTGCGCAACGCCCTGACGCTCAACGATGAGCTGTCCGCTCTGGTACAAAGCTCACAGCGCGAAGACTTCAAGCGGCACCTGGTAGAGGCCCAGAAACAAGGTGGCATGCGCGCCTTCCTGCAGCGGCGCGATGGCCCGTTCCAGCCCGAACCGTTTGGCCCACGGTCGCAGCCGCGCGACAAATAGGGAGCATACGCCATGGCAGTTCGTCTCGATAAACCGTGGATGCCGCTGACCGAAGAACACGTGGCACGGCTGACCGGACATCTCGGGGTCTATCAGCTAGCCACTGCCGCAGAAGAGATCGTGTATATCGGGGTGGCGGGTGGGCGCTCGCTGTTTGGCCTCAAAGGCACGCTTACCGAGGCGCTGCAGGCCCCGCCGGCTGGCGCGACGCTGTTTCGTTATGAAGTGAACATGGCGTATCATACACGGTATCTCGAACTGCTGGAGGCATACTGCGCCGACCATGGCCGCCTGCCCATCGGCAACAGCGATATCGATACCAGAAGCCTCGGCCGTCTTCGACTTGGCTAATATATTCAACAGTATCGGCAAGAATTTTGCGACCCTGTTGGCGTTCTGCTCAGGGTGCCAAAAATTCTAGTGTCGATACGGTCTATTACCGCCAGACGACACCGCTACCGGGAGGCCCCCTGATGGATCTCGCCCTGTCTGAAGCACAGCACATGATCGTCAACATGGTCCGCCAGTTCGTGCGCGAAGACATCGTGCCGCTGGAAGCGCACCTGGACCCCGACGCCGACGAACTGCCCCCTGCCGACTACGACCGACTGGTGGCAAAAACCAAGGCCATGGGGCTGTACGGTTTGGACACGCCACCTGAATTTGGCGGGCCAGACATTGATCTGATCACACGCTGCCTCATCGCCATTGAGTGCAGCCAGCACCGCGCCGGCTTGTACGCCCCCTGCTACCAGGTCTTTGGCGGGGCCCGGCAGGCGCAGCTCTTCGAGGCTACCGAAGCACAAAAGGACAAGTATCTCTATCCCATGCTGCGTGGCGAAAAAAAGGTGTTCTTTGGCTTATCAGAACCGTCGGGCGGTAGCGACCCGGCGCGCGCCATCCAGACCCGGGCGGTGCGGGATGGCGATGAGTGGGTGTTAAACGGCACCAAGCTGTGGATTAGCGGTGCTGACCGCGCCGACTACGGACTCATCTTTGCGCGCACCGGCCCCGACAAGGGCCGCGCTGGTGTCACCTGCTTCATCGTCGAAACCCAGTGGCCGGGATTCAATGTGCGCCGCATTGTCCACACGCTGCGCTCGGCCAAATACGCCACCGAGATTCAACTCGAGGACTTGCGCGTGCCGCACGACAACATCCTGGGCAAAGTCGGCGGTGGCTTTGCCATTGCCAATGATCGGCTGTCGCGCCAGCGCATTCCCTATGCCGCGGAATGTCTCGGGGTGGCGATCAAGGCGCATGAGATGGCAGTCGAGTATGCCAAGATCCGCGAGACCTTCGGAGCGCCACTGGCATCGCGCCAGGGCATTCAGTGGATGCTGGTGGAGAACGAAATCGATATTCGCACTGCCCGCTGGCTGGTGCTCGATGCCGCCGCCAAAGCAGAACGAGGCGAACCGTACCGCACCGAATCGGCCCTGGCCAAACTGGTCGCTTCAGAAGCCAGCGGCCGGGTGGTCGACCGTGCCATGCAAATCCATGGTGGCCTGGGTGTAGCCAAGGACCTGCCCCTTGAACGCTGGTATCGCGAGATCCGCATCCGGCGCATCGGCGAGGGGCCGAGCGAGGTGCAGAAGCATGTGGTGGCACGCGATATCCTCGGTGCCGGCCTGCGTTGAGGCCCGGCACACAGCCGCCGCACCTTGGCGCTGCATGCGCCATGTGGCGCGGCTTGCTAGAGCAGAGAAGGCTGTTTACAATGCGTATGCACTGCTCGAGACCGTCATACACAGGGGAGGATCACCATGAAAGCTGCCATACTCCGCGAAGTCCATAAACCCCTCACCGTTGAGGAGGTCAACGTCAGTACCCCTGGGGCACACGAAGTCCTGGTGCGCACAGTGGCGGCTGGTGTCTGTCATAGCGACGTGCATTTTTACGAAGGACTGTATCCCACTCCCATGCCTATTGTACTTGGACACGAGTCCGCTGGCGTGGTCGAGGCTGTTGGGTCCGAGGTGCACTACGTCAAGCCGGGTGACCATGTCATCACCTGTCTTTCGGTCTTCTGCGGCCACTGCAACTATTGCACCACTGGCCGGCCCAATCTGTGTAATCGTGAAGGCCTACAGCGGCGTGAAGGCGAAGAGCCGCGCCTGTCGCAGCGTGGGCAAATTATGCACCAGTTCGCCAATCTGTCCTCGTATGCCGAGCAAATGCTGGTGCACGAGCATGCGGTGGTAAAAGTCCGCGACGACATGCCATTGGACAAAGCGGCGCTCATCGGCTGTGGCGTAACCACCGGTGTAGGTGCCGTCATCAACACGGCCAAGGTGCCACCCGGCAGTACCGTGGCGGTCATTGGCTGTGGCGGGGTCGGCTTGAGTGCTGTGCAGGGGGCGGTCATTGCTGGTGCCGGGCGCATCATTGCCATTGACACGCGGGCCTCAAAACTCGAACTGGCGCAGATCTGTGGCGCCACGGATCTGATCAACGCCTCAGAAGGCGATCCGGTGCGCACCGTGCGGGATATGACGGGCGGCGGTGTGGAGTATTCGTTCGAAGCCATTGGGCTCAAGGTCACCGCCGAGCAGGCGTTTGGCATGCTCGCCAAAGGTGGCACTGCCACGGTGATCGGCATGATCCCGGTAGGCACGCATATCGAACTCAGAGGCTCTGACTTTCTCCAGGAAAAGAAGATTCAGGGCTCCAGCATGGGCTCGAACCGCTTTCGCGTCGATATGCCACGCTATGTTGACATGTACCTCAGCGGCAAACTCAAACTCGATGAGATGATTTCCCGCGAGATCACGCTGGATCAGATCAACGATGCCTTTCAAGCCCTGCTGGGGGGCGAAGTGGCACGGCAGGTCATTCGGTTCGAGCGCTGAGACACTTTCACAACGCTGCGTCAGCTGCACCACTATGCGTCACGCAGGCACGCCACGAAATAGTCCCGTCCCTCCAGGAGATCCGCTGGCGTGCCAAAGGCCATCATGTAATGGTGCTGGTAGTCCGAGGACTCGAGCTGCTGCAGCAGCGTTGTGAAGTCGATATTGCCTTCACCTGGCTTCAGATGGACTTCCTTGTCGCCGAGATTGTCAGCCAGACGTACTTCGCCGAGACGCGCCACACCAAAGGCCTCGAGAAACCCCGGGATGCCCTCTGGGACCAGGTGAGCATGATTCACGGTAAAGGCCCAGCCAAAGTGCGCTGAGGCGATGGCGTCGAAATAGTAACGGCATTCCTCAACGGTGTGTCCCAGGTAATGTATCTCAGCATCGTCAGGCTCAAAATTCAGATTTTCGAGCAGCAGGCGTATGCCGGCGCGTTCGGCATACGTTACCGCCCGTTGTAGATGCTCTAACGAGGCCGTTTTGCGGGCCTCAACAGTACTGCTAAAATGATACCCGGCGTGCACGACGACCCAGGCACAGCCAAGACGCTTGGCAAAATCAACATTGGCACGCAGATAGGCATCTACCGCATCGCTCACGTACGGTGAGAACTCTGCCACGTTGACGCCGGACAGCGTGTGCAGTCCCAAATGCACGTCATGCCGTTCGCACTGCGTACGCACGGCACGGACACGCGCCTCATCCCAGGCGTCGAGACGGTTCGGTAGTCTGTCAGCATTGAAGTCCACATAATGAAACCCGTGGGAAATAGCCCATTCTAGTGCCTCTTCGAGATGCTTGCCGCCCGCGTCAAAGCCAAGTCGGTCACGTATATTCATGGTTCGGCAGCTCCTTGTAGTGACATTCGGTGGATACAATGCGGCACGGGCTATCATCTTACACTATGCCTGGGCGGCAAGCTATGCACAGAGCGAGGGGACTTGCTGACACGTCGCAGTGTACAGCATTTTGTGGTATACACCACCCGTGGTGACAGTGTCTCGTTCCACAGACGCGGCCTGGAAGTGGCGAGACACCGCTGCGACGCCATTGTGCACAACATTTCTCTCCTGAGCAGAAGGAAGCGCACCATGAAAGTGACGCATGTCAAAACCCGCGTGATACAGACACCAGCGGACAGTCCCCTGGTGGTGGGGATTCCGGTAGGCAACGCCACACGGGAATTTGTCACACTGGAGTTGGGAACGGATGCAGGCATTGAGGGCATCGGCTTGACATTCTTTGGCGGACCGCTCACCGTGGCACTCAAGGAAGCCGTGGACGCCTTAGGCGCGCTGACCATCGGGGCCAATCCCCTGCACGTCGAAGCCATTGTCGGCCAAGCTGCGCCAGGCCGCCAGTGGTGCCGGGCCAGGCGGCATTTTTACCCTGGCCCTGTCAGCCATCGACATCGCCCTGTGGGACATCAAGGGCAAGGCCCTGGAGCAACCGGTCTGCACGCTGCTGGGTGGGCATCGCGATCGCGTCCCCACCTATGCCAGCGGCGCGCTGATGCGGCCGCATCCCATGGATTATCTGAGCGAAGCCGGGCCGCGTCTGGTCAACATGGGCTTCAAGCAGATGAAGATGCAACTCGGCGCCGAGCCCACCGTGGCCCGCGAGGTAGAACGCGTGCGCGTACTGCGTCATGTCCTGGGGGACGACATCGACCTCATGTGCGATATCAACCAGTTGTGGGATGTGAACCAGGCCATCGACATCGGACGGCGCGTCGAACAATACCATCTCTACTGGCTCGAAGACGTGGTGGCGCATGACGATTATCAGGGCTTAGCCCGCGTTGCCGACGCCCTCACCACCCCCATTGCTGCGGGAGAATACCACTACGGCATTCGCCCCTTCCGCCACATGCTGGAGGCACGCTCGATCGACATTGTTATGATCGACCTGTTACGCGCCGGTGGCATCACGCAGTGGATGAAAATAGCCGGCATGGCCGAAGCCTTTAACGTGCCGGTGGTCAGCCATCTGATTCCAGAAATCCATGTACATCTGGTGGCCGCCATCCCGCACGGCTTGACCGTGGAATACATGCCCTGGACATTACGTCTCTATGAGGAAACGCCGGCCATAGAAGATGGCAAAATCGTCGTGCCCCAGAAACCCGGCCTGGGACTGCAATTCGATGCCGCGGTGCTCAAGCAGTACCAAGTCAGTTAACAGGTGCCCGTGTCATTGGGCCGATTGCGCCAGTGTTGTATGCGCCTGCCGCAGCATGCGCTCTGTCGTCTCCCAGCTTACACAGGCATCGGTGACCGACACGCCATAGCGCAACTGGCCCAGCTCTTGCGGGATCTTCTGGTTGCCAGCGTGCAGATTACTTTCTACCATGAGGCCAATGATGGCGGTATTGCCTGCCAGGCGTTGCTGCAGCACCGTATCCCATACCTCTTCCTGATGTTCGTGGCGCTTGCCGGAATTGGCATGGCTACAATCCACCATGAGTACCGGCTCCATACCTGCCTGACGCAATTGGTCACACGCCGCGGTGATACTGTCAGCGTCGTAGTTTGGTCGGGCGTGACCGCCGCGCAGGACAACGTGCCCCCAGGGATTGCCGCGCGTCCGCACCACAGCAGTGCGGCCCGCCGTATCGACCCCCACGAACGTATGTGGATGGCGGGCCGCTTCCAGGGCGTCGATGGCCACCCGCAACACACCTTCCGTGCTATTTTTAAACCCGACTGGCATGGACAACCCACTGGCCATTTCCCGGTGCGTCTGTGATTCCGTTGTACGCGCCCCAACGGCCCCCCAGCTGATCAGATCCGCGAGGTACTGCGGGGTAATCGGATCCAGCATCTCTGTCCCGGCCGGCAAGCCCATGGTATTGATCGTCAGGAGCAGCTGTCGGGCCAGACGCAAGCCCGCCGGTAAATCGTCGGAGCCATCCAGGTACGGGTCATAAATCAACCCCTTCCAGCCCACCGTGGTGCGCGGTTTTTCGAAGTACACGCGCATGACGATGCACAGGCGGTCCTGAAGTTCCTGCTGCAGCGCATTGAGGCGGCCAGCATACTCCAGTGCGGCCTCGGGGTCGTGGATGGAGCACGGTCCGACGATCACCAGCAATCGTCGGTCTTCCTGGCGCAGGATACGTTTGATGGCCTGGCGGCCGGCGACCACCGTGCGGTTGGCGGCTTCGGTCATCGGCAGCTCCTGGCACAACATACCGGGCGGAACTAAGGGGATGAAATCGCTCACGTTGAGATCCTGAGTCTGTTCCATGGAATGCCTCCTGGGTTGGAACATAAAAAAAGCCCCTGATGTTGCCATCAGGGGCCGAAGTCTAAAGCACGTAACGCGCAGCGCTTCCCTCTAGCCCCCGGGGTCGAAGGCGTAATAATAAAAATAGAAGACGCTGTGAACGTAAACCGTGTTTTGCATAACCGTACGCTGGTCGATGGTTGACTGTGTGAAGAATGGTTGGAGTATACGCCGACCCATCTTGGTCGTCAACCATTTTGAGCAATAAAAATGCAGTTTGTCGGCAGGGAAGGGAGACAAATTGTGCATCCTGGTTTCAAGCATCCGTCAGCAATGCTACAATCTCTGCAACTTCCAGGAGACACCAAGCTCGTGAGAAGATTTTTGCAACACAGAGAGAAAACCATGGACGAACTTTTTGAGCTCCGTCGTTATTTGGAGAAAGGTGACTACGAGGCCGCGATGCAGGTCCTTGATGCGCTGGACGAGGTGAGTCGTAAAGACACGATCTATAAGATCCAGAGTTTTATGGAATTCGTGCTCATCCATTGCATCAAACAGCGGGCCGAGCAACGAACCACGCGCTCGTGGGACTTTTCTATACGCATGGCTTGCCGCCGAATTCAGCGGCTCAACAAACGCCGCAAAGCCGGGGGCTGGTTTCTCTCCCTAGAGGAACTACAGGAAGCCCTTGAAGAAGTCTACGATGACGCCCTGGACCATGCCGCCTTCGAAGCCTTCGAAGGCCAATACTCCGCCAACGAACTCGCTGCCATGGTCAACCGCCAGGAGATCCTGGCACAGGCGCTCGCGCTCATACAGCCAGAGCAGCAGTAGCGCTGGTGACATTTCTCTCCCTAAACTACCCCTTCTTGCCGCAGCTGTGCAATGTCAGCAGCAGACATTTTTAACAGCCCAGACAGAATCTCGTCTGTATGTGCGCCTATACCTGGGCCAGCGTGCGTGATGCGGCCGGGTGTGCGCGACAGTTTTGGCACCACGGCTGGTTGTGGCAGAGCACCTAACGCTGGCTCTGGCACATCGATGATCATCTGCCGCGCTTTGTAGTGCGCATCCGCGAAGATATCGGCCATGCTCATAATAAGAGAGTACGGCACCTGATGAGTTTCGAGTGCTTGCGACACCTCGTCATAGGGCCGGGCGGCAATCCAGGCTTCAACCTGGCGGACAAATTCCGGCATGTGCTGTGTCCGTCTGTCCGCGGCGGTGTAGCGTGGATCCTTCGGCAGCTCAGGCTGACCGACCATAGCACAGAGGCGTTCGAACAGATGCTGCGCTGGCGCCGTGAAGGCAACCCAGCGGCCATCCTTGGTCTGGCACTGGCTGCCTGGCCAGGAGACGTGCTGACGGCCACCGCGCTCACGCACCACGCCTTGCCGTCCGTACAACGTCGGGGTGTATTCCATAATGCGAAATGCCGATTCATACAAGGCGGCATCGATCCACTGCCCCTCTCCGGTGGCATCACGGTGGCGCAAGGCCACCATCACCCCAAAGGCAGAGAACAAGCCCGTGAGGTAGTCGGGATACACTGGCGTGGGGCGCACCGGGGGCTGGTCAGGCGTGCCACTCAGGTACCAGTTGCCGCCAAAGGCCGAGCCAATAGCCGCAAATCCCGGGCCGTTGCTGCGTGGCCCGGTCTGCCCAAATGTCGTGATACGAGCCATGATCAGGCGCGGGTTGAGGCGACTGAGGTCCTCCCAGCCGAGTTGCCAGCGTTCGAGCACCCCAGGGCGAAAGTTTTCCAGGACCACATCACACTGCGTCACCAGCTGCCGCACGATTTCCTGGCCTTTGGCGTTATGCAGGTCCAGGGTGAGAGTTTTTTTGTTGCGATTCTCCATGGCCCACCAGTAGCCACTGTCGCCTTCTGACGGCCCCATGCGGCGCAGATCATCGCCACGGCCAGGCATTTCGACCTTGATCACCTCCGCCCCAAACTCGGCCATCAGCACACCACAAAATGGCCCGGCGACAATCTGCGCCAACTCCAGGACGCGAATGCCTTCCAGCGGTAATCGCCCATTCTGCATGTCGTTCTCTCCTCCCCGCAGCGGTCACAGTCCCAACTTTTTGCGAATTTTCGCCTGGTATTGTCGATACGCCGGCTTATGCAGGTGCCGTTCCATCATCATGTTAAAACGCAGCATCTTCTCGTGCAGCGTGTGCTCCATCTGCGAGCGCTCCTCGGTGTCGTCACAGGCACGGAGCAAGTCCCGCAACGCCAGAATGTCTTTTTTTAGCTGTATCTCCGGTGGCAGTATGCCCGCATTCTTCAAAATGGTATAGCCCATGCGTAAGGTGTCTGGCACCCCGGAGAGATCGTCAAACTTGAGCGGTTTGCCATGAT
>CAVZBC010000050.1:0-33080 GCA_963773125.1 uncultured Gammaproteobacteria bacterium | reverse complement strand
CAATATGTGTGCCATGGCCTGGAAATACACGTGCGTTGTACTCGTACTAAAGATGAAAGTGGCCGGAAGTCGGCCTTGAAGAGCTCTAACCGTTGCTGAATGGCGACAGTCAAAAGCGGCAGGAGGATCACAGCACAGTTCTGACGGCCCTTAGCCTGTCTCCTAACAGAGACAGACACACACGTTTAGGGTATCCCCACCCTGCACCGTCATCACAACAGCAGCTATGGAGTGCTAGTCGGACCTTTGTTCCCTGGCACGTGCTGCGCTTGATCCAGCGGCACCCCTCCGATATACTTCTCCACGCCAAATCCTAACCATACACCCTGCTGGATCCGGCCCTGCCGGGGCGAGCCTAATGGCAGTGCACCGTTACGAAGGCACGGTGCACGAGGAGTAAGCACATGATAACGGTACGACACGCGCACGAGCGCGGAAAAACGCGCACCCCGTGGCTCGACAGCCGTCACACATTCTCCTTTAACCAGTATCACGATCCGCGCTATACCGGATTTCGCGACCTGCTCGTGATTAACGAAGACTACGTCGCACCGGGGCAGGGCTTCGGCACCCACGGGCACCGCGACATGGAGATCATTTCCTATGTAGTCGAGGGCCAGCTGGCGCATAAAGACAGCACGGGCGTCAGCTCGACCATTCTTCCCGGCGACGTGCAGCGGATGAGCGCCGGCACGGGCGTGCGCCACAGTGAGTTTAATCCGTCCGACACAGAGTCAACACACTTCTTGCAAATCTGGATTGTGCCCGAGCAAACAGGTCTGCCGCCCAGTTACGAGCAGCGTGCCTTCCCTGAAGCCGACCGGCGCGGCAGGCTGCGGCTGGTGGCCGCCCGTGACGGGCAGGACGGCGCGGTGACGGTGCATCAGGATGTCCGGCTCTATATTGGGTCACTGCAAGCTGGCGAGGAGCTCACCCATCGCCTGGATGACGACCGCCATGCCTGGGTGCAGGTCATTCGGGGAGCCGTGACGCTGAGCGGCACGCCACTTATAGCCGGTGACGGGGCCGCTGTGAGCGCAGAGACCGAGCTCCAGGTACGCGCTACCGACGCGGCAGAACTGCTGCTGTTTGAGCTAGCCTAGAGCCTTTCGCAATTGCCTGTACGGAGGGCTCACGCCCCCTACCCGCAGGCGTGCTCCAGCGCCGCAAAGAGCGTGTGGATTCCCGGGCCGCGCAAGGCTGAGCCATGCATCGTCGCCAGGCAGCGAATGGGCAGTTGGCGCAAACGCGCCAGTGTGGTTGGCACGTGTGGCCCGGCGGGAATATAGTGCAGCCGCTGTTGCAAGGCGACAATCTCTGCACTACGGTCGTCGTCGGTGAGCGGTTCGCGTTGCCCACCGTGCGTCCCCAGATCAGAACCAAACAGGATGCCAGTGTGGGCCTCGAACAGCATGACCGCATCCCAATTGTGCGGGAAGTGGGGCGTTTCAAGCATCTGCAGACGGTGTGTACCCAGGGCGATGGTGTCGTTATCCGCTACCAGGCGCGGTGATCGTATGGCAAAGTCGCCGATCGACGTACGGGCAGCGATCTTGCCGCACAGCGTCTCAGCCTGCGGGGCCAGAGCCAGCCAGTGGTTGAGGGCACCGCATTCGTCGGCTTCAAAATGCGAAAAACTGATATAGCGCAGCGTGCGCGGATCGAGCACACGTTCGACCTCTTGGCGTACCGTCTCAAAGAGGGCGGCATGACCGGTATGTATGAGCGTCGGGCAGGCGTCGCGAATGATGAATTGGTTAAAGGTAATCGAGGCTTGCTCCGTCCACACGGCAATGCGAAAGATATTATCAGCAATTTCGTCTATACGGCTATCCATGTTGCGTTCTCCTCTTTTCCTCGCCCCTGAGCACGGCCTCCACCACGTCCACTACTGCCTGTGAGCATACCACCAGAAGCGGACACACAAAAGCGCCAAGACCTGCAGCCCTTTGTCATGTGGGCGCCTTTTTGCTATCCTGACAGAGATGGTTTGACTGAGGAGAACATGATATGTGGTGTTTATGGCACTTTCGTCCTCGCCCGCTCTGGCAGCCCTGGAAATGGTCCTGGCGCTACTATGCCTGGCGCCTGGAAACCTACACCGGCATACCGGC
Organism: uncultured Gammaproteobacteria bacterium; assembly: GCA_963773125.1. Classification (GTDB taxonomy): domain Bacteria; phylum Tectomicrobia; class Entotheonellia; order Entotheonellales; family Entotheonellaceae; genus CAVZBC01. The sequence continues at coordinate 30,966 of CAVZBC010000050.1, read as the reverse complement.
GCATGAAGTAACGTGGCGCAACGTTGTCTCGTTCTACCTGCATGCCGAACATCGACGGGCCTTCTGGCGCTACGTCCGCTGGCTCGGCCTCATGCAGCGGTGGCGGCGTTTCTAAAGGACATTGCCCACCCTACGCACGCGGGCAAGAACGGACCAGGGCGCCCGCCATACGGTGCGCAGAGCGTGTACGCCTCTGAGGCGGATTGCTTGAGCACCACGGAAGGAGGAGCCGTGGACCATCCCATCGGGACGTATACGCACGCACAGATTGCCCAATGGCTCGACCATAGCCCCGAGTCCCAGCGCTATCCCCAGCTGGCAGCAGAACTGCTGCTGGCCCTCCGCAGTGCGAACCATCACGTTGTGTCGCCGGCAACTATACAGACGCTCGGGCAGGCCATCCTGACCTGCGTGGATCCCGGGCGCGCCCTTACGCATCTCCTGCGGTATCTTGACTGCCTGCCACAGCCTGCAGTGCTCTGGGACGCCTGGCAGCACAAGCCGCAAGGTATTGCCTGTACCATAGCTATCTTCGCTGGCTCACAGTTCTTGAGTAACCTCCTGTGGCGGCGCCCGCAGCTCCTCTTGTGGCTCCTGGCAGAGGCCCTGTGGGCGCCTGCCCCGACACGGCACAGCCTCCACGCAGAGCTCGAGCACTTGTTGCACGGGAAAGACGCCGAAGCGGCGGTGGGCGATTGTCTACGCGCCTTTACGCAACAACACATGCTCCGCATTGGGGCGCGCGACCTGAATGGCCTCGCCGATGTAGTGGACATCACCGCTGACCTCTCGGCCGTAGCCGACTGTGTGATCCAGACGGCCTTACAGTGCTGTCAGGGTTGGCTCGCCGCCACCTACGGCCAGCCGTTCTACACCGCTGATACTGGGCAACAACATCCCTGTCACTTCTGCGTTATCGGTATGGGCAAGCTCGGTGGGGAAGAACTCAATTTTTCCTCGGATGTCGACCTCATGTACCTCTACACCTCGTACCAGGGGCAAACGACCGGTGTCAGGCGAGATGGCACGGTGCACGGCCAAATATCAAATCATGAGTATTTCGTCACTCTATCGCGTCGGCTCACCAATCTCATTGGCGGCAAAGGCCCTGAGGGGGAGGCCTTCCGTGTCGATCTGCGCTTGCGCCCAGATGGCACGCAGGGCCAACTGGCCCTGTCTCTCCTGTCCTATGAGGCCTACTATGCCCGCCTTGGACAGACCTGGGAAAAAATGGCCCTGCTCAGAGCCCGCCCAGTTGCCGGTGAGGCGCATCTCGGCACGGAATTCATGGCCCTCATTCAACCCTTCATTTACCAGCGGCATCTTGACCCGGCAGGCATTCGGCAGCTGCAGGGGATGAAACAGCAGATCGATGGGCACATCGCTGATAAAGCCCAATCGCGCACGAACGTCAAGCTAGGCCTGGGAGGGATTCGCGAAATTGAATTTTTCGTGCAGCTTTTGCAACTGCTGTTTGGCGGACGCTATCCCGTCCTTCAGGAGCGGCACACTCTGCGTGCCCTGACCAGGCTCCAGCACGCCGGGTTTGTGAGTGCAGAAGTTGCCGAGACGCTCCGACAAACCTATGGGTATTTGCGCCGGATCGAGCACGTCTTGCAGATGGAGCAAGGCTCCCAGACCCATACCCTGCCGCGCAGTGTGGCCCAGCAGCAACGTCTGGCACGTTACTTTGGCTATACCACCTGGGAGGAGTTCTACCACGACTACCAGACGCGCACCGACACCGTGCATGCGCTCTTCACGGCAGCGTTCGAGGGTGACGCCGCCGTGTTCACGGCCCCGTCTGGCGTTGCCCAGGACGCAACATAAGGAACCGACATGGCTTCACCCCCACAGACAACCAGCCAGGCTGCGACACCGCTCCTGCAGCACCTGCGACATGAGGTCATGCAGCGCTGTCTCGACGTGGATCCGGCGGTGATCGAGGCCCTGTTTACCCAGCTCGATGCCGACTATTTTCAGCTCTTCAGCGCGGCGCAGATCGCCGCCCACGTCATGCTGTTAGCGGCAGTGAACGATCAGCACCCGGTGCAGGTGCGTGTCATGCCGCGCAGTGCCACCAGCGCCGAGGTGTGCCTCGCCGCCTATGACCTGTTTGGAGAATTCTCCATCATCACTGGCCTGATGGCCGTGTATGGTTTGAGCATCACCGAAGGCCAGGTATTCAGCTATCACCGCCGCCCTGGTCGCGCTACCCCCTGGGAACACACTGGCGGGGGCATGATCGTGGATATTTTTACCGTGGAGTATGCTGCCGAGACGCCATTTGACGCCGCGGTGCAGGCCAGGTTTGTGACGCAACTGACCACCCTGCTGCAGTGGCTCCGTGACGGCAAATTGCCGCAGGCGCGTGCCGTGCTCAATCATCGGCTCATCGACGCCATACGCACGTCACAACAGACCTTCTCGGCCCGCCTGTTTCCGGTCGACATCCACATTGACAACACGCACTCACCAGACTGGACCGTGGTGGATATCACTGCCGATGATACCCCGGCGTTCCTCTACAGTCTGTCGAATGCCCTGGCCATGCGCAATGTGTACATTCACCGCGTCACGATTCGCAGTGACCAGGGGAAAGTACTCGATCGGCTCTACGTGAGCCGTCATCGTGGTGGCAAAATCACCTCAGAGGCTGGACAACGCGAGCTGCGGCTCATCGTCATGCTGATCAAGCAATTTACCCTGTTTCTGACGGTTGCCCCTGACCCGGTCAAGGCGCTGCGGCATTTCGATCAGTTGCTCGATCGACTCGCCAATCCCGCGGCGCCGAGTGAGGATCTGCACTGGTTGGGGGAAGAGGAGCCGCTGAAAGCCCTGGCCACTGTCCTGGGCAGCAGCGATTTCCTGTGGGAAGACTTTTTGCGCATGCAGCACAGCTCGTTACTGCCAGTGCTCAAAGACATGGGAGAAATGCAGCACCGGGTGCCCAAAACAACCCTGGCGAGCCGCCTGCAAGAGACGTTACAGACCGCTGAGAACCTGCACGCCGCGCAAAACACTGCTGAACACCTATAAAGATCGGGAGCTGTTTCGCATCGACATGCGGCACTTGCTGCATCCTGAACTGCCGTTCGGCTCTTTCTCGGAGGAACTCACTGACCTGGCGGAAGTGGTCATGGCCGCGGCCCTCACCCTGGCGCAACAGACGCTCCAGGAGCGCTACGGCATGCCACAGCAGCCTGACGGCAGTCCCTGTACGTTTGCGCTGTTTGGCCTGGGAAAGTTCGGTGGTCGCGAGCTTGGCTACGCCTCAGACATCGAAATGCTCTGCGTCTACAGTGGTCAGGGGACAACCAGCGGGGGGGCCGAGCAGATTGCCGTGAGTGAGTATGCTGAGCTGCTGGTACAGCAATGCCGTGACAACATCGTGGCGCGACGTGCGGGCATCTTCGAGATTGATCTGCGGCTGCGGCCGCATGGCTCACACGGGCCACTTGCCACCAGTGTTGACACCTTTCAACACTACTACAGCCAAGGCGGGCAGGCGGCTCCCTTTGAACGGCAAGCCCTCATCAAACTGCGCTGGGTAGCCGGAGATGCGACGCTCGGACAGCAGATCACCGCGTGCCGCGACGCCTTTGTCTACAGTGCCGCCCCTTTTGACCTGGCTGCCGCGGTGCAACTGCGCCAGCGACAAATACGCGAGTTAGTCCGGCCGGGAAGCACCGACACCAAATACGGCGCCCGGGGGATTGATCGATGTCGAATATACCGTGCAGTATTTGCAGCTCTTGCACGGTGCCGCCACTCCAACCGTGCGCACGCCGAATACGTTAGCGGCAATACACGCGTTGCACGAGGCAGGGCATACTCAGCCAGCAGAATACCAGCAGCTCAGCGAGGCCTACATCTTCCTCCGCCACCTCATCGATGCACTGCGTATCGTGCGTGGGCATGCGCGTGATCTGGTTCTGCCACCGACCGACTCGGAAGAGTTCATCTTTCTGGCACGACGTCTGGGCTACTGGGGGGAGCAAAGTCCGCCATCCCGCCTGGCCAGCTGACATTGCCCATCACATGCGCCAGGCAGCACATATCTACCACACACGCTTCGTCATCCTCAGCCGCGTCCCCTCCCAGCAGCGTCTGACGCCATACCGCTCCATATACCACATGCGGAGTGCGGCATGCGTTCGGCTTCTTCAGATTCAGATAAGGAGTGTGCTGACCCTATTGGGCCGTGGTCCATGCGCTCATTTGACATGGACATTTTCAGGCTCCATACTGGTGCTCCCTGGCCTCTCTGCGTCCTCTCGATGGCCATCAGCTGGTTGTCTTGAAGTGAAGAAGTTACAGTATTGTGTCGTAATATCAAGCGGAATATCCAGCGATATTGGATATTGCGACGTATTTGTCGCTCAATAAGTTGTTCGGCTTTGAAAGGAGAAGGCCGATGGGACGTTACTTAGTATGGGAGATAGCACTTCTCACAGGGATTCTCGTTGTCCTGACCATCCTTGTGCTCCCGCTGGTAGCCGTCGCACAACGGCCAAGCCATATCCCGCGGATCGCTTTTCTTGAGCTGAACTTCCCTCCGTCTGCCTCTGAGCCCACGCCCTTTCTTGATACGTTCCGGCACGGGCTGCGCGAACGCGGCTGGGTGGAAGGACACACGATCGCCATTGAGTGGCGCTGGGCGGAGGGGAGACCCGAACGGTTTGCCCCCCTGGTCGCCGAGTTGGTCCGTCTCCCAGTGGAAATCCTCGTGGTCCCGAATGCCTGGACGGCTGTGATTGCCAAGAAGGCGACGACCACGATCCCCATCGTGGTCGTCAACGCTGGTGACTTGCTTGACAATGGGCTCGTCGCCAGCCTGGCACGGCCTGGGGGGAACGTCACGGGGCTCACCTCGATGACCACGGAGTTAACGCTGTCCCATCTGGAACTCCTGAAGGAGGCGCTCCCCGGGGTCACTCGGGTGGCGGTGCTCCAGGGCCTGTCTCGCTACAGTGACAGCCCGACATGGCCCAGGATGGAGGCGACAGCCCGGTCGTTGGGGGTGGAGCTGCGGCTCTTCGAGGTGCGCGACCCCACCGCGTTCGACAGCTCCTTCGCCGCGATGACCGCAGCGCAGACCGACGCCCTCTTACAGCTGGGGGACCCCTTCTTCTTCCCCTATCGCGCACAGGTCGCCGCCCTCGCGATCCAGCACCGACTGCCGTCGATCTGCCCGAGTCGTCCGCATGTTGAGGCGGGGTATCTTATCAGCTATGGCGCAAGCGTGGCCGACCGGGGACAGCGCATCGCCTCCTACGTGGATCGCATCCTGAAAGGCGCCAAGCCAGCGGACCTGCCCGTGGAGCAGCCCACGAAGTTCAACCTCGTCATCAACCTCAAGACCGCCCAGGCCCTTGGTCTCACGCTTCTCTCCAGAGTTCCTCTTCCGGGCGGATGAGGTGATCCGATAAGCTGGCGCAGGGGCACGTGGGTGGGCCAGACATGGGGCACCCACCCGCAGCCCACGGGGTACCCACAGCCGAACAAAGCACCAGACTGTGTCAAAACCCCACGGGTCGATGGTATGCACGGCTTGAAAAACGTGGCATAATACGCGTGTCTGTTTGGAGGTCTCAAGGGCCAGGGAGCTGTGAGAAAACATGGGGGGGCTATGCTGGGGTTTGATCGTATTACCTTTGATCCGCACGTGATGGGTGGCCGCGCCTGCATCCGCGGCATGCGGATCACCGTGTCGTTGCTGGTGAATCTGGTGGCCAACGGGATGACCAGCACCGAGATCATCGATGCCTATCCCTATCTGGAACCAGAGGATATCCACCAGGCCCTGCACTATGTGGCCTGGCTCGCGGAGGAGACTGTCCACCCGTTGGAGCCCGTCCAGCCGTGAAATTTCTGGCCGATATGGGCATTTCCCCCAAGACCGTGGCGTTCCTCCACGCGCTGGGGCACGATGCGGTGCATCTGTCTGATCAGGGGCTGGAGCGGTTACCAGACCCAGGCATTGTGGAGAAGGCCCGCCAGGAGGGACGTATTGTGCTGGTCCACGACCTCGGCTTCGGGGAGTTGGTTGCCGCGAGTGGGGCCACGTTGCCCAGTGTGATCACGTTTCGCCTCCGCAATATGCACCCCGACCGCGTGAATGGCGCGCTGCAAAGTATTCTCTCCCAACATGGCGAAGCTCTTGAGCAGGGGGCGATGATTAGTGTCACAGAGGGACAGGTGCGGGTGCGGCGTCTTCCGCTCAGCCCCTGAAAAGAGGCCACTGCTGGCGTTTGCCTCCCCGCTGTGTTCTGGGCAGGTTGCGGGCCTGGGACCAGATACTCCCCGCCCGGCCGCGCCGAACACTTATGAGGCCCCCAGTTGTCAAGAGACAAACTAATCCTGAGAGCGGATTTTCTCCTTTTTTCCGCCGGTTTCGGATTCCTGGCGTTGTCAGCAGACAGTCGCGTGTTCTGACTTGATTTCCGTATGACGGCGCAGACCGTACGTGGCTGCACCAAACACGTATTGAGGTTCTCTCGCCGCTGAAGACGACGCGTGCAGAGAGCGCTCTGTGGGCTCCCGGCGACCTAGAAACATCTCGGTGCCCTCGTACCGTCCTCATCAAAGAAAAGGCGCAACGGGTATCGTTGTCCAGTGAGTGCCAGGCTCGGGAGAGTGGCAGCCCACGTGAACCACTGACGACCATCGCTGCATACACAGGAGCGAGAGCGGGCGTCCAATCAAGGCGTAGGGATCAAGGATAGATGCCTCGGTGCTCGTCGGCGTGCAACGACGCAATGTGTCAGCGATTGCAGAGCACAGGTTGTAGGCTGATCCTCTAGTAGTCCAGTTAGGCGCGAGGCTCACCCGCTCTCCTCCATTACCCGTGGAAGAATTTTTGTGGTTCGTATTCTGGACGTGGGTCAGTAGCTCCGCCCGTTTGCGCGCGAGATACATGCGGCGCCGGAGCAGGTCCCGCGTGGCGCGCATCGCAGCGGGATAGACGTACGCCTGGGGGACCATACCGCCGCGGAGCAGTACCGCAATTTTGTGGGCATCGATCTTATCGTTTTTGGCTTTGCCCCCATGGATGGCTTTCATGGAGAGGGCATGGCCGAGGACGAAGGAAATGCCCTATTGGGCACACAGGTCAGCGAGCCAATACCAGGTGAGAGACATTCGACCGCGACGACAAGGTCATCACGATAAGGCGCAATGGCCTTGAGAAACGTCTCCGGGCTGGTTTTCATGTTCTGGTGCAGCATGATCTCGCCGTCTTGGTTGAGGATACAGAGGTACATGGTGCGGGCATGCAGGTCGATGCCGCAGTACGCCTTGTGCTGTTTGGTGTAGAATCGCATGAGGCCTCCTCCTCTTCTTGGTTACTTTTCCCACTACCAGCATACCACTGTGGTCTGCTGAGGAGGGGGCCTCAATCATTATCAAGGGTGTGCAGCTGACCCCTGGCGTTCAGGTGCGCCCTTTAACGGCGCAAGAGATTGTTCTTGCAGAGAACCATACATGGACAACGGTATGAGGACTATGCAGCGGGCGTCAGGGGGTGGCACCTCCTGGGGTCCGAAGCCTGCGAAGAAAAGGGCAGCTCCTGCGAGCCATACGCGGCTGACTGCTCGAGTCCTGTGCCCTATGCGGACGCGAGAAACCTCTGTCGGAAGCGTCGTGACGCGGGCGGGGTGAAAGTGGCTGACACATCCTTACCACCGACCTTGTAAACCCGAGAAAGGAGAACATATGGCAAACGCCCTGCGGATTGCACTCATCGCCGATATTCACCACGGGGTGGACCAGGGGACGAAATTGGGCTCCGCAGCGCTGGATCTCCTCCGGCCATTCGTGGATTGGGTCAACGCCACTGGGCCTGATCTCGTCGTCGAGCTGGGGGATCGGATCAACGATCTCGATAAGGACGCGGACCTCCAGTGGACCCGTGACGTCGCCCACGCCTTCACCGCCGTGCAGCGCCCCTGTGTGCATATCCTGGGCAATCATGACGCCTATCAACTGTCGCGCCTGGAGTCAGAGGACGTGATGCAGACGACGTTTGCCTCGCACAGTCGGGACGTACAGGGGTATCACTTGGTCTTTTGGAACAGTACGGTCCAGATGGCACCCAATGGCAGCTTCCACCTCGCGCCGGACGACCTCAGGTGGCTAGAGGCAGACCTCGCGGCGACGGACTTACCCACGATCATTTTTTCGCATCTGCCGCTGGACAACGGGTCCATGCTCGGCAATTTTTATTTTGAAAAGGTGGCGCCGCAGGGGGCGCACTATAGTGATGGCGCGGCGGCCCGCGACGTGATCGAACGCAGCGGCAAGGTGATCGCGTGCCTGGCAGGCCACACCCATTGGAATGCACGCAACACGATCGATGGTGTCCACTATATTACCATCCACTCCCTGACGGAGTCGTTTACAACCCATCCCTATCCCACGGGCGCCTTCGGTATCTTGGCCATTGACGAGTATCTCACGGTGGAGGTCTTCGGGCGGGATCCGGCCTTGCATCGCCTGCCGATCAAGCCGCTGGGCTATCACTGGCAAAATCTCCACCGCGACTTTGCTCCCAAGCCAGCAGGGCTAACACGCAGGATGGCGGCCATGTTGGCTGCTGAAGGGAGCAATCAGCCTGAAGTGTCGCCTCTAACAGGCATCATTATCACGGCTTGGGGCCGAACGATGGCGTGCAAGCGACGGCGTACAGCGTCCGCTCCTGCGTCGCTCCCGCTGCCCGCCGCGCCTGACGCCCGGCGTTGCTATGATTTGCATTGCAACCGATGGTGCCAAAAGGACTTTCAAAACCGACTTTTGGCGCTATCGTTGTCCAAATCGTCAGACTTTCTGATTTGCGCGCAGGGCAAATCATAGGGTCTAGGCCCTTGATCTGAAATGGATCATCTCAATCACGCAGGCCAGGAAGAAGGAGCACAGCACTATGGGAAAGCTCGTCGCAGCGGCTGGGCTTGAAACGCGCGTTGACAATCCTCTACACGAAAGCTGACTACTGACCAATCCTTAGCCTTGTTTCAGGCCTACAGTGGAAATTGACATGCAGCTTGGTGGGAAATAAATTCAGTCCTCACGAGAATAGGGAGGCAAAATGGGAAATGTAGGTTCACAAGGAGGGTACCATGCTTAAGCAAGGGCAGCGTGCTGGAAGCACCTTAGAAGTTCAAGACCCTGTTACAGCAGCGACGATTGCAGCGGTGCGACGGTGGCTGGAGGTTTACATAGCGCGTGACCTCGACGCAGTGATGGCGGCGGTGACCGAGGACTGCATAGTCGACCTCTCCATACCCTGCGCCAGACGGCAAACGCGTGGAAGGTCAGGACGCCGTTCGAGCCCATTGGGAGAAAGTTTTCCGTTCTTTCCCCGCAGAGTTCGAGACCGAGGAGATGTTTGCTGTCGGGGATCGTTGTGTCTTTCGCTGGGTGCGTCATTGGGTCGATGAAGATGGTAAACCCCGGCACATCCGTGGTATAGACGTGTTTCAGAGTGCGAGACGGGAAGCTGGCTGAGAAGCTTGTTTACGGGAAAGCAATCCCCCCCTGAATGGAGGGGGTGAGAGCTTGCCTTGAGAGCGATATTTGTTGCGGCGCCGAGCAGCCCTCAGCCCGGACACTGCATTGCAGTTGCTACGGGCGCAGGCGTTTCAGTTCCAGCTCACCAGGAAACTGGGGGGCAGAGTCGGTTTTCCCATAAGGCTCCCAGCCAGCAGCAGTAGGTAGTTCCAGAACCCATGCCAGAACCTTCGCCTCCCAAGGGACTCGCAGAGGCGCGGCACTCAGGGAAATCATCTAAGTGCCAGTATGACAAGGGTTTGAAGAAGCTGCGCCGCTGCGAGAGTTCCTGTTGGATGTGTGGCGGCGCAGCTGCTGAGGGCCTAACAAAGGCATCCAGGCGACGGCAAACAGCGTCCGCTCGTGCCTCGCTCCCGCTTCCAGGCGCGCCTGAAGCGCAGCGGTATGCGGCATGAAACCTCCTGCAATGTCCAGAGGTGCACAACCCGAGTGTGCACACGAACACGCACGCCTTAGTATCAGGCCTGTAACGGCACCACGCGTGTGGCCTCGTACCCCTGATCTGCTTCGATCACGTCGACTTCCACTGACATGCCCTCGGTAATGCTGTCAAAGGCTTCTCCCACCACGGTTTGTCGCGCAAAGCGGATATCCTCATCGGCACCAATATCGATATAGCCATAGCCTTTGTCGAGCGCAATTTCCACCACTGTGCCGCTCACCCGGGGGCCGATCTTCGCCGCCTTCAAACGGGGCTTGTCCAGCTCGCGGCGTTTGCGGCGATACTCCGAAAGCTCACGAGTCAGCGCCTCAAAAGCATTCCCCACCGCCTCCTCAAGGGTCTTGCCCCTCTTGGACGCCCGCAGCCCTTGCGACGAGTCATGGAGAGGAAAATGCGCACTTCATCGCTTCCCTGTTGATGGTGGCTGCTTTTGACGAGTGAGACACGCGCGTGAATGATATCTCCGTGATGCGTGTTGAGCTTTTCCACACGGTCGGTGATCATCGTGCGGAGATCATCATGGATGTCGACATTCTGCCCATCAATTTGCAGTTCCATAGCTTCTCCTTACCTGAGTGTTGAGACAGCTGTACCCCTGCAAATGCTCCTCTCCCCTTAACCATAGCACACCTTCGCCCACCTTCGCCCCTCCTATCTCCACTCACCCTGACAACCGCACGCCAGGAAAGGCTTGCGAGGTGCCGGGAAAGCGACTAGAATCAGAACACCGTCCTCCCCAGCAGCATATCCCGCGAGACGATGGAAGCAACCATGATCGTAGCCTTGGCAGGCGGTGTAGGCGCCGCGAAATTTTTGCGTGGCCTCATGGCGGTGATGCCACCAGAAGACTTGACCATCATCAGCAACACGGGCGACGATATCGACCTCTTTGGCCTGCATATCTCGCCTGATATTGATATTGTCGCCTATACGTTGAGCGGTCTGGTGGACGACGCCCGGGGCTGGGGCATACACGGGGACACGTTCCATACGCTGGCGATGTTTCGGCAGTATGGCGAGCCCACCTGGTTCAACCTGGGAGACCGTGACCTCGCCACGCACATTCTGCGCACGCAACGTCTCCACGCCGGTCAGAGCCTGACCAGCGTGACCAGGGCCTTATGCCAGGCGTTGGGCCTGACCGTGCGGATCTTGCCGATGTGTGATCAGCCGGTGCCGAGTCTCGTCCGCACGCCAGCGGGGACGTTCCACTTTCAAGAATACCTGGTACAACGTGGGGGTCAGGAAGACGTGCTGGACGTCATCTATCACGATGTGGGCCGGGCCCGGCCAGCCCCGGAAGTCCTCGAGGCGCTCCGTCAGGCTGAAGCCATTGTGATCTGCCCGAGCAATCCCATCATCAGCATCGGTCCGATCCTGGCCGTGCCGGGTCTGCGCCAGGCGATCCTGGCGAGTGCCGCCCCCGTGGTGGCGGTGAGTCCGATCATTCAAGGCGCGACCCTCAAAGGGCCAGCCGATAAAATGCTGCGCGGACTCGGCTTCGAAGTGTCGGCAGTCGGGGTGGCACAGTATTACGGCGACCTCCTGACGGCATTCGTCATTGATACCCTCGACACCGCCCTGGCACCGCGCATAAGCCGTCTTGGCCTGCGCGTGGAAGTCACCAATACCATCATGCAGTCGCTCGAGGATAAGCAAGCCCTGGCCCGTACAACGCTCACTCTGGCAAGGACGCATCATCGTGACGTATGCCGTCATTCCCGCTAAAAATTTTAGCGGTGCGAAACAACGCCTGGCGACCTTCTTGCAGCCCGACGAACGGCGTCTGTTGGCCCAGGCCATGCTCACGGACACTCTCACGGCCTGTTCCCAGGCCACTGCGCTGCAGGGCTTCGGCGTCGTGACCTGCGACGCGCGCGTTGCCGACGTGGCGGCGGCACTCGGGGCTGACGTCCTGTGGGAACCACAAGCGGGCGGGCACAGTCAGGCCGTCACGTTTGCCGTGCAGACCTGTCAGCAGCGCGGCCTGTCGACCATGCTCACCATTCCCGGCGACGTCCCCTGCCTCACCGCGGCGGACGTGGACGCTATCGTGGCGCCACCGCACCCACCTGTGCCGGTGGTACTGGTGCCCAACCGTGATGACCTCGGGACGAATGCCATTGTCCTCTCACCGCCGGATTGTTTGCCCTTGCGTTTTGGCTACGACAGCTTTCAACGGCATCTGCGTCTGGCGGCTGAACGGCATCTGGCGGTCGAAATCCGTCGTCTGCCACGTGTGGCGCTCGACATTGACGAGCCCGAAGATTTAGCTCTCTTCGTGGCCCAACACCATCCCTCTCACAGTTTGCGTGTGCTGGCTGACCTCGGGGTGCTCGAACGCCTCGCACAGGTGCCTATGCCCCACACGTCCGAGTATAGCTCATGAACCCTTCACAAGTGCGTATTATTGGTCTGCCGGGATTACCAGTGATCGTGCCAGGCACCGATCTGGCGGCGCTGATCTGCGAGGCCGCCGGGAATGCTGGCTTGACCTTCGAGCCAGATGACGTGCTCGTCGTCACCCAAAAAATCGTCTCCAAAGCCGAAGGCGACCTGATCGATCTGACGCAGGTCGACCCCTCGCCCCTGGCGAAGCGCTTTGCCAAACAGTGGGACAAGGATGCGCGTCTCGTGGAAGTCGTGCTCCGGCAGTCACGGCGCATCGTCAAGATGGACCGTGGTGTCCTCATCACGGAAACCCATCACGGCTTTATCTGCGCCAATGCTGGTGTCGATCAGTCCAACATCGAAGGACAAGACATCGTGGCGGTGCTGCCGCCAGATCCTGATGCCTCTGCCCGTGCCATTCGACAGGGGCTGTACGAGCGTCTTGGAGTGGCGCCGGCGGTGATCATTTCTGACACCTTTGGCCGGCCCTGGCGCGACGGACTGGTCAATGTCGCCATTGGCCTGGCGGGTATGACGGCGATCAGGGATTACACCGGTCTGCGTGATGCCCAGGGCTACGAACTCAAAGTGACGGCGCTCGCCATTGCCGACGAACTCGCCGCCGCCGCCGAACTGGTGATGAATAAGCTCGATAACGTGCCAGTGGCGATTGTGCGGGGCTATGACTATCCACGGGGCGAAGGCAGCCTGGCACAGTTGATACGGCTGCCAGAGCGTGATCTGTTCCGCTAGTACTGCGTACGGCTAATGCCCAGCCAGTCGGGCGAATGGCGAGTCGCCCTACCGGTAGGAACGCCGGCCAAGTCAGCGGGCACCCGGCCTGTCCCGGCCTGCCAGGTAGGCGGATGACGCGTCCCGCGCGATGACTTACCGGTATTCTAGGCGAAGCAATCGCACACCAAGGGGAGATTGTCTATGATTGTGAGCATTTTGGGTGGCACGGGTGAACAAGGGCCAGGCATGGCATTGCGCTGGGCCCAAGCGGGTGTGGACGTGATCATCGGCTCACGGCAACAGGAAAAAGCCGCCCGTGTTGCCGCCGAGTTGAACCAGGAGCTCGGCCGTGACCTCATCAAAGGCATGGCCAATGCCGAGGCGGCGGCGGCGGCCGACGTTGTGGCCCTGACCGTGCCGTTCTCGGCGCATCACAACACTATCGAGTCTGTCAAGGAACACGTGCACGGCAAAATTTTCATCGATGTGTGTGTGCCTCTGGACGAGACACAACCCACGGAAAATGCACTTCCCGCCAGCCGGTTCAGCCACCGAAGAAGCCCAGGAACTGTTAGGCGACAGCGTCAAAGTAGTGGCCGCCTTCCAGAACGTGTCGGCGCATGAGCTGCGTCATCTCGAGCACACCATTGACTGTGACGTACTCGTGTGCGGCAATGACAAAGATGCCCGGCAAACAGTGATGCAGCTCGTCGAACACATGGGACTGCATGCCGTCGATGCGGGCCTTGCCTACAATGCCCGGGTGATCGAGAGCCTCACCGCGTTGCTCATCGGCTTGAACATCCGACACAAAGTCAAAGGCAGTGGCATTCGCATTACTGGCCTCCCGACATAACAGGCCGCTCCGACTACCACCGTGGATCTGCGGCGATCAGGGCGCTGATCGTCTCGGCGTCGAGCGGTCTTGAGACAAAATACCCCTGGCCGTATTCGCATTCCAGGGCCCGCAAATGTCGCAGCTGCTCGGCGGATTCGACGCCTTCCGCGACCACGTCGAGCCCTAATTGATGCGCCAGGGTGATGATCGTCTGGATAATCGCTTTGCTCTCCTCTTCCGTGTCCATACGACTGACAAAAGAGCGGTCGATTTTCAGCACGTCGAGAGGAAAGCGATGCAGATAACTCAGGGAGGAGTAGCCCGTGCCAAAGTCATCGAGGCTCAATTCGAGCCCCAGGGCACGCAACGCCTGCAGTGTCGGGTTCACGGCGTCGGGCATGTCCATGAGGACACTCTCGGTAATTTCCAGTTTCACATACGCAGGATTAAGACCCGTCTCCTGCAGTGTCTGCGTCACCTGATCGACCAGGTCCGGTTGGCGAAACTGTTTCGCTGACAGATTGACGCTGATGAACAAAGGTGGGGTACTCGGGAACTGCACGTGCCAGAAACGCATCTGCTGACAGGACTGGTGCAGTACCCAGGCGCCCAGGGGGAGAATGAGCCCGGTTTCTTCCGCGAGCGGAATGAAGTCCCCAGGGGATACCAGGCCGCGGTCGGGATGCTGCCAGCGCACCAACGCCTCAAAGCCGCAAATACGACCCGTCGCAAACCCGATAATGGGTTGATAGTAGACGCACAGCCCTTGATACTCGACGGCCTGCCGCAGTTCCGTCTCCAGATGCAACCGTGCCACGGCGCGCGCATGCATGTGCGTGTCGAACACCTCATAGGTCTTCGAGCCCCGCAGCTTGGCCCGGTGCAGGGCGATCTCGGTGTCGCGCAGGACGTCCTGGGCCGCTCGTATTCCGTGGTGCTGAGGGCGATACCGAGGCGGGCTGACACATACATCTCATGCCCTTCGATGCGAAAGGGCCCCGAGAGTTCCTGCAGAATCCGCTCGGCCACGCGGGTGGCATTGCTAATCTCAGTGAGATCGTCGAGCAGGACGATGAACTCATCGCCCTGGAGACGCGCCACCGTATGTTCCGCCCGCATATGCGTGACAGTATCGCCGTGGCGCAGGCAGTACAGGCATTGCTCAGCAGATTGAGGAGGCTTTGCTGCACTTTCATGCGGTCGCTATGCATCGTTCCGACATTGTTGGCCATCTGTACTTCCAGGCGGGTACCGTTCTTCGCCATCAATGGCTCGATTGTGCTCAGCACGTCGCCGATCATGTCGGCAACGTGGAAGGATTCAAGGCAGAAGGTCATTTTGCCGGCCTCGATCTTCGACAGGTCGAGAATATCGTTAATCAAAGCCAGCAGCTGTTTGCCCGCGGTATGAATCTTTTCTAGATCGAGGAGAAAGTCTGCCTGTCCTGCCTCTTCCGCTTCTTCCTTGAGCATCTCACTATAACCAAGGATGGCGTTCAGCGGCGTACGCAATTCATGACTCATATTGGCCAGAAATTGGCTTTTGGCCAAATTGGCGTTCTCTGCAGTCTCCTTTGCCTGGCGTAGCGCCTCACGATTCTGCAAGCGCTCGGTAATATCACGCACCACCACCAGACTCGCGGATCCGTCCTGGAATCTGATCGGGATGGCGGCCACCTCCACATCGATCACCGTGCCATCAAGCCGTATGTATTTCTCCTCGAGAAGTGGGGTAGCCAGGGAGTGTTCTTGTACCTGTTGTATCCGTTCGGCCATCTTGGCCCGACACTCTGGATGCACAATGTCCTTGAAAGACATGCCGAGGAGCTGTTCTGGTGTGGTGGCCCCCAGGAGTTTGCGGCCGGCCTCATTGAGCACTATGGCCAATACTCCCTGCACCGTGCCATACTCTGCTTCGACCTTGGCCAGTAGAGGGACCGCCTGGTCCGGAGCGCGGCTACGGCCTACGGTTTCGAGTTCTTGACAGCATGCCGCCAGAGACACGAAGCCCAGCGTAGCACTGCTGCCTTTGAGGCTGTGGGCAGCCTCTTGCAGAGCGGACGCGTCACCAGAGGCCATGGCCTGACGGATGGTCAGCCGTTGGGGCGCATCGGTGAGGTAGGCGGTGATGGCGCGGCGCAAAACTGCAGGATTCCCCAGCCGCTGCAAGGCTTGGACCTGCTCTGGGAGCGTAACGTCCAACCCCAGGGTGGCAGGAGCCGAATGTTCATAATACGGTGATTGAGATACAGACTGGCTGACACCGTCACCAGATCAAAGCAGGCCAGCAGATAATACAGCAGGTGCCACTTGGGGTGTGTTGTACCGCCTCCTGATCCCGCCTGGTCAAGCAGACAAGCAGAAGCGGGAGAGGCCATGGGCGCGCTTGCCGGCACAGACCTCGGCATCACTGGCAACTCCGGTGCGCCATATGGAGCAACTTTCGTATACGGCGTGCAGATAGCGTTTAGGTGTGCACACCAGCCAGGTTGTCCTGTTCCGCTCGCCTGGCAACCTCAGCCGCAATCTCGGCATCTGTCTTCCCAGCCGAGGCGGCCATGTGATCGACCAATTGCTGCATATGCTGCCGGATATTCTCGACGGCCTGGTGGTTGGCAGGTGTCTCCTCGGCTTTCAAGCGCAAGGAGGCGGCATTGAGTTGCTGAACAAGCACGAGAAACAGGTTCCCCTGTGCCCGTAACGCATTGTACCTGCGCTGCTCGAGTACCAGCTTATGGGAGAGCTTCCAGATGCCGACCTCAATCAAGACCACCCCGAGAATCACGATAGCAGCGTCCTGCAGCGCGTACTTGCATAGCGCCACCGCTAAAATGATGCCCGCACCAAGCAGTGGAAGCGCCCTATTCATCGTCTGCAGTTGGCTGCGTCTATCCGAGGTTTTCGCTGCAGCATGCCTTTGTCCGTGCATGTGAGTCTCCTTCACGCCGGATGATCTCCGTGGCTTCTGTATGTGTCCTAGACGGCCTCACTCTCATCGGCATCTGCACGACAATCCTTGAGCAGATCTCCTTTCTATGTCAGCAGGAGGACCCTGATGGGCGTGACAAACGCTATCCGCTGGGGCAAAGCGAGCCCGGCTGGCGGGTCTGACAAACAGACTTGGCACGGGGAGAGACGGATTTCTCTGACGAAAAGCACCGGCAGGATGCGCCCCCCTTGGCGCAGGGGGGCGGAGGATTTTTCTGCGGCGACGCACCTCTACGGCACGTTGAGCATGGGGATCTTTTCCCCACGCATGGTACGCTCCTCGACGATCTTGTTCATGGCATTGACATAGGCCAGCACACTGGCTTCGATGACATCGGTAGTGACCGCACGACCAATCACCTGATGGCCATTGTCACGGATCTTCACCGTGGCTTCGCCCATGGCTTCCTGTCCACCCGTCACCGCCCGCACCGCATAATCTTCCAGCTTTACGGTCAAGCCCGTCAGCTGATCTACTGCTTTGTAGGCTGCATCCACGGGTCCATCACCATGCGCCGTGATCTCTTTGACGTCCTCACCGACGCGCAGGCGTACGCTTGCGCGTGGCGTCTCACCACTGACGCTGGCAATCGCCAGATGCTCTAACTTAAAGGTCTCGGGCATGTGCACGACCTGATCGTTCATGATGGCCCGGAGATCCTCATCGAACACTTCCTTCTTGCGATCGGCGACGGTGAGGAAGCGCTGATACACGGCGTTCAGTTCCTCCTGGGTAAGCTGATAGCCCAGCGCCTCCAGGCGATAGCGCAGGGCGGCCCGGCCCGAGCGGGCCGTCAAGATGATGTCACTCGTCTGCAAACCAATCAGTTCCGGACTGATGATCTCGTAGTTTTTCCGATCTTTTAATACGCCATCCTGATGGATGCCCGAGGAATGCGCAAAGGCATTGGCGCCTACGATCGCCTTGTTGCGTGGAATCGGCATGCCCATGCGGTTGGCGATGAGATGACAGGTACGATACAGCTCTTTGAGAGTGATATTCGTCCGGGCGTTGTAGTAGTCCGGACGCATGTGCAAGGCCATGATGATTTCTTCTAACGAGGCATTGCCAGCCCGTTCTCCCACGCCGTTAAAACAGCCCTCCACCTGGCCTACGCCAGCACGAATGGCTTCCAGGGAGTTGGCCACGGCCATGCCGAGATCGTTGTGGCAGTGGACACTGACTGTTGCTTTGTCGATGTTCGGCACCCGCTGCATAATGGCATAGAACGCCTCAAACCATTCACCGGGCACGGCATAGCCGACGGTATCAGGAATGTTCACCACCGTGGCCCCGGCGTTGATCACTGCTTCAAGCGTCCGACACAGGTAGTCCAGGTCTGCCCGCGAGGCGTCCTCGGTGGAATACTCCACATCCCCACACAGATTCCGCGCCAGCCGCACCGAATCGATGCCCATCTGCAGCACTTCGTCTTTGGACTTGCGCAATTTACTTTCCAGATGGATGTTCGAGGCGCTCACGACAATATGAATACGCGACCGTGCCGCCGGTTTGACCGCCTCGGCGACCGCTTCGATGTCTGAGCGCACGCCGCGGGCCAATACCGTGATCACCGGCCCGCGTACCTGCTCGGCGATCATTTTCACGGCCGCAAAGTCTCCCGGCGAAGAGGCCGCAAACCCCGCTTCGATGACGTCCACCCCTAAACGCGCCAGTTGATGGGCAATCTCCAATTTTTCCGCGCCGTTTAAACTACAGCCTGGCGATTGCTCCCCATCACGCAACGTCGTATCAAAAATGTCCACTTTCCGCATGGCCTGTTCTCCTATGTGTCTCGCTGTCTTTCCTGGGCTACTGACATCGCCCACGATGTTTTCCTATGACTGTGTGCCACTGTCGAAGCGCACTGGGCATGCCCGATCACCTCCCTCCTCGACGACGTACACCGCACTACGTCAGCGCCTGGGACACACCCACTGGTCACCGTGTCTGTCCCGTCCGGGTGCATATTATAGGTCTGCAAAGCAAGAGTCCGTATAGACGGATGGTAAGGGGCGTGAAACTTGCCGAGGGCCTCTTGCTTCCGAAACTTACTGCCTAAGGAAGCTTCCGAGGTCCTCCAGAAGCAGGGCAAGGAGGAGAAGACTGGACGCCATGAGCACTTGAGTTCCCAGGTGCTGAGACGCACCAGAGGCCCCGTACACAGTCGGTGTATGCGGTGCAGGAACTCTTTCGACGCCCATGGTATCCACAAACCTCCCTGGCTTGGTACCGTGACATGGGGAGAAACAACGTGCAGGTAAGAAGCATCTATACCGTGTTCTCTCGGTATCTGTCAAGCACGAAAATACTTTCTCGCGATATTTTTCCACTACGGATCGTCCAGGTTCGCCATCGACAGGCGCCGGAAATTCCCGTAGCATGCATGGGGCACACACCGCATCACGGCGCCTGCGGGCCACACATCATCGGCATGGCAGAGGAGGTCGGGGCATGGTTCACGAGCCCATAGTGGAGATTTTTTCTATTGGGACGGAGTTGGTCATGGGGCGCATTCACGACACCAATTCCTTCTGGCTCGCCCAGGAGCTGGTGGCCCTGGGCGCGCATATGCGCCGCATCACCATCGTGCTGGATGACCTGGACATGTTGCTCGAAGCATTCGAGCACGCCATCGCCCGCCATACCACGATCGTGCTCACCACCGGTGGCCTGGGGCCGACGCCAGATGATCTGACCGTGCAAGCGCTGTCCACCCTCATTGGCGTCCAACCCGTCGTCCACGAACCCACGCTAGATGCCTATGTGCAACGACGCCACCTGAGTGGTCGCGGGGAGCTCACCCCGGCTCTTCTCCGTATGGCCACTGTCCCGGACGGCGCCCAGGTGTATCAGAACCCCGCCGGCTGGGCGCCATGTATCGCCGTCACCAAAGCAGCCACCACGTTCTTTGCTCTGCCAGGCCCGCCGCCAGAAATGCAGGCGGTCTTTACCATGTATCTCGTGCCATTCTTCACCACCACCTATCCCGCCCACGCCGCCTCGCTGCGCGTCGCCGTCAACATGTATGAATCAGAACTCGCCCCGTTATTCGCCCAGGTGCGCGCCCGCTATCCCTCCACCTATCTGAAAGGGTATATCGCTCTTGGCGGGCGTGATACCCCGACAGGCCTGCCTGTAGACATCATCGCACGCAGTGCCGCAGACGTCCCGGCCGAAACCATTTTGCAACAGGCCGTGGCCTACCTGAGTGAGCTCCTCGCAGCCCAGGGACAGACATTACGACATATGTGAGCGTCGGAGCAGTGGACCGGGCAGGAAACGGCTAGGCATCATGCAATATCGGTGGGATATACTTTCTATGCACAGAGCCTTTGCTCAGACTTTACTGGCACGGCGTATTTCCGGAAGGAGAGCTATGCGACAGACACGCCACCCATCGATGCTGCAAGTCTTTAACGATAACTTCAACCGCGCCGTCCGCTACCTGAAAGCCCCCCCTGACCTCATCGAGAGCATCCGGGTCTGCCATCATATGTACTCCATGCAATTTCCCGTGCGCATCAAAGGCAAGGTACAAATATTTCAGGCCTTTCGTGCCGAACATTCGCAGCATCGCCTGCCGACCAAGGGTGGTATTCGCTTTGCCCCGCATGTCGACTTGGAGGAAGTGGCAGCCCTGGCGGCCATCATGACCTTGAAGTGCGCCATTACCGATCTGCCGTTTGGCGGTGCCAAAGGCGGTATTGCGCTCAATCCGCGCGACTATGACGTGGAAGAACTCGAACGCATCACGCGGCGCTACACCGCCGAGCTCGTGCGCAAGGAATTCATCGGCCCTGGCATTGATGTCCCAGCCCCCGATCTGGGCACGAGCGAACGGGAGATGGCCTGGATGGCGGACACGTACAATATGATGCATCCAAGCGATCTCAATAACATGGCCTGCGTCACTGGCAAACCCGTCACCCAGGGCGGCATTCGCGGACGCCGCGAAGCCACCGGCCGCGGGGTGGTGTACGTGCTGCAAGAATTCTTTCGTCATCCTGAGCTGGTG
Source organism: uncultured Gammaproteobacteria bacterium (assembly GCA_963773125.1). Lineage (GTDB taxonomy): Bacteria > Tectomicrobia > Entotheonellia > Entotheonellales > Entotheonellaceae > CAVZBC01. Next base: position 9,987 of record CAVZBC010000050.1, on the reverse strand, counting down.
CAGGCCACGGGCCTGCATGGCGGGCTGGACGGCAAACGCATCGTGGTCCAGGGGCTGGGCAACGTGGGCAGCCACTTTGCTCGCCTCGTGCAACAAGAAGGCGCCGTGATCGTTGGTATTGGCGAATCAGATGGCACTATCTCGGCCCCGGCAGGACTGGATGTCAATGACGTGTTGCAGTGGCGAGAGGCCTCGGGGAGTATCCGCAATTTTCCTGACGCCCAAACCCTCGAGCGCGGCAGCGATTGTCTCGAGCTCGACTGCGATATCCTCGTGCCGGCGGCGCTGGAGAACCAGATTACCGTCGTGAATGCGCCGCGCCTCAAGGCCCCCCTGATCGCCGAGGCGGCGAACGGTCCGACGACCTCGGAGGCCGACACGATTTTGCGCCAACGGGGCACGATAATTATCCCAGACATTTTCGCCAATGCCGGTGGCGTCACCGTCAGCTACTTCGAGTGGGTGAAGAATCTGTCGCATATGCGGTTTGGCCGTATGGGCAAGCGCGTGGGCATTCAGACCCAGCGCCGCTTGATCCAGGGCATCGAGACAGTCACAGGGCAGGTATTTCCCCCGGCGTTACAGGCAGAAATCTTGCACGGCATCGATGAGCTGGAATTGGTCAATTCTGGCCTCGAAGAAACCATGCTGCAGGGATTTCAGCTCATCCTCGAGACCATGCACCAGCACAGCATTGAGGATCTCCGCACCGCCGCCTTCGTGTGTGGGCTACAAAAGGTCGTGACGGCATACGAGCAACTCGGCATCTGGCCATAAATCGGTCGCCCCCACACACGGGTGCTTGGCGAGTCGCCCCTACTCTATATCCCACGCGTTCCAACACTTGGCGGCTGTCTTGACATCTGTGGTGCGTCCGCTACACTGTGCGCACTACTGTCCTACAGCACACGTGCTGTCAACCGTGCACCGACTTGGCGAGGAATCGACATGGAGATTCAGCTGACCAGCCTCCTGCAGGGCGCCCGGGAGGCACAAGGGACGGCCATCATTATCGATGTGTTTCGTGCCTTCACCACTGCAGCGGTGGCTTTTGATCGCGGTGTCGACAAAATCATCCTCGTCGCCGAGGTAGAAGAGGCGCTGGCGCTCCGCCGCCAGGGTGTCGGACACCTGTGTATGGGCGAAGTCGACGGCTGCAAGCCGGACGGGTTCGATTTTGGCAACTCGCCCTACGAAGTGAGTCAGGCCGACCTGAGCGGCAAAACCTTGATTCAGTCCACACGTGCCGGTACTGTGGGGGTGTCAGCCGCCACGGCTGCCACGCGCCACTATCTGGGAGCCTTCGTCACGGCGACGGCCACAGTACGGGCGATTCTGCGCACCTCCCCTGCCCTGATCACGCTCGTCGCTATGGGCTGGGCAGCCCGTCAGCGCTCGGATGAGGACGAGCAATGTGCGCTGTATCTGCGTAACCTCCTGCAGGGGCGCACCCCGGATCCCGAGGCCGTCCGCCACCTCGTCCTCATCGGGCAGGAATCCCAGAAATTTGACGACCCGCTGCAGCCGCAGTACCACCCCCTCGACCGCACCCTGGCGTTGCACATCGATCGCTATCCCTTTGCCCTGAGAGTACACCGTGAAGACGGCTTACTCGTGGCGCGCCAAGAACATCCCTAGGACAAGCGCGGCCACCCCCTCTGGAGCATCGCCTCAAGTTCGTAGGCTTTTCTGCCGATTTATGTACTGTCATTCTCACAGGGTGAGTGAGCAGCGCACATTTCTCCTGTCATGGCGCGATGTGCACAAGGAGGTCCCATCATGATTGAGCATCTTGCGAATGAGGAGGTCATTGTCCTCCCCGAACAGATCCGGACTGCTTTGCTGGCGCGTATCGAGGATAGGCACCTGGAGTTACCCCTCCTGCCCACTATTGTCTGGGAAGTTATGGAGCTCACCTCTTCAGATGATGTCGACACACGCAAACTCTCGGCGCTCATCCATCGCGACCAAGCGCTGGCCAGCCATATCCTCCGGGTGGCCAACTCCCCGGCGTATATGCCGCGCATGCCGATTGTCTCGCTCCAGCAGGCGGTCAGTCGTCTCGGCGCTGCCACGCTGGGCGAAATCGCCTTTGCGATCTCTATACAAAGCCGCGTGTTTGACGTGGCGGGCTATGAACACGAAATACGCACCCTCTGGCACCATGCGGTGGGCACAGGGGCATATGCGAAGGAAATCGCCCGGCTCCGCCGCAGTAACGTCGAAGGGGCCTTCCTCTGCGGACTCCTGCACGACATTGGCAAACCAGTGCTGCTGCAAACGCTCGTGGACATCCAGCGCTCGTTCGGCGTGACGGTAGACCCTGCAGCCGTGAGTGCTGTGATGGAAGCCTGCCATACGCAGGTGGGACATCTCATCGCCACCGAGTGGGGATTGCCGCCGCATGTGACAGAGAGCATCACCTATCATCACGACTATCTGGTGGCCCCGATGTGTACAGAAGCGGTGATGATTACCCGCCTGGCCGACTATCTGTCATACCATCTGGCGACGCCAGAGGTCTTCGACGAAGAGAGTGTGCGTCACCATCCCATTTTGAGCGACTTGAATTTCTATCCGGATGACGTTACGGCGTTATTAGACGAGCGCGATAGAGTGCTCAGCGTCATCGCAGGGCTGTCCTGATGCCAACGGCGGACTATGACATCATCGTCATCGGCAGTGGTCCTGCTGGCCAGAAAGCCGCCATTCAGGGCGCCAAGGCAGGACAGCGCGTCCTGGTCATCGAGCAGGGCTCCCGTGTCGGTGGTGCCTGTGTGCATCACGGCACCATCCCCAGCAAAACCCTGCGGCATAGCGCGCTGACGTTGCTGAACTTCAAACGGCATTTTGGCGCCATTGTCCCCCTGACGCTGCGGCCGGATCTGGAACTGGGGAGTCTCATGTCCCATCTCGACCATGTCGTGCGGGCGCATGAACGCTACATGGCAGAGCAATTGGCGCGCAACGGCATTGACCAGTGGCATGGACGCGCTCGCTTCCTTGGCCCACGGCTCCTCGAAGTCCTGGCCCTCGATGGCAGCTGCGCACGCGTCACCGGCGAGACTCATGGTGATTGCCACAGGCTCGCGCCCACGCACGCCAGAGGATATTCCTGTCGATCACGAACACATTCTTGATAGCGATTCGCTGTTATCGATGCTGTACTTACCCGCGTCGCTGACTGTCCTGGGAGCTGGCGTCATTGCCAGCGAGTATGCCTCCATCTTTGCCAGCCTGGGGGTGCAAGTGACGATGATCGATCGCAGCGAGCGTCCGGTCAGTTTTCTCGATCCCGAGCTGGCAGACTGTTTCGTACGGGGTTTTGCCGCCAATGGTGGACGATACCTGGCCCAACAAGAGATCGCCACTGTGGTGTGGGATGGGGCGTCGACGGTCATTACCACGCTCAAGGGCGGCGCAGAGGTGCGCAGTGAAAAACTCTTTTGTGCCCTCGGCCGCCTGCCGAACCTCGATGGGCTCAATATCATGGCGGCCGGTGTCAGGCTCACTGAACGCGGCTTCATCGCCGTCGACGAACACTGTCAGACCAGCACGCCCCATATCTATGCCGTTGGCGATGTCATTGGCCCCCCCTCACTGGCCTCCTGTGCCATGGAACAAGGACGCCGCGCCATGCGCCATGCCCTTGGCCTGGCGGTAGGGAACCCACCCGAAATGATCCCGATTGGCATCTATACCATTCCCGAAATAGCCAGTGTCGGTCTGAACGAACACGAAGCCCGTCAACGGTATGGGGCGATCGTGGTGGGCCGGGCGCCGTTTGCAGAACTGGCGCGTGGGCAGATTGGCGGCATTACCGACGGCCTGTTGAAACTCGTCGCTGATGCCCAGGGGCAGCGCCTCCTCGGCGTACAGATCATCGGCGAAGGCGCCACGGAACTCATTCATGTGGGGGAAACCGGGCTTCTCGCTGGCTGCAATGTCGATGCCTTTATTGATCACATCTTCAACTTCCCGACCCTGGCAGAAGCGTATCGCGTCGCCGCCCTGGACATTGCCAAACGCCGTCCAACGCCTACCACTGTCGTGGTCCACGCGGCGCCTACACGTGATCATTGGACGTATGGTTCCCTCGCTCCGGCCGCGATTCGTAATCCCCCGTGACACATCAGCACTTGACATTCAGAAATGCCTATGATAGGTAGGCAGCTTACGCATCAACAGATGCTTGCCAAGTCGTTCAACGGAGGATTCTGTATGGAAACAGTACCCAGGGACACAGATAGCCTTTCCCATCATCCTATCAGTCGACGGACGTTGCTGCATTCTTCGCTGGTTGCCTCAGCAGGGCTGGCGAGCATATCTCCTGACCAGAACGCCCCCGGCCCTAGCGCAGGAGCGCGAGCTCAAGCTCTTGACGTTTGCGCACTTTGTGACGGCCTCGGACGATGAACTGCAGCGGCAACTGGAGGAGTTTGGCAAACAAGCTGGGGTCAAGGTGCGCATGGACAAGGTGGCCCACCTGCAGATGCCGGCGGTGATCGCCAGTGAAGTGCAGGGGCAAAAGGGGCATGACCTCGTTGGCCTGACACGCTTTGCCATGCCCAACCTGTACGCCAAGCATCTGGTGAAGCTCGACGATCTGGTCGAAAAAATCGGCCGCGCCGGCTGGGGATGGACGAACAATGAGGTCGGCAAAGGCAGCGATGGGCAGTATCGGGCCGTTCCCTGGTTCTATTGTCTCTTTCCCGCTGGCCCTGCGCACGGACCTGCATTGCGGAGCTCGGCGAAGAGCTGCCCGACACCTGGGAAGATGTGCACCGTATTGGCAAAAAGCTGAAAGCCAAAGGGCATCCGGTAGGCATTCAGTTGTCCCACTCCGAGGACTCCAACCATATTCTGCGCGGCATTATCTGGAGCTGTGGCGGCAAGGAGGTGGAGAAAGACGGCAAGACCGTTGCCATCAACTCCAAAGAGACCGTCGAGGCCTACAAGTTTATCAAGGCGCTCTACGACGACACCATGGAAGCCGAAGTGCTGGCCTGGGACGATCGCAATAACAACGTCTGTCTCAACTCCGGCAAGTGCGGCATCATCCTCAATCCCATTAGCGCCTACATTTCGGCACGCAAAGATAAGGCGCTGCTGCCAGGCACGGAGCGGCCGATTCATCTGGTCATCAACCACGTTCTGCCGCCCAAGGGACCGGCGGGCCGCCATATGTCAGCGGCGCCGACCAACATGGGCATCTGGGAATTCTCGCCCCTGAAGGATCTGGCCAAGGAGTTCCTGGCCTATCACTTCAGAAAGCAGAACTACGAAAAGCACCTGATGGCCAGCGAGGGCTATAACCAGTCGCTTCTGAAGAACTTTACCTTCCATCCGGTGTACGCCTCGAGCCTCAAGTACTACTTCCACCCCTACATCGCCTGGTACTCGCATGCCCCGGGCTGGCCTGGGAGCCCCACGGCAGCGGCCGAGGTGGTGTGGGACAAGTTCATTATTCCGGACACCATGGCGGCCTGCGCCACCGGCAAGATGTCCGCGGAAGAGGCCGTGCAGGATGCGGAACGGGAAATGAAGCGCATTTATCAGCGACACGCAGAAGGCTAAGGTACAGCGTCTGTCTGGCACAGATGATGGCGAGCGACAGGATGGTGCTGCCGCCTGCCGCATCATCCTCCCGTAGAGGAGAGCGGGACAACGGCGCACTGGAGAAAGAGACAGTAGCATGGCGATTTCGACAGCAAAAGAGAGCTGCACCTTGGTGCTGATACCGCAGGCTGCCCAACGGCGACGCTTGCGCCGTGCCTTGGGACCAGACCTGGATGGCTACGGCTTCATTTTGCCGGCAGCGATCGTCATGGTGGCGCTCATCGTCTATCCCTTCTGTCTGGCCCTCTGGTTCAGCCTGAGCGATGGACTCATTGGCGAGCCCGTCACTGGGTTGGTCTGGAGAATTTTCGCTGGATTTTAGGAGACCGCATCTTCCACCAGACGCTACGGAATACCATCATTTTTGCGGTCACCTCCGTGGTGCTCAAGAGTGTCTTTGGGCTCGGTCTGGCCCTGCTGTTGCAACGGGCGACGAAGTGGAAACGCTTCTTCCGCGGCTCGGTGCTGATTCCCTTTGTCGCGCCGACGGCTCTGACCACGCTGGGCTGGTGGCTCATTTTCGATCCGACGTATAGTCATATCAACTGGGCGCTGAAACATATCTGGCCGCTGCAATCTGCTTGGCCTGGGACCCTATCAATGGCTCGGCGAGGAAACGCTGGCCCTGGCCGCCGTGCGTGTTTGTCAACTTCTGGCGCGGTCTGCCATTTTTTGCCGTGACCATCTTTGCCGGACTGGTGGCCATTCCGACGCAGATTTATGAGGCGGCGGAAACGGATGGTGCCACGGCGATGGCGGAAATTCTGGCATATTACCCTGCCGCTGTTACGCCCGGTGCTGGCCGTGGTCACCCTGTTTTCGACCATTTTCACCCTGGGCGGATTTTAACATTGTCTATGTCCTGACGCGTGGTGGACCGATGAACTCCACGCATCTGTTTGCCACCTATTCGTTTACCGAAGGCATTCTCAACCACGAGATCGGTCTGGGAGCTGCCATCTCGCTCTTCCTGTTCCCCTTGCTCCTCCTGGTGGTCATTTTGCAGTTGCGCATGGTACGGAAGGAGTCGAGTTATGGCCTCTAGCACCACCACTGCCGCCGTTGGGGTCGATGTGCAGGCCAAAACACCCACCTGGCGCATCCGGCAGGCGGTGTGGACCTATATCGCGTCTCGCTGCCCGTATGTCGCCTTTGCGCTGTTTCCGCTGTACATCACCCTGGTCACATCGTTCAAGACCAAGCAGGAAATCAACAACCTGGGCGCGTCACCGTTCTGGGCCACCGGGATGACCATGGAAAACTATATCTATCTGGCGGAGAACACCCAGTTCTTCGATCACTGGATGCTCAACACGTTCATCGTCTCCGTTCTGGCCACTGGCATCTCGGTGCTTATCGGTATTCTGGCCGCCTACGCCCTGGCCCGGCTGCGTTTCCGCGGCGTCGAAGCCTTTGGCGTGGCAGTGTTCGTGACCTATCTGGTGCCCACCTCGCTGCTGTTTCTGCCGCTGATTGAGGTGATCAATTTCATTGACGATTATGTCCCGTGCGTGATACCTACTGGTCGCTGGTGCTCACCTACCCCACCTTTCTCATTCCCTTTGTCACCTGGCTGCTCATGGGCTATTTCCGCACCGTGCCGGTGGAGGTGGAAGAGTGCGCCTACATTGACGGCTGCACCCGCCTGCGGACCCTCGTCACCATTGTCCTCCCCATGGCCTTGCCTGGTGTGGTCTGCGCCATTCTGTTTGCCTTTACGCTGTGCTGGAATGAGTTTCTCTATTCGCTGGTCTTTATCCAGGACGAGCTGCATAAGACCCTGTCTGTCGGCGTGGTCACAGAGCTGATCCGCGGCGACATCTATTACTGGGGCTCGCTCATGGCTGCCTGTATCACGGGCGTGCTGCCCATCATCGTGCTGTATGCCTTTTTCATGGACTACTACGTCACTGGCCTCACGGCCGGTGCCATCAAGTAAGCCCAACCGCCACAGGTCACTCATACCGCAGCGCCTGGATGGGATCGAGCTGCGCCGCTTTGCGGGCAGGATAAAAGCCGAAAAAGATGCCCACTGCTCCTGAGAAAGCGAACGCTAAGGCCACTGCCTCCCAGGAAACCAACAGCGGCCACCCCGCCGCGCTACTCACGAGCTGGGAGCCCACCAGCCCGAGCACGATACCGACGACCGCCGCCGCTGAGACTCAGCAGCAGCGCTTCGACCAGAAACTGCCACAGAATGTCTTTTTGCTTCGCGCCCACGGCGAGGCGAATGCCGATCTCGCGTGTGCGCTCGGTCACCGAGACCAGCATGATGTTCATGATGCCGATGCCGCCCACCAGCAGCGAAATAGAGGCAATACTCCCCAGCAGCAGCGTCATGACGCGCGTGCTCTCCTCCTCGGCGGCCGCCATATCCGCTAAGGGCTGGATAGAAAAATCGTTCTCCTGCCAGGGCTGCAGGCGGTGACGCTGGCGCAGCAGAGCGGTGATTTGCTCGATGGCCTGTGGCAGTTCAGCGCTGCTACCAGCCGCGGCCAGAATGCTGTGCATAGAGGTCGCCCTCCAGACCTTCTTCTGCATCGTGGTGTAGGGAATGAAGATCATGTCATCCTGATCCTGTCCCCAGGCCGATTGCCCCTTCGGTTCGAGCACACCGATGATGCGAAACGGGATGTTATTCATCTGCATCACCTGGCCCACAGGATCGACACTGCCAAACAGCATGGCCCTGACCGTCTCCCCCAGCACCGCCACTTTGCTGGCCGCGTCGACATCCTGGGACGTAAACCACTCGCCAGACGCCATGGCCCATTCGCGAATGATAGGGTACTCGATGCCCGTCCCCTGCACCGCCGTTGGCCAATTCTGGTTGGCATACACGCACCTGAAAGCCGCCACGCAGGAGAGGAGTGGCATAGGCCACGGCTGGACACTCTTTGAGAATGGCCTGGACATCGGCCGCACGCAGGGTTGTGCGACTCCCCCAGCCATACCGCACCCCACTCTGCGTCGTCGCGCCCGGCTGAATGACCAGCGTGTAGGCACCGAGGCTGGCGATCTGGGCCCGCAGGGCCGCCTGCGCCCCCTGCCCAATGGCGAGCATGGCAATCACCGCCGCCACCCCGATGATCACCCCCAGCATGGTTAACGCGGAACGCAGCGTGTTACGCCGCAAGGCCCGGTGGGCAATGCGCATGGCCATCAGCACTGTGCGTCATGGTGTCTCCTGCATCTTCTCCCTTAAAAGCGCACGGGTGGTGGGCGTGAGGTCGACCCGGGCCGTGCTGCCGCTCGACCTGGCCCCGTCCTTCTCGTTGAGACCAATAATCAGCTCTTGCCCCTCGCGGAGATTGCCATCCTGGAGTTCGCTGAACTGATCGTCGTTAATCCCGAGACCCACGGCAATGGGCCACAGCGCGCCTTCCAGAGTCAAGGCCCAGACTTTGGGGGTGTTTTGCCAGGACCGACGCGGCGCTGCCCCTGTACCGTCTGACGCGCTCGCCGCCTGTTGCTTCTGGAAGCTGGTGACGAACTGCTCGCGCTCCTGTGGCGTCAGTTGCGGCTGAAAGCGGAGCGCCGCCTTGGGGATTTTTAACACGTTGTCCCGCCGTGCGACGAGGATCGATACGGTGGCCGTCATGCCAGGCTTTAACTTGCAGATCCGGGTTCTCTACGGCAATAACGGCGTTATAGTTCACGACATTTTGCACCATGATGGGCGCAGAGCGAATGTCGCGCACCGTGCCGTGCATGACCTGCCCCGCATAGGCGTCCACCGTAAACGTCGCCACCTGGCCGACAGCCACCTGGCCAATATCGGCCTCGCTGACATGCGTGTCCACCTGCATTTGGCTCAAGTCTTGCGCAATGGTAAACAGCGTCGGGGATTGCAGGCTCGCGGCCACGGTCTGCCCCACATCCACACTGCGCGAAATGACCGTGCCGGTGACCGGGGAGCGAATGACCGTGCGTTCGAGATCCACCTGCGCCTGAGCGAGTGCCGCCTGTGCCTGGTGCACCTGGGCTTTGGCCTTCTCCACCTGTGCCTCCGCGGCCACCAGTTGGGCCCGCGTGGCGCGGAGCTTCGCCTCAGCCGACTCCACGGTCCGCCTGCGCGGCGTTGTGCTGGGCGACAGCAACGTCATACGCCGTCTGCGCAGTCTCCGCCTCATGGCGCGACAGCAAGGAGCGCTCAAACAGCGCCCGCTGCCGCTCCAGAATACGTTTCGTGTCGTCAATAGAGACACGCGCCCGCTCGAGTTGTGCACTCCGACTCGCCACTTCCGCCTGGGCATTGTCGATGCTGGCGCGCATGTTATGCACATTGGCCAGGGCATTCTTGACATCGGCGTGCGCGTTGTCGCCGAAGATACGTGCGCCGCCCCGGTCCGCAGTAATCGCGGTCCG
>CAVZBC010000049.1:0-9514 GCA_963773125.1 uncultured Gammaproteobacteria bacterium | reverse complement strand
CCCTTTGCAGCAAGCGTTCCAGCAGTGCCATGCCCTGCAGTGCGGTTTCTGCACCCCGGGGTTTTTGATGACCTTGCAGGTGTTCCTGCAGGAGAACCCGGCACCGACTGCCGACCAGGTGCGGCAGGCAATCGCTGGCCATCTGTGTCGCTGTACGGGCTATCAACACATTGTTGAAGCCACCCTGAGAGCGGCCGCGCAGCTGCGAGGAGAGCCTGCATGAGCCATACATACATCGGTGCCAGTGTCGTGCGTCGGGAGGATGCGCGGTTGTTGACGGGTCGCGGCCGTTTTGTTGATGACCTCGTTCTGCCGGATATGCTGCACATGGCTGTGTGTCGCTCACCACACGCGCATGCCCGCATTCGCACGGTGCATCTGGAGGCGGCGCGGCAGAGTGACGGGGTTGTAACGGCCTGGAGCTATGCCGATATTGCCCCGCTGGCACGTCCTTTTCCGATGTTTCTCTCCCACCCGGCACTCAAGGCGAAAATGTACGAGGCCCTGGCCCGTGATATGGTGCGCTACGTCGGTGAGCCCGTGGCGGTAGTCGTGGCGCGCGACCGCTATCTAGCCGAGGACGCGGTGCGGCGTATCGTGGTGGAGTACGATCCCCTCCCTGCCATCGGCTCCCTCGACAAGGCCCTGGCGCCGGACGCCCCCCTGGTGCACGACGACGCACCGGGGAATGTGGCGGCGCACTTCGAGCAGACGGTCGGCGATATCGAGCACGCCTGTGCCACGGCCGATTACGTGCACGAACTCGCACTGCGTATGCAGCGTGGCTGTGGCCATCCCATTGAAACACGCTGCGCTGTGGCACAGGCCGATGCCTTTACTGAGACCCTGACCCTGTGGGCCACCATTCAGGCGCCGCACCGTGTGCGCCGTGCCCTGGCCAACCTGCTGGACTTGCCCCAGCAGCGTCTGCGTGTCATTGCTCCAGACGTTGGTGGAGGCTTTGGTCCCAAGGCGCAGCTGCACCCGGAGTACGTGCTCGTGGCGCTGCTGGCGATGCGCTTGCAGCGTCCGGTAAAGTATACCGAGGACCGCCTGGAACATTTTCTGACCACCTCGCAGGAGCGCGAACAGATCCACCGCGTGCAGGTAGCATTCAACCGCGATGGCACTATCGTTGGCCTGCGCGACGCCATGTACATTGACGCCGGTGCGTACACACCAGCGGGGGTGATTACGCCCTGGATCACCCAGACGACCATTCCGGGTACGTACAAGATCCCCAACCTGCACCTGGCGACGACGGTAGTTTTTTCCAACCGCGTGGCCATGACCGTGGTGCGTGGTGCCGGCCGTTCGCAGGCGGTGTTTGTCATGAACCGCGTCGTTGATCATGTGGCGCGTACCCTCGCTCTTGACCCTGCCGAGGTGCGGCTGCGCAATATGATTCAGCGTGAGGAATTTCCCTTTGATGTCGGCTTGCTCTACCGGGACGGCAAGCCGATGATCTATGACAGCGGCGATTACGTTGCCTGTCTCCACAAAGCCATGGAGGCTTTTGACTATGCCGCCATGCGCCGCGAGCAAACTGTTGCACGGCAACAGCAGCGCTACCTGGGCATCGGTATGGCCACCTTTGTGGAAGGTGGCGGCCTGGGGCCCTACGAAGGTGCGGTGGTACGGGTGGAGCCGGGGACTGGTCGCGTCATGGTGCAGAGTGGCGCCGGGACGCAGGGGCAGGGGCATGAGACGGTGCTGGCGCAGATCTGTGCCGAGGTGCTGGACGTCGATATTGACCAGGTCGACGTGGTGACAGGAGATACGGCTGGCATTGGTCAGGGCATGGGGACGTTTGGCAGCCGGGTGGCCGTGCTGGGCGGCAATGCGGTCTATGTCGCGGCCAGCCAGGTGCGCCATAAAGCGCTGCGTCTGGCCGCCGACCTTGCTGCAGGTCGAACCCCAGGCGCTTGGCTGGGCCGATGGGCGGGCCTTTCTCAAGAGCGATCCAGAGCGGGGCCACACACTGGGAGAGCTGGCGCATGTGGCGGACATTGGCATGGGTTTTGGCATGTCGGCGCCACACGCCGATTGGGAGCCAGCGCTGGAAGCCACACACTACTTCAAAGCTGAACGCGCCACGTATTCGAGCGGCGTGCATATGATCGCCGTGGAGGTGGATGCGGACACAGGACAGGTACGGGTGCTGCGCTACGTGGTGGTGGACGATTGTGGCAGAGTGCTCAATCCGTTGCTCATGCGCGGCCAGATCCTGGGTGGCGTGGCGCAGGGCATCAGTGAAGTGCTCTACGAGGAACTGGCGTACGATGACCATGGGCAGCTACTGACTGGCACCTTTCTCGACTATCACTTGCCCACGGCCATGGAGATGCCGCCCGTGCAGGTGGAGCATGTCGAGACGCCCAGTCCGCTGAATCCTCTGGGCTCCAAAGGCGCTGGCGAGAGCGGCACTATTCCGGCGCAGGCTGCCCTGGTGAGTGCCATCGAGGACGCTCTGGCGCCTCTCGGCGTACGACTGCACGAATTTCCTCTCGGACCGCACCGCCTGTGGGAGCTGATCGACGAGCAGCGTCGCCACCGTTAGGGCCTGCCAGGGTGCAGCGGATGATCACGCTCCCACGCGATGACTGGAAAGGAGACATCCATGGCGACGATAGTGAGCCGTGAAATTCGTTTAAAGCGCCGTCCTGTTGGTTTGCCGCAGGAGAGTGATTTCGCACTCGCCGAGGTCACCCTGCCAGCGCTCCAGCCGGGCGAAATGCTGGTGTGTAATCACTACATGTCTGTCGATCCATACATGCGTGGACGGATGTACGATCGCGCCAGTTATGTCGCGCCGTTTCAGATTGGCCAGCCCCTGGAAGGCGGTTGTGTGGGGCAAGTCGTGCAGGCGCAGGGCGATACGGCCTTTGGCGTTGGTGATTATGTGTCGAGTCGGCTCGGCTGGCGTGAATACTTTATTTCTGATGGCAAAGGGCTGACGAAAGTTGATCCCACGCAGGTGCCGCTGCAGGCGTACCTCGGCGTTATGGGTATGCCCGGCATGACGGCTTATGTTGGCCTCCTGGATATTGGCAAGCCCAAGGCAGGCGACACGGTATTCGTGTCTGCGGCGGCGGGTGCGGTGGGCAGTGTGGTGTGCCAGATTGCCAAGCTGCATGGGTGCAGGGTGGTGGGGAGCGCTGGCTCAGCCGCCAAGGTGCACTGGCTACAGGAAGTGGCCGGAGTCGATGCGGCGTTCAATTACAAAGAGGTGGATTCGCTCATTGCCGAACTGGGACGCCATTGTCCAAACGGCATCGACGTGTATTTCGAAAACGTCGGTGGGGCGCATCTTGAAGCGGCGCTGGAGCTCATGAACAGTTTTGGGCGCCTGGTCCTGTGCGGCATGATCTCGCAGTATAACTCCCCCACCACTGGCCCGAACAACCTCACCCATGCCGTGCGCAAGCGGCTGACGCTGCAGGGTTTCATTGTGTCTGACCATATGGATCGTCTGCCGCAGTTCTCTGCCGACATGGCAGCCTGGATCCAGACCGGCAAGATCCAGTGGGAAGAGACCCTGGTTGAAGGCCTGGAGAATGCTCCCAGGGCGTTCATTGGCCTGTTTACTGGCGAGAACCTTGGGAAGATGCTCGTCAAGTTGCCTGCGACACAGGCTGTTTCGTAGGAGTTCTGCTATTCCCTGGAGGCACGGCAGGACGTGCGTGCCTTTCCCAGTAGTGGAGAGTCGGCAAAGTATGGTATGCTGGGCGCGGTTGGCGACCCGGTTCGTAGCGTAGAGAGAGGAGCCCTGGTATGGCACGTAAGACCGTCGAGGTAGAAACCACTGGACAGGCCTATCTGGAGTTATTACGCGAGCGGGGAGTAGAGTATTTCTTTGCCAACGCTGGTACAGATTTTGCCCCACTGATCGATGCCTTTGCCCGCTTTGCCGAGCAGGGCAAACAGACTCCAAAACCCATCACCGTGCCCCACGAAAACGCCGCGGTGGCCATGGCGCATGGCTACTACATGGTCACTGGCAAGCCGCAGATGGTGATGGTGCATGTCAACGTGGGCACGGGCAACGCCATCAATGGCATCATCAACGCCGCGCGGGACAATGTGCCCATTCTGTTCACGGCTGGACGTACGCCGCTCACCGAGGCTGGTTTGCCCGGGGCGCGCAATATCTATATCCACTGGGCGCAAGAATCGTTTGATCAGGCAGGCATGCTGCGCGAGTATGTCAAATGGGACTACGAACTGCGCAACTTCACGCAGCTGGAAGCGGTGGTTGACCGGGCCCTGGAAATCGCCATGACAGAGCCCCGTGGACCGATTTATATGACACTGCCGCGTGAAGTGTTGGCAGAGCCGCAGACGGAGTTTACGATGTCTTCGCCAGCCCGCCGTGACCTGGGAGGGCGTCTCTATCCCGATCCACAATCGATCGAGACGGCGGCGGCCATGCTGGCAGGAGCCGATAACCCGTTGATTATTACCGGTACATCAGGGCGCAACCCAGAAACCGTTGGCCATCTGGTGGCGCTGGCAGAGAGCTTTGCCATCCCGGTGGTCGAGTTCAATCGACGCTACCTGTGTTTTCCTACCAACCATCCGTTGCATCTCGGTTATGCCCCGGAGCCGTTTATCGAGACGGCCGATGTGGTCCTGGCGATTGATAGCGACGTCCCATGGTTTCCGGCGCTGAAGAATCCTCCTGCGGATGGTAAAGTGATTCATCTGGGGCTTGATCCGATCTACAGTACCTATCCGATCCGTAGCTTCCCGTGCGATCTGGCCATCCGGGCGGATTCGTCTGCGGCTATTCCCCTCTTGACGGAAGCCCTGGCAGCGCATCGCAAGGGCCAGCAGCGCTCGATCACGGCGCGTGCCAAACGCCTGCAGGCCGTCCACGAGCAGCAACGGGCCGCCTGGCGGCAAGCCGTGGAGAACGTCCGCCACGATTCGCCCCTGGATCCGGTGTGGGTGTCGCATTGTATCAACGAGATCAAAGATGAGGACACCATCATTGTCAACGAGTACGACCTGGTGCCTACGCAGGCCGATTTCACCACTCCTGGGACGATTTTTGGCAACTCTCCGGCCGGTGGCCTCGGATGGGGACTTGGGGCTGCCCTCGGTGCCAAGCTGGCAGCACCGCAGAAGCTGGTGATTGCGACCCTGGGCGACGGCAGCTACATGTTTGGCAATCCGACGCCCTGTCATTTTGTCTCACAGGCGCAGGGTTTACCAACGCTGACCGTCATCTTCAACAACCGCGTGTGGAATGCTGTACGGCGCGCCAATCTGGGCATGTATCCCAACGGTTGGGCAGCCAAGACCAACAACTTTCCGCTGAGCGAGCTGCAGCCATCCCCACACTTTGAGATGGTCGTCGCCGCCAGTGGCGGGTATGGCGAGCGCGTCGAGAGCGCGTCTGAGATGCAACCAGCGCTGCAACGAGCGCTCAAGGCCGTGCAGGTGGAAGGACGGCAGGCGGTGTTGAACGTGATCTGCAAGCACCCGTAGCTATGCGGCGCCTGGCGGGCGGTCATACGTGGCCTTGACCACGGTTTTGATGCCACCGCGGACGTTGAAATCGCCTTCGATGTCCATGTGCAATGGTGCACAGGCGGCTGCCAGGTCACTGAGGATCTTGTTGGTCACGAACTCGTGGAAAATACCCACGTTGCGATAGGCATTGATGTACAGTTTGAGCGATTTCAATTCGATGAGATGGGCGTCGGGGACGTAGGTGATGTGGAAGGTGGCAAAATCCGGCTGACCAGTCATCGGGCACACACAGGTAAATTCGGGAATGGTGAAGGTGACGCTGTAGGGGCGTTCTCGCACCAGGTTGTCGACGACCTGGATCGTCGGCAGCTCGAGTGCTGCAAGATCCGTAGCGGCTGCAACACGTGGCATGAGCGGTTCTCCTCTGCCAAAGGCAACACTGGGTTTGACGTAACAGCCTCTCCGTGCTGGTGGCGTGGTGATGCCTAATCATGGCAGGTCTCGCCACGAGGCGCAATGCTGGTGATCTGCTCTCCCGTAATCAATCCTTGCACGGAAGGGGGCTTCATGCTATTCATTGCGTATACGTCATCCAATGTATGAAAGTTGTGCATGCCTCGATACTGCGTGCCGCAATGAGGTATCTGTCGGTGTGCATTGCCTCCGAGATAGTAACGTTGTCGAGAAAGGAACCACCCCATGGCTCTTGGTCTTATGCACTACGGACTCTCAACCGATGAACTGCTCCAGGGCACCAAATTCAAAGCCGTCCTTGAAGACCGCATGCGCGTATGGGATGAGCTACTGGTGCGCTTAACCGCCAAAGACGGTGTGGGCGGCGCGGTGATTGAAGGCTCACCGCTCAACGCCCACATGGCGGGCAGTAAGGGCGTCAAATACCTGGTCAACCGGGGACCGTGTTTTACCCACGTCGATCCCTTACACGGCTACATGCTCGGACTCGATCCACAGAAGCATTCCATCCGTACGCTGGGGCGGCGAGCCTATTCCGTCAACAACCTCACGATACTCCTGGGGCTCAGTGAGCCAGGCCAGGAGTTAGTCGCCTCATTCGAGGACATCATTCAGCGGGCTCGCCTGGATCTCGTGCAGGGCAAACGCAAAGATGAATTTGTCGCCTTTGTGAACAACACGGCGTCTATGTCCATGACCTCGGCCCTCAACGCCTTTTTGATGGTGCGTTCGAACGGCTCGAACGTCGAACGCGTGTATAAAGACTGGATGCCAGGCGGAGTCACGCCCTTTGATGTCATGGCAGACTGGCTGAAAGTCCTGGCCGAAGCCTCGGTGTTTTTGCCGGCTTATTTCCGCAAGAAGTACCTCAAGAAAGACTTTATCGAGCCCGTGATGGGCACAGACTTTTCGGCCGCGTTCGTTGATGCCTTAGGGACCTGCGATAGTGCTGCAGACCGCGAGCGACAGGTACGCATTATGAATCGGCTGCTCAACAATATGACCTATCATGATCCTGGCAATGTAAGCACGTATGCCGGTGTTGTCGTGGGGTCGAGTGCAGTGTCGCCGTGGTACGTCTACGCCGCGGCCGCTGGCGGGATTGTGGGGGCGGGATCATGGCGGAGCGGCGCCTTTTGCTGGTGGACAGATGCTGCAGGCGGTGACCGACGTTGGGCTGGATACGGATGAGGAGCAACTGCACAGGTGGTGGAATCGCTGGCTTGACCAGTACGACGCGGCTATGGCCATCGGGCATCGCGTCCTGCGGAGCCCAGACGGTGATCCGCGTACCCTGGGGCTTATCGACGACCTCGACCGGGAATTTCCCAACAATGGGCATCCCTTGCTGCGCTTTGCCAAAATCCACTACAAGGTGGGGGTCGAAGAAGTGCTCAAACGTCATCCCCAGATCGGCTTTCAGGAAGCCAATGTCGATGCCTATTCGTGGGCCACGAAGGTGATGGTGGGCCTCATTGACATGGTGCCCGAGCATGTGGAAGCAGGCTTCCTGGTCTTTTTGCTGTCGCGTATTGTGGGGGTAATGAAAGAAGACTTCTGGAACCGCTTGCCGAAGAGTACTGTCCTGCGTCCCAGCCCGATCCACTGGTGGGAACTCGATGCCGACTTGATCAAACTGGCAAAAGCCTAATACCGATGCGGCATGCGGAGTGCGGAATGCGGAATAGGGAAGAAAGAGCCACTGCGTCAGCTGCTCAGGGTTTTCACTCCGCACCTCCGGCCTTCGCACTCACCTGGTACCACGCAAACGCGGGTCAAGCGTATCCCGGATGCCATCCCCAAAGAGATTAAAGGCCAGCACGGTAATGGTGATGGCCAGGCCGGGGAAGAACACCAGCCACCAGTGCGGCACCAGGGAGGTTAGCGACTCGGCGAGCATATTGCCCCAGGTTGGCGTTGGCGGGGGAATGCCGACGCCGAGAAAGCCCAGCGAGGCCTCGATGATGATGGCCACGCCCAGGTGTGTTGTGGCGAGAATCAAGTATGGCGCAAAGCATTGTGGCAGAATATGCAGCAGCATGATGCGCAGCGGTGAGGCGCCGACGGCGCGGGCCGCTTCGATGTACGCCACTTCTTTGAGCGACAGCACGACCGAGCGAATGACCCGCCCGCCGAAGGGAATACGGGTGATGGCAATGGCCACGATCACCGTCCGCATGCCGGTGCCGAGCGCCATGGAGATGGCCATGGCCAAAATCAGATCAGGAAACGACTGCAGAAACTCAATACAGCGTTGACTGAGAAGATCAAACCGCCCACCAATATAGCCGCTGGCCAATCCCCACAATGAGCCGGTGGTCGTCCCGAGCAACACCGCAGCGATAGCCACAATGAGTGATGAACGCGACCCGTAGATTACCCGACTGAGCGTATCCCGACCGATCTGGTCGGTGCCAAAGTAACTCTGCGCATCAGGAGCCTTGGTCATGCGCAGAAAGTTGGCTTTGAGCGGGTCTCTTGGGGCAATAAGCGGGGCTGTGGCAGCGATGAGTATAATGATGATGGCCACTATTCCCCAGGCGGCAGACAGGGGATTGCGTCGAGCAAAGGTCCATATCGTGCGCATCGCACTTGGGAGAAAAAACGTTTCCTCCAGGGTCTCGCGGGGAGGTGCCGCCGTGACAATGTTCTGCTGTTCCATACTGTTCCGTACAGGTTTCTCCTAGCGATAGTGGATTCTCGGGTCGAACCAGGCGTAACTGATATCGACGAGGAGATTCACCATAACAAAGATAAGGGCATATAAAAAGACGAGATTCTGCACCACGATCACGTCGCGCTCGATGACTGCTGTCACCATGGCTCTGCCCAGGCCGGGCAGGCCAAACGCTTGCTCGATGGCGACAGAGCCCCCGAGGACGAATCCCATGAGGATGCCAGACAGCGTGATGACCGGGAGTACGGCGTTCGGCAGGGCATGGCGTAACACCACCAGCCGTTCAATCACCCCTTTGGCACGCGCCGTACGCACGTAATCCTCACGGATGACTTCCAGGAGGGTCGAACGCGCCATGCGGGCGATGTAGGCCGCTTGACCGAGCCCGAGCACTGCCGCTGGGCCAATGACGAGCTGGAAGTTGACCCAGGGGTTTTCCCAGATATGCACGACGATCAGCGGCGCTTTGTAATTGAACCAGAACAGGAGCGCCAGCACGATCAGCATGCCGAACCAGAAGCCAGGGATAGCCAGGAAGAGAATCGACAAAAATCTGGCGCCAGCATCGATGGCGCTGTTTGGGCGCAGGGCGCTGATGATGCCGACAGGCAACCCCACGAGCCAGGAAATCACCACCGCCAGGAGGCCGATCTCCGCACTCAGTGGACCGCGCCGCAGGATCAAGTCGGCGACATTATCGCCCCGAAAGAACGACGTCCCCAGTTTGCCGCTCGCCAGGTCACCCATCCAGCGCACGTACTGCACGTACAAGGGATCACTGAGCCCGAGCTCAGCCATGATGCGGGCGCGATCGGCTTCGCTCAGTTTGGTGAAGCCTTCCATGCCAAAAATGGCCACGAGCGGATCACCTGGTAAAATGCGCAT
>CAVZBC010000048.1:0-12561 GCA_963773125.1 uncultured Gammaproteobacteria bacterium | reverse complement strand
CAACTTAGCACCACACAACTTTAGACGGTCTATGGCGATCGCTGCTACTTCGGCGGATTCACCACCTCTGGTTTTTCATGCCGCTGTCGCCCAGCAGTCGGCGAAGAAGCCCCCGGCCCTTCTTCGCCAGTGCTGCTTGTATTGTGTTCTCCTGTGCCACCGCGTACCTCCGGATTGGTCTGGGTTCGTGACGATATGCCACCACTGCTATCCAGTGGTAGCCGATTATGACTTGCGATCGGCCAGCAGGGCTCGGAAGTCATCCTGCACTGTCGCGAGAGCGGGCATCAACGGGGGCAGCTCTTCGGTGAGCGCCTTGGCGCTGGCGGGCCCCCGAATCGGGAAGTCAATGGTGAGATGATTTTGAATGTTCCTGCTCTCTGCTTCGCTCATAGAGGGTTCTCCTTTGGGGGGCAGAATGGTCAGGGGGCGCGTCTCCGCGAGCCGGCCCTGGCCTCACCTGCACCCGTCGTGACATAGGATGCGAAAATCAGCAGTCAGCTTGACCGTGGCATGCCAAGACGATACAATACGCGCGCCGTGTAAGACCATGGCCCCAGCGTGTAAATTGGGGGGCGTGGTCCCACGGGAGCGTGTAAATACTGTTTAAGCTGCAGCGGGGGGAGGCGCTATGGAACCAGAGCACCAGCATCGCCTTTGGGCCCTTCCGGCTGGAGGTGACGCCGGGCCGCTTGTGGCGGGGCGACCAGGTGATTCCCTTGCGGCCGCGGTCCCTGGCGATGCTGCGCTATCTGGTGGCGCATCCCGGCCGCCTGGTGACCAAGGCCGAGGTGCAGCAGCACGTGTGGGCGGGCACGCATGTCAGCGATAGCGTGCTGCGGGCGTCGGTGAAGGAGATTCGGGCGGCGTTGGGCGACGCGGCGGGGGCGCCGCGGTATGTCGAAACGGTCGGCCGGCAGGGCTATCGGTTTCTGGGCGGCGGCGACCGGGAGGCGCCCCCACCGCTGACGGCCGGCCCCCTGGTGGGGCGCCAGGGCGAAGTCGCGGCCCTGGAGGGGTGGTTCCAGCGGGCCGCCCACGGCACCCGCCAGCTCGTCTTCGTCAGTGGGGAAGCGGGCGTGGGGAAGACGACGGTGGTCGAACTCTTCCTGGCCCGCCTGGCCGCCGGGAGCGGGGGATGGACCGCGCGGGGGCAGTGCGTCGAGCACTCTGGGGAGGGGGAACCGTACCTGCCCTTCCTGGAAGCGTTGGGGCGGCTGGGCCACGGGCCCGAGCGGGACACGGTCCTCACCGTACTGCGGCGGTATGCGCCGATGTGGCTGGCGCACCTCCCCGGCCTGGTGAGTGAGCCGGAGCTGGAGCGGCTCCAGGGCCGCCTGCACGGGACGACGCCGGCCCGCATGCTGCGCGAGCTCGCCGAGGCGCTGGAGGGGCTGACGGCCGACCGGGCGCTGGTGCTGGTGCTGGAAGACTTGCAGTGGAGTGACCCCTCGACGGTCGAGTGCCTCGCTTACCTGGCGCAGCGGCCCGAGCCGGCGCGGCTGCTGGTGCTGGGGACGTATCGGCCGGTGGAGGTGCTGCTGCAGGGGCATCCCCTGCGCGGGATGGTCCAGGAGCTATGTGGGCGGGGGCAGGCGGTCGACCTGCGGCTGGAGTTCCTGTCGGCGGCGGACGTGGCGGCGTATGTGGCCGGGCGGCTGGGCGGGCCGGTGGCGGCCCCCCTCACGGCGTTCGTCTATACGCGCACGGACGGCAATGCGTTGTTCATGGTGAACATCGTGGAGCATCTGGTGCAGCAGGGGATGGTGGTGCGGCGGGCGGGGCAGTGGACGCTGCGGGAGGGGCCTGAGGCGCAGGTGGGGAGTCTACCGGCGGGGTTGCGGGCGTTGCTGCTGCGGCGCATCGAGGCCCTCGCGCCGGAGGCTCGGCAGGTGTTAGAGGCCGCCAGTGTGGTGGGCGAGGAGTTTGCAGTGGCGGCGGTGGCGGCCGGGGTCCAGGGCGCCATGGAGGCGGTCGAAGCGGCAGTGTGAGGCGTTGGCGGCGCAGCGCCACTTCCTCGACGATACCGGGTGGACGGTGTGGCCGGATGGCACCCGCAGTGGGAGCTACCGCTTTCAGCATGCGCTCTACCGCCAGGTGCTGTATGAGCGCCTGGGCACGATGCGGTGCGTCCAGCTCCACGGGCGCATTGGGGCACGGTTGGAGGCAGGCTATGGCGCCCAGGCGGGCGAGATCGCCACCCAGCTCGCGCTCCACTTCGAGCGCGGGGGCGAGGTGCAGCGAGCCGTGCACTATCTCCAGCAGGCGGGAGACACTGCCACCCGGCGCAATGCCTATCACGAAGCGCGTACCGCCCTCACGAAAGGCCTCGCGCTGCTGGCCACCCTCCCAGAGAGCCCCGCGCGCGCCCAACACGAACTCAGCGCTGCTGCTCACCCTGGGGGAGTTACTGAGGACAACGAAGGGGATGGGAGCCCCGGACGTGGGCGACGTCTACACCCGGGCCTATACCCTGAGCCAGCAGGTGGGGGAGACGCCACAGCTCGCTCGGGTACTCCGGGGATTGTCGCAGTTTCATATGACCCAGGGGCAGATGGCGACTGCGGACGCGTTGGCGCAGCGGCTCCTCGATCTGGTGCACCGCCAGCCCGACACGGGGTTCGCGGTGGAGGGGCATTTTGTCATGGGGGTGGTGGCGTCGCTATCGGGGGGACTTCCTCGCCGCCCGGGCCCACCTGGAGCACGGCTGCCGCCTCGCGGACGCCGTGCCGTCCCCCGCGCCGCTCCTGCGGGGTGGCTTTGTGCGTAGGGTCACACTGCGCACCTCGCTGGCGCGGGTGCTGTGGCCGTTAGGCTATGCCGAGCAGGCCCGGCAGCGGAGTCAGGAGGCGCTGACCCTGGCCCGGCAGGGGGACCATGGCCCCACGCTGGCGTATGCGGAACACCTTGTGGCCCTCGTCTGCCAGTGCCGCCGCGACGTGGCGGCGACCCAGGCGCATGTCGACGCCTTGCTGGCCGTGGCCGCCGTGCATGGCTTAGCATTCCGCACTGAGCAGGGTCGCCTCTTGCAGGGGTGGACGCTGGCCATGCAGGGCGAGGCGGCCGCCGGGGTGGCCCACCTCCGCCAGGCGTTGGCGTCTCCCGACGTGGGACCCGAGTCGATGCGCCCCTATTGGCTCACCACGCTGGCCGAGGTGTATGGCCGGGCAGGGCAGCCCCAGGCCGGGCTCCAGGTCCTGGCTGAGGCCGTGACGCTGATGGCCACGACCGAGGCGCGCTGGTGGGAGGCCGAGCTGTATCGGCTCCAGGGGGAGTTGCTGCTCCAACTCCCGCAGCCCCGATGTCCCCCAGGCGGAAGCAGCGTTCCTCCAGCAGGCCCTGGACGTGGCCCGTCGCCAGCAGGCGAAGGCGTTGGAGCTGCGCGCCGCGCTGAGCCTCGCGCGGCTCTGGCAGAGTCAAGGGCAGCGGGCCGCGGCCCGACAGCTGCTGGCGGAGAGCTACAGCTGGTTCACTGAGGGCTTTGACACGGCCGATTTGCAGGAGGCCAGGGGGTTGCTGGAAGAGCTGGCCTAATCCTCGCCAGTCCGGTATAGACCCGGATCAGGCGTGAGCAGGCAGCGTCCTACTGCCAACTCGCTAGTCCACGAGAAAAATATCCAAAATTGACAAAAAAATATTCTCCTGCGCATACTCTCTCACCGACAAGACGGTGAGCTATGCTCTTCATCTGCCTGTAGGGAGTAACCCTCATGGGAGCGAATGCCGAGTTATACACGCACGACTTTTACGCCTGGACGCAGGCCACAGCCGCCCTTGTCCAGGCCGGGAAGTGGCATGAGATTGATCCCGGGTATCTCACGGAGGAGCTGCAGGATTTGGGTATCAGCCAATACAATGCGGTCAGCAGTGATCTCTATCAAGTCCTCATACACCTCCTCAAATGGCAGTACCAACCGCAGGGGCACGTGGATTCCCATAGTTGGCAGGATTCGATCAACGAGCACCGCGATCGCATCGACCGGCTCTGTACCCGCTCGCCCTCTTTGCGTCGGCATCTGCCTGCCATGCTCGCGGAGGAATATCCGCGTGCCCGTCGACGCGCCAGTACCCAGACCAGTCTGCCGCTGGCGACCTTCCCAGAAGTGTGTCCGTGGACGGTGGTGCAAGTCCTTGACGAGGATTTCTGGCTACAGGAACACCGCCCAAGTGTTTAATTTTTTCCATCCAAGAGGGTTTTTTCCTGATCGAGCTTTAATTTCATCTGTTTGACCAGATTTTCGTAAGAGCTTTCCGTGATGACCTTATTGAACTGCGTGCGGTAGTTGTTCACCAGACTCACCCCTTCGATCACCACGTCGTACACGGCCCAGTCACCGTTACGTTGGAGCAGGCGGTATTCCACCTCAACATTCATATCACGCTTGTTGACGATCTCTGAGCGCACGGAGGCATAGCCGTCCTTGTCGATAGTCTCCTTGGTATAGAGGATGTCCTGTTTGCCGCCGCCGTAGTTCTCAATCTTGTCAATGTAGGAGCGTTCCAGCAGATCGCTGAAGACTGCGACAAATTCCTGGCGTTGTTCAGGGGTGAGTTTACGCCAGTGTTGGGCCAGCGCCCGCTGTGCCATTTCGTCGAAGCCAAAGCGCTGGAAAACGGCCTGGCGAATTTTTTTGCGGCGTTCCTCGGTGCGCTCGGGAGCTTTGAGCGCTTCGTCAGACAAGATGGTCACCACGTCGTCCACGGTCTGACGAATTTTTTCGAGAGGTTCCCCTGCTTCTGCACACATGATTGTGCCGGACAGCCCCAGGCTGCCCAGGAGTATCCATACGCCGAGATATCGATACCATGCGGTCATGTCATGTCCTTTTGTTCTATGTTGGCCTCAGCGTACGCTGGGTAAGGGAGGCAGGAAGGGTTGTATCATGGCCACGTCCCGTCCCGCAGCATGATCGAGTTTTGCCAGGCCGATATTATAATTGAACACTGCCTGGAAGTATGACGCACGCATTTTGGCATACGCGACGGCAGCATCGGCCACATCCTTGCCCGGCCCCACCCCCAGATCAAAATTCGACGAGGCGGCAACCAGCCAGCGTCGACCATTGCGGAAGCCTTTCTGCGTCGCTTCGATATTGGCTTTGTGCTGTTCGAGTTCGAGATAGGCCTGGCGTACCTGGAAGGGAATGCCGTCCTCTGCCAGCGCGTGTTTCTGTTGAATTTTGCCGAGCTGTGCTTCTACTTCGCCCACCTTGCCAGCGGTAATCCCCAGGTCGTATTTCCAACGCAGACCGAGCACCGGTGCGACGACGTCATCATGCAGCGAATCAAACACAAACGGGTTGGAGAAGATGTCGCGATTGGTCGCTTCCGCCAGACTGCCGAAGACGCCAAAGAAGAACACGGGGTAGTAGTCGGCTTTGGCGGCACGTACCAGGGCCTCGAAGGCTTTCATGCCTTCGCGAGCCTGGGTGAACTCTGGCCGTAAGTGGCGCGACTCATCGAGGTACTGCTGCAGCGGCGCGGTATCCTGTACGAGCGGTTCGAGAGACTGGTCAGCCAGGGTAATGGGCAGTTCCGGGTCGAGACCAAGCAGCGTGCGCAGACCTACCAGTGCCAGGGCTTTCCCCTGGCGGATGTCGTTCAGTTGCTTTTCTAGTTCGCCTTGAAACGTCTGGAGTTTGAAGAGGTCAATGTTGTCAACACCAGGAGCCCCGGCGTCGAGCTGACGACGGACCTTATCGAGGGTTTTGTCCAGCTGGTCGCCAATTTCCAGGGCAAGGTTTTCCAGAGACACTGCGAAGAGGTGGCCCACGTAGGCTTGTCGTACGAGCATGACGATCTCAGTGGCTTTCTGCTTGACCTGTGCCTCACTGACGGCAATACCATGTGTCGCAGCTTCCCGGAGACTTTTGATTTTGCCGAAGGTGTAGAGCGGCTGCACGATACTAAAAATGGCCCGACCAAAGACGCCGCTGATCTCAGGGTCGAGTTTGGAATCCGGCGAGGTCACCTGATCTCCCCGGGCACGTGGGGAAGGGCCGCCCACGATGGCGATTTCAAACTGCGCAAAGCGGGCGGCGTTTGCCTGAGCCTGTTGGCTCTGCCGCAACAGTACGCCAAATTGTTCTTCTTTGACCTGCGGGCTATGCCGCACGGCCAGGACAATGGCTTCATCGAGCGAGATGACGCGGGGAGTGGTCCGCTGCTGGGCCTCAGGCCATGGTGGATGTAGGGTCATGAGTGCACTCAGAACGAAGAGCACGAGACTCACCCGCATGGGCTGTGAAAACCTGCGTTGCATGCTTCTCCTCTCTTTCCAAAAGGTCCCTGCCTGGCTATGCCGTTGACGCGCCTGGAAGCCGGTTCTGTGCGGAGCGGTTAAATTTTGCCCTGGATGAAGCGGCCAATGAGATCTTCAAAATCGACGGGCGATTCGACCTCGCGAATCCGTCCGCCTGGAGCAATCAACTGATCAGAGCCCCCCGGCGTGATCCGAATAAACTTTTCCCCGATCAGGCCGCGCGTGCGGATAGAAGCAATGGCATCGGTCTGGAGCCGGACGTTGCTATCGACCCGCATCGTCACGACCGCCTCAAAGTCTTGCAGGGTAATGGTGTCCACCCGTCCGATCGACACGCCCGCTATCTCCACAGCTGCCGAAGCCTGCAGCCCTGCCACGGTAGGAAAAACGGCCGTGAGGGTATAGGTGTGGCCGCTGCCAATTTGGATGTCGCCAAGTTTAATCGACAGATAGGCCAGGGCAAGGATGCCAAGGGCAACAAACAAGCCTACGGCAATTTCACGATTGAACCGCTGCATACTTCCTCCAATGGGTGGCGCTGCCTGCGGGCTACGTAGGCTGGAGCGGCCCTTCGAGGCTGCCCGCAATGAATTGTTGGATGACGGGATTGGTCGACCGTTGAAATTCCTCCGGGGGAGCCGCTTCCAGGATGACACCGTTGTGTAACATGGCGACCCGTGTGGCAATTTCGAAAATCTGCGGGATTTCATGGCTCACGATCACGGCGGTGTAGCCAAATTGTTGCTGCGTGTCATGGATGAGCTGATGAATGGCCCGCACTAAAATGGGATCGAGTCCCGTCGTCGGTTCGTCAAAGAGCATGATCTCCGGTTTTTGCACGAGGGCTCGCGCCAGTGCCACGCGTTTGCGCATGCCGCCGCTCAGTTCGGCAGGAAATTTCTGTTCTATGCCATTGAGACCGACATCCTTGAGGCACTCGGTCACTGCCACCTGAATTTCTGCCCGCGACATCTTGGTTTTCTCCCGCAGCGGAAAGGCGATGTTCTCTGCCACGGTCAGCGAATCAAACAGGGCACCGCCTTGAAAGAGCATGTCGATCCGCCTACGTAGGCGTTCCAGGTCTTGCCCCCGCATCCGATGAATATCTTCACCGGCGATGAGGACCTGTCCACTATCAGGGCGGAGTAAGCCGATGATATGTTTGAGCAAGACGCTTTTGCCCGTGCCGCTGCGACCGATAATTGCCAGCACATCGCCGCGATAGATCTCCAGGCTCAGCCCATTCAGCACCGTCTGCCTGCCAAACTGGCGGCGCAGGTTGTGGACGTGAATGATTGGCGTGGCGTCCGTCATAGCAGCACCGAATTCAGGAAATAGTCCACCACGAGCACCATGACCGACGACAGCACGACCGCTTCGGTGGTGGCTTTGCTCACGCCTTCTGCGCCGTATCCGGCATGGTAGCCTTTGAAGCAACAGATCCACGCGATCAGCAAGCCGAACGTGAGCGATTTGTAGAGACCCTGCGTAATGTCCGACAGATCGACCGCATCGGCAATGCCGCTAAAATACGTCCCACTGCTCACGCCGAGTAATTCAACGCCGACCATGTAGCCACCATAAATACCCACGACATCGAACAGGGCTCCCAGCAAGGGCAGCGCGATGATGCCAGCGAGAATATTCGGCACCACGAGGTAACGCATGGGATTCAATGCCATCACTTCCAGGGCATCGATCTGCTCGGTAATGCGCATGATGCCCAGTTCCGCCGTCAGGGCGGAGCCGGCTCGACCAGTCACCATCAAAGCGGCGAGCACTGGCCCAAGCTCGGTAATAAGGCTGATGGCTACCGCCGGGCCTAAAAATGCCGTAGAGCCAAAGCGCGACAGCGTATAGTACCCCTGCAAGGCCAACACCATGCCGGTGAACATGCCAGTGAGCGTAATGACCAGCAGAGAACGCGCCCCAATGAAATGCAACTGGCGAACAATACGCCGTTTTTTCAACGGCGGCACGAAAATCAGCCCCAGCGCTTCCCCCAAAAACAGCCCAAAACGCCCCAGGGAGGCGAGGAAGGCTAACACTGCTGCACCAAGCTTCTCAAGCAAAATAACCATAAACGGATTCAGAGTGCCCCTAGAGTAGGAAGCGAAAAACCGCGGTGGATTTTCGACGTGGTATTGGGAAATATCTTTGACGCTCAGGCAACTCGCACAACGAGGAGTGCCTCACTCAATATTTTCTATAAAAACCTCCTTGCTGGCAAGGGAGGCAAGGATTTTTTCCGACAGTCTCTAGCCTCCCCACGCCAGGCCATATTCCTTCTGCAGGGCGAGGATCTGGCTCCAGGTGTCATCCTCGACATCGATGCCGTCACGCCGACGCTGTTGGGCGGTGCGGTATTCGAGTTCGCCCGGGTAGAGGACTTCGTCGAAGCCAGCGGCGGGCGGCGTCTCTTTCAGATAGGCGACGAAGTCGGCAATCTCACGTTTGAACGTTTCCAGTGGTCGGAAGGCATTGACGTCAAAGACGGCGAGAAACGTGCCGTCGTTGTGCCGTCCCTGCGGGTCGACACCAAAGCCCAGGCCAGTGAGAAGGCCTGACAGCGTTTCGACCATGAACGACAAGACGTAGCCTTTATGGGCCTGGTCCCCCCCCATGGGGAGAATGGCGCCACCATTGTAGAAGGCTTCCACATCCGTCGTGGGGTTGCCCTCTTTGTCAATGATCCACCCCGGCGGCGTGGGCTGACGACGGTTGCGCTGGACGGCGATCTTCCCAGCTGCCACAGCGCTCGTGGCCATATCCAAAAAGATGGGCCCATCGAGATCGCTCGGAAAGGCCATTGACAACGGGTTGGTACCGAGCCGTGCCACGCGCCCCCCAAACGGTACGACAACTTTGGGCGCGCGTCCAGAGTCACAGGTGATGAGGCCAATCATGCCCTCTTGCGCTGCCATCAAGGGATAGTCCGCCAGGCGTCCGACATGACTCTGCTGATAAATGGTGATGGCCGCCACGTGATGGGACTTGGCTTTGGCAATGGCCATGTGCATGGCACGCGTCGTGACCACATAGCCAAAGCCCCAGTTGCCATTGATGTGGGCCGTGGTCGGCGTTTCGCGTTCGATCGTCATGGGCGCGCCAGGCACGATATGGCCACGTTTGACCCGAGCGATATACGTCGGCAGCAGGATAATGCCATGCGAATCGTGGCCCGCGAGGTTGGCCCCGACGAGGTGTTCCATGACGATCTGCGCTTCGTCGGCTGAGGCCCCGGCGGCCTGGAGGATGGCGTACCCTGCATCATGCAGTGTCTGTGGGGTAATGACTGGCATGCACGTCTCCTTTCTTGAGACTTTATGAACGTTGTTGGTGGTACTGCTCCCAGGCAACTTTGATCTTCTCATGGGCCCGGGTCAACTCCTGGGTGAGCCTGGTGGCGTCCGCCTGTTTGGCGGGATCGTTGGCATAGCGATCGGGGTGACACTTTTTCAGATAGGTTTTCCAGCGTTTATTGACCTGCGCCATGGGTGCACCAAAGGGCAAGTCGAGGGCCTGGTAGTGGCGCGCCAGGTCGTCACTGTATGGCAAACCACTGCGCGTGTGCGTCTCGAAAGGGGGCGCCGACGAGTCACGGGGTGGGTCAGGGTCATACCAGGGGCCAGAGTCAGCGTCTTTCTCGACGTCTGGGCGTGGCCCTGGCCAGTGCTGTTCAAGAAAATCAGACACGTGTACCCAGGCGAGCCGGGCCAGGCGTTTGAAAAGCTCCGACATGGGTATGCTACATCCTCCTGGTGTGCTCTGCGAGGTGAACTGAGAGCTGAGGCCAAATATACCATGATGTCTCTGTGCAGTGATAGTAGCAGAAGCCATGTGGCTTTGATAGGGTCCTGCGCGCCAAGAGCGCCACACCGTCTCCCGCATGGTCTGACGAAAAACTCTTGACAGAAAATAGATTCGGCTTTTAGATAGTCCTGGGGAGAGAGCAGTGCGTGGTGTATGGTTCTCTGAGAAGGACAGGCGGGCTGGGATATGGGGGTGACAAGATGATGCGGCTGGTGCTGTTCGATATTGATGGCACACTGGTCAACACGGGTGGAGCCGGGTCTGATGCCATGACCCGGGCATTTGCCGAACTCTACCGTATTGCCGATGGCTTTACCGGTATTCGCATGTCGGGCAAGACAGACCGGTTGATTTTACAAGAGGCCCTCGACAATCACCGTGTGCAGTTAGAAGACGGGGCGTTTGATGCCTTCCATGAGCGCTACCTCTTCCACCTGCGCCAGACATTGCAAGAGCCCGCACGCCTACGGCGGCTCATGCCGGGTCTGCCGCATTTGCTCGAGGCCCTGGGGACACGCGCGGATGTGCTGGTGGGACTCCTCACCGGCAACGTCGCGAGGGGAGCGCAGCTCAAGCTCGAATCGTTTGACATGTGGCAGTATTTTCGCCTCGGCGCCTATGGCAGCGATGCGAGTGATCGCAATGCCCTGGTGCCCATTGCGCAGGATCGGGCGCGCGCGCTACTGGGGTATGATTTTTCTCCCACGCAGATTGTGGTGATTGGTGATACTCCACGCGACATCCGCTGTGCCCAGGTCCACGGCGCGCGAGCCATCGCTGTAGCGACAGGCAGTTATAGCGTCGCAGAGCTGCAGCAGCATCGGCCAGACCACTGTTTCCATGATCTGGGGGATATTCAGGCAGTCATGAGCGTCTTGACTGCCCACGACCAGGAAGCAGAGGTATGATCCGGTATGCATGCCTACCAGACTTGCGGTACCCAATACCGTGGCGATCAGCGACATGAAAATTCATTTTGATGCACAGGCCGACGCCCTCTACATTCGACTCGATGATTCAACCATTGTGGCGTCTGAAGAAGTGAAACCCGGTATTATTCTGGATTTCAACGCCCAGGACCAGGTCGTGGCGATTGAAATTCTCAAGGTCCAGGAACATACGGCTCTGGCGAATCTGAAGCAGATACAGTTCGAAGTGGCGTCGTAGACCTCTGATGTTGCAATATAGAACAAACGCTGGATCGTGATCAGGTGGAAGGTGTTTGACACTGAGGTGTTGGTTACCGAGGGCAAGTACGTGTTTACTGCCGAAGAAAAACGTCATACACTGACTGATCGAGCGCTATGTGGCGGAAGTCTTGACACGTAAGAGCCCTTAATCTGTCACTGTGCAACGCTTGTACCTCCGTCGATGCCGGGCTCAGCATGCCTCCGACGCTATGCCCATGTGAGCGCATCGCCTGTGACGCAGGTCGTGGAGCGCATGACTTTTGCTGTCTTTAGATGCCTCATGATTGGCACGTGTCCCATAACTGTCCCATGAGAGGAGTGGCCGATGCTCATTCAAGCAGAACCAGCGGATTTGCTCATGGTGCGCTATAAGCTGTATTTTAATCAGCACAGTCCTGATCCAGAAGACGCCTGGGTCCTGACGTATCTGCAGGAGCATGGCCTGGAGCCACGACGTCAGCTGGCAGAAACCCACGAGGATGTGCCCTACACGGTGTTGCACTTTGGGCAATGTTATTTGGGGCGACACATCGAGGCGATTGGCACGCTCTACCGGCGTGGTATCGAGCATACTGCCCTGGCCGAGCATATTCAGCAGGTGCTCGGTGAGGCTGGCGAGACGGCTCCGCAGGCTGCGGCGGCAGACCTGGCGGCGCAGCTGCATGCGCAGGCACGTTTTGAAGTCACTGCCGAGGGTAACATGCAGGTGAGCATCGATACTGCCGCGGTCACTGCGGCATGGCAGGCCCTGGGACAATCGTCGTCGGCTGTTCCAGACGGAAAGAGAGGCGGCACGTGATACGGGCAGACCGCCAGCTGCTCGCCGACGCCGAGGCTGTCTGCGTCGAGGCCGTACGGGAAGCGGGTGCCGTGCTGATGGACTTTTTTCGTCGGCCTCTACCGGTGGAGTTCAAGGAAAAAGGCCAGCAGGCGCCGGTGACCGAGGCGGATCGGCGCTCGGAAGCAGTGTTGCGCGCGGTACTCCAGCGTGCCTTTCCGGCGCACGGCATTATTGGCGAGGAAGACGAAAGCATCGTCAATGCCGGGGCGGAATACGTGTGGTTTCTCGATCCGCTAGACGGGACCACCAATTTTGCCGCTGGTTTACCCGCCTTCGCTATTTCCATGGGCTTGTGCTGCCGTGGGGTGCCGGTGCTTGGTGTCGTGTCCATTCCCTGGGAAGGCCCTGATGGCACGGTGTTTCGCGCCTCTCGGGGCGGTGGAGCGTATTGTAACGACACTGCCGTCGAGGTGGCTCCAGCCGAGATGCCAGCGAGCATACAGTTGGCCAGTATG
>CAVZBC010000047.1:0-66402 GCA_963773125.1 uncultured Gammaproteobacteria bacterium | reverse complement strand
GGCCGTCGTAGAGCATCCCGCTCCTGACCTTGTCCGGCACCTTGCCGGCGAACGGCGAGTTCTTCACCCACTGCAGCGGGGCGTGGTGGCCGTAGAACTTCCCGCGCTTCACGTGGTTCATCTTGTTCGTCGCGACCCACTCGCCCTGGTTGTCGCAGTAGAACAGGTCGCCGTCGGGCGAGACGGTCACTCCGTTCGGCGACCGCAAGCCGTAGGCGAATGGCTCCATCGTCCCATCCGGCGAGACCTTCACGCACCAGCCTCGCCACGGGGCCTTCGCCTGGTGGCCGCCGCCGAAGCCGACGTTGAGCGTGACATAGAAGTTCCCATCCTTGTCCCGGGCCGGGCCGAACGCGAACTCGTGGTAGTCGCCGCTGACGCCCCACTTGTCGCACACCGTCGCGAACCGGTCGGCGGTGCCGTCGCCGTTCTCGTCCACGAGCTTCGTCAGCTCCGGACGCTGGACGGCGTAGACGGTGCTGTCGTCCTGCACCCACAGCCCGAGCGGCTCGTGCAGCCCGGACGCGAACCGGGTGAACTTTCGCAGTTCGCCGAGCCGGGGTCGTGGATCGAGCCACACCTCGCCGCGGCGAGTGCAGGCGAGCAGTTTGCCGTCCGGCCGGAACGCGAGCCCGCCCACTTCCAGCACGCAATCCAGCGGCGGCTGCAGCGTCGTGACCGGGTAGAACCTCGCCTCGGCGGTGGCGGCCGACGCGGCGGCCGCGGCCAGGCTCTGGACCGGGAAGTCCCGGTCGAGCAGCTTGCGGATGGGGGCCGGCACCTCGGCCGGGAACTCCGGCCCGGCGACGAACTTCCACTCCCCGCCGTACTGGCAGACCTTGAGGAGCAGCCGGTTCGTGCCCGCCTTCACCTTCAGCTCGGCCGGGTACTGGAACGGGTCCGCCGCCAGTTCCTGGTCCTCGGCGAGCAGCTTGGTGCCGTTGAACCAGACCGTGAGCGTGTCGTCCGCCCCGAAGTAAACGGGCAGACTCGAGATCCTCCTTCGACTTCGAATTCGTGGTACAGGTAGACGACCACGTCCCGGCGCGTGTTCGGGAAGAGCGACCGCAGGTCGAAGGGCGTGCCGGGCGTGAAGCCAGTCAGCGTCTTCCACCCGAACCTGGTCCCGCCCTTCCCCGAGTAGGTCGCCTTCAGGTCCACGCCCTTTTCCGGCGGGTAGGCGGTGGCGAACCCGACGCGGTCGGTGTTGTCGAACGGCCCCGCGTAGTGCCACGCCCCGGCGAGTGTCGGCAGCCCGAGGTTGGCGAGCGTGGCGGCGGCCGTTTCCCCGCGATTGGCCTTGCGGACGTAAGCGGCGACAGGGTCGGTCTTGGATTGGGCGCACGGCGATGCGGGAGGACAGCACGATCACGAGCGACCATATCGCTCGACCGAACGGCATGACGATCTGCCGCGAGCGGACCCTTCAGTAGCAACCGGTTCCAGAGCCCCTCGAACGCCTCGGCGAACGCGGCCACCAGCGCCGGGTCGCCGGTGTCGATCAGGTTCTCCTCGTTCTGCTCGGCCGCGCCGCGGGTCCAGTTGTAGCTGCCGTTGATGAGCCGCTGCCGGTCGAAGATCGCGAACTTGTGGTGCATGTGGAACGGCGTCGCGTCCACCTTGCAGTCGGACGCCGGCCGCGCGCGAGCTGCTGCATGTCCGACCCGGGTCGTAAGCCTTCTCGTTGTCGGTGATGATGCGGATGCTGCACCCCGCGGCGGTGGGCATCGAGGATCGCGCGCGTGATCCGGTCGTCGGTGATGGTGAACACGCACACGTCGGCCGTCTGCCGGCGCCGACGAGAACCGGTGGGCGATGTGCAGCCGGCAGGCGTCGCCGGGCGAGAAGAAGGCCTCGGCCGGGGCCGGCCGGAGCGCGGGCGTCCGCCGCTTCCCGGCCCGAACCGGGACGAGCACCTTGAGCACGTCCTCGAGCCACTCGATCACGGCGGCCGGGTCCGAGGTGGCGGCCGAGCCTGCGCCACCGCGAACACTTCGTGCCGGGCGACGCCGCGATGCTGGTCGGTAGTCACGTTCGTGGCGACCCAGGCCGCGAGTGCCGACTTCTCGCCCCCGCTCAGCCTGTGGTCGGCGAGTGAGTGCTTGAGGACGGCGGCGAACTCGGCAGGGTTCATTCGTGCGGCCTGGCGGGATGGGAGGCATTATCCGGCAACACGGCCGCCGCGACAATGCGAGAACGACAACTGTCGACCGATCGGCTTCGCGTAGGGCACGCATTGCGTGTCCTACTTCTCCCGGCGGACCGACCAGTCGGTGAGTTGCTCCAGGATCGTCCGGCACTCCGACGGCGACAGTCCGTCGAGGGACTGCCGAGCCTTCCGGGCGAACTCGTCGGCGCGTCGCTTCGCGTAGCCGATCGAGCGCGTCTGGTCCAGGGTCGCCGCGACCCGCCACTTCACTCCCGGCCCGCCGGCCGCGAGATCCGATCGAAGGGCCTCGGCATCGACCGCCGGCAGTTCGTCCAGGCAGTGGATCAGCGGCAGCGTCAGCTTCCGCTGCTCGAGGTCGGTGCCGAGCGTCTTGCCGGCCGTCGCCTCGTCGCCGGTCAGGTCGAGCAGGTCGTCGGCCACCTGGAACGCCAGCCCCAGGTTGCGGCCGTAGGTCGCCAGCCGGTCCGCGACCGCGTCCCCGGCCCCGGCGTACAGCGCCCCGAGTCGGCCGCAGCACTCGGTCAGGGCCGCCGTCTTGCCGTCGATCACGGCGAAGTAGTCGGCCTCGGTCAGGTGCAGGTTCCCCCGCTCGCACACCTGCCGCAGTTCCCCCGCGCAGACCCGGTTGGTCGCCTCGCCGATCACCCGGCAGGCCCGGCCGTCCACCGTGCTGGCCAGGTGGAAGGCGTGCGTGAACAGCGCGTCCCCGAAGCAGGACGGCGACCTTGTTCCCCCACTCGGCGTTCA
This sequence comes from uncultured Gammaproteobacteria bacterium, assembly GCA_963773125.1. Classification (GTDB taxonomy): domain Bacteria; phylum Tectomicrobia; class Entotheonellia; order Entotheonellales; family Entotheonellaceae; genus CAVZBC01. The sequence goes on along the minus strand of CAVZBC010000047.1, from coordinate 63,485 downwards.
CCGTCCGGACGTGCCGCCGCACGCCCGCCTCGTCGAGCACGTCGTCGTGGACGAGCGTCGCGGTGTGGATCATCTCGACGGCCGCGGCCAGCGTGTGGTGGGCCGGCACCACATTGCCGCACGCCTTCGCGGTCGAGCAGCAACAGGGCCGGCCGGAGTCGCTTGCCGCGGTAGTGTCGGAGGTGTTCGACGAGCGGTGCGACCGGCGAGCGGTATGCCGAAAGGGCCTCGGCGAAGACGTGTTCGGCGGCTGCCAGGTCGGCGGCCACCGGGGCGAACGGCAGGGCCCGGCGCGGCGGACTTACCGTTCGTCAGGACTGCGGTCATCGGAACCCCCCGCGGCAGCTCGGCGGTAGTCGCCGGACCGGCCGCCCGACTTGGCTTCCAGCCGGACGGCCTCGATCGTCATCCCCCGGTCGACGGCCTTGCACATGTCGTAGACCGTCAGGGCCGCCACGGTAACCGCAGTGAGGGCCTCCATTTCAACACCTGTCCGGGCGAAAACTGTCGCGGTGGCCTCGGCCCGCAGCAAGTCGTCGCTCGGGAAGGAGAAATCGATCGCCACGGACGTGAGCGGCAGCGGGTGACAGAGGGGGATCAGGTCGGCCGTTTTCTTCGCGGCCATGATCCCCGCGAGGCGGGCGACTTCGAGCACGTCGCCCTTGGCCAGTCCCTTGTCGCGGATCAGTGCGAGCGTGGCCGGGGCCATGCGGACGAGCGGCCGACGCGGTCGCCGTGCGGTGGGTCTCCGGCTTCTCGCCGACGTCCACCATCCGGCTTTGGCCGCGGTCGTCGAAGTGGGTCAATTCAGACATGAGGGTGTCACGACAGTGCGTCCCGGAGCTTCGCCGCCGACTCCAGAAGCTGCGGCAGAGGACGCCTGGCAGGCGGTATCGTACATACCGATGACCATCTCGAACACGAGCCGCCCTTCCTCTTCCAGCCGGGCGGTCAGTTCGCTCTGGGAGTAGCCGGCGTCGCGGGCGGCGTGCCAGACCTCGACGAGCCGGACGCAGGTCCCGATCGGGACGTCGGTGAAGACCCCGGCGGCAGTCCGCGCCGCGTGCGGCATTCGCGCGTGACAGCCTCCCGGACCAGGCCGACCAGCACCCTGGTCCGGCCCTGGAACACGCTGAGGGCCCGGTCCTCCGGAACCCGTTGCGACGTGGCCACCGTTCATCCTCCCGGCCCGCCTGGGCGGGCACCGTCCGTGGCGAAGGTCGGCAATGCGGCCGACCGGGTCGGGGTTCAACTGCGCCTGGATTGTACGAGTCTTCAGGAGCCAGGCGAAGAAAAAAACGGGTCGCGATTGTCATACCGGCGCCGGTGCGGCGATCACTTCCGCGGGGTCAGCCACTGCCCGGCGGACGGCGGCCAGCAGGTCCGGCGGGCGGTACGGCTTCGACAGCAGGCCCCGCGCCCCGTCCACCTCCGACAGGTCGTCCGCCGAGTACCCGCTGGAGAACAGCACGCGGGCCGCCGGGTCGATCGCCTGCATCTGGCGGAACGCGTCCCGCCCGGACAGCCGCGGCATCGTCAGGTCGAGGATGACCAGGTCGATCCGGTCGTGCTCCCGGCGGAACACGTCCACCGCCTCGGCCCCGTCCTCGGCCTCGAGCACCACGTACCCGGCGGCCTCCAGCACGACCGGGCCGAGCTGGCGGATCATGCCTCGTCGTCCACGAGCAGGATCGTCCCGACGCTTGGCCGCGATGTCGGTTGTCGCGGCAAGGCAGACGGCCGGGGCCGACCGGCGAGGCGGAGGGGTCGGCCCGGCGGCCGCTCCGGAGTCCCCGGCGGCCGGCAGGTACAGGTCGAACCGCGTGCCCTTTCCCGGGGCCGACGCGACTGTCACCCACCCGCCGTGCTGCTGCATGATCCCGTGGACCATCGGCAGCCCCAGCCCGGTCCCCTGGCCGACCTCCTTGGTGGTGAAGAACGGCTCGAAGAGCCGGCGGATGACGGCGTCGGTCATCCCGTCCCCGGTGTCGGCGACGGTCAGCCGGACGAACTCGCCCGGGCGGCCGTCCGGCGTAGCTTCGCCGCCGTCGACCGGCCCACATCACGTCGTCCGCGGCCAGGGTCAGGCGTGCCGCCGTCCGGCATGGCGTCGCGGGCGTTCAGGCACAGGTTCATCAGCGCCTGGTTGACCAGCGTGGCGTCGGCCAGGATCGCCGAGCCGGTCGGCCACGGACACGATCTCGATCCGCGGGTCGAACGTGCGGCGCAGGATGTCCACCACCTCGCCGATCACGTCCGCCGGGGCCGACCGGGGCGACGAGCAGCTGGTTCCGGCGGGCGTACCCGAGCAGCTTGCGGGTCAGGTCGGCGGCCCGGCCGGCGGCCTGCTCGACCGTCCGCAAGAGCGGCCGGTTCGGGTCGTCGGGCCCGAGCCGGACCAGCGCCAGGTTGCCGAGCACGGCGGTCAGCAGGTTGTTGAAGTCGTGGGCCACCCCGCCGGCCAGCTGGCCGATCGCCTCCATCTTCTGGGCCTGCCGGAGCTGCTCCTCCAGCTGCCGCCGCTCGGTCACGTCCACCGACACGCCGAGCCCGTACACGAGTTCCCGCCGCCGGGCCGCGGACGGCCGTCACCGACAGCTCGGTCCAGACTTCCGCCCGTCCGGCCGGACGTACCGCTTCTGGAGCTGGTACGAGTCCCGACGGCCGGCCAGCAGGTCTCCCGGACGAGCGGCTGCTGGTCCGGCCAGTCGTCCGGGTGGGTGAACTCCCGGGGGTGGCGGCCGATCACCTCCGGACGGTGAGCCCGACCAGGTCGGCGAACGCCGGGTTGCACGAGACGAACCGGCCGTCCGGCCCGGTCAGCGACACCCCGGCGGCGGCGCTCTCGAAGATCCCGCGGAACATCGCCTCGCTCTGCCGCAGCGCTTCGTCCGTCCGCTTCCGGTCGGTCGTGTCCCGCTGGATCATCACGAAGTGGTCGCACCGTCCGTCCGGCGCCGTCCACCGGGACGAGGCTGACGTCGACCCACACCTCGGACCCGTCCTTGCGATAGTTGAGCAGCTCCCCCTTGAACGGGGTGGCCGGCGTCCAGCGCGACCCGCAGCCGGTCCAGGGTGGCCGGGTCGGTGTTCGGTCCGCGGAGGAAGTGCAGCGACCGGCCGACCACCTCGTCCCGGGTGTAGCCGGTGATGCGTGCAGAACGCGTCGTTGACGTACAGCACCGAGCGGCCGCGGTCGCGTCTCGGGGACGGCCTCCAGGACGATGACCGCGTCCCGGGCGTGGACGACGGCCGACTCCAGCAGCCGCAACCGCTGCTCCGCCCGCCGGACCGGGGTCAGGTCGGAGACGGCCAGCACGGCCCCGAAGATCGTCCCGTCGGACCCGCGGATCGGGGCGGCGCTCGATGGACACCGGCTTCATGCCGCCGCCGTAGACTCCGGCCCGAAGTTCGGATCTGGTTGCACGCCTCCCCGTCCCGCAAGGCCCGGTTGATCGGCCAGCTCGTCGAAGGCGATCGGTCGGCCGTCCGCCGTTTCCATGGGCCAGTCGCGGTAGTCTTCCAGTCGCCCGGTCGGGAATTCGGCCGGCAGATCGAAGACGGCGTCGAGCATGGGGTTCCGGCTGACGATCGCCCCGGTCTGCGTCCACCAGCATCATTCCGACCGGGAGCTGGGTCAGCACGGTCTCCAGCCACGCCCGCTTGTTCGGCCAGCTCCCGGGCCGCGGACTCGAACGCATCGCGCTGCCGCTGGAGTTCGGTCGCCTGGTCGGCGATCTCGAGCGTCTGCAACGAGAGCCGCTGGTTGAGCTCCGCCAGGCGGGCGGCCTGCCTCTGGGCCGCCGTCACCAGCTCGTCCCGCTCGATGTCCCGCAGCCGGTTTCCGCGGGCGACGGCAGCGACCATCAGGTTGAGCAAGATCACGACACCCATGCCGTTGAGTGCCGCCCACTGTTCGGCGGGCAGGTCGGCGTGACGGACCACCGGGTCGAACGACCCGCGCACGGCGGCCCCGGCGGAGATCACGGCGGCGATGACCCAGATGATGCTCACCATGCCCCGGGTGTGGAACCGCAGGGCGACCCAGTTCCCGAACACGACCAGCACGGCCAGGGCCGGGATCGGCTGGGCCAGCGGTCGGGCGGCCGGGCCGCCGTACCACATCCAGGTCTGGACGGCGACCACCACGGCGATGACGGCCGCCTCGGCCGCGCCGGACGGCGGGAATCCGGGTCGGGCGTTCGCCGCGGCACCAGAGGACGACGGCCGGGGCAATGATGACAGTGGCCAGCCAGTCGATGGCGGCCGACCCGACCCCGGCCGCGACGGGCTCCGGGAGGCCCAGGGCTCGCCGCACAGGCGGCGACCGCGAACCCCCGGGCGGACACGGCGGCCGCCGCCCCGAAGGCGAACTTCAACACGTCTCGCGGATGATCGAATTCCGGCTGGAACGGCAGACCCTTGCGAGCCCACACCGCACCGAGGACTGTGGAGGCCAGCACGCCCGCCAGGGCGGCACGCCGCCGGGGCTGCCGGTACGCCCGCGACCACCAGAAACAACATCGAGCCGAGTAGGACGGCCGGTATGGCCCGCCAGCCGATTAACAAGGCCGCGGCGAACCCGATCCCAAGCGGGACGTGGTGCAGCCAGGATGGGCCGAGCGTGATGGGGAACTGCGATTGGAACGCCGCCAGTCCGAACGCCGCCAGCGCGACCCCGGCGTCGGTCGTGAACCGAGCGAGGGTAGGGCGTGGAGGGGGGGCAGACATCGGCGACGGTCCTGGGAGGGCGAACGGCCGGCGTCCCTGGGTCGGCCGTGGCAGTGGCTCGTAAGAATACTCCGGCGTCGGCCCCCGCAAGGTCAACCGGAGTTCATTGGAACAATAGCTTTTTCTACCGGAGTCGTCGGGGGAAAAGCCCGACCTCAACGAAGGATTCAGCTTGTGGTTCCAATTCTCCGCCAGGGCCATATTCGTGCCGCCCAGGGGGTTGGCGCAGCCCGCAACGCACGGTTAGCGCGTCGATGCTCGTCAAAGTTCCGAGGATGTGAATGGGTTACCGAAACCTCCGCACTTGCGTGGCCGACCTGGAGCGGGCCGGCCGGCTCGTCCGCGTGGACCACGAGATCGACCCGCACCTCGAGGCGGCCGAGGTCCAGCGGCGGGTCTACCGCAAAGGCGGCCCGGCGATCCTGTTCACCCGGGTGAAGGGCTGTCGGTTCCCAGCTGCTTTGCAACCTATTCGGCACGCCCGACCGGATGCGATACCTGTTCCGGGACGCGATCGAGGCCGTGCGCAAACTGGTCGAACTGAAGGCCGACCCGATGGAACTGTTCAAGCGTCGCGACCCTATCCCACAACTTGGTCGCAACCAGGCGTTTATTGAGACTGCCTTTGGACTCCAGCCCGATGAGGTGGCGGCGGCGCATGACGGCACGCAGCATTTCGTCATGCAGCTGGTAAGTCGTCAAGCGGCGGATATGGGGGCGTATGAGGCAGAACGGGCAACCTATCGCGAGCAACTCCTGAGTCGGAAACGGCAACAGGTGTTTATGGCATTCCAAACGTTTCTCCAGACTCAATACCAACAGTTACGGCAACGCGGAGAAATAGTTGTGAATCCACAATACGTTTTCTAAGAAGCCCCGTCATTGATTTTCCACAGGTGGAAAGCCATAATTGGCCCGCCGTAGAGATACAGCAGGCTCATTGATATGACTATGGAGACATGGAGGAGAAGCCATATGGCTATTATCGTGCGTATTCCTACACCGCTGCAAAAATTCACCAAAAACCAAAGTGAGGTCCAGGCTGAAGGGGCGACGATCCAGGAAGTGCTCGCTCATCTTGACAGCAGTTTTCCTGGCATTCGGGAACGGTTATGCGATGAACAGGGCATGGTGCGGAAGTTCATAAATTTGTACCTCAATGACGAAGATATCCGCTTCATAGAAGGGGAGAAGACTGTATTGAAGGATGGGGACGAGTTGGCCATTATTCCCGCCATTGCCGGCGGGAGAAAGTAAGTTCCATCCACGACGGGCGGGTAGAGGCAATGGCGGAAGGACTCCAGCCAGCACGACTGCTAGAGACGTGCGCAGCGTATCAGCGTAGCGTGGCCTTGGCGCAGCTAGACATTCCCCCAGGAGTGCGACGCGAGGCGCGTTGCGCGGAACTTCTGGAGCAATGTGCAGCACACTGTTCCGCCGAGGTGCTTACAGCGTTGCGGAACTGTGCTTGCCGAGGCGCCAGCCACGGCGCGTAGCTCCCTGCAGCGGCTCCAGGCATGGGGCCTCATGATGCACATGCAAGCGGCCTTGTTGCCCCTGCAGCGGGAACTTCAAAGCCGGCAGCGAACGGCTCTGTGTACTGTGGATGAAGAAGTCATCCCGCTTCTGGCCAGTTTTGCCGCCATGGCCAATGAGCCTCGTCGTGACCGCCGGGCGGCCATTGAAGTCGCTGTTGGTCAGCAACTTGCAGCACTCGATGAGCCCTTTGCCGCACAGTTTGAAGCACTCCAGCGCCTCACAACGTCTCTTACCTATCCCTCTCTCGAGGCGCTCTGGACAGATGTCACCCGCACTGACCTTGTTGCCCAAGAGGATTTTGTCTCCCGCTTACTGAGCGCTACGCAAGAGATGTACATTGATTTGTTGCACTGGGCCGTACGGCGACGTTTAGGGATTCCGCCTGGACAGCTCCGCCGCCACGACGTGCTGGCACTTTTTACTTTTGGAGCATACCAACAGTATTACCAGCCCGACGGATTACTGTCCGCCGTGCTTGCCTGGTGTCAAGACATGGGGCTGGACCCGCGTGCGGATGGCCGCCTCGTGCTGCGACAACGCGCTGCGGAGTTTGGCCCTGCCTGTGGCTTTGGCGTTGCATATCCCTGATGAGATTGTGCTCAGCTACAGCCCCGTATCTGGTGTCAAAGGCGCCGAGGCGTTTGCGAGCGCCTATGGCCGGGCCTTGTTGTGGGCCTATACCTCTGCAGATCTCCCGCTCAGCCACCGCCTGTGTGGAGAGGCTGCTCTGCCTATCAGCAATGCGCAGTTCCTCACTGACATGATTATGCAACCGCGCTGGTTACACCACTACCTGCGCGTGCAGGTGGAGGGGAATTACTGGTCGTGGCTGCGGCTGGACCGTTTATATCGCTTGCGTCGTCAGCTCGGACGCTTTCTTTATGCGCGGCATTTGACGACTGCTGGAACATTGGCGGGTGCGCCGGCAGCGTATCGTGAGATCATGATGCACGCCTGCCTGGTGGACTACCCGGCGGCGTATTATTTGGTAGATTGGGACTGGCAGTATACCTCGCTGGACTTTTTTCGCGGCTGGTGTATGGCATATGGGCTGCTGGAGAGCATACAACAGCAGTTTGATGCGGATTGGTGCCGTAATCCTGATGCCGGTGCATGGCTGCGGAGCTATTGGCACAGTGCGTTGGGGGAGCCAGTGGCGGGGCTCCTCACGCATGTCTGGGGGGATGGTTGGGATGCCAGTGTCGTCGCTGCACATCTCATGAGCGAGGAGATATGGTGAGAGCATGATAGGCAGACATGACGCGCAGTAGAAGCGCTCACGAAGGCGCCATACGATTGACAAAGCGTCTATAGTTTGCTATAAACCACCACCGCGAGCCAAAATACCGTGGGGCAGTGTACTTCACTGTAAAAACTGTCAGGAACGGCCTGGCGATGCCAAGATGGGGGGAGCATGAGGACCGCTACGTCTCATATTGGTCTGATGGGGCTGTTGTTGCTTGCCTTGCTTGTGCCCGTCCTGCCTGGCTGTGCGCCACCGCCCGGAAGCGCGTCCCGCCGCGGAGGATCGTTATCGGCCGGATGACCGTTATCGGCTCGCGCAATCCTACCTCGGGAATGGTTCATATCTCTTAGCGGAGCAAGAAATCAGGCAGGCTCTCGCTCTGATGCCGGATGATCCACGTTATCTTGAACTTCTCGCCCTGATCTATCAGGCCCAAGGACGTCTGCAACTTGCCGAAAGGGCGTATCAACAAGCGTTGCAGAAGACAGAGCCACCGCCATCCGTGCTGGTGAACTACAGTACGCTCCTCCTGCTTTTGGGTCGTATTGATGAAGCGATGACCTTCATTCAGCGCGCCCTACGGGACCCACGCTACAACAGGCCAGCGCTGGCCTACACCAATATGGGATTAGCGTATTTCAAGAAAGGCTCGTCACCGCAAGCCATCGAGCAATTTCGCATCGCGCTGGAATATCAGCCGAATTTGCCTGAGGCGCATTATAATTTGGGGCTTGTATACGTTCATACGGGTGCAACTGACAAAGCCATACGAGCGTTTCGGGAGGCTGTACGTTACCGGCCGTCTTATGTCGAAGCACATGCCAGTCTCGGCGCTGCCTTGTTGGAGACAGGACGGCAAGAAGAAGCCAAGGCGGCTTTCGAACGTGTCATTGCGCTTGCCCCAGACAGTGATATGGCGACTGCCTCACGAAAGCAGTTGAAGCATCTGACACCCTAAAAGGAGCCCAGCATGCAAGTTGGCGCTGACTCCCTGGGGAGCTATCTACGCAGGGAGCGTGAGCTGCGGGAGAAGTCGCTACAAGATATTTCCGCAGCGACGAAAATCCAACTGAAATTCCTCCAGGCGCTCGAACTCGATGACTACGACCAGTTGCCTCCAACACCTTTTGTGGTTGGATTCTTACGTGCCTATGCCCAGTGCTTGTCGCTGGAGCCTGAAGAGATTATTGCGACTTATCACACCCGACACAACTCGTCAGCAGTGCTCGAGGGGCCAGCGTCGTTGGTGGCCTACCAAGGCAGGGCGTCCCACGCGCTCTCGTGCGCTAGGCGTCAGCCTCTTTGTCGTCGCTGTTGCCATAATGGTCGGGTTCGCTCTGCAGTTCCTGATACGTGAAACTCCCAAGGAAACGGCTCTTCCCGTGGCTCCGGTAGTGAGCGAGCAGCACTCCGGGGCACTGGCACTGTTGCCGAGCCGTCTCCAGTGGCGTCGAAAGTGTCTCCTGCGCGGTCTGTTGAGCCGGTCCTGCCTGCCTCCCAGGCGCCTGTGGCTGCTGTCCCGGAGGTCAAGCAGGAACAGCGTGCGATAACGTCGACCCCTGCCGCGCCCGAATCTCCTCAGTCTGTCGCTGTGGAACGGCCCCCTGCTGCACTACCATCGCGCCTGCTCACTCTCCAGGCGGTTGCGCTGGGAGATACCTGGTTGCGTGTCGAAATTGATGGGGACAAACGGCACGATGTACTCCTCGCCTCTGGGAAAACGGTACACTGGGAAGCGCGAGAGCGGTTTGTTATGACGATTGGCAACGCGCGTAACACACGTCTTGTGCTCAATGGGAAGGACCTTGCGCTACCGCCAGCGCGGAGTAATGTTGTGCGGGATTTTCAGGTCACACGTAAACTATTGGACTAGCGTGGTCGCTCAATACTCCAAGCCCAGTTGCACAGCTGGAGTAAATCGACGCATGCCGGGTGTCTCTGGAACAACACGCCTCTATGGCATTTTTGGTCATCCAATCACGCACTCGCTGTCCCCAATGATGCATACGCTGGCATTCCAATATCACGGCCTCGACTGTGTATACGTCCCATTTCCAGTGCCTCCTGAGCGCCTTGCTACGGCGGTAGCAGGCGCAGTCGCGTTGGGAATTTGTGGATTCAATGTCACGATTCCTCATAAAGAGGCTATTGTGCCGCTGTTGGATGAGGTTGCGGTCGAAGCCCGCTTCGTGGGGGCAGTCAATACGGTGCGCATTGTAGACGGACGCGCTGTTGGCTACAACACCGATGGGGAAGGATTTCTGCAACCGTTACGCGCTTTACATCTCCCATTGACGGATATGCCAGTATGCATTCTAGGGGCTGGAGGCGCTGCCCGTGCCATCACTATGGCACTGTTACAGACTGGTTGCCCCATGCTGACGGTCACGAATCGGACCCATGAACGCAGTGAACGGCTTGTCAGTGCCCTGCGGGAACGGTTTCCGCAGGCCCAGCTGTCTGCAGTGCCATTTGCCCGCGCCGCGCAAGTGGCGCAGCAAAGTGCGCTGATTGTGAATGCAACGTCCGTTGGCCTGCATCACACGACGGACGCACTGCTGCCAGAGACGTGTTTTCGTGCCAGTCAGGTGGTATACGATATTGTCTACCGCCCGCTGTATACCCCGCTCTTGTGTGTGGCGCAGCGTTATGGAGCAACGGTTATTCCTGGCCTCGATATGCTGATTGGTCAAGGCGCAGAGGCTTTTCGCCTGTGGACAGGATTGTCCTTTCCGGTTCCCCTGGTTCAGCGTGAGCTGTACACGCTTTTACAGACAGCGGACTAGGGAGAATCACCTGTCGCTGTCGCCAGCACCGGTGAGCGTCCCTCCTCGCGAGTCGCACTGGTGGCATGCACATCAGACTAAAGTTTTTCGGGGCGTATGCCGATGATGGGAGCGAGGCTTTTGCCAGTGCCTGATGTGGTGGCTCGTGACCGATGGATGAGGGTGGCAGAAGATTCGGTGGTCATTGTGCAGTACGTAGCTGGAGAGAGAGGGCCATGCCCGTCTTCAAATATACAGGGAAAACCCGTTCGGGAACGGTACAGAAAGGTGAGATCGAAGCGAATGACCGCAATGCGGCAGTCGCGGTCTTACGACAAAGACAGGTTCTTGTTACCTCGATACGGCCTCGACCAAAAGATATAGAGTTCAAGATCCCGGGCTTCGGCGGGAAGGTGAAAGAAAAGGACATCGTTATCTTTACACGGCAGTTGGCAACGATGATCGATGCTGGCTTGCCGCTTGTGCAGTGCCTCGATATTCTCAGTCGCCAATCGTTGAACAAGCAGTTTGCCACGACGATTGGGAAAATCAAAACGGACGTCGAGTCTGGGGATACGTTTGCCGATGCGCTCCGGAAGCATCCCAAGGTCTTCACTGACTTTTTCACCAATATGGTGGAAGCTGGAGAAGCCGGCGGTATTCTCGACACCATTTTGGCGCGTCTGGCCGTCTATATGGAGAAAGCCCGCGCCCTGAAGGGCAGGGTCAAGAGTGCCATGGTCTATCCGGCGGCTATTGTCAGTATTGCCATTCTGGTGATTGTTTTTCTCATGATCTTTGTCATCCCAGTGTTTGCCGAGATGTTCGAGAGTTTTGGCGGTACGCTGCCTGCGCCCACCCGGCTCATCATGTCCCTGAGTGATTTCACGAGAAGATATATTCTGTACGCTGTGCCGGTAGTTGTTGCTGGGATTTATCTGTTCAAGCGTTTTTATCGCACAGACAAGGGCAAACGCCTGGTCGATTCGTTCATGCTGAAGACCCCCGTTGTTGGCCCGCTCATCCAAAAAGTCGCCGTGGCCAAATTCACCCGGACACTGGGCACGCTGGTCAGCAGTGGCGTGCCCATTATTGATGGGCTCCAGATCACGGCCCGTACCGCGGGCAACAAGGTGGTGGAAGACGCGGTGCTGGCGATTATTGGGAGTATCAAAGAAGGGCAAACCATCGCTGAACCACTCAGTAAACAGAATATCTTCCCACCCATGGTGGTGCAGATGATTGAAGTGGGTGAGAACAGTGGTGCTCTGGATATGATGTTGAATAAGATTGCCGATTTCTATGATGAGGAAGTCGATACGGCAGTGGCTGGCTTGACGTCTTTGATGGAACCCGCATTGATGGTCTTTCTTGGGACCACCATTGGTTTTGTCGTGGTGGCCATGTATTTGCCGATTTTCAAAATGGCAGGTACCATTGATGGTGGTTAAATGCTGACGGCCTCCGATCCCTCCGTCTTTTGACTATTCCCGTGGCCTTGCCTGACGAGGACTCAGGTGACATTTTTCGACGATCTGTGGCAGCAGTCAGAAGCAATGCAGCGTCCGTTGCTGACATTGCGGGGCGCGATTGCCGGAGCGAAAGGCTACCTCCTGGCGCGTCTGTTTGCCGAGCGCCGTGTACCGCTCCTCGTTGTCACGCCAGATGCACGGCAGCGTGACCTCCTGTATGACGATATCCGATGCTTTCTCGATGGCATGTCTGTGACCGTTTCTCCGTGGCAAAATCTTGCCGACATGGTCTGTCGCTATGAGCATCAGGTGGCAGACCCCTGCAGGGACCATTTCCTACCAGCAGAGCCGCGCCATCTATACGTACCAGCCGTTATGGCGACTCTTGCGTGGCACTCCCGTTGTCGTTGTGACGAGTGTTGATTCTCTCGCAGTATGGGGTGGTGCCGATCGATCACCTGCGTCACAGTTGGTTCCACGTACGTGTGGGTGAACTCATGCCCCGACAGCATCTCATCGTTGCTCTGGTAGAGCAAGGTTACCGTCGCGTACCAGTTGTGGAAGCGACGGGAGAGTTTGCCGTGCGGGGAGGGATTGTGGATTTCTTTTCCCCGGGTCACCATCACCCAGTGCGTCTTGAGTTCTTCGGTGAAGAGATTGAGACTATTCGCACTTTTGAGGCGCAGTCGCAGCTCTCCGCTGAGACGTTCTCCGAGACGTTCGTCGCTCCGGTATCTCCTCTGCATCGCCGTACACTGGACTTTCCGGCCGGGTTTGCTCGACTCCGCACGTGGCTGGTCGAACACGGTTGGAGCGACACGCAGGTGAGCGCCCATGTCGAATACTGGGATAATCAAGCCCCTGCGGCTTGGCCCTGGGGCCTGGAAGGGTTCTTTTACGACAGGCTCCAGAGTGTGCTTGCCTATCTCCCAGAGACAGGGCTACTGTGTTGCGTGGATATGGAGGACGTCTGCATGACCTTACGCCACCTGCCACCTCACAGCGCCTCTCCAGATCGGCGACCATGCTATCCCTTTGCCTCCTACACATCTGCTTGACCCTGAGACAGTTTTGCAGCAGTTGCAAGAGCGCCTGAATGTCGCTCTGGTGCAGTACGATGAGCCTGCGACGCTGTCAACAAGACAGGTGGTCCACTTACGAGGCGCGCCACAATTTTTTGGCGTGCTTGAGCGATTTGATTGCCCAGGTGCGCGAGTGGTTAGCAGAGAAGTGGTGCGTCCTCATACTCTGCCGCTTTCCACTCGAAGCCCAACGCATGCAAGATCTCTTAGCAGAATACGACCTCGGAAGTCGCATCTTGTCGAGGACCGTTGAATGTCTGTCGGATACAGCGCTACATCCTGGAGCGATTCTCCTCAGTGTTGGAGAAGTAAGTCAGGGATTCATCTTTCCAGAAGCCCGTCTCATTGTCTTACGTGAAGAGGACATTTTTGGTGAGAAGAAGCGCACCAAACCAGCGGGAACTGCGCATCGCGTCGCCTGTATGTTGATTTGGCCACCTTGCAACCCGGTGATCGTGTCGTGCATGTTGATTACGGTATTGGTTTCTACCGTGGCATGACATTTCTGGAGGTGGGGAGTGATCGGGCAGAGTTCATGGAGCTGGAGTATGCCGAAGGGGCCAAGCTCTATGTGCCAATAGATCGTCTGAGTATCGTCCAGAAGTATACCGGTGGCGATGGGGACAAAGCGCCCCTTGATCGTCTCGGGAGTAACAGTTGGGCACGCACGAAGGAGCGTGTGAAAGTCTCGTTGCTCGCCATGGCTGAGGATCTGGTCAAACTGCACGCTGCACGGCAAATGACCCCTGGCCATAGTTTCTCGCGTCATACAGCAGTACATCATGAGTTCGAGAGTCGGTTCGAGTATGTAGAAACTGAAGATCAATTGCGTGCTATTCAACACGTCATCGCCGATATGGAGCGACCGCGGGCCATGGATCGTCTCGTCTGCGGCGATGTCGGCTATGGCAAGACAGAAGTGGCGATACGGGCTGCGTTCAAAGCCGTCTATGACGGGAAGCAAGTGGCTGTTCTTGTGCCTACAACGGTACTGGCCCAGCAACATTTTGAGACTTTTCAACGCCGTTTTGCCTCGTATCCGGTACAAGTTGGGGTACTCAGTCGTCTCCGCAGTCGGAAGGAGCAACAGCAGGTGCTCGATGGCGTGAGCGCGGGACAGGTGGACATCGTCATTGGTACGCACCGACTGCTCCAAAAAGATGTGCGCTTCAAGGCGTTGGGTTTACTAGTGGTGGATGAGGAGCATCGCTTTGGCGTCGGGCATAAGGAGCGCATTAAGCAACTCAGCACGCATGTCGATGTCTTGACACTGACGGCAACACCGATTCCGCGTTCGCTCCACATGGCGCTTGTTGGGTTGCGTGACTTTAGTATCATTGAGACGCCACCGGAGGGGCGGAGTGCCATCGAGACGTTTGTAGTGCCCTTTGCTGAGGAGACGATCCAACAGGCCATCAGACAGGAGCTTGCCCGCGGTGGGCAAGTGTTTTTCGTGCATAATCACATTGAAACCTTACCGGGTATCCAGACCATGCTCGAACGTCTCGTTCCGGAGTGTCGTATTGGTCTGGCGCATGGCCAGATGCCCGAACGGCGCCTCGAAAGCATCATGGTGCGATTTCTGGCGCGCGACTTTGACGTATTGTTATGCACGACGATCATTGAGTCCGGCTTGGATATCCCCTCAGTGAATACGATTATTATTCATCAGGCGGATCATTTCGGGTTGGCACAGCTCTACCAACTGCGTGGACGGGTCGGGCGGAGTTCGCAACAGGCGTACGCCTACCTCCTCATTCCCGGTGCAGCGGTGCTCTCTGAAACAGCCCGGAAACGTATCGAGGCCATTGAGGAATTCAATGCCCTCGGCTCGAGCTTTCATCTGGCGGCGCGTGACTTGGAGATCCGCGGGGCGGGGAATCTCCTCGGGGCGCAGCAGTCAGGACACATCGCCAGTATTGGATTCCAGTTATACTGCCAGCTGCTCGAAGACGCCGTGCGTCAGACGCAGGGCGATGCATTGCCAGTGCGCGTTGACCCCGAGTTGCGGCTCGAAGTGCAAGGCTATATTCCACGCGAGTACGTTGAGAGTGAGGCGCAGCGGCTGGAACTCTACCAGCGGTTTGCCACCGTGGAAGATGATGCAGCGCTCAGCGCCTTGTGTCGAGAAGTGCAGGATCGTTTTGGACCAGTGCCAGAGAAGGTGGAACGCGTCATTGCTGTTGTGGAACTCAAAATTCTCGCTCGTCGTCTCGCCATAGAGCGTCTGGTGCAACGGCGCACCGACATCTACCTGACGTTTCATCCGCACACGCCGGTGCCAGCCGATCACTTGTTGCGCTGGCTCCAGTCCGCAGTGGCGCCCTTTCGATTCCAATCCGAGCATGTCGTGTGTCTCTCCATTGCCGAGACAACGGCTGAGGCGCGCCTGGCTCGTCTCAAAAAGCACTTGCAAGAGTTGCTAGCGGGTGTTAGCATGTGAATAAACATGCCCCTGTAAATCCTTTCAAGCTAAGTCCTTTATCAGGTATCAGGTTCTTCATCATGGCAGAAAAATCACGCTTGGTTGGTAAGCTCCGCATCATTATCCCTACGGTTGTGTTAGCGATTGGCGCCATTATTGGGCTGCGCTACGGCATTAATTACTGGCTCTATAGCATGAAGCATGTGGTGACCGATGATGCCCGCATTAAAGGGCGGATGGTGTCGGTCGCGCCCGAAGTGTCAGGGGTGATACGGGTGCTCCGTGTGGATGAAGGGAGCGAGGTGAAAGCTGGTGATGTGCTCCTGGAGATACAGGACACGGAGTATCGCTTGCAATTGCAGGAGGCACAGGCTCAGGCAGAGATGATCGAACGTCAGATGTTGGAGACGAAGCAAGAGTTCGGACTGCATGTACGACAAGCCGTCGACCAAATTGCCCGGGCGCAAGCCGAGCTTGAGGCCAAGCGGAGTGCGTTGGCGGAAGAACGGACGGCACTGTTGCTTGAAAAAGAACAGATGGGGAACCAGATTGCCGAGGCGGAAGCCGCGTTGAAGCAGGCAGAGTCGGTCGAACAGGAAATGCAAGGTCAGGTGCGTGTGGGCGTGAGTAACTGGGAGCGGGTGCGCACGCTGCATGCCGACGGTATTGTTTCCATAGAAAATCGCGACAAGGCGCAGGAAGCGCTGGCGCAGGCCCAGGCACGTCTCAAGGCGGCCCAGGAGCATGTGCTACAGCTGAAAGCTCGTCGCGACAATGTCTTAGCATCTCAGAAGCGTGTTCAGCTGCGTGAGCGGAAGGTGGAAACGTTGCAGGCTGAAGTCGAGAAAGCCCGGGTCAATATTCGCTTGGCTGAAACGGATCGCGAACGTAGTGATGTCCGTGAAGAGCAAGTGCGGATTTTGGAAGCTCGGCTCAAAGATATGCGGGCCAAAGCCGAACGGGCGCAGATCAATGTGGAGGACACGATTCTGCGCAGTCCTATTGCTGGCGTTATCAGTCGTAAGCGGGTGGAGGAGGGCCAACTGGTGCAACGGGGGCAACCAGTGTTGGTGATCAATGATCCCAAAGACGTCTGGGTACTCGCCAATATCAAAGAGTCGTATGTGCGTGACGTGGTGGTTGGCAATCCGGTGGATATTCGCGTCGATGCGTATCCCGATCGACGTTTTCAAGGGGTGGTTGAGACTGTAGGAGCGGCGGCGATTTCCGAGTTTTCCCTGTTTCCGCCCACCGGCAGCTTTACCAAGGTCGAGCAACGCCTGCCGGTGCGTATTACCGTGGCGAATGCCGATGGATTGTTAAAGCCGGGGATGATGGTGGTTATTGGTATTGTAAAACCGTAAGCCGCTGGGATGTTTCCCTGGTACAGGAGCGGAGTGGTTTGGCGTATGACTCGTACAGACCGCCAGAGGCGTTGGTGGTGGCACAGGCATAGCATACTGCTGACAGGCTTGATACTCATGCGTGTTTGTGGGAGTAGGGGCTGGGCGTAAGGTGTGGGCTCAGACAGACCAGATTGTGGATGGTATTGCTGCGATCATCAACGATGAGATCATTACCATCAGTGAAGTCCGGGAAGCCATGGGTCTGGAGCTGGAGGGCCTACGGCAGCAGTCTAGTGGGCGTGCGTTACAGCAGCAGTCAAGGCAGCTCTATAGCCGTACGCTCGGCAATCTGGTGAACTTACGATTGCAGCTTGAACGAGCCCGGAAATTGAACCTCCAGGTCGATGACGAAGATGTGGCACGTCACATTGAGGTCCTCAAAAAGCAAAACCAGGTCTCCAGTGAACAATTGGAGCAGATGCTGCAGAGTCGTGGTTTGACCCTGGAGATCTATCGCCAGCAAGTGCGTGAGGGATTGTTAGTGGCCAAGGTGGTGAATGCGGAAGTACGCTCGCGGCTGGTTGTTTTGGATACCGAATTACAAGAGGTGTACCAGCGGCGCCAGGAACAGTATAGAGTTCCGGGTGAGTTAACGGTGAGCCACATTCTGTTTCTCGTGTCGCCTCAGGCTGCGAGTGAGGAAGTCGAGCGGGCGCGTCAAAAGGCGCGTTGTGGTTATGCAAAAGCTCCGTGCTGGCGGCAACTTTGCTGAACTGGCCCGACAGTATTCAGACGGGCCATCTGCTGAGCAGTCTGGCCTCTTGGGGACCTTCCGGAGTGGTGAGCTCTTACCGGGCTTTGAGGAGGCGGCGGCAAACTTACAACCTGGGCAAATCAGTGATATCGTGCGCACCCGTGTTGGGTTTCATATTATCCGTGTGGAGTCCCGGCAGGAGGGTGCCTACAAGTCGTTTGAGACGGTACGGGAAGACATCAAAGCGGAACTCCTCCAGACCAAAACAGAGCAGAAATATCAGGAATGGCTTGATAGCCTCCGACAAAGTGCCTATGTGAAAATTCTCTATGAGGGATAAGAGCCTCCAGATCGCAGGGCTAGAGAGGCTCTTGACTTCCGGAAGAATTCTGCTACAGTATGCACAGTTCTCTTTAAGCTAGTCCTGTGAGACTAACAAGGGAAATTGTGACGCCATGCGCCCAACGGTATTCAATCACCTCCTTGCATCTTGCGAGGAGGTTTTTTTTGGCCTCGGGCCTGGCCGACTGAGTGGAGGAAGGAAGTCATGGGGAGGCATGTCAAAGCACGGGTGATGGATGCCCTGACTATGGAGCGGGCGCTTGTACGGATTACCCACGAAATTCTGGAACGAAATAACGGTGCGACCCGTCTTGTGCTCATTGGCATTCGCACTCGTGGTGTACCGCTGGCACAGCGGTTGAGCGAATATCTGGCCCAGATCGAACATTGCCCTGTGCCCGTAGGGGCCATTGATATCACGTTGTATCGTGATGATCTGAAGGGTCCAAAAAGTCGTCCTGTCCTTTCGACCGACATTCCTTGCCTGCTTGACGCCAAACATGTTGTGCTCGTCGATGATGTGCTCTACACCGGCCGCAGTATTCGAGCGGCCATGGATGCCTTGACAGATTTCGGCCGTCCGGGCTCGATTCAACTCGCTGTCTTGATCGATCGTGGGCATCGCGAATTGCCCATTCGCGCGGATTATGTAGGCAAAAATATCCCCACCGCGCGCGGTGAACAAGTGAGCGTCTTGCTCCAAGAGGTCGATGGAGAAGACGCCGTCATTATTCTCGAGGGGGAGTAGGAGCGACGGATACGCTGATGATTACGTACGCTGCGAGTCTGAGGCAATGGCCTCCTGCATATGGAGAAAGACTGCCACATGAGCACCATCGATTTTCGCGGGCGTGATCTCCTGGGTATGGAGGAGATCACGCCGGAAGAGCTCCGTTTTATCCTCGATGCGGTCCCCCCGTTCAAAGAGATTTCAGAACGGGAGATTAAAAAGGTCCCGACGTTACGTGGTAAGACGATCATCAATTTGTTCTTTGAGGCGAGCACGCGCACGCGTACGTCATTTGAGATCGCTGGCAAACGCTTGAGCGCCGATGTCATTAACATTTCTGCTTCCGGTAGTAGCATCAGCAAGGGAGAGAGCCTGCGCGATACGGCGGACAACCTTGCCGCCATGCACGCTGATGCGCTTATCGTGCGACACGCCGCTGCTGGCGTGCCGCATTTGCTGGCGCGTTTCCTCAAGAGTCCGGTGATCAACGCTGGTGACGGTGCACACGAGCACCCTACGCAAGCGCTACTCGATATCTACACCATTCAGGAAAAATTGGGGGTATTAGACGGACGGACGGTCTTGATCGTTGGGGATATCGCCAGCAGTCGGGTGGCGCGCTCCAATATCCTTGCCATGCGCAAACTGGGCATGCGAGTGTGCGTGTGCGGGCCACGCACCATGATGCCCATTGGTGTTGAACAGCTCGGAGTGGAATGCACCTACGATTTTGATGAGGCGATTCAGGATGCCGATGTCGTGATGATGCTGCGCATTCAACGTGAGCGGCACGGGGAGGTGTTATTTCCGACTATACAGGAGTATGCGGATCGGTATTGTCTTACCAGAGAACGTTTGCGGCGTGCCAAAGCGGAGATCCTGGTGATGCATCCAGGACCGATGAATCGTGGCGTGGAAATTTCGCCGGATGTGGCGGATGGTCTGGAATCGGTGATTTTGCAACAGGTAACGAACGGCGTTGCGGTACGCATGGCGTTACTGTATCTCATTGTTGGAGGAAACTAGGATGGACGTCTTGATCCGAGGCGGGCGGGTGATTGATCCGGTCCAGGGCATAGACAGCCATCGCGATGTCTGGATTGTTGGAGGTAAAATTGCCGACATAGGATTTGATCTCCGTCCTCCTATACAGGCAAGCACGGACCCTGGTGACGCTCCCCGGGTCATAGAGGCGCGGGGGTGTATTGTCGCCCCAGGTTTCATCGACATGCATACGCACCTCCGTGAGCCGGGATTTGAGTATAAAGAAACCATTGCCACTGGCCTGGCGGCAGCAGCCGTCGGCGGGTTCACGGCCGTGGCCGCCATGGCCAATACCCATCCCGTAAACGATACCCCGGCGGTCACTGAGTTTATGCTGCGCCGAGCTGCCACAGTGCATGGCACACGTCTCTATCCAGTTGGTGCTGTCTCGGTGGGGTTACAAGGCAAAGAGCTGGCAGAGATCGGTGGGATGCACAACGCTGGCATCGTTGCCTTGTCGGACGATGGCATGCCCGTTATGAATGCACGCTTGATGCGCCGGGCTCTAGAGTATGGCCGCATGTTGGGTCTGCCGGTGCTCTCACATTGCGAAGATCACGTCCTCTCCGCGCACGGCGTTATGCATGAGGGCGTCGTTTCGACGGCGTTGGGGCTTCCAGGGACTCCGGCGGCGGCGGAGAATGTCATGGTGTATCGCGATATTCAACTCGCGGCGCTGACCGGGGCACACGTGCATATTCAACACGCCAGCACGGCCGAGGCTGTCGATCTGGTGCGTCGAGCGAAAGCGCAGGGTATACACGTGACCGCAGAAGCGTGTCCGCATCATTTTATGCTTACGGATGAAGCCGCCCGGCACTACGATACGAATACGAAAGTGAATCCGCCGCTGCGCACGGCACAAGACGTCGCTGCGGTGCGGGACGGTTTGTGTGATGGGACGCTCGAGGTGATTGCCTCGGACCATGCGCCGCATCATGTCTCAGAGAAGGAACGGGAATACACCGAAGCACCGTTTGGTATGATTGGTCTGGAAACGAGTGTCGGACTATCCCTCCGTCTCTATCATGAAGGCCTGTTGCCGCTCCCACAACTCATTGCCATGTACACCATCAATCCCGCCCGTGTGCTGAACGTGCCGCACGGCACGCTCCGGGTCGGTAGTGTTGCGGATGTGACTATTCTTGATCCGGAATACGAGGTGACGGTGGACGCAGCCAGCCTCCGGTCGCGGAGTAAGAACAGTCCATTTCTGGGGTGGTGTCTGCGTGGGGCAGCAGTGCTCACCATGGTCGGCGGCGAAGTGATTTTCGAGCGCATCTGAGCAAAGGAAGTAGACATGCAGGCAGTATTAGCCTTGGCTGATGGGACGTATTTTACCGGAGAGTCTTTTGGCGCCCCAGGAGAAGCCATGGGCGAGGTGGTATTCAATACGAGCATGATGGGGTATCAGGAGATCCTCACTGATCCCTCGTACAAGGGACAAATTGTCACGATGACATATCCCTTGATTGGCAATTACGGCGTGAATGATGACGACTTCGAGTCGCGCCACCCATGGGTAGAAGGCTTCATCGTCAAGGAATGTAGTCCTGTGGTGAGTAACTGGCGGGCGCGGCGTAGCTTGCCGGAGTTTCTCCAGGCGTATGGCATTGTCGGCATTGCCGGTATTGATACGCGTGCGTTGACGCGCCACTTGCGTGATCATGGGGCTCAGGAAGGCATTATTTCGACCCTGGAGGCC
The DNA here is from genome assembly GCA_963773125.1 of uncultured Gammaproteobacteria bacterium. Taxonomy (GTDB): domain Bacteria; phylum Tectomicrobia; class Entotheonellia; order Entotheonellales; family Entotheonellaceae; genus CAVZBC01. Next base: position 42,304 of record CAVZBC010000047.1, on the reverse strand, counting down.
GACCCAAAAGTACTTGTAGAGCGGGCCAGAGCCATTCCAGGCTTGAGTGGGCGTGATCTCGTGCAGGACGTCACGTGTGGCACGCCGTTTTTGTGGGAAGGGGAGGGCTCGGGGCTGATTGAACCACAGTGTGTTTCGGGAGCATCGCCGTTCGTGGTGGCGTATGATTATGGTATCAAGCGGAACATTTTACGCCGTCTGGCCGCCTGGGGATGTCAGGTAACGGTTGTCCCGGCCTCTACCCCTGCAGAAGCAGTGTTCGACATGCAACCCGACGGGATTTTTTTGTCGAATGGGCCCGGGGATCCGGCCGCCGTGTCGTATGCCATTGCACAAGTGAAACGTTTCATCGGCGTCAAGCCAGTCATGGGCATCTGTCTGGGGCATCAAATTCTGGCTTTGGCCTGTGGTGCTGAGACGTATAAGCTCAAATTTGGCCATCATGGAGGGAATCAACCCATACGTGACTTGCAGACCGAACGAGTGCTCATTACGGCCGAAAATCATGGCTTTGCTGTTGATCCACGCACGCTGCCTGCCGCTATGGAAGTCACCCATGTGAATCTCAACGATAACACCATCGAGGGTATCCGGCATCGTGAACTGCCGGTTTTTGCCGTGCAATATCACCCTGAAGCTTCCCCCGGGCCCCATGACGCCCGCTATCTCTTTCACCAATTTGTCACCAGTATGCAGTCAGGGGCGTAGGAGGAAACAGTGCCCAAACGGCAGGATCTGCAAAAAATTCTCCTCATCGGCTCGGGGCCAATTGTCATTGGTCAGGCATGTGAGTTTGATTATTCCGGCACGCAGGCGTGTAAGGCACTCAAGGAGGAGGGCTATACGGTGGTACTGGTGAATAACAATCCAGCCACCATTATGACGGACCCCGACCTGGCCGACCGTACGTATCTTGAACCACTGACCCCTGACATGCTGGAAAAAATTATTCGACGCGAACGCCCGCAAGCCTTGCTGCCGACCATGGGTGGTCAAACAGCGCTCAATCTCGCTATCGCACTCGCCGACGCAGGGGTATTGGAGCGGTATGGGGTGGAGCTGATCGGGGCAAAAATTCCGGCCATCCAGAAAGCGGAAGATCGGAACCTCTTCAAACGCGTTATCCACGATATTGGTTTGGCGGTGCCGCGCAGTGGCTATGTCTCCAGCTTCGCGGAAGCCCTGCAGGTGCTTGATGAGCTCGGACTCCCCCTGATTATTCGTCCGTCATTCACCCTCGGTGGCACAGGGGGCAATGTGGCCTATAATGTGCGGGAATTTGAGGAGTTTGTGGCGTGGGGCTTGGCGGCGAGCCCGCGGCACCAGGTGCTCATTGAGGAGTCGGTGCTCGGTTGGAAGGAATATGAACTCGAAGTGATGCGTGACCTTGCAGATAACGTCGTCATTATCTGCTCGATCGAAAACTTTGATCCCATGGGGGTCCATACCGGCGATAGCATTACTGTTGCGCCGGCCCAGACGCTGAGCGATAAAGAGTATCAGCACATGCGCGACGCGGCGATCAGCATCATCCGGGCCATTGGCGTGGAAACGGGTGGCTCAAATATTCAGTTTGCGGTCAATCCAGAGAACGGTGAGATGGTCGTCATTGAGATGAATCCGCGTGTGTCGCGGAGTTCAGCCCTGGCTTCGAAAGCCACGGGTTTCGCGATTGCCAAAATCGCTGCCAAACTCGCTGTAGGCTACACCTTGGACGAGATCCCGAACGATATTACCCGGGTCACGCCAGCCTCATTTGAACCAACGATTGATTATTGTGTCGTCAAGGTCCCTCGCTTTGCCTTCGAAAAATTTCCCGAGGCCGATCCAACGCTCACGACACAAATGAAGTCGGTTGGAGAGGCCATGGCGATTGGTCGGACGTTTAAGGAGGCTCTGCACAAGGCTGTGCGCTCGCTTGAAATTGGCCACCAGGGATTTGAGCCACCGGATATTGGGACGACTGCAGCGTCAGAGCTTGATGAGCGCTTACGTCACAAGTTGCGGACGCCGAACGCCGAGCGGTTGTGGTACATTGCCGATGCCCTGCGGCGTGGTATGGCGCTCGAGACGGTGGCGAACTTGACACGTATTGATCCCTGGTTTCTGGCGAACATGCAGCAGCTCGTCGCGTATGAGGCAGAGCTCCAGCGTACCGTGTTTCCCAATGGTGCTGGAGTCAACGCGGTGCCAGCGCCACTGCTCAAGACTGCCAAAGAATACGGCTTCTCAGACGCACGTATTGCGGCATTACTTTCCCATGGTCATGGGGCGCGCGAGCGGGACGGGCAGCGTATTCGGGCGCTGCGCCAGCAGCATGGGATCACGGCGCGATTTAAGCGGGTTGATACCTGCGGGGCGGAATTTGTCGCTCACACGCCATACCTGTATTCGACATATGAGAGTGAATGTGAAGCCGCTCCTCAGGCTGTGAAGAAAATCATCATTCTTGGCGGGGGACCTAACCGTATCGGCCAGGGCATCGAGTTCGACTATTGTTGCGTGCACGCTGCCTTTGCTCTCAAAGACGATGCGTATCAGACCATTATGGTGAATTGCAACCCGGAGACGGTGAGTACGGATTACGATACCTCGGATCGGCTCTATTTTGAACCGTTGACGTTTGAAGATGTGATGAACATCGTTGAGGTGGAACAACCCTATGGCGTGATCGTCCAGTTCGGCGGGCAGACGCCGCTGAACCTGGCGGCTCCTTTAGCGCACGCTGGCGTCCCGATTCTTGGCACGTCTCCGGATAGCATTGATCGCGCCGAGGACCGCGAGCGTTTCCAGCAGCTGATTACCAAACTGCATCTCACGCAGCCTGCGAATGGCACGGCCACATCACTCGAGGAGGCGCGTAAGGTCGCGCAGCGCATAGGGTATCCCGTAGTGCTCCGCCCGTCGTACGTGCTCGGTGGACGAGCGATGGAAATTGTCTTTGACGATGCCAGCCTGGAAACGTATATGCAACGGGCGGTCAAAGTGTCGCCTGATCTGCCCATATTGCTCGATAAGTTCCTCGAAGATGCCATAGAAATCGATGTTGATGCCATCTGTGATGGCACAGAAGTGGTGATTGGGGGCATCATGGAACACATTGAAGAGGCCGGCATACACTCCGGGGATAGCGCCTGTTCCTTGCCGCCCTATTCCCTGGCGGCGGAGACTCTCGCTGCAGTAAAGGAGCAGACGAAAGCGTTAGCTCTTGAACTGGGTGTCGTAGGGTTGCTCAACATTCAGTTTGCCATTCAGCAGGGCGTCATTTATGTCCTGGAGGTGAACCCGCGGGCCTCCCGGACCATTCCCTTTGTGAGCAAAGTCATCGGTGTCCCCCTGGCGAAACTTGCTGCCCGTGTTATGGCGGGCAAGACGCTCCAGGAGTCTCGGGTTTACAGCAGAGGTGCACATCCCCTATTGGGCGGTGAAAGAAGCGGTGTTTCCCTTTATCAAGTTTCCAGGAGTTGACACCGTGCTGGGGCCAGAGATGAAGTCGACTGGGGAAGTCATGGGATTGGATACCTCGTTTGGCCGGGCCTTTGCCAAGTCGCAGATGAGTGTGGACAGCTCGTTACCGCTGGCTGGGCGTGCCTTCATCAGTGTGCGGGATCGGGATAAGCCGGCAGCGGTGCGCCTGGCGCAGGAACTGGTCGCTTTGGGGTTCCACATCGTGGCGACGGCAGGCACAGCGGCAGCCATTACGGCTGCTGGTATCACGGTTGAGCGGGTGAAAAAAGTCACCGAAGGGCGGCCGCACATTGTGGATTTAATCATGAATAGAGACATCCAGTTGGTCATCAACACGCCTATCGGGAAAAGTTCTCTGGCCGATTCTTACTCTATACGACGGACCGCCCTGACCCTGAACATCCCCTACTGTACCACCATTCCAGGGGCGTTTGCTGCAGTGCGAGGCATCCAGGCACTCCGAGAGCAAGAGTTGCAGGTGTGTTCTCTCCAGGAATACCATCAACAATTACGCCGTTGAAGGGAGAAGCGTGTGACAGGGAAAGCCATGGTGACGACCAGCCCTGACTTACGTGTGCAGGTGGCGGGGTTGCAATGCCAGAATCCGATTATGGCGGCTTCAGGGACCTGTGGCTATGGCGAGGAACTCCATCCTTTCGTTGATCTCAATTGTCTAGGAGCGGTCATCGTCAAGGGCCTGTCGCTCAAGCCAAGTCGAGGGAATCCTGGCCCGCGGCTGGTCGAGACCTCGTGTGGCATGCTGAATTCTGTGGGGCTCCACAATATTGGTATTGAAGCATTCCTCCAAGAAAAACTCCCCCGGTTGCGCCGTTACCATACGCAGGTCGTGGTGAATTTTTTTGGTGAGACGCCGGCAGAATACGCTGCAGTCGCTGAACGCGCCAATGATGCAGAAGGCATTGCGGCGCTGGAAGCCAATATTTCATGCCCAAACGTCCAGCATGGCGGCATGCTCTTTAGTGGTGATCCGCGGCTGACCTTTGAGGTGGTCGAGCGCGTCCGTAAGGTCACCACGTTGCCGGTGATTGTCAAACTCAGCCCGAATGTCACAGATATTACGGCCATTGCGCGGGCCGCGGCGGATGCCGGGGCTGACGCTGTGTCGCTGATTAATACGCTCCTTGGGATGGCGGTCGATTTGACCACGCGTCGGCCGCGGTTGCCCCTCGGCTTTGGTGGGCTCTCAGGACCAGCCATCAAACCGGTGGCATTGCGTATGGTCTGGCAAGTAGCGCAAGCCGTACGCATTCCAGTCATTGGCATCGGGGGGATTGCGACGGGCGAAGACGCCTTGGAATTTATCGTGGCTGGCGCCACCGCCTGTCAGGTCGGGACGGCAAGTTTTGCTGATCCGCGTGCTTGTCGAAGGATTATTGCAGAAATGCGGCACTACTTGTTGCGTCACCGTATTGCGACAGTCGCAGAATTATGCGGCACACTCCAATTCCCCTGTCGTTGAAAGGTATCACTACGAGTCGTTGTACTCTTGAAGTATTGGACACACAATGTATCTCTATCGGGATCAAGTCCGCCAGGAGATCGTGACGATTTGTCAATATCTCTATGCACGAGGGTTTATCGTTGGGACAGAAGGCAATGTCAGTGTCCGTGTGGCACCTGATCGCTTATGGATTACTCCAACTGGGTGCCATAAGGGCTTTCTCCGGCTTGACGACTTGTTGTTAATTGATCTTGACGGTCAGGTGCTTTTTGGTACAGGGCAGCCCTCTAGCGAAATGCCCATGCATCTGGCACTCTATAAAATGCGGTCTGATATGCAGGCAGTTGTCCATGCCCATCCGCCTATGGCAACTGCGCTCACTGTTGCGGGGTATGCATTAGAATCAGCCCTCCTACCAGAAGCAGTGGTGGTCCTGGGAGACGTCCCTACGATTCCCTACCAGATGCCGACCACACCGCATTTTGCGTGTGATGTCGCGGAGGCCATGCGTGGAGGCTCGGCAGCTTTGTTAGAGAATCATGGTTGTGTAACGCTTGGGACTACGCTCCAGAAGGCCTTCAACACGATGGAAATCGTTGAGCGGGTGGCACACATTTTCTACCTGGCGAAGACGCTCGGGCAGGTCCATCCGTTACCGGCCGCCGCGGTTGAAGCTTTGCGAACATTACGACATGTCTAAGGCTTTGTCTTCGTGGAGAGAGGTCGAGTGTGGTGCATATATGTGTCTGCTCACGGTGGTAGGAGCAGAACCATACGCGTAGAAAGTATAGAAAGAATGGAGACATGAGGCGACGGAAAGAAAAGTCGCAATTTCGCGAGTATGCTGAATCCATTATCTTTGCCATTGTGTTGGCGATTGTCATGCGCCACTTTGTGGTGCAAGCCTTCAAAATTCCTTCTGGGTCTATGGAAGAGACGCTGCTTATTGGGGATCATATTCTCGTCAACAAGTTTCTGTACCGCTTTACGTCTCCTGGGCGCTTTGACGTGATTGTTTTCAAGTATCCGTGGGAAGACGACCGCGATTTTATTAAACGGGTCATTGCGTTGCCGGGAGATCGGGTGCAGGTCCGTAACAAAATGGTCTACGTGAATGAACAGCCTCTGCAAGAGCCCTATGCCCAGTACCTCGCTATGCACGGTCGAGAGGACAACTTTGGTCCTGTGGTGATTCCCAAAAGGGGTGATACCATTGAAATCCGTCGTGATAAACAGCTCTATCTGAATGGCGAACTCATTCCTATCCCTCTGGGGCGTTTTTATCCGCGGGATCATGGTGCGGCGATGACGGGTTTTGAGGTCTTTTATGGCGCTCTTTTTCCCCCCGGCACCACGTTACAGGAACCTGTTGCCCCGTTCGTCGTGCAGCACGATTATTATTTCACCCTCGGGGATAACCGCGATAATAGTAAAGACAGCCGCTATTGGGGGTTTGTGGAGGATAGCCGGATTAAGGGCAAGGCGTTTTTCATTTATTGGTCTTGGAATCGCAATGGCAGTTTTGTACACCACATCCGCTGGGACCGTTTGGGCAAGCTATTGCAATTGATGCCTTCCGGCAGGATTGTCGTGCGGGAGAAGGCCATGTAAGGTGTCGGCAAGCTGGACAAACTGGGCGATGTGCAACTCTTGCGGGCGCACGTTGTCTGTAAGATGCAGGTCCCTGAAGGTCTCTGCAAGCTGCGCCTTTGTCAGGTCGGGCTGCAAAGCCGCTAGCAAATTGGTCCGCAGGGTTTTGCGCCGATGGGTAAAGGCACATTTGACGATGCGCAAGAAGAAAGGCTCGTTTGTGCTCGGCCAGGGCAGAGACGGGAAGGGCGTGAAGGACAGCACGGTAGAATCCACTGCCGGAACAGGGGTGAAGGCGTGCCGGGATACCTCAAAACAGCGACGGATTTCGGCATAATACTGAAAGAACACCGACAGGGCACCGTAGGCACTCGTCCCTGGTTGGGCCAGGAGGCGTGATGCAACTTCCTTCTGTAACATGATGATCAGGCGTGACAGGTGTTGGCGACAGGCGAACAGACGTCGCAAAATTGGTAACCCCATGCTATAGGGCAGATTTGCCACGACTACCAGTGGCACTGGTAGCTGTGCATAGTCGTAGTCACGGGCGTCGGCATGGATGATGTGGACGTGCGGCTGGGAAGCAAAGCGTTGGCGTAAAGCATCCGCGTAGTGCTTGTCGATTTCAATGGCATAGAGGGCCTGGGCACGTTGAGACAGTGCACCGGTAAGGGCTCCACTGCCTGGGCCAATTTCCAGGACAGTGTCATGGGGAGTAAGAGCCGCACTCATCATGATGTGTTCGACAACGAGTGGATCACGCAAGAAAATCTGGCCGAGGCGCTTTCGATGACGAGCGATGTGTTTGGTGTGTCTGGGCATTGTATCGTTGTCTCTCCCTGCAGAGGGGAATCGACGAGATGAGGGGAGAGGGTTTTAGAGGCTCATTATAACCAATGACGAGGACAGAAGCGATGCCTTGTCTCCCACACGAACGGCCGTCAGTGTTTGGTGACCGACAGGGGGATGCATGAAGATCCATGAATACCAAGGCAAAGCACTACTACGAGACTATGACATGCCAGTGCCGAGAGGCGAGATCGCTGCTTCGCCCCTAGAGGCCAGACGTGTTGCGGAGACCCTGGGCGGGGCCCGCTGGGCGGTCAAGGCCCAAATCCATGCCGGTGGACGGGGGAAAGGCGGAGGCATTCGGCTCGCTGCAAGCCTGCAGGAGGTTGAAGACATCGCTGCGCAACTCTTAGGCTGTCGCCTCGTGACACCGCAGACCGGCCTAGAAGGGCAAGAAGTCCGTCGCGTCCTGGTGGAAGAAGGGTGTGAGATTGTCCAAGAGCTCTATTGTGGTGTGCTCGTTGATCGGGCGGTTGGCAAGCCGCTGGTTATGCTGAGCGCTGCCGGTGGCATGGACATTGAAGAAGTCGCGGCCTCAACACCCGACAAGATTGTCCGCGAGCATATTGATGTCTTGATCGGCTTTGCCTCGTATCAAGCACGACGCCTGGTCTTCCAGCTTGGCGGGACTCCCGAAATACACCAGACGTTGCCTCCCTTCCTGCAGCGGTTGTATACCTTTTTTCGCGACAAAGATTGCTCGCTTTTGGAAATTAATCCGTTAGTGATCACGCCGGCAGGAACACCGGTGGTGCTTGATGTGAAGATACAGTTTGATGACAATGCGCTCTTTCGTCACCACGACCTCGCCGCCTTGCGCGACCCGGCCGAGGAAGAGCCATTGGAGGTGGAAGCGGCAAAGTACCGGCTGAACTATATCAAGTTGTCGGGGAATGTGGGCTGCATTGTAAACGGGGCTGGCTTAGCCATGGCCACCATGGACATCGTGAAGCTGGCAGGGGCGGCGCCGGCGAATTTCTTGGATGTAGGTGGCGGGGCCAATGCCGAGATGGTGGAAAATGCCTTTCGTATTCTCATGTCCGACCCTGATGTCAAAGCCGTCTTGATCAACATCTTTGGCGGCATCTTGCGCTGTGATGTCTTTGCGCAAGGGGTGTTACGGGCAGTCACCACCGTTAACGTCCAGGTGCCTATTGTCGTACGTATGGAAGGGACGAATGTCCAGGAGGGACAGCGTTTGCTTGCAGAATCCGGCTTGAACTTTGTTGTGGCTCACGACCTGGAAGATGCCGCCCAGAAGGTAGTGCAGGCCCTGCGCCATCAGGAGTGATACCATGAGTATTCTTGTTGATGAGCACACGCGTCTGCTCGTCCAGGGCATGGGGCGGGAGGGAACCTTCCATACCGCACAAGCCATTGAGTACGGCACGCGGTTTGTGGGCGGTGTCGCTCCTGGGCGTGGTGGCGGTGTTGCATTGGGGCAGCCGCTGTTTCACACAGTAGCACAAGCTGTTGCAGAAACCAGCGCGAACACTTCGATCATTTTTGTGCCGGCGCCGTATGCGGCTGACGCTATTCTCGAAGCCATGGAGGCGGGGATTGCTCTCGTCATCTGTATCACGGATGGTATCCCTGTGCTTGATATGGTGTATGTCCGCCGTTATATGATAGGGAAATCTGTCCATCTCCTCGGGCCGAATTGCCCAGGAGTGATTTCGCCGGGCAAGGCCAAAGTTGGGATTATGCCAGGGCATATCCACATGCCTGGACGAGTAGGAGTGATCTCGCGTAGCGGTACGCTCACCTACGAGGCCGTTGGACAGCTCACAGCCCGTGGCATTGGGCAGTCTACCTGCATAGGGATCGGGGGTGATCCCGTAGGGGGGGTGAGCTATCGCCAATGTCTGGAGATGTTTCAGCACGATGCGGACACCGATGCCATAGTAATGATTGGTGAGATTGGTGGGACAGCCGAAGAAGAAGCGGCAGCGTACATTGCGCAGCACGTCACAAAACCCGTGGTCGGCTTTATCGCTGGCCAGACGGCACCAGCTGGGAGACGTATGGGGCATGCGGGGGCAATTATTGCCGGTGGGCAAGGGACTGCAGCCTCGAAAATGGCCGTTATGGAACAGTATGGTATTCATGTGGTGAAAAGTCCGGCAAGCATCGGCGCCGCGGTGGCAGAAGTTCTTGGACGCACGGCGTGAAAGGACACTATGGAACGGACGTTAGCAATCATTAAACCCGATGCAGTACAGCGCAATCTGGGGGGAGAAATTCTCGCGCGTCTTGAAGCGGCAGGATTTGTGATTGTAGGCCTCAAGATGGTGTATTTAACCAAACCTGAGGCGGAACGGTTTTATGCTGTCCATCGTGAACGGCCATTTTTCGAGGCTTTAACCTCCTATATGGCTTCAGGTCCAGTTATCCCAGTATTACTGCAGCGCGACAATGCCATTCAAACCTTGCGGGATATCATGGGGGCGACCAATCCCGCGCAAGCTGCAGCAGGGACTCTGCGCAAGGAATTTGGGCTGGACGTGGAGAAAAATTCGATTCATGGTTCCGATGCTGCGGCCACCGCGGCCTGGGAAGTGTCGTTCTTCTTTAGCCATTTAGAATTTCGTGAACGGGCCTAAGGCGTGAATGGGCGGCAATAGTCTGGGAGGAGGATGCGCGCTGTGGCATATCTTGAGGTCGATGGTATAAAGCTGCGCTACAAGCTCGCCGGTTCTGGTGCGCCGATTTTATTGCTACATGGCTGGGGTGGATCGATAGAAAGCATGGGGCTGCTCTTTGACGATTTGGCGCGCGATCATACCGTGGTTGCTTTTGATTTCCCGGGCCACGGTGAAAGCAGCCTGCCCCCCAAGGCGTGGGGTGTTGCAGAATATGCCGAGTCTGTGCGAGGCGTTATGGATGCACTGCAGGTGCACCGACCCCACATCATTGCCCACTCGCATGGGGGCCGTGTCACCATTAAGCTGGCGACGGTGCATCCCGACAGGGTGGGTAAACTCGTGCTGGTAGACAGTGCTGGTGTCAGACCGCCGCGGTCATGGCGTTATTATGTGCGGGTCTTGTTGGCCAAGGGGGGGAAGGCGCTGGCGAAGTACTGTGGCAGGATCGGTGCAATGGCCCGAGAACGGATTTATCGCGCCATCGCATCAACAGATTACGCCAATGCCGGACCGCTCCGTGACACGTTTGTCAAGCTCGTCAACGACGATCTGACCCCTCTACTCTCACAGGTCGCATCGCCAACGCTGCTCATATGGGGGGCAGATGATACAGAAACCCCTCTCTCCTCTGCAAAGGTCATGGAGCGTCTGATTCCCCAGGCGCGCTTGGTCGTGTTGCAAAACGCTGGCCACTTTTCCTATCTCGATCAATACGGCAAGTTTCGACTCATTGTCAGACAGTTCCTGAGAGAGTAAGCATTTTCTCCTATGCGCCGTTACAGCTGAGGGGAGCATGTGTATGTTATTCGGTGTCCTCATAGGCCTCTCATGCATCGTCACCATGGTGTGGAGCGGTTGGCGCTGTGTGCGGGCGCTGCATATGCTACAGCTTGATAGCTACTTGAATACCCGACTACTCAAATGGCTGTGGGCCATGCCGAGAGGGCGACTCGTGGACAGTCCCAGCGGACTGTTGCTAGTTGGCTTGTTCGGCGTGCAGGTCGCCTGCGATCTTGGTGGAATCGCATACGGTGCCTCACTGGTCTTGGGAGGGTGGTGTGTTATCGGAAGTCTCTTGTTCCTGCGTAGGAAAGAACCGGCCGCCAAGAAAGCGTTCGTCTATACCCCCAGGGCCATACGGATTCTTGTTTGTGCGCTCTTGCTTGGTGTTGCTATTATGGGTGCTTGTAGTGTCTCTGCCCTACAATCGGCCGTCTCTGTCGGGAGGGATACTGCAACCACTGTGGTGCTCATTGGGTCATTCATCACTGTGCAAGGTGCCCCGCTGCTGATAATTCTTGCCAACCTACTGCTTGCTCCCATCCAGTACGCGATTAATGCGACATATCTCTCTGCGGCCAAGAAACGGCTCCGACAATATGCTCCAACGGTGATAGGAATCACTGGGAGTTATGGAAAGACGTCCACAAAGTACTTTCTCCATACGATACTCAGCGAGCGCTACACTGCTCTGAAGACTCCGCAGAGCTTCAATACGCTCATGGGAGTGTGTCGGGTCGTCAATGAGGAACTCCAGCCGCAGCACCAGGTGTTCATTGTCGAGATGGGGGCGTATCAGCGGGGGTCTATTCAAAAGCTGGCACATTTTGTGCGGCCCCAGATAGGCATTCTCACGGCTATTGGACCGCAACATCTCGAGCGGTTCAAAACGTTGGAAAATATCGAGGCAGCGAAGTACGAGCTGATCGCCTCGCTGCCATCTTCTGGCGTGGCGGTTTTCAACAACGACGATCCGCGTTGTAGAAAGCTCGCAGACCGTACAGAGGGAAGACAGGTATGGCGCTATGGGTTGGACAGTGCACAACCAGGTCTGCGCCTGTGGGCGCAGGAGATTTGCCAGAGCCCCCAGGGTTTAACGTTTACATTGGCAGACAACCAGGGCCATCGCGCTCAGACCCACACAGTGCTGCTTGGGCGACACAATGTGCTGAATCTGCTTGGGGCAGCCTGTGTTGCCCTCGAAATGGGCTTGTCGTTGGCAGAAGTCGCCCGTGCCATTGCGAAGATTCAGCCTGCACCGCACCGTTTGCAGTTGCTGCAAGGCGCTGGAGGGGTGACAGTGATTGACGATTCCTACAACTCCAACCCCATAGGAGCAGCCGAGGCGCTGGAAGCGCTCCGGGAGTTCAAGACTGGGCGACGTGTGCTTGTAACGCCGGGGATGGTAGAGCTTGGGGTGATAGAAGCCGAACAGAATGAGGTATTTGGGGCACGAGCTGCGCAGGTATGCGATTACGTGCTGCTCGTTGGCCCTCGACAAACCCAGGCTATTTTGCGCGGCTTGGTACGCGAGCACTTTCCACGCGAGCGCATCCGGGTTGTGCGAGACCTGGCTGAAGCGACTGCAGAGCTCCAGCGTCTTGTGCAAGCCGGTGATGTCGTGCTCTTTGAAAATGACCTCCCTGATCTGTATGTAGAGGCCTGACATGCAATACCAGCAAAGAAACGTGCAACAACCATCTGCTCGTGAAACTGTTGCGGTGCTGTTTGGTGGGACTTCCGCAGAACACGAAGTCTCCGTGATTACAGGACATCAGATCATGGATGCGCTAGAAGCGGCGGGGTATACGCTCTTACCCATCTATATTACCAAGGAGGGGGAATGGTACGCTGGGCAGGCCTTGCATAATATCCGTCAATACACGGAGCCTGCCTTTCATGTCAACAGGCTGAAAGATGTCCACCGGGTGAGCCTGAGTCCTGATCGATCCATACGACAGTTGTTATCCCATCCGCTGCATGGCAAGGGGCTGCTACGGCGAGTGCCTCGGTTGTGGGCCGATGTCTTTTTCCCGACGATCCATGGCAGCTTTGGAGAAGATGGAACGCTGCAAGGGCTTTTTGAAATGGCTGGGGTGCCCTATGTGGGAGCAGGGGTTCTAGCCTCGGCAGTTGGTATGGATAAGGTGAGAATGAAAGCCCTGTATCGTGACGCTGGGCTGCCTGTCCTGGAGTGTGTATGGGTTTCCAGGGCGCAATGGCAGGCAGAGAGCGCTGCGTTTATCACGCGCGTTGAAGACTTCGCGGCCTATCCGCTCATCGTCAAGCCGGTATGTTTAGGGAGCAGTATTGGCGTACGGCGATGCGACAACGCGGGCGAGTTGCGTACTGCTATTGAGGCTGCCATCTTGCTTGATGATCGTGTCCTCGTTGAACGTGCCCTGGTGAATTTTGTTGAGATCAATTGCGCGGTGCTTGGCCCCCCGGAGCAGGCCTCGGTGTGTGAACAACCCCATACGAGCGAAGCGATTCTGTCGTTCGAGGCCAAGTATAAACAAGGCGGGAAGGGCGGGAAGGTTGGTGGTGCAAAAGGCGGCATGGCCTCCTTGGGTCGTACGATACCGGCGCCCATCTCTGCCGAGCTCACTGCCCGTGTCCAGGACCTTGCCAGGCAAGCCTTTCGTGTGCTGGGGGCGGCAGGGGTGGCGAGAATCGACTTTCTCTTTGAGGTGGAGCGGGAGGTACTCTATCTGAATGAGATCAATACGATGCCTGGATCACTGGCGTTCTATCTCTGGGAAGCGAGCGGCGTGCCATTTGATGAGCTAGTGCGAAAAGTCATCAAGATCGCTTTCGACCAGTATCGTATCCGCAGCACCACAGAGTTTATGTTTGCAGCCAATTTATTACAAAGCAGGTAGAGACTCCCGAGAACGTCCTGCATCTTTGTCTTCAGAGCAGGTATCCATACTTGAAATTCGAGCGCTCGATACGCCGTTTGAGCTGAGTGACCTTCTCATTTTCCTCCTGGAACGGGTCGTTGCACTTGACCCACAGATTGAGCAAGTAACCAATCCGGATGTAGTTCCAGTCCAAATCGTATGGGATGCGTTTCATCTTGGCGAGCTTGATCAATTCGCCGCGCATCTTCGCCCGGGTATTTTGTGGTGGGTCGACCATGGCTTTGTCGACTTCTGCATCAGTGGTAATGCGCTCGACCTGCCCTTTCCGTTCTAGCAGATAGTAGAGACCTTTATCACGACGAATATCGTGGTACTGCAGGTCAATCATCAACATACGATCACTGCTGGCTTCTGGGGAGAGTTTTGTGCGTTCTCCGTAGGCTTTGAGCAGATGCATCTTGATGATCCAGTCGATATGACGGTGCAACTGTATGGGGTCTTCCTCGAGCTTAGTGAGGACAAACTCCCATTTGTGCAAAATATCTGCTGCTGTAGGACTCATGGGGCGTGTACTGTAGTAGCGATGGGCGAGATCGAGATATTCTTTTTGGAGTTCGAGGGCGGAATATTTTTTGCCGTTATTCAAAGGCACTTGCTCACGACACGTGAGATCGCGGGAGATGTCTTTAATGGCCCGCACCGGGTTGCGGAGTGACAGGTTCGGCGTGAGGAAATCGTCCTCGATCATCTGCAGGACAATGGCTGTTGTGCCAACTTTGAGGTACGTGGTGAATTCTGACATGTTCGAATCACCGACGATGATATGCAAACGGCGATACTTCTCTTTGATGGCGTGTGGTTCGTCACGGGTGTTGATAATGCTGCGCTCGTTGGTGGTGGTGCCAGAAATCTTCTGCCGGATGTGTTGCGCCCGCTGCGACATGTGAAACACGGTTCCACGGCGTGTGCGAAAGACTTTCCCGGCGCCGGTGAAAATTTGGCGCGTTACCAGGAAGGGGATGAGCTGCTCCGCCATATAGTAAAAATCGGCGGTGCGTTCGGCCAGGTAATTCTCGTGGCAGCCATATGAATTGCCGACAAAATCGGTATTATTTTTGAAGATGGCGAGGTCGCCATGGAACCCTTCTTCGCGCACTTTGGTCTGCGCATAGTTGAGAAGGTTTTCGAGGATGCGTTCCCCAGCTTTGTCGTAAATGGTTACGTCTTGCGGACTGGCGCATTCCGGTGTGGCGTACTCCGGATGACAGCCCGTGTCGAGGTAGAAGCGCGCGCCATTTTCGAGGAAAACGTTGAGGAAACCTTCCGTAGTGATCAACTTCTCAAAAAGGTAACGGACAACTTTTTCCGAAGGGAGGGTGCGCCGTCCTTGTGAGGTAAAGGCAATGCCAAATTCATTCTCCAGCCCGTAGATGCGTTTTTTCATGGGTGTCTCTAGCAAGGGGGCCAAGAACGTACATAGTGCACGGTTATCCACCTTTTGCCAGTGCAATGGCCTGAGCAATGGCCTGCGGACCGAGACGGAAAAATTTCCGTCCGGTACGGTTCCGTGCTAAGACGCCGACTTCCAGGACGCTGTCGTCCGCCGGGGGTTTTTCGTAGCCTGCCAGCAGACTCCGGCGACTCAGGGCCAGCGCTTCTTGCAGGCTCAGACTGGCGGTATAGTGTTCTTGTAGGTACGCGCGAATCCGCTCTGCCTGGCCGCCAATGACGGCAAAGCGCCGGTGATCATTAATACTACCATCAAAAGAGATATGATACATCTCGTTCTGTTCAACGGTATCCCCAACGGCAACCACTAAAATTTCTACCTCAAGGGGTTTGGGATCGCGGGTGAAAATAGTGCCAATCGTTTCTGAATACGCATTAGCGAGGGACTTTGTGGTCACATCCTGACGGCTATAGGCATAGCCTTTTAGGTCTGCATAGCGAATACCGGCTTTACGCAAGTTCTCAAATTCACTGTACTTCCCGACACCAGCAAAGGCAATGCGATCGTAAATTTCAGACAGCTTACTCAGTGAAGAGCTCGGATTCTCTGCGGTTAAGAGGAGCCCGTCGGCGTATTCCATCGCCACAATTGACCGGCCCTTGGCAATGCCTTTGCGAGCGTATTCCGCTTTATCCTGCATCATTTGATCAGGAGAAACGTAAAACGGCATGGCCATAAGCGTCTATCCTTTCAGGGTCGCGAGGAGTGTCTCACTGAGCGAGCGGAGCGTATCGTTGTCCACGTCGACGATACCATCTTGCGTCACGATCTTGACCTGCGGGTATATGCCGCGGGCCAAGTCAGGACCTGAAGTGCCGACATCAAGATCGGCGGCATCAACGAGTGCCTCCAGCGCCAGGCGAAGCGCTTCGTCGCGGCTCAGGTCCTTTTTGAAAAATTTTTTCAAGGTGCTCCGTGCTTCCTTCCCGCCCGATCCTGTGGCGTAGAATTCCTGTTCCTCGTAACGGCCACCAGTAAGATCATACTTAAAAATGCGACCTTTTTGGGTGTGAAGATCATAGCCAGCAAAGATCGGGATGACAATGAGCCCTTGAAACGCTGCCGGAAGGTTTTGTTTGACCATCTGCGCCAGCTTGTTTGCCTTACCATCGAGCGCGAGATCTTCCCCTTCGATCTTTTGATAATGCTCCATTTCAATCTGAAATAGCTTGACCATTTCTAAGCAGGGACCGGCTGCACCCGCAATGGCAATGACTGAGTGCTCATCGGCATTATGCACTTTCTCAATACGCCGTGACGACACCTCAAAGCCTTCTGTGGCTTGTCTGTCACCAGCAACAACGACGCCATCAATAAACCGTAGAGACAGAATCGTCGTTGCGACAGGTACAGATTGAATCAGTTGTCCCTCGCTCGCGGAGAGCTGGGGGAGGTGCTGAAACGGTAACAGGTGAGAAAAATCGTGACGGAGTAGGTCAAAGAAGCTTGAACCCTCATAGCTTCCCTGAAGCAGCACTTTCACTCTCCTCCTCTCTGGACGTAATTTTTCACGAACTCCTCAGCATTTTCCTCAAGGACTTCATCGATTTCGTCGATTAAGGCATCCATTTCTTCTTTCAGTTTTTCCCCCTTCTCTGACAGATTTGCGGCGGAAGTCCCTGTGGTTTGCGGCTGAGCGTCAGTGGTGCGACGTGTCTGTTGCTGTCCGCCTTCGGCGCAGGTGACAATCGTTGCCCAGGTGTGGGCGGTTATTTTCTGCTTGAGTAACATAGTCTGCTCCTCTCTGGTACGCCAAACTGCTGCTGCGGAAGGGTCAGGTAACGATATTGGCTACCAGGTCT
This sequence comes from uncultured Gammaproteobacteria bacterium, assembly GCA_963773125.1. GTDB lineage: Bacteria > Tectomicrobia > Entotheonellia > Entotheonellales > Entotheonellaceae > CAVZBC01. Next base: position 25,334 of record CAVZBC010000047.1, on the reverse strand, counting down.
GCCGCTGTCTCGGAACGATCCAGTAACTGTTGTACGTGTTTTTTCGTCCCGCGCGTTGGTTCCTCCATAAGAATCCGTTTGATCGGACCATCTCCCAGGTTAAAAGAAATGGAATCCCAGTTCACTCCGAAGATCTGATTTTTGAACTTTTTCAAACACTGTCCACGAAAGTAGGCCCGTGTATCTTCTGGTGGTTCTTCCATCGCCTGCACAATCTCCTCGTCTGTCAGCATGCGACGGGCGGCACCACTGCGTTCCAAAACGTAGTAGAGCCCTCTGTCCGGCCGAATGTCGTGATATTGCAAGTCCATCATAGCAATACGTGGATCATCCCACCTACTCGCCCGGCGTTCGATATAGTTGGTCAACAAATGCAGCTTCATGACCCAGTCAATCTCTCGGTAGAGCTGCATCGGATCATTGGCGAGCCGATCGAGCACGGTACCCCATTCCATGACGATGGCAGGAAAAGACGGGTGTGATTCCGGATACGCCTCGACGTAACGTCGTGCGGTATCATGAAAGCCCCGTTGCAGTTCCACCGCGGTCATTTTTTTCCCATTTCTGAGCGAGACCAGGACTTTGCACGCCGGATCATGAGACACATCTTTCAGGGCCCGTACCGGATTCCGTAACGCCAGATCTGTCGTCAGAAAACCATCCTCAATCATCTGAAGCATAATCATCATGGTGCCGACTTTGAGGTAGGTCGTGTACTCCGACATATTCGCATCGCCCACGATCACGTGCAGACGGCGGTAGCGGTCACGGTCGGCATGGGGCTCGTCGCGGGTATTGATAATCGGGCGCTTGACCATCGTATCTAAGCCGATTTCCGCCTCAAAGAAATCTGCCCGTTGGGAAATCTGGTAAGGCACAGGCTCTGCGCCGTTTTCTGCGCCTACCTTGCCCGCCCCGCAGAACACCTGGCGCGACACCAAAAACGGAATGAGCTGCTCAACAATGGTTTGGAACGGTGTGCGTCGATCCATCAGATAATTTTCGTGGTAGCCGTAGCTATTACCTTTCTGGTCACTGTTATTCTTATAGATAAGAATGGTTCTTCCCGCTGGCAGGAGCTGGTTCGCGCCTATACGGCTGAAATTCATAATGCGTTCCCCAGCCTTTTCGTACCGTATCAGGTCTAAGACGTTCGAGCACTCGGGCGTGGAGAATTCCGGGTGTGCATGGTCAACATAGAATCGTGCACCATTCGGAAGAATTTTATTGATGGCCATGTTGTCTTGCTGGTCGGGGACGTCATAATCCTCATCAATCTCAAACCCCCGCGCATCGACCAGTGGTTCTTCTTGATCGTAATCCCATAACAGCTTGAGTGATTGGTCAGCGTTGTAGCTGTTGACCAGCAGCAGAGCCGTAGCAATGGGATCGAATTCTGGATCATGCTGAATCGTGAGGCCATACTCCGTTTCAGAGCCAATAATCTTGGGTAATGCCATTCTGACCCCACTCTCATGGCGACGTAGGTCTATACAGGGACACAGCAACGGCTGGGAAACGTCGATTTCCCCCCTGTTCCCACACGCAGCAGACTCACAGGTATTGCCCTGGAGTAATGTCTTCGATGGTCTGCATCCTGGGAGATTTCGACCCCACAAGGGTCCGAATGTTAATAATTCTTTCCCCTTTGGTCCCAGAAATACGCGACCAGTCGTCCGGATTTGTCGTATTCGGGAGGTCTTCGTTTTCCTTGAACTCTTTCTGCACAGCATCAAGCAGGTCAGGCAGTGTAATACCCTTCTCGCTCGTTGAGAGATACCGTTTCAAGGCACTCTTTTTCGCTCGTGCCACAATGTTTTCGATCATAGCACCGCTCGCAAAGTCTTTGAAGTAGAAGATTTCCTTATCCCCTTTGGCATACGTCACTTCAAGAAACTTATTCTCATCGCGCGTACTGTACATGTGCTCACAGGTTTGGTCAATCAGTCGCGTCACCGCAGTGACGCGTTCATGGTTCACCGTTGCAGTAAGACCTCGTTGTGGAGCGGTAATTCCGGCACCAGATATTTGGAAAAGATGTCTTTGGCGGCCTCTTTGTCGGGCCGTTCGACTTTGATCTTAAAGTCCAGGCGCCCGGGACGCAAGACAGCTGGATCAATCAGATCCTGTCGGTTACTCGCCCCAATCACAATGACATTCTCTAATGATTCTAACCCATCAAGTTCTGACAGGAATTGCGCCACCACAGTAATTTCCACATCGGATGAAATGCCTGAACCGCGGACGCGGAACAAGGCATCCATCTCGTCAAAAAAGACGATCACCGGGGTTGTTTCATTGGCTTTTTCACGAGCCTTCTTAAATACCTCACGGATCTTCGATTCTGTTTCTCCAACGTACTTGTTTAACAGTTCAGGACCCTTGATATTGAGGAAATAACTCCGGGCTTCAACCCCCATACGTTCAGAAAGTTTTTTCGCCAAGCTGTTTGCCACAGCTTTGGCAATCAGCGTCTTCCCGCAGCCAGGGGGGCCATACAGCAATACCCCCTTGGGGGGGCGCAGTTGGTGCTCGCGAAACTCGTCTGGGTACAGATACGGCAGTTCGATACCGTCGCGCAGTTCCTCGATTTGCGCCGCCAGGCCACCAATGTCTTCGTAGGTGACATCAGGGACTTCTTCAAGAATGACTTCTTCCACCTGGGACTTCGGCAGTTTTTCCAGCACATAATTCGAGCGTGGATCGAGCAGTAAGTTATCGCCCACATCAAGATGGATGTGCCGTACCGGCTCGTTTAAGATCGCCACGCGCTCCTCATCGGCACGACCGACAACCAGCACGCGCCGCGTGTCCAGACGATCCTTCAAGCGGACCACTTCTCCACGACATTCATAGTCGCTTAGATCGACCACGTTGAGCGATTCATTGAGGATCAGGAGTTGGCCTTCGGAGAGCTCCTGATGTTCGAGCTTGGGGTGGACGTTCACCTTGAGGTGGCGTCCTTCCAGATCGACGTCGAGCGTGCCATCCTTATTCCAGTGACGGAACACCCCGTAACTGTTGGGGGGCGCACAGAGCTTTTCCACCTCTTTTTTCAGGGCGGTGATTTGCTCCTTGGCCTCCTGCAGGGCCGCCACTAATTTTTCATTTTGCTTCTTGCCCTGAGTCAACTGCTCGGTAATTTGATAGTATCGTCGCTTGAGATTCTCGTACTGGGTGACGGTTTTTTCGAGATTGCGTAAAATGCTGTCAGATTCGTGTTCAACCAGACGGATTTTCTCCTGCAGCTCTTTGACCTCGAGATCGTACTGGGACAGTTTATTGTGAAATGAAGCTTCCGAGCGCGGGACATGAAGGGAAAATTTGCGCATGGTGTCGCGGACAAAGCCCTTCCGCTCTTCTTTCTTCGGGACGTTATCCATAGGAAGCTTCTCCTTAGCCTGGCTGAATCGCATCATGTGGTGTGCATGTAGTCTAAACCTATCACAACCCTAGGATGAGTGTCAAGCCACAAAAAATCTTGTAATGTACCGTATTTATGCAACTTACGCGAATTCAATCACCTCCGTTACTGGGGAGTGAATCAGAAAATTTCTTGAGGCCCCTTGGAATGGCTCTGGGACGCGGCATACGGTGTCATCAGGCTCCTCTCTCAGCCATGCCGAGAAATGCTCTTGGGCGATGCTTGACAAAGCCTGAGACGTAGCTTATCTATGTGCCCTCCGTCAGGCCCTGCCAGGCGTAGAAAGAGCACGCCGGGCAGTACCCATGGGGAATAGGCCAGGCCCGGGTAAAGTAAGGTGTGTGAACCGATGAAATGTCCTGTGTGTGCCAGCCTAGAAAATCGAGTCATTGATTCGCGGTTGAGTAAAGAAGGCAACGTGATTCGACGTCGACGTGAATGTCAGGGGTGCGAATGGCGGTTTACCACCTATGAACGCATCGAGGAATACGTGCCGCTGGTGATAAAAAAGGATGGCCGTCGGGAGCCTTTTGAACGGGTGAAGCTCTTCGCTGGGATTACCAAGGCATGTGAGAAGCGGCCTATCCCGCTGTCGACGATTGAGGACATGGTGCGGCGGATCGAGAAGACGTTGTTCGCGCAGGGGGAGAAAGAGGTCGCCACACAAACGATCGGAGAACACGTGATGCAGGCACTACAGGAAGTGGACGAGGTGGCATATGTGCGTTTTGCCTCCGTGTATCGCTCGTTTAAAGATATTAATGAATTCATTCAGGAGATCCACGACTTGTTGGCGGGAAACCCCTCGCGGAAACGTGTCTTGCGAGGCTAATCATCTGCGTCATTCGCCTACGGGACCGCATGCAATAACCTCTCACGCTGTGGCATGCACATCATGCTCTTCCATAGTATAGTGTTCGCATATCTCTTTGCCGCACTCGTCTTCTGGCTGGTGCTCGGGTGGCGACAACGTTGGCTCTTGCGGCTGGCCCACGCGCTGCTAGGGGTGGGGATCGGTCTGCAGACACTGCTACTCGGCTATCGGCTCTCAGTCCATCCCTCACAGTCGTGGGGGGATGTCTACGTCTCTATGGGATTACTGTCGTGGGCCATCGTCGTGCTGTATTTTATCGCCTGGTGGCGGTACCGCATCGATGTGCTGGGGGCATTTGTCATTCCGTTTGCCTTCCTCGCGGCTGCCTCTGCTGGTGTATCGGTCACTACGGCAGAGACGCTACCGACAGCCTTTCAGCACTTCTGGTTGATTGTCCACGTCTTCCTCGCTATACTCGGCTATGCGGCGCTTACCCTGGCCTTCTGTACAGGTATGATGTATCTCATCCAAGAAAAACAGCTCAAATCAAAACACGCTGGGACTCTCTATAATCGTCTCCCGTCGCTCAATCTGCTTGACGAGTTGAACGCTCGGGCGCTCTTTCTTGGCTTTCCTTTGCTGACGCAGGGGATTATTACGGGTTCTGTGTGGGCAAAATACGTCAGTGGGTCGTATCTCCACTGGAGTCCTAAATCATTACCGCTCTTGCTCGCCTGGACGATATATGCCCTCCTTTTAGGCGGACGTTACGCCCTGGGCTGGCAAGGCAAGAAAGCCGCCTGTGCAGCGATTGCGGGATTTTTGGTCGTATTGGCCTCGTATTTCGTGCATACTCTATAAAATAAAAAGTTGTTCAGGCATGATCTGTACGGACTGAAAGTTGCCTATGCCTGTCGTTGTCGTCGGAGTGAATCATAAAACCGCCCCGGTGGCTGTCCGGGAGCGTTTGGCATTTGCGGACCAGACGTTAGTCGAGTCCCTCGTCCAGTTGCGCCACCCTGCGATCGCGGAAGTAGTTATTCTCTCGACGTGTAACCGCGTAGAGTTTTACCTGCAGACGTCTGATACAGAGACTGGCGTGGCTGGCTGCGTGGATTTTCTGGCGCTCTATCATGGGCTGTCGGCGTCGCAGTTTGTCCCCCATCTGTACCAGTTGCACGAGGCTGAGGCCGTGCGACATCTCTTCCGGGTCGCCTCAAGCCTTGATTCTATGGTCCTCGGTGAGCCGCAAATTTTAGGGCAGGTGAAAGCCGCGTATATGGCAGCGCGGACGGCTGAAAGAACCGGTCCGATTCTCACGCAACTGTTTGAGCGCGCTTTGAATGTCGCCAAATTAGTCCGGAGCGAAACCGGCATTGGTGACCACGCTATATCGGTCAGCTATGCTGCAGTCGAGCTGGCGAAAAAGATCTTTGAGCGGTTACAGGAGCGCGCCGTCATGGTGTTAGGAGCTGGTGAGACGTCGGAGCTTGCCGTCCGTCACCTCATCCGCCAGGGCGTGACGCAAGTATGGGTGAGCAATAGGACCGCTGCACGTGCCGAAAAGCTCGCGCAGGAGTTGCAAGCCAAGGCCATTCCTTGGGAAGCATTCCCGGAGTATTTACTTCACACCGATATTGTACTGAGCTCCACGAGTGCGCCGCAGCCAATCATTCACAAGGGTCTGGTGCAGGAGGTGATGCGGGTGCGGAAGAACCGTCCGATGTTCTTCATCGATATCGCTGTGCCGCGTGACATTGCCCCTGCCGTCAATGACCTGGAAAATGTCTTCCTCTACGACATCGATGATCTTGAGAACGTTGTGGAGGCAAATCGCCGCGAACGAGAACAGGAGGCTCTGGCTGCTGAAGAGCTGGTGTGGCGTGAAGTGCGCTATTTCCAACAGTGGTTGGCGGCCCAGGATGCGGTGCCCACCATTGTGGCGCTACGACAGCGCGCTGAGATGATCCGTCTCGAAGAGCTTGACAAGGCCCTCGCGAAGCTCGGCGCGCTTGCAGAGCGGGAGCGCCGTACCATCGAAGCCCTTACCGTCGGTATCGTCAATAAGATCCTGCACGCGCCCACGGTCAACTTGAAGCGTGCTTCCCGTGACGGACGCGTGCGTGACTATGTCCAACTCGTGCGTCGTCTCTTTGAGTTAGACCAATGAACCCTACGGCACCGTCACATCGTGTACGCCTCGGGACGCGTGGTAGTCCGCTGGCGCTGTGGCAAGCGCGCTCGGTCGCCGATGCCCTCCGGGCGCATCATCCGGGCCTCGCCGTGGAGGTGGTCGTCATTCGGACAACAGGAGATAAGAACCGCCACGATCCATTGCCCCAACTCGGGTCCAAAGGACTCTTCGTCAAAGAAATTGAAGACGCCCTGCTCCAGCAGGATATTGATCTTGCTGTACACAGTATGAAGGATATGCCAACGACGCTGCCTCCGGGCTTGCACTTTGGGGCCATACCGCTGCGGGGTGAAGCGCGCGATGCCTATGTGGGGCGGGATCAGCGTCGACTGTCGGAGCTGGCTGGTCCCTGGCGTATCGGCACGGGCAGTCGGCGTCGCCAAGCACAGTTGCTGGCGAGGTATCCTGTCCTCCAGATACAGGACATTCGGGGCAATGTGGAGACCCGGCTGCGCAAGATGCAGCACGGTGAGGTTGATGGCTTGGTACTTGCCGCAGCAGGATTGATCCGACTCGGTATGCAGCATGAGATTACAGAGCTGTTACCTCCCGCAGTGATGCTGCCTGCCCCCGGCCAGGGCGCTTTGGCGGTGGAAACGCTTGCTGGGCACTGGATTGATACATTGCTGACACCGTTACACGATCCGCCAACGGCACATGCGGTGATGGCAGAACGGGCGTTTTTAGTCCACCTGGGGGGTGGCTGTATGGTCCCGATTGCGGCGTTCGCTCAGTGTGAAGGGCAGATTATGCATTTGCACGGCCTGGTGAGCTCTCCTGATGGGCGTCAGGTACTGCGCCGCGATATCCGTGGGAATACTCAGGAGGCGGCGCAGCTCGGGAAAGCACTCGCAGACCAGATGCTGGCTGAGGGTGCTGGCGCCATTTTACAAACATTTTTATGATCGAACCTTAGGGACCAGGCCCTGGAAGGAGGAGCAGTCATGCAGTTTCCCAGATATCGTGCCCGTCGGCTCCGGGCCACGGAGAGCCTGCGCCGTCTTGTGCAGGAGACGACCCTGGCGCCGAGCGATTTTGTTATGCCGCTTTTTATCACGCCAGGGCAGGGGGTGCGTCAGGAAATCGCCTCACTCCCTGGGCAGTATCGTTTATCGGTCGATCAGGCTGTTGAAGAGGCGCGTGTCATCGCTGATCTCGGCATCCTGGCCGTCCTGTTGTTTGGGTTGCCGGAACAGAAAGACGCGGTGGGACGCGAAGCCTACAGCGCCACCGGTGTCGTGCAGCAGGCCGTGCGCGCCATGAAGCAGGCCGTGCCGTCGTTACTCGTGGTCACTGACGTGTGCTTGTGTGAATACACTGACCATGGGCACTGCGGTGTCGTTGACGGGGTGCATATTGTTAACGACTTGACCTTGGATGTCCTGTCCCAGGCGGCGTTGTCACATGCTGAGGCAGGGGCTGACATCATTGCCCCGTCAGATATGATGGACGGGCGGGTTGGGGCCATTCGGGAGGCCTTAGACGCCAAAGGCTATACCCAGGTGCCGATTATGGCCTATGCGGCAAAGTATGCCTCGAGTTTTTACGGGCCTTTCCGCGATGCTGTGGAGTCTGCACCGCAATTCGGTGATCGGCGGTCGTACCAGATGGACCCACCGAATGTCCGTGAAGCACTCCGTGAAGTGCGCTTGGATATCGAGGAAGGGGCAGATATTGTTATGGTAAAGCCGGCGTTACCTTACCTCGATGTCATCTATCGCGTGCGGCAGAGTACTGATCTGCCGTTGGCGGCATATAACGTCAGTGGCGAGTTTGCCATGCTCAAAGCGGCAGCACAGCGCGGCTGGTTGGACGAAGAGCGGGCGATACTGGAAGCCCTCACGAGTATCAAACGAGCCGGGGCTGACATCATCATTACCTATTTTGCTCAAGAAGCAGTGCGGTTGCTGTGAGGGAGCGTCGCGGCATGTGCTGGTTGGTGACGGGGTCCATCTCGGGTGGAGTGATCTAGGAGGGGGTTGATGCGCATTGAAGGGGGAGCGGTCAAGCGCCGACGACTCCGCGCTGTGCCAGGACAGCAGGTGCGTCCGACCGGCGGGCGGGTGCGCCAAGCCCTGTTTAACGTGTTGCGCGGACTGCTGGAGGATGCTATCTTCGTAGACCTGTTCGCTGGTACTGGGAGCGTTGGGCTGGAAGCGCTCAGTCATGGGGTCCGTCAGGTATACTTTGTGGAGAACGCGCCTCGGGCACTGCAGGTATTGCGTGCCAATATCGCCCATTGTACTATGACTGAGCAGGCTATTGTTCTCAATGGTACGCTGCCGCACGCACTCAGAAAACGTGGTGTCCCTGGGCAAGCGGACGTGCTTTTTCTTGATCCTCCCTATGCCTCTGACCTGGGAGAGCAGACCCTCGAGACCATTGGCGATTGTCACCTGCTGGGGCCGCGCGGCGTCGTGGTTTGGCAGCATGCCACCCGTCGTCCTGTGCCAGTGCTGGTGGCGGGTTTATCTCTATGGCAGAGCCGCTGTTATGGGAATACACAGCTTTCCTTCTACATGTTGGATACACGTCTCTAACCAGGAGAAGGACGTTGTCTCCTGCCGTATGGTGTACAGTCAAGCATGAGTAGGGCACACACATCTGAACGGGTTGTAGTCGCCATGAGTGGTGGCGTCGATAGTTCTGTAGCTGCAGCCTTGCTCCAGGCGCAGGGCTACGAGGTTATCGGCATCACTATGAAACTGTGGGATGGGGCAGAGGCGACGGCAACACACCATAAGACGTGCTGCACGCTGGACGATGTGTCAGATGCTCGCCGTGTGGCTATGCAACTGGGGATCCCGTTTTATGTGGTCAATTTTCAGGAGCAGTTCGCTCGCCATGTGATTGACTACTTTGTCGCGTCTTACCAGCAGGGTTACACCCCGAATCCCTGTGTGCAGTGCAATCGGTACTTGAAGTTTACGGCCCTCAGGCAGCGGGCCCAACAGCTCGGGGCACGCTGGGTGGCGACGGGGCACTATGCCTCGGTCTGCCACAGCGCGGATGGCCGCTACTACATCCAGCGCGGCGTGGATAGTGCCAAGGATCAGTCGTATTTTCTGTTTGATCTGACGCAGGAGCAGCTGCGCGAGACACTACTGCCGCTCGGGCAGTTGCGTAAAGCCGAGGTGCGACGACAGGCACAACGTCTGGCCTTACGTGTGGCAGAGAAACCCGAGAGCCAAGAAATTTGTTTCATTCCCGATGGGGACTATCGGCGCTTTATACGCCCGCGTCTCGCTCCAGAGGCGTACCAGCCTGGCCCTATCGTGAATACTGCTGGTGAGCGGCTCGGCGAGCACCAGGGGTTCCCTTTCTATACGGTAGGGCAACGCCGCGGGTTGGGAATTGCTGCGGCGCAGCCGCTATACGTTGCCGGAGTTGATCCGCAGCACAATACCCTGGTGGTAGGTCTGCGTCATGAAGCGTCGTGTGGCGCGTTTGAGGTCGAACGTCTGAACTGGATGTGCCCGCCGCCCGAGCAGGTTTTGTTCACCAGCGTGCAGATTCGCTATCGGCACCGGCCAGTGTCAGCGGAAGTGCATCCCCTTGCTCCAGACCAGGCACAGGTGGTGGTGCAGGAGCCACAGTTTGCAGTGACGCCGGGGCAAGCTGCCGTCTTCTATGACGGCGAGACGGTTATCGGTGGTGGTTGGATTCGTCGCCCCCGGTAGGGGAGAGGCAAGGCAAAAGGACAAAGACTATGGTGGAGCAGAGAGAAGAGGAAAACGGCGAAAAAAGTTTTACAGTCTCAGATAAACGTCTGTTCACACGTGAGGGAGCCCGACGCGCTCCGCAGCGTCCCACTGAAACACCGTCGCCGAGTGCCCCGCCACCGAAGCGGGAGGCTCCCCGGGCCGAAGAGCCCCGGCGTTCTCGTGCTGAAGCAGCTCCGGAGGCGCCGCGTGAGCCCCCACCAACAGATTTTTCCACGTTTGTTGCCATGCTGGCGAATAACGTCATGATGTTCCTTGGGCAGTTCCCTGATCCAATGACCCAGCAGCGCCGTCGTGATCTTGGACAAGCCAAGCATACAATCGATATCCTCCTTATGTTGCGAGACAAAACGCGTGGAAATCTCACTGCAGACGAAGCGCGGCTCTTGCAAGAACTGCTGCCACAGTTGCAGATGGCGTACGTCACTGCTAGTCGGCAGGTCGGGTGAGCGGGAGCTCTGGCTCTCCTCTCTCGTCTCCCAGCGTGTCACACAACCTTTCCCGAGTTAGGGGAGAGTGCTACACTGTTGAGATGTCGCGGTCTCCGAGAGGGAGTAGTCTATCGTGGGCCAGGTGCAAGCCTTATCAGAAGACGTGATCAATCATATCGCTGCTGGCGAAGTCGTTGAGCGTCCCGCTTCAGTAGTGAAGGAATTGCTTGAGAATGCGCTGGATGCCCAGGCACACACGATCCAGGTCCAGGTCCAGGGCGGTGGGGTTGAGCGTATTCAGGTGGACGATGACGGGGTGGGGATGGATGCCGAGGATGCCGTGCAGTGTTTCACCCGTCACGCCACCAGCAAGATCCGCACCCTGCAGGATCTCGGGTGCCTGCGGACGATGGGCTTTCGCGGTGAAGCCTTATCCAGTATTGCCGCCGTGTCGCAGTTGCAGCTGCTGTCCCGCTGCCGTCAGGACGTGGCGGGCACACGGGTTACCCTCGCTGGCGGCGTGCTCACCACGGTTGAAACGTGTGGTACGCCACCAGGGACTTCCATTCAAGTGCGCGACCTCTTCTATAACACCCCAGCCCGGCTAAAGTTCCTGAAAAGCCCGGCCACAGAGGCGAGCCATATTGCCTACTGTTTCACGAACTTAGCCCTGACCGCGCCAGCCGTGCATATGACGTTGTCCATGAACGGTCGTGTGCACACGCAAGCGCTCCCCACAACGGACCTGGGTGAGCGTATTGAGATGGTCTTTGGCCAGGGACTACAAGAGCATCTGCTGGCGGTCGAGTATACCGATGAGAGCTTGCAGGTCCGTGGGTTCATTGCCAAGCCCACCTTCCACCGTGCGACCCGACGCCAACAGTGCTTTTTTGTGAATAATCGACCAGTGCAAAACCGCGCCTTGAGTCATGCGCTTTACGAGACCTATCGGACGTTGCTGCCCCGTGATCGCCATCCCGTGGCTTTTCTCTTTCTCACTATGTCCCCGCGTGACGTGGATGTGAATGTGCATCCGGCGAAACTTGAGGTGCGGTTTCGGCAGGAGAGGCAGTTCCACGATCGCCTCCGACGTCTCCTGCGGCAACACGTGCAGGCGAGTCTGGAGAGCCCGGTGCGTAGCTGGAGCCCGTCGTCCTCTGCACCATCAGCGTCTCCAGGGGCTGAGCGCTCTGTGCCGTTAATGTGGCAGGCAACACCTGCTTCCCCTGCCAGTGTGTCGCACGTATATCCGCCGACAGAAGCACCAGTGGCGCCAACACCGGCGCGCGAATTTGGTTTCTATGCTGGCTATCCCGAAGAGGGACGTGCCATTCTGGAGGGCCAACCCCTTGGGCAGCTGCACGAGACGTATATCTTGATGCAATATCCCGGGGGAATATTTATCGTGGATCAGCACGCCGCGCACGAACGTGTGGTCTATGAGCGCCTTCGCGCCCGCTGCGAGCCAGGCGAGAGAGAGACACAGCGCTTGTTGTTTCCCGTGACGCTGGAGTTACGGGGGAGTGACATGCACTGGGTGGCAACGTGTCTACCACGTCTTGCCGCCCTTGGATTTACCCTGGAGCCTTTTGGCAGTACGACCTACCGTTTACACAGTGTCCCCACTCTACTGGCCGAGCGAGATGCCACTGCCGCGTTGATGGATATCCTGGAGGTGCTCCGCTCTCCCGAAGCTGACGACCTGGAGACAGGCGGTCTTGGCGACATACCACAGGTGCTCGATCGTATCTTGACGGTAATGGCATGCCATGGGGCCATCCGGGCACATCAGCGGTTGCAGGATACCGAAATACGCTCGTTGATGCGAGACCTGGCATATACGGCCATGCCGTTTACCTGCCCACATGGACGACCAGTGTTGCTCAATGTTGCCCTGTCAGACATTGAGAAAAAATTTTTGCGCCGCTCTTAGGGACAAGTCATGGTCTTGTCTCTACTCACCTTAGAGAGGAGGGGAAGCTCATGCTGGAAGCATCCTTGCCAGAAGGTTTAACCTTTGACGACGTGCTACTCATCCCGGCCCGTTCGGACGTTCTGCCGCGCGATACAGACGTATCGACGTGTCTCACCAATAGCCTCCCGCTCAATATTCCATTGCTCAGTGCTGCCATGGATACGGTGACGGAAGGGCATCTGGCGATCGCCTTGGCGCAAGAGGGCGGTATTGGCATTATCCACAAAAATCTCAGTATCGAGGCACAGGCCGCTGAGGTCGATAAGGTCAAGCGCTCAGAGAGCGGCATGATTGTTGATCCGATTACCATGGCGCCGCATCAACGCGTCTGGGAAGCACTTGACGTGATGGCACGCTATCGTATCTCGGGCATTCCCATCACTGAAGGGCAGAAGTTAGTCGGTATTCTCACGAATCGTGATCTGCGCTTCGTCACCGACACGCAGCAACCCATTGCGGCGTTGATGACCAAGGACAATCTGGTCACGGTATCGGAAGGGACGGGTCTGGATGAAGCACAAAAACTCCTCCATCAACATCGGATTGAAAAGCTGTTGGTCGTTGATAAGAACTTTCATCTGAAGGGACTCATTACTATTAAGGACATTGAGAAGCGGAAGAAGTATCCCAGTGCCTGTAAAGATGATCTGGGGCGGTTGCGGGTTGGGGCGGCCATTGGCCTGACTCCCGATCGCCACGAGCGCCTGGCAGAATTGACGCGTTGTGGCGTTGACGTGGTGGTGGTGGATACGGCACATGGCCATTCCACCGGTGTACTCGCCACGGTGGAGGAGGTGAAGAAGGCTTACCCGGATTTGCAAGTTATTGGTGGCAATGTCGCGACTGCGGAAGCGGCACACGATCTCATCAGTGCTGGTGTGGATGCAGTGAAAGTTGGCATGGGCCCCTCGTCCATCTGTACGACGCGCATCGTTGCTGGCATTGGCATCCCGCAGCTCACCGCCATTACTGAGTGCGCTCGTGTCGGCGAGCGGTACGGGGTGCCAATCGTGGCTGATGGCGGGATCAAGTATTCTGGGGATATTACCAAAGCCTTGGCTGCCGGGGCCCACTCCGTGATGATCGGCAGTCTGTTTGCCGGGACTGATGAAAGTCCGGGTGAGCGCATTCTGTATCAAGGGCGCAGTTACAAGCTGTACCGTGGCATGGGCTCTCTCGGGGCCATGGCCGGTGGCAAGGGTGATCGGTATTTTCAGGGAGAAGTACAGAACGTCAGTAAGCTGGTGCCAGAGGGGGTTGAAGGGCGTATCCCCTATAAAGGGTCGGTGGCAGATGTGGTGTATCAACTGGTGGGGGGATTACGCGCTGGTATGGGCTACTGTGGCTGCCGTAGCATCGAGGAGTTGCGTCAGAAGGCACGGTTTATGCGCATCACGAACGCGAGCCTGCGCGAAAGCCATGTGCATGACGTCATTGTGACACAGGAGGCGCCGAACTATCAGGTCGACTAGGGCAGGGCGTGAGGCATAGCAACCCACACTTTCCACATTGATATGGGAGACAGGCATGGGTCAGCAGGGGTTTGTCCACCTCCATCTGCACACCGAATTCAGTTTACTCGATGGTGCCAACCGTATTGACGAACTGCTTGATCACGCGCAACAGCTTCAGATGCCCGCCGTAGCCATGACCGATCACGGGAACCTGTTTGGAGCTATGAAGTTTTATCACGCGGCACGCGCCCGCGGCATCAAGCCGATTTTGGGGTGTGAGGCCTATATTTCCCCCACGACACGGTTTGACCGTTCCATGCAAGGGATGCACACGGCGGCACACCATATCACCTTACTTGCCACCAATTACCAGGGCTACCAGAATCTCACGCGTCTCGTGAGCAAAGCCTATCTCGAGGGCTTTTACTATCGGCCGCGCATTGATAAGGACTTGCTGGCCGAGCATGCCGAGGGGCTGATCGGCTTAACCGGGTGTCTCAAAGGTGAGGTCAATGGCCACATTCTGCAAGGCAATCTGCGCCAGGCAGAGGAGGCGGTTGATCGCTATCGCCAGATCTTCGGCCCAGAGAATTTCTACCTCGAACTCATGTCGCACGGCGTACCAGGGCAGATGGAAGTCAATAAACAATTAGTGGCCTTCAGTCGTGACATGGGTTTGCCGCTGGTGGCGACCAATGACTGCCACTATCTGCGCCGTGAGGATGCCGCCCCGCACGATGTGCTGTTGTGTATCGGCACTGGCAAAAGTGTCAACGATCCGCAACGGATGCGTTACAGTCAGCAGGAATTCTATGTCAAATCGGCGCCGGAGATGTACGCAGTGTTTGCTGAGGTGCCTGAGGCGTGTGTCAACACGCTCGCCATTGCCGAGCGCTGTGCATTGCATCTGCCGTTCGATCAGCCCTTGCTGCCACGCTATCACCCCCCCGCAGGGGTGTCTCTGGATGCCTACTTAGAGCAGGTGGCACGGCAGGGTTTGGAGGAGCGCCTACGTACCCTCCGGCAACATCGCGGCGGAGCACTGACGGAGCAGGAACCGCTCTACTGGCAGCGGCTCGAAAAAGAACTCGACATTATTCGGACGACGGGGTATTCAGGCTATTTTCTCATTGTGTGGGATTTCATCCGCTATGCGCGTGAGCACGATATCCCGGTCGGGCCGGGGCGGGGTTCGTCGGCCGGTAGTCTGGTGGCCTACGCTTTGCGCATCACGGACATTGATCCGCTCGCCTATAACCTGCTGTTCGAACGCTTTCTGAATCCCGAGCGCGTCACGCTGCCGGATATTGATATTGATTTTTGTATGGAACGTCGTGACGAGGTCATTCAGTACGTCACCGAGAAGTATGGCAAAGACAACGTGGCGCAGATTATCACCTTTGGCACGATGCTGGCCAAGGGGGTGTTGCGGGATGTGGGGCGGGCGTTTGACATGCCGTATAGCGACGTCGATCGTATTGCCAAACTGGTTCCCAATCGCCTCAACATTACGCTCGATGAGGCGCTCCAGGACGAACCCCGCCTGCAGGAGCTACAGGGGAGCGACCCGCAGGTCGGTCGGTTAATCGAGACGGCCCGGCGTTTGGAAGGCTTGACCCGTCATGCCTCCGTACACGCCGCCGGGGTGGTTATTTCGCCGCTGCCGCTTGTCGACTTTGTGCCGTTGTACAAGGGAGTCAAGGGCGAAGTTGTGACGCAGTATGCCATGGACGACGTCGAGGGCATGGGGCTCCTGAAGATGGATTTTCTGGGCCTGCGCACCCTGACCGTGTTGCACTATGCCACCAAAATGATCGCAGAAAATCATGGCATCACCGTCGATCCTGCCGCCCTGCCCTTGGATGATGCGGCGACGTATCAGTTGCTGTCAGAGGCCCGGACGATCGGAGTTTTTCAGCTTGAAAGCCGCGGTCTGCGCGAGCTCCTGCGCAAACTCCAACCGCAGGTCTTTGAGGATTTGGTGGCACTGGTGGCCTTGTATCGGCCTGGGCCATTGGGCAGTGGCATGGTCGATGACTTTATTGATCGCCGCCACGGGCGGCGGGAAATCGCCTATGAGCTGCCCGAGCTTGAACCGATTCTGCGCTCTACCTATGGCGTGATTGTCTTTCAAGAACAAGTCATGCAAATTGCCACTACGCTGGCTGGTTTTACCCTGGGCGGTGCTGACCTGTTACGCCGCGCCATGGGCAAGAAAAAAGCCGAGGTCATGGCGGAGCAGCGCGAGCACTTTGTGCGCGGCGCTGTAGGCAACGGCTACCCGGAAGACAAAGCGGTGCGTATTTTTGATTTGATGGCGTATTTTGCCGGGTATGGGTTTAATCGCAGTCACAGTGTCGCCTATGCCCTTATCGCCTACCAAACTGCCTATCTGAAAGCACATTTTCCACGGGAGTTCATGGCGGCGCTGATCACCAGCGATATGGATAATACCGACAAGGTGATACGCTATATTGGGGATTGTCGTGACATGGGGATTTCTGTGTTGCCGCCTGACATCAACGAAGGTGTCCACGGCTTCACTGTCAGTGGAGACAGTATTCGCTTCGGCTTAGGGGCGATCAAGGGGGTGGGGCAAAACGCCGTTACGGCCGCCATGCAGGAGCGCGAGAGCACCGGACGATTCGTGTCGTTTTTTGATTTTTGTGAACGCGTCGATGCGCGTCAGGTGAACAAGAAAGTGCTGGAAAGTTTCATCAAAGGCGGGGCCTCTCGACTCCCTGGGTATGGGGCGGGCGCAGATGCTGGGGAATCTCGCGCGTGTGTTAGACTGGGCACAGCGTCAACAGGAGGACCGTCAGCAGGGGCAAATTAGTCTGTTTGGGGGGACGACTGCGACGGTGTCGATGACCGTGACTCCCAGTCTCGATCCGGTGTCTGAGTGGAGCGAAAGTGAGCGTCTGGGGTATGAGAAAGAGGCCCTGGGGTTTTACATCAGTAGCCATCCGCTCATGGCAGTACGGCAGCAACTCCGCCGCCTGACCACGGCGACGAGTCAGAGTCTTATGGACTGCGCACGTGACCAGATGGTCGTCGTGGGTGGCATGGTGGTGCAACAGCGTACACAGCTGACGAAAAACGGTGAGCGCATGGCATTTTTGACGCTTGAAGATCTGTATGGAAGTATGGAGATCATCGTTTTTCCTGAAACCTATCGTCGCAGCCTGCCACTGGTGCGAGAGCGATGCGCCGTTGCTGATCTGGGGCAAGGTGGAAGGGGATAGCAAGTGAGGGGCGCGTCATTGCGCAACGCCTTTTGCCCTTGAAAGAGGCCGAGGCGTTGTGCGACTTTCGTCGTCTTACCCTGACAGTGTCGCCGGAACTGGATCGTGCTGCCCTGGTGCACGTGCGTGAGCTGCTCGTCGCGTCGCCTGGTGACTGTACGGTGCTGCTGGCACTAGAGTTTCCCGATGGCGAACGCGTCCTGTTGCAGGCTGCCGACCGCCTGAACGTACGGCCATCAATGGAGCTCCTGACAGCGCTAGAAGACCTCCTGGGGGTGGAGAGCGTGCAGGCGGCCTAAGGCTGAGTAGCTCACAGCAGACGAGCGGCAGGGTAAGGGTGAGCGTCTGAGGTAGAGAAGATAAAAGGCAAACATATGGGGTTGTTCAATGTGTCGTTGGAACAGATCTCCCAGCAGTTGGGAGCGACGGTGTTGCCCGTTGCCTCGGCTGCGGCGTGGATTGGGCTTGGTCTCTGCTCGGTGATGGTGCTTGCGCTGATCATGGAACGGAGTAGGGCGCTGCGCCGCAAGCGTATTATGCCAGCAGGATTTCTGGAGCAGGTGCGGCGTTATTGGTATCGTGGGGATGTCAAAGCGGCACTCCTCTTCTGTGACGAGGGGCGGGCGTCTATTGCCCGCATCTTGAAGGCTGGGCTGGAGCGCCACGAGGCGAGCAAGGAAGAGATCGAAAAGGCCCTGGAGGCTGCCGGGCAATTTGAGCTGTACGCCCTGAATAGCCATGTACGGGGGTTTGGCCTGGTGGCGAATCTGGCACCCATGTTAGGCTTTTTGGGAACCGTGACGGGCATGATCCAGGCCTTCAACGCCATCGCGGCTGCCGGGACCAGTACTCCTGGCCTGGTGGCCCATGGAGTGTCGGAAGCCTTGTTGACCACCGCCGCCGGTCTCATCATTGGCATTCCCTCTTTGGCCTTGTACCATTTTTTCCGTGGCCGTGTGGACCGTTTTGTGCAGGAGATGGAAGCAGTCGCCCTAGAGCTTGTAGAGGATCTGGCGCGCCAGCAGCAACGTGCGCCCCGTGGCCGGGAGCAAGCCGATGCGGTTTAGGCCGACAGGGGCTGATGACGAGATGCGGGTCGAGCTGACCTCCATGACTGATATTATTTTCTTGCTGCTGATTTTCTTTATGATCTCGACCACTTTTGAGGGGGCCCGGAAGTCTCTCGACATCCAGCTTCCGGAAAGCACAGCCGCTGAAGCGGCACAGGAAGTTCGGCAGCATATTATCGAGATGAGCGTCGATGACGCATTGCGTCTCGATGGGCAGCCAGTTACTGTCCAAGACCTCGTCCCACGTCTTGTCCAGGGTGGTACACCGCCGCTCCAGCAGGCAGTGATTATTCGCGCTGATAAACGACTGCCATATGGCAAGGTTGTTGCGGTGCTTGATCTGGTCCGTCAGGCGAATATCCGTGAGATTGCTGTCGCGGTGCGCTGATCTTTGCGCTTGCTTTCGGAGGTCAGCATGCCTAAGATAGTCTTTTTATTTGTTTGTTTGCCTTGTCTTTCTGGCCTGACGTCCGGAATAAAATAGGACGGGCTCAGGAGTTCCTATGGGAGAGAAGCGGCGTCCCAAGCCAAAGACGGTTGCGTCATCTCCCTTGTCCGGCGGACGCCAGGCGTTGTATTGGTGCGGTCGCAGCCTCCAAGTGCTTGGTTTGTTGTTGATGTGGTGGGTTTTGTTGCTGTTTACAGGGGTGGCGAGCATGGGGGTTTTGCTCTGGTGGGGGAGTGCCGCGGCAGGAGTGTTTTACGCTGGCTGGGCGTGCACGATGTGGGCTAGAAAGGGCTGTTGAGTAGGATGTCAAAGAGGAATGGCGTAGGCTATGGATGAGGAACTCAAAATTGACTCGCTCTACGAGTACACGCAGAAGCAAGGGAAGATTTTCGCGCGCCTCCAACCGGCAAGTGAATTGGAGGAACGTCTCGCTCGGCACATTGCTGTGTGTAGCTACAAATTGGAACAAATAGAAAATCGCCTGACGAAAGCATGGTGTCAGCTCAATAAGATCTACGAAGAGCTGAAGCCGGAATCTGTCTTATAGATGTCGCTGATGTGCTGTGGGAGAGCCTGGCTGTAGGGCGGGGGCGGGAGGCGTTGGTCGGCAAGTTGAGACGCGAGTCATGGCACCAATGTTCAGAAAAAAAACTCTTTGTCTCTTTGAGGTGGAGCTGAAAACGGCTCATTTGCCGGCATGTACTGCCCGGCTGGCGGTTGACTACCGTGTACTGGATGCTGCTGCATGGGCGACCCAACCGCACACGAGCCATATTCCCGATCGCTACCTGTTTCCGGGACGTCTAGAACGCGGTGAGCGGTTCTGGACAGCCCAGCATGAGGCCAAAATCGTTGCGTACTGCTGGGCGACGCGTGATCCTGTGGAAATTGGCGAGGTGCGATGCGTTATTAGCCCACGAGGTGATGAGATCTACTTGTACGATGCCTTTACCTTTGCCGAATACCGTGGCCAAAATCTCTATCCAGCGCTCCTGCAACGCATTTTAGAACAAAGCCACCAGGAAGGGTTACGGCGGGCGCTGATCTTTGTCCTCAGTGAGAATACCCCCTCTATCCGTGGTGTACAGAAGGCTGGCTTTCGCGAATTCCAGCGTGTGACCTATTGCGACATCTTAGGTTTTAGCCGGTACATCTATCGGCCGCGTCTGCAAGACTCTGCCGGCGTCGATCTCCTGCCGGTATAGGTCGAGACGTGTGATGCACTGCTGATCCTGATATTTGACACTTGCTGTATGGGGAGACGTATGCGCGTTCAGGTATTCACTGCGGCGGCGGCGTTTCGTGACCTGCAGGCCGAATGGCTGCAACTATTGTCGCAGATGCCGTTTCAGAGCCTCTTTTTTACCCCGCATTGGCAGGAGAATTGGTGGCAGCATTTTGGGAACGACCGCCAACTGCATCTGCTGACCGTGCGTGCTGACGATGGCACGCTCCAGGGTATCGCTCCCCTGATGCTTGACCATACAGGGACGATTCCACCTCGCCTGGCGTTTATTGGTGACCTCGACCTGTGTGACCATTTCGACTTGCTCATCGCCCCAGGCCACCAACAGGCAGTCGGGCGGGCGTTGGTGCACTACCTGGTGTCTGAGCTCGGGGAGGAGGCGGAACTGTGGCTGACGAATCTGACCCGCCATTCTCCGGTGCTAACAGTGCTCCGTGATGGACTTGTCGAACAAGGTTTGCACGTGGAAATGGACGAGATCGAGACCTGTCCAGCCATTGCGTTGCCCGCCGACTGGGAGGCATACCTCGCCCTGTTGCGGAGTAAAGATCGGCACGAAATGCGTCGGAAGATACGTCGGGCGGTGTCCACAGCCCGGCTCGCATACATGGTTACTGATGATGCAGCCAAGCTCGACGATGATCTCGACACGTTTTTTGCCCTGCATCGGATGAGCCGCGAACATGCCAAACGGGGTTTTATGACCAAGGAAAAAACCGCCTTTTTTCGCGACATGGCGCATTGCCTGTGGTCCCAGGGGTGGTTAGAACTCGCCTTTCTCCAGGCTGACGGCGTGGTTGTCGCGGGGCTGTGTTGTTTCACCTACGGGACGACGTATGCGGCCTACAACGCCGGCTACCATCCGGACTATGGACATCTGAGCGCTGGCATTGTGCTGTTCGCTGATCGTATTCAGAGTGCGATCGCCCGAGGGTTTACGTGTTTTGACTTCTTACGTGGCAATGAACCCTATAAGTATCGCTTTGGCGCCACCGATCGCCCACTCTATCAATTGCTTGCTCGCACCGCCTGTTCGGTGCCAGGGGCGTGTCGATGAGACGCGAGCCTGCCGCATCACCACGACGGGTGGCCATGTTCAGCGTCCATAGCTGTCCGTTGGCGACTCTGGGCGGACGAGAGACTGGTGGGATGAACGTGTATGTCCGTGAGTTGAGCCGTCATCTGGGGCAGCATGATATTGCTGTTGATGTGTATACCCGGCGACAGGATCCCTGTTTGCCAACCGTGGTCGATTTCACTCCCCACGCCCGCGTCATTCATCTCAATGCCGGACCCGCCACGCCCTATGACAAACATCGCGTCTGGTGCCACTTGCCAGAATTTGTCGAGAGCGTACAGCGTTTTATCGCTGGACATGCCCTCCGCTATGACCTGTTCCATAGTCATTATTGGTTTTCTGGATGGGTGGCGTTACAGTTACGCCGGCGTTTGCAGATTCCTATGGTGCATATGTCGCACACTTTAGGTGCGGCCAAGAATGTCGCGGCACAACAGCCCTGGGAACAAGAGCCCCCGCGACGCCTGCGCATTGAACAAGAGATACTGCGCTACGGCAACGCCGTGATTGCCGAGAGTCCTGCCAGCAAGTACCAGATGATGCAGGCGTATGATGTTGATCCTGGAAAGATAGAGATTATTCCCGGAGGCGTAGATGTTGCCATCTTTCGTCCCCAGGATCGCCGGCAAATGCGACAGCGGCTGGCGTTAGAACCCGCACAGCCCGTCCTCCTGTTTGTCGGACGACTGCAACCCCTCAAAGGGATTGATATTCTGCTCCGCGCGGCGCAGATCGTGCGTCAGCAGTATGCGTCGCTGCAAGTGATTGTCGTCGGTGGTGGCGTGGATGCCCAAGATGATCATGAGGCGCAAGAACGCCAACGTCTGCAAGCGCTCAGTCGGGAGCTGGGAATTGCCGATCAGGTGCGTTTTGTCAAGGCACAATCCCAGGATGTTCTGGTACAGTATTATACCGCGGCGGATGTCTTTGTGATGCCGTCGCATTATGAATCCTTTGGGATGGTGGTGTTGGAAGCGATGGCGTGTGGCACCCCTGTAGTGGCATCGAACGTTGGCGGATTGGCCTCCACGGTGGTGCATGGTCAGCACGGGTTTTCTAGTGCCTGAGGGAGATTGGTACGCCTTTGCCGAAGCGATCTTGCGACTTTGTGGACTCGCCGACGTTGCGTGAGGCGTGTGGCCAGGCGGGCGTCCAACGTGCCCAGGACTTTACCTGGTCGCGCATTGTGGCGCGCACCGTACAGCTCTACCGTCGCCTGCTGCATCAGGACGGGTCTGTGAGCAGACGGCACGCCTCTGTCATGCCCTGCCCCTTCTGAGCTGACGAGCGGAAGTGGCACAGGCATGTCTGAAGATCCCGTGTCGTCTTTGTACGGAAAACACTATGCAGATCACGTTTTGGGGGACCCGTGGCTCCATTCCTGCACCTGGACCAGACACCATGCGGTATGGCGGCAACACCTCGTGTGTGGAAGTCCGCCTGAACGATAATACCTTGATCGTCTTCGACGCGGGTACCGGCATTCGTCCGTTGGGGAAAAGCTTGTTGGCACAACCTGGACCACGTGCAGGTCTACCTTTTTCTCAGCCATATGCACTGGGATCATATTCAAGGCTTACCGTTTTTTGCCCCAGCATACGTTGAGGGCACTGAGTTGTGCATTCTGGGACCAGGTGGCGGATACGCCGCCCTGGAGCAGAGCATTTGCGATCAGATGCGGAGCCCGTATTATCCCATTCCCATGCACGCCATGGCAGCGCACATTCGTTTCGTCGAGCTGTCGGAAGGGAGTGTGTTCGAATTGCCCGGCGCCACTGTCGAGGTTAGCGTGCTCAATCATCCCGGTCGCTCGCTGGGCTATCGTCTCTGCCGCCGAGGGCCACGTGCTGGTCTATGCGACGGACAATGAGCCCTTTGGTACGGCCCTGGCCACTCAGCATCTTGTCGAGCCTCCGCACTTGCTGCACCTCATGCACCATGCTGACCTGCTGATTCACGATGCCCAGTACACTCCTGAAGAATATCCACAGCATCTCGGCTGGGGGCATTCGACCTATGTCCATGCCCTGCAGATCGCCCACAAGGCCAAGGCCAAGCAACTGGTGCTGTATCACCACGATCCGAGTCACAGCGACGCCGTTATTGATTGTATCATCGCCAAATCACAGGCCTGGATCAAACGTCGACGTCTCTCCTTGACCTGTCTTGCCGCCGCTGAAGGCATCCAGATTCGTCTGTAGTCAGACCCATGTAACCGCTCCAAAGGAGAAGGGTGAAGACATGCGAACTGATACGCAAAGCAGAAAACGGACGCTGCAGCTCATCGTTGGGATGGTCTTGGGATTTTTTCTCGGCTTCGTCCCAGGGAGTATGGCACAACAGGCGCCAACGTCACCCAGCACAGTTGTCCCTGGTGCACCAACGGCTCCAGCACAACCGGTGGCCCACTCGCCATCGCAACCGGTTGCTCCCTCGCCGTTCTCAGCTCCAGCGGCGCCTGTGAGTCCTGTGGCACCGCCCGCACCGGGCATCCACCACGCCCACAGGCCCCAGCCCGGTGTCTCCGGCTGTAAGACCTCCAGGGCTACCCAGCATGCCGAGTGGGGCATACCCACAGCTCCCTCCCCAGTGCATACCACCCACTGTCACTGCTCCTACTGTGCCTGGCGGGCCACCTGTTCCTGCAAGTCCTGGCCAGGTTACGCCTGCCAGTCCCAAGTCCTGGACTACCGACAGGACAGCCTACGGCTGAAACTGCCGGCACCGCAACCTGCTGCAGGCGAGCAGCCCTCTCAACACCAGCACAGACAACGCCCGCTCTCCCAGAGGACCTCTCGCCGGTCGAGCGCATACTGGCGGGCCGAGTTCCAACGTCAGACGTCACGTTGCGGCAATTCGGTTATGATTTGTTTAAGCAACCCCCAACAACATTTGCCCCAGTTACCGATGTTCCTGTTGGTCCCGACTACGTTATTGGAGCAGGGTGACGGGCTCAACATCGTTCTGTGGGGCAATGTACAGGAGGCGTATCAGGTAGAGGTAGACCGAAATGGCGCCATTACGCTCCCACGGCTAGGCGTAGTGCAGGTCTGGGGCTTCACCGTAGAACAGTTGCAGGCCTTCCTACGACAGCGCTTTGCACAGTTCTACCCTGATTTTCAGATGACCGTTACACTGGGCAAACTCCGCACGATTCTGGTGTATGTGGTGGGAGAAGTGCGACAGCCTGGTGCATATACTGTCAGTTCTCTGTCGACGATTATCAATGCCCTGTTTGCCTCTGGTGGTCCGATGAAAACTGGTTCGATGCGTCGTATCCGTTTGGTGCGGCAGTGGCAGGACAATACATACACTTGATCTCTATGATTTCCTGCTCAAAGGTGATAAGAGTCAGGACCAGACTTTACAGTCAGGGGATACTATCTTCGTGCCGGTGATTGGCCCGGTTGCAGGAGTGGCGGGCAACGTACGACGCCCGGCGATCTATGAGATCGTGCCGCAAACAACGCTCCAACGTCTCCTAGAGCTTGCTGGTGGCGTCACTCCTTCAGGGTGTCGGCCCGGGTGCGCGTCGAGCGATTCGTCGCCCACGAGAAGAAAATTGTCGTTGATATCGATCTGTCGTCGTCGCCGTCTGCTCGTATGTCAAGACAGTGGCAGACGACTCTCCAGGATGGTGATGTGATTTCCGTCTCTTCCTATTGTTACCACTCTGGAAAATGTTGTGTATTTGGAAGGTCATGTGGTGCGACCAGGGCGTTACGAGCTGAAGCCTGGGATGCGTTTGCGTAAACCTGCTGCCCGCATACGAGGCCCTGCTTCCCGAGCCCTATCTCGACTATGCCGAAATTGTGCGCTATGTTCAGCCTGATCTGCAACAAGTTGTTGTGCCGTTTAATGTCAAGGCGCTACTCGCTGGCGAGACGGCACACAACTTGATTCTGCAGCCGCAGGATAGAGTCCGTCTGTTTGCGAAAGCTGATTTTGTGGATCAGCCGAAAGCGACCATTAGGGGGAAGTCCGTCGGCCTGGTGTCTATCTGCTGCTGGGGGAGATGCGCGTCAAAGACCTGGTGGCTCGGGCTGGCTGGTTGACAAAGAGGCGTATTTGCCGCGTGCCGAGATTATCCGTATGACGGCCAACCGTGATTTACGGGCTATGCCATTGAACCTCGAAGCCGCCTTGCGTTTTTTAGGACAGTGCTGATAATCTGCTCCTCCAGGATGACGATACAGTGGTCATTCATAATGTGTTTGAGCAAAAGCATCGTCA
>CAVZBC010000046.1:0-36772 GCA_963773125.1 uncultured Gammaproteobacteria bacterium | reverse complement strand
TATTCACACTGCGGTCGCCACGCTCACGCGCGCCACTGGCAAGGCGCCGCTGGGATGGTTTAGCCCGGAGTACGGTGAATCGATGCGCACTCCATCCTTGCTGGCGCACGCTGGCATCCAGTATGTGTGTGATTGGGTCAACGACGAACAGCCCTACCGCCTGACTACGCCTCAGGGCGAGCTGTTTGCCCTGCCCATTATGCTGGAGCTCGACGATGTGCATGCCATGTGGGAGCGCCGTGTGCCTGTTGACCGCTATGCTACGCTGCTCACCGACAGCTTTGACGTCCTGTACCGTGATGGCGCCAAGAACGGCCGGGTGCTGGTGCTGCATCGCGCATCCCTGGCTTATCGGACAGCCATTTCGCATTGGCTTTCTGGACGAGGCGCTGGGTGCGATGATGCACCGTCAGGGGGTATGGGCAGCGTCCGGGGCGACGATCATTGACTGGTATCGTCGTCATCCGGCTGTATCGTAGCCGCGGCGTGTCGCCGCAGGCTCGACAAGAAGGAGGCTTGAGATGGTCATGGTCGTACCGCCTGCTGCATACGAGCACGGCACGATTCTCGCCAGTGCCGAGGACGAAGCGCGCAAATCCACCCAGGGCCGTCGCCTCATCCGTGAGCGCGTCAAAACGCTGGGGAAAGAGAGCATTTACAACCTCACTGGCCTGGTACGCACGTTTCCCCTGGACACGCAAGATTTAGAGCAGCTTGAGAACCAGTTCACCTTCTACACGCACTACCTCGGACGGGCTGAAGAGCTGGCCCTGCAGTATACTGGCGCCGATCCACAGGCCTGCGTAGCAGTCATGTGCAACCGCGTCAGCGCGGCTATGCTGGCGATCATGTTAGGGACGCTGCAACGGGGGGATTGCGTGCTGTCCGTGGTGGCCAGGGGGCGCTCGCATCCCTCAGTGCAGCAGGCGGTAGAGCTGGCGGGAGCGACCTTTCATGAGGTGCAAGGTATGGCAGCCCTGAAGGACGCCATGCGCCAGGGGCCCTGGACCATGCTCACCATCACCCCCCTGACGCCGTCCAAGCACCACATCCCGGCAGCTGACGTGCGTGACGCCATTGCCTGGGCCAAGGACGCCGGGCAGCTCGTCTTCGTTGATGACGCCCACATGATGTCGCGCAGCGTCTTTTATGACGAACCCGTGGCCTTTCGTCTCGGTGCGGTAGACATGGCTGTCTGGTCGCTGGACAAGCACGTTCCCGGCCCCCGTGGTGCTGCCATTGTAGGGCGTCGCGACCTCATGCAGCGCATTACGCCGCAGGTCTTTCAGTGTGGACTCGAGGCCCAATCCGGTCATTATGTTGCCATGCTGCGGGGCATGGAAGCCTTCGATCCAGAACCCATACGCCAGGCCGGTGGTGTGGCACGGCAGCTGTTCCGGCGTTTTCACGCCAGGTATGGTGATCGGGTCTATCAGGCGGCTGCGGGGGTGGGCGTTTACTGCCGAGGATTTCAGCGAAGTGGTGTTTGCCCATGCTGGTACGCGCCAGACACCGCTGGTCGCGTCAGAAATCTCCACCACAGGCTGCTTCCTCCTGCTGCAGCATTATGGCGGGATTACCATCCCCATTACCGGCTACCCAGGCGCTGCCCCCACCTTCCGGCTGATGATGCATCCCGATGGGGCGCGCTTTGGCATTGAGCGGCTCGAGGCGGCCATAGAGGCGACCATTCACCGCACTGCCGGTCTCCTCCAGAAACCTGCCGAAGTCCGGCAGTTCCTTTTAGGCTCGGGGTAAAAGCGGCTACCGCAGCTCCTCGTCATCTCCTCCGAAAACTGTTCGGCGGCAGGGCGGCAACCATCCGTCACGCGGACTCCTGGGAGAGCATGCCAGTGATCAAGATCGTCGTCTTCGACATGGACGGTGTGCTCTGTCGCTACCGGATCGAGCGCCGGCTGGCCCTCGCTCGCCTCGTGGAGCGGGCAAAGCCCGGAGGCGATCCACGCCGCCATCTGGCGCTCGGGGTTCGAGGACGAGGCGGAGCGCGGGGTCCTGTCGGCGGACGACTACTTGCGGGGATTCGGCGAGCGCCTGGGCTATCCCCTCAGCGCCGCCCAGTGGGTGGAGGCCCGGCGGGTGGCGATCGAGCCCGACCTGGCCGTGCTCGCGCTGGCGCGACAGCTCAGCGTGGAGCGTCCGGTCGGGATGTTCACCAACAACCCCTGGCTGCTGAAGCGGCACATTGCCGAGGTGTTTCCCGCCGTCCCCGACCTCTTCGGCACGCGCGCGGTCTTCTCGGCCGAGCTGGGCCGGAGCAAGCCGGACCCGGAGGCCTTCCGCCGCCTGGCGACCCGTCTGGAGTGTGCGCCCGACGAGATCCTCTATTTCGACGACGATGCCACCTATGTGGCGGGTGCCCGGGAGGCCGGGCTGTCGGCCCATCGCGTCGGCGGAGCAGCCGGCGTGCGCGCCGGCCTCGCCGTGCATGGCCTCGAGCGCTGGTGACCGTGTCGTTGATCTGTGATAGCTCGCCAGCCAGGGATGTCGTGGGGTGCCTTATAAAACCCTCTGCAGGAGGATGCACCGATACAAGCCCCTAACCCTGCAAAACAGCATCTCTGCAAGAGCAGTAGGCGGAGGTGTGCAGAACATTGGAGGCGAAGAGTGACAGTCCGGCAACATGCGGACGAGCACAAACCGATTCCACTGCGAGCTTTGCCGTGGGGGCATTGGCGCGAGGCAGACGATTGTGCCACAATAGGCCTGCAAGCGTAGAGGATCAGTGCTCCTGCCGCTCGTAGCGCATCGTTGTCTCATACCACATGCGGCGTGCGGCATGTGGCATGGGACATCCAGCAATGTCCGTAGGGGCATGACCCGAGTTGGCACCATAAAGCTCACGTATTGGTATCATACTGCGTCAGCATGGCGTAGGTACGGTGTATCCGTCGTCCGTCTCTGTCAGCCCGCAGAAGGAGTCCAGCATGCAGTTCGGATTATTCATGATGCCTCTCCACCCGCCCTCCCGTACCTTTGCCGATGCGTACGACCGCGACATGGCGCAGCTCGTCCTGGCCGATCGTCTCGGTTTTCGCGAAGCCTGGATTGGTGAACACATCACCGAACGGTGGGAAAATGCGCCAGCGCCCGATTTGCTCATCGCCAAAGCCCTCGCCTTGACCGAGCATCTACTCCTGGGCACTGGCGTTACCCTGCTTGCCCTGCACCATCCCGTGTACCTGGCGCACCGTATTGCCATGCTCGACCACCTGGCCCGCGGGCGTTTCCAATGGGGTATTGGCGGAGGGGGTATTGCGACCGATTTATCCCTGTTTGGACTCGACCCGCGCGACCCTGCAGCGGTGCGCGCCCGCTCTGCCGAAGTGTTAGATGTGGTGCTTAAGCTCTGGGCCTCGGAGGGGGCTTTCAGCTATCATAGCCAGCATTTCGACATTGACGCTCCGGCGTTGGATCCCGTCAAAGAACGTGGGTACTACATGAAACCCTATCAGCAGCCCCATCCGCCCATTGCCGTGGCTGCCAGCACCCCGGCCTCGAGTTCCATGCGTCTGGCGGGCGAACGTGGTTGGCTTCCCATGTCGAGTTCATTGCTGTCACGACCCTATCTCAACGGCCACTGGCGCCAGGTCGAAGCCGGCGCCAGGCGTGCCGGACGCGTGGCTGACCGGCGCCACTGGCGCGTGGCGCGCGATGTATTCGTGGCGCCAACGCCAGCTGTGGCCCGTGAACGCGCCCGGGTGGTCCTGGGACGGAACTATGTCCAGCACCAATATCCCAATCGCCTCGGCACGATCCAGATGGCGTCGACGAAACTCGATCCGTCCATGCCCGACGAGGCGGTTGATGTGACCTACCTGATGGAAAACGTCTGGATTGTGGGTGACCCATCAGAATGTGTTGACAAGATCCATCAGCTCTACGAAGAAAGCGGTGGCTTTGGCACGCTACTGTCAATTACCGTGGACTCAGACGAGGCGGCATGGGACCACGAAAGCTTGCGGCTGTTGATGGAGCAGGTGGCCCCCCGTGTGGCCCATTTAGCATAGGATGTCCAGTACACAGAGCGCGATATCATAAAGAGCCGTGCGGCAATACTCCAAGGAGAAACATAGCGATGACACACGTTGGTACCGGCAAATATACCTATGAACTCATCCAGGACTTTCCCAAGCTTCCCCCAGGGGAATCGTTAGGCATAGTCAGCACCGTGGCGACCGATTCCCAGGACCGCGTGTATGTCTTCCAGCGCCAGGACCCGCCAGTCATGGTCTTTGATCGTCATGGCAACTACCTCAACTGCTGGGGCATCGGGGCCATCACAGACCCGCACGGCATGACAATCGTGGACGATATTGTCTACATCACGGATCGATCGGACTCCGTCGCTGTGACCTTCACCCTGGACGGCAAGCCCCTGCAGGTGCTCGGCAAACGCGGCATCCACTCGGACACGGGGTGTGAAAAGCCCGGTGACCTGGTGCCGCGGGCCGCTGGTCCCTTTAACTACCCCACCGAGATGGTGCCGAGTCCCTCTGGCGACCTCTACGTTTCCGATGGCTACCGCAATGCCCGGGTGCACCGCTTTACGCGCGATGGTCAGCTCATCAACTCCTGGGGCGAGCCAGGCAAGACCGCTCCCGGTCATTTTCACCTGCCGCACAGTGTGCTGGTCGCTCCAGATGGGCGGGTCTACGTCTGCGACCGCACCAACCGGCGTGTGCAAATTTTCTCCGCCGACGGGGAGTTCCTCAGCATGTGGACTGGCATGGGCGGGCCAAACGACATCGCCAGGGACAACGATGGCGTATTTTACATCTGCGAACAGGAGGCCGACGGCGAGCCACCGTTTGTCAGTATCCGCGACGGCAACGGCACAGTGCTCGCCCGCTGGGCGATTCGCCACGCCCACGGGTTATGGGTGGATTCCCACGGTGACATCTATCTGGGGTTGACCACGAGCCACAGTGTGGACAAGTACGTGCGTGTAAATTAACAGAGGTGAAGTATATGGGTAAGCTCGAACTCGGTCTCTACGACGTCTTCACACAGGCAGCGATAAACGCCTCTCCCGTGGTGGCAGATGTCTACGACGCACACATTCACACCGCGCAGGAAGCGGAACGGCTGGGGTACAAGTATTATTTCTCTATCGAGCATCAGACCTCCCCTATCAGCTATCTCAGTGCCCCGAACGTGTACCTGACGGCCCTGGCGCGCCATACCAGCGCGCTCAGATTTGGTGTGATGATCTATCAACTGCCCTTCCATAACCCGATCCGGCTGGCGCAAGACGCGGCGATGCTCGACCATCTGTCGCGCGGGCGGCTGGAGTTTGGGGCTGGCACCGGCGTGTCCCCCCACGAGTTCATTCGCTGGAATATGCCCTTTGAGCGGCGCCGGGAGATCAGCGAAGAGGCCATCGACATCATCATCAAGGCGTGGACCGAGGACAGCGTCACCTACGATGGGGAGTTCTTCAAGTACGTGGAGATCATGACCACGCCCAAGCCGTATCAGCAACCCCATCCGCCGGTCTGGTTTGCGGCGCACAGCGCGGCCAGTTTTGCGTACGCGGCACGCCAGAACTTCCACGTCTCGCAGAACATCGACATCGACCCGGTCATCGCCGAAAAATTCGCCACCTGGCGCCAGCTCTGGAAGGAGTGTGGTCACCCTGGTCCCATGCCGCGCACCTTCTTAACACGCCATGTGCATGTGGCAGAGACGGACGCACAGGCGAAGGCCGAGGCCGCAGCACATCTCGCCACGCCGCGCATGCCAGACCCCGTGTTCAGCGCCGCTGCCCACGAGATGATCACCCGCTCCGGCATCGACTATGGCGCAGATGGCAGGTACGCCGGAGAAGCGGGAACGCCAGAGCGTCTGGAGCTGCGTCGGGTCTTTCGGGAGCGCTCCAAGTCCTACGATTTCTGGATTGATAACGGCCTGGCGCTGGTCGGCAGCCCCGCGACGGTCATCCGCAAAATCCAGGAGCAGCACGACCTCATCGGTCACGATGTGCTGTGCACCCAGCACGGCTTTGGTGATCTGGCGCCGGAGCTGGTGCAGAAGTCGATTACCTTGTTTGGCAAAGAAGTCATCCCGGCTTTTGCGTAGATCGGGCCAGTTTTTCCATCCATGGGCTTCGCATGAGAGCCGAGAAGCCCATGGATTTCTCAACAAATAGGCTAACGCGCCGACCTGAGGAGGCTCAACAGCGCCTCCACCACTACCTGCGGCTTTTCGCGCGGCATGAAATGACCGGCACCAGGCACCACATGTCGGGCAGTGCCGGCCGGAAACAGCGCCATCTGTCCTGCCGAGCGATGTAGAGGCGACACCCCATCGTCCGCCCCATGCAGTACTACTGTCGGCACCGTAATTGGTGGCCGCACCGCCAGGCGACGCTCGATCTCGTCAAAACGCGACTCCCCCGGGGCATTGCCGTGGCGGTGACGGTAGGAGTGGATCACGATCGGCACAAAATCGGGGTTCTCAAAGGCAACCGCCGTGCGGTCGTAGGTGGCGTCGTCAAAGTGCCAGGTCGGTGACCATTCCTGCCAGAGCAGCTTGCAGATGCCGTGACGCTCTTTCTCAAGGCCCACCCGGCCACGCTCAGTGTTAAAGTACCACTGGTACCACAAGGCACGCTCCTCCGCGGCCGAGCCTGGGCCTGCTGGTGTCAGGGTGTTCTGGACATTGTACCCGCCAATAGTCACGAGAGCGCGCACCCGCTCTGGAGCCAGGATAGCGGTAATGCAGGCCGCTCGGCCACCCCAATCATAACCGGCGAGGCCGACACGTTCCAGACCCAGTGCTGCCATGAAATCGATCAGATCCTGGGCAATAGCTGCCTGCTGCGCCATACGCGGCGCCGCGGCATCGAGGAAGCGCGTGGCCCCGTAACCGCGCAGATATGGGACCAATACACGATAGCCAGCCGAGACCAGTGGTGGCGCCACGGTATCCCAGGCATGGATATCGTCCGGGAACCCGTGCAGCAGTATGATGGGGAAGCCAGCAGCGTCACCGTAGGCGGCGTAGCCAATCTCCAGTGTCGGTGTGCGCACGGTCAAGCCTGAAGGCATACGGCTCTCCTTAGTACTGTGACCACCTCAGGCGTTATGTCAGCGTCAGTATGGGGCATCCTGCAGGGGAATGCAAGACACCCGCGAGACTTCCTCAGAATTCCTCTGAAAATACTCTGACTCTCCTCAGGATTTCTCCCAGAAAACATCCGTAGTATTTCTCACCACTAACGTTAGCGGTCTGCGATCAGTACAGGGCGGGCTCTGCACTCGTCAGACGCTCTGCGTCCGTGGTACGACTGTCGGGCCCCGCAGGATAGCCATGGGTATGCAAAGGAGCTCGGCCGTGCAACAGACCATCACCGGGGTGACCGCAACAACACGAAGACCAATGCTGACCGTGACAGATACGCCGACTCTTGGGCAGCTGCAAGTGTGGTGGGAGGCGATGCAAAGCGACGATCTCAGTGTCGCGTATGCCGACTCATTTCCTCCCACGCTGACCGATTTCTGCCTCGGCGTTGCACAAGGCGAGAGACTCTTCCTCCTGTGCCTTGTCGATGGACAGGTGGCGGGAGCCTTGTGGTTGCACGATCTGCTGCACCGTCGTGACGGCACCGTGTCGGCTGGCTGGATCGGGTGTTATTTTCTGTCGGCCTACCGCGGGCGTCTGGCCCTGGACTTATGGCAGACTGCTCGCCAACACTGGGAAGCCGCAGGAGTGATGCATTTTTTCAGCGCCGCGAATGTGGCCAATCGTCGCTCACAGGCTTTAATCGCCCGCGGCGCACATTTTCATCGCGTCGGCAAATTTCCCGACTTCTCCTTGTATCACCGACAACCAGCGGATGTGGTCATTTACACCCTGCACGCCGAGGACACGCGGCTGGCGTGGGAGCTGGCCACCGCCCGAGCAGCACGTCAGATGCCCGGGGTAAAGTCATAACAATTCTCGTGGAAGAGGTGCGGTATGCAAACACGCCGTCAGAGTCGTTTCGAGGTCGGTGCGGACTTTGGTGTGTCTCTGTTGGTCAACCTCGTGGCCCAGTTTCTATTTTATGGTGCCCTCGCGACTGCTGGACGCAGCCTGACCTTTGCAGCACTGGTGCTCGGCCTGGCCGTACCGAGGCGATACGCCACACGTCGCCTGTTCAATGCCCTCGTTGCTCCTGGAGCACGCCAGTCGCGCTGGCAATCGTGGTTAGAAGTCAGTGTCGATACGGTGCTGGCCATTGTCGTAGCGATCATGCTGCAGCGACTGTGCTATGGCCCTGCAGCCACCTGGGTCAAAGCTGGCGGCTTGACAGTGGCAATCTATGCGCTCACGATGGGGAGACGGTATGCTCTCCGCCGTGTGTTCGAGGCATGGAATACGCGCCAGGAAAGACTGCCGCTGTATGATCGACCGGCGACAAGGGGAGTAGCACCCTAAGGCGCTGATAACGCAGATCATGACCTATGTCGGTGGAAAGACAGCCCACCTAGCGCTAGGTGGGCTGTCGATGGATAGCGCTTTATTCGGAAACACCAGAGGAGCAGTATGGAAAGAGAATGATGTCTCCAAGGTGCTTCTGGCGCAGCATTTCCCGGAACCATGATGGCACGGGGGTTCCGGGCGTACCCGTGATGTAGAAGTTCTCCTTTTTCCGTCCCCCCACGTCCGTCCAGGTGTGGAGCGTGACTTCCCCATATGCGGCTTGGTACTGCTCTACATAACTTTCCATATCTATACTTTCCATGTCCTCTCCCCAGTGCTCTGCAAATACAGAGATGCCGTCTGTATGACCACACACGGGCGATGCTACTCCGCGGGCATCCTGAGTGTTGCCCCTCCTTGGTGCAACACACCGGCCATCAAAGACACGGAGCAAGCCACGTGTCGACCAGGGACGGTTCATCCCCTAATTCGCCGAGGCCATCAGCCGCTCCTTATCCTGAAACAGCACATAGCACTTCTTCGTCGAGAGTTTCAGTACCACCCCTTTGCCGAACTGCTCGTGCAGGAGGATATCACCGATGCTGTAGGCTGCTGTTGTTGTATAGCGGTGCTCTTTCCCCTTTGCCGCGCCAATCTTGGCCTCCCAGAGGGGCGCCACCGACGGTTGGGCGCTGGCTGCCTTTTTTTTCGCGCGCGACGACCGGGCTTTGGGGGCCGCAGCAGGAGGCGTGAAGGTAGACGTACTGCCGCAGGTGGAGCAGGTCACCGTCGCGATTCGCTCGCCATCCATAGCCGCAATAGTATGGTTGCGGCGTAATTGACACCGCGTACAATGCGTCGCCATATGTTCACCAACCGCAAATTTCCCTAGCATACATACTCCTTGGTATTTTGCATTGTCCCCTGATTGCACGCATATGCCTTGAGCAGCACTCTCGGCAGAGACGGGGAGGCAGTAGCATCAACGCGATGACATACCAACAGATATGACGATGTTGGATGATTTCTCAGGAAGGGAGGGCACACTGCCCGTGTCACTTCAGGAGAGGGAGAAAGGGTCTATGCGATGCAAGACACTACAGTCATTATAACCTATAACCCCCGTTCTCCCTATGAAGATTGCTTGGCACGCGTAGTAGAGGACGCGAGTGATGGTTCTTCAGATAGCCTGGTTCGCTTCATGACTTACGCATCAAGCCATCCGAATGGCTCGCGGCTAGCAAAGAAAATCTGATCAGCTGAGGCTGGCCCTGTCTGATTTAGGCCTTTGACGGCTTGATATCGCCCTCGAGTTGGGCGAGAGCCTTCATAATGTCGAACTTGTCCCCCTTGAGATGCTGGGTCTGGCGAACCTGGTCATCCATAATCAGGTCCACGGCAGCCGTAATTTTGTGGAACCATCCCATTTTGATCCGATCCTGCCGCAGAAAATGATTCGCCAGCGACACCGTGGCGAACTGCTGAGTCTCGCCGCGATAAACGAGGGTAATCTGGCCGATGGTGGTGCCTGTCATGCAACATTCCTTCCTTGCAACTGCTGTACAAATTACGGCGCGTACGATGTTACCACCGGCGCGGCTGAGCTGACGCTGTTCACGGGGTTTGGCGTGGTTGACCGTGAGATTTCTGCCATCGAGGTCTTTCTCGTGGAGGGCGGCAATCGCCTCGCTCCCCCCGCTCGCCATTTCCACAAAGCCGAAGCCGCGCAGCCGCCCGGTTTCCCGATCGGTGATCAATTTAACGGACTCCACCGCCCCATAGGTACTGAACAGGTCACGAATGCTTTCCTCAGTCGCACTGAATGGGAGATTACCGACATAAATGTTCGTGGACATACTGGTCTCCTTTGCGCATCGCCTCACATGGCATGCGTAACGATTTGATGAGGGACGAAACAGACAGCCCCTGGGAGACAAATGAAATACCAATGAATAGAGGACTTTGCTATCGCTCAGGAAAGGAGCAGGGAGCACGCAGCGAGAGAGTGATGTATCGTTTCTGAGGGAATAGAAAAGAGCGCCATTAAAGGCTATCTCATATGTTTCCCAGACTGTAGCATATACTCGACCGTCGTACGAGCGAAAACGTCCGTATATAAGACTATTTCCAATAGTAGTGGCCTCTCTGGGTGGCGGGATACGATTTCCATCTGCTTG
This sequence comes from uncultured Gammaproteobacteria bacterium, assembly GCA_963773125.1. Lineage (GTDB taxonomy): Bacteria > Tectomicrobia > Entotheonellia > Entotheonellales > Entotheonellaceae > CAVZBC01. The sequence continues at coordinate 26,168 of CAVZBC010000046.1, read as the reverse complement.
AATCCAAAGGATTAACCCCCTGTGGTATGCCAGGTGTAATTTTTTGCTCCCCGTCGCAGGTGACCCTGAGACAATCCCATGCGGAATACGCGCCTGCTCTTCCAGTTGCCACATGGTCAGGCCCTTTGCCTCCGAGCGCTGCACTCGTGCGCCAAATTTCCATGGCTGCTCCAATAAAAATTCTCTCCATACGACATCTTCATTGTATGCAGATATTTTTCTCCATACAGCGTATAGTATACACAAACAACATGACAGCAATCGCCACGGAAGGAGTAGCGCCATGACCCTGACCGAACAGCTCGCCGCCGTGCATCGATATGCCGAATATCTGGATGGCCTTGGGGGGCGTGCGTTCCCCCAGCGGGATAAGAGGGCTGTGGCCCTGCGAACCGCGGCGCGGGCCGCCCTGGACGCGGTGCAAGACTGGTCCGAAATTGGGAGAACGGTACGCGGGGTACTGTTTCAGGCGCCCACTGGGCAGCGGGTACTCTATAGCACCAATAGAATCAGTGAACGGTTGGAGCTCGTTGAGGACCCGCTCGAGGAGAATACTGCCCTGCCATAACTCCAAGGTAAGGCTTCCGGGGCCAGCCCGCGGAGGACAGTACAGCAATGCTGGGAGCTACCGGCGGTAGGATGCGTATGGTGACTGGCTTGTTGGTGCACCTACGTGCATAGGGTCTCATGGAGACGTTGCTAGTCTTCACTGTCACGCTACGGGCTGAAATACCAGGACCCGCTGTATCAGTTGGGATACGCAATGTGCTATACATCTGGGATGGCTGTGCTGCCAAAGCGCCAGCAGCATATTGCCTTCGCCCGCCACTTCGGGGAGCTGACTCCTGGACATGTGGTGTTCGGAAGTGATGACACCCATCCCGAAATCTACTCGGTCGCCAAGCATCGCACAGCGAATCGTCATCAGGGGCAGGCCATGGTCTGGCTGTGCTCCGGGTGACGCGCCGACATCACCGCTCAGATTTCAAGGAGGCACAGATGCTAAAGGTTACGCAAGACCTCATGATGCCGACGGCGATCACCGGGTCGTATCCCCGGCCCCTGTGGTTCACCGAAAGCCTGCGCGGCCGCTCCTTCAAAGCGGCGCTGGGCGATTCGATCTTTCGCGAGCAATACCTGGACGCGGTCGCCTGCATCATCAACGCCCAGGAGGCAGCGGGCCTCGACATCGTGACGGACGGTGATAGTCGCTTTGACCTCGCCGTGGGCGGCAAGTCGTGGTTCTTCTATCCGATCGAGCGGCTGGGCGGTATCGCCGGACACCGCGACACGTCGCGCGGCTGGATGCAGCGACACAACCTGCGTCCGGGCCACATCCTCTGGGAGGTGCAGGAAGCCTATCAACCGGCGGTGGTCACGGAGCGTCTGACCCGCGGCGCGCTCGAGTTCACCGCGCTCTGGAAGGTGGCGCAACGCCTCACGGACCGCCCCGTGAAGTTCGGCACCATCTGTGCCCCTGCCCTGGCAAGCATGCTCTGGAACGAGTATTACCAGGACGACAAGGCACTCATTTACGATCTGTGCGACATCTTCAACGCCGAGCTGCGGGAACTCGCCGCTGCTGGCTGTCCCCTCATCCAGGTCGAAGAGCCGCCGCACCACGGCCGCACGACCCGGCCCGACTGCACCGACGCCGACCTCGAGTTTTTGACCGAGGCGTTTAACCGGCAGCTCGTCGGGGTCGACGCCGAGATCTGGGTCCACACCTGCTGGGGCAATCCCAATCAGCAGCGCGTCTACTGGGAGCCGCCGAGTTACGAGCGTGCCCTGCCCTATCTCCTCCAGCTCCATGCCGACGTGATCACGTTCGAGTGCGCCAGCACCAACGGCAGGGATCTGCCGCTCTTCGCCAAGTACCCGACGGACAAGAAGATCGGCATTGGGGTCGTGAACCACTGTAACACGGTGGTCGAGCCGCCCGAGCACGTCGCCCAGCTGATCCGCAAGGCGCTCGAGTATATCCCGCCCGAACGGCTGGTGATTACCACCGACTGCGGCTTCGGCCGCGAAGGGCTGAGTCGGCGGATCGCCTACTACAAGTGCGTCTCGCTCGTCGAGGGCACCAACATCGTCCGCCGTGAGCTGGGTCTGCCAGAGGCACGGGTGCGCGCTGCCGATCCGAGGCTCTACTTCGCGGACAGCACTGACTAGAGCGGGTGGCCATTGGGGGTGTGGTTCTCTGCCGTAGCCTGTCCTGACCGTCCGTACAATTGAGAATGGCTCCAGGCTGTAATGCGCACGGGGGGTATCAAGCCGTCAGATCGTGTGCCGCCGGCAGGGTGACGTTGAAGGTGGACCCCCGGCCGGGCGCGCTGACTACCGTGAGCGTCCCCCCATGCAGCTCCACCAGCGCGCGGACAATAGCCAGCCCCAGGCCAGTGCCCCCGGCCTCCCGGACCAGCGGATGCTGGGCCCGGAAGAACTTGGTAAAGAGCTGCTGCTGCTCCTCGGACGACAGCCCGATGCCGGTGTCCTGCACGGCAATGCACACCCCGGCGCGCTCTGCCCGCGTGGCGACGGTGATGCTGCCCCCCTGCGGCGTGTACTTGTGGGCGTTCGAGACCAGGTTGAGCAGGATCTGGGTGAGGCGCTCGGGGTCACCGGTCACGGTCGGCAGAGGTGCAGCCAGATCGAGGCGCAGGTGCTGTCCTTTCCCTGTGATCTGGGGGCGCAGCGCTCCGCTCACCTCCTGGATGACGCCCTCCAGGTCCAACGGCAAGCGCTTCAGCTCCAGCTTGCCGGCCTCGAGGCGCGCGATATCGAGCAAATCGTTGATCAATTCCAGCAGGCGATCGGCGTTGCGTCTGACGATCTGCAGGTATGCCTCTCGGGTCTCCGCTGCTTCGCGACCCTCCTCCTCCAGCAACAGATCGAGATAGCCGACGATGGAGGTCAGTGGGCTGCGCAGCTCGTGGGTGACCACGGTGACGAACTCGGTCTTCAGCCGGTTGGCCTCCTGGACCTTCTGGTTCAAGTCCTCCAGCTCCTGCCGCAGCTGCCGCTCCTGCGTGTAGAGCCGCGAGTTCTCGATGGCCAGGGCGGCGCGGTCGGCCAGGGCCATGGCCAGGCGCAGGTCAGCCTGGGTGAACTGGCGCCCGGGATGGGCGATGCTGGTGCCAAGCACCCCCAGGATCTTGCCTTTGACGATGATCGGCACGACGATCAGCGAGTAGATTTTAAACGCGCCTCCCTGCCGCAGGCGTCTCTCCTGCCGAGCGTCTTTGATCAGGTAGGGGCGGCCATCCGCTGCCGCCAACCCCATCACGCTTGCCGCCAACCCCATCACGCTCTCCGCATCGCCGATGCGGATGGGGTGCTCCCGTTGGGCCTGCAAACGGAGCTCCTGCTCCTGCGGATCAGGATGATAGCTGGCCCCCGGGACGAGGTACGCGTTGCCCGGCTCGACCAGGGCGATCGAACAGCTGTCCCCCAGGACCTCGGTGGCCAGACGGGTCACCTGCTGCAGGATGCACGTCGAGCTCCAGGGTCGAATTGAACAGCTGGGTGGCGCGATCCAGGAAGGCCGCCTCCCGTTCCCGACGCGCCGCTTCTTCGTATAGGAGGGCGTTTTCGAGGGTGACCCCGACCTGGTAGAAGAAGCTGCGCTCGTAGGTGTCGAAGCCCCGGGCGGAGCGCGTGAACAGGCTCAGGGTGCCGACCAGCTGCCCGTGCAGCCGCAGGGGGACCACCATGCAGGACTCATAACCCTCTTGTCGTAGGAGGCTGTTGGACAGCGTCGGATGCTGCGAGAGGTGCTCCACCACGATAGGCGCCTCCTGTTGCAGGGCCAGCCCCGACAGGCCTTCTCCTACTTTGCGGCGGTGGGTGTCCTGGGCCAGCTGTGGCGGCACCCCCCGGTGTGCGACCAGCACCAGATCATGGCTCTCCTCTTCCAGCAGGCGCACGGTCCCACCATCGACCCCGAGGACCTCCAGCAGCCGGTCCAGCGCGGCGTTCAAGGTCACGGACAACTCAGGCGACAGGCGGGGGGCGGCGGGCGAGCGAGGCAAGACCCGGGGTTCCTCGCCGCTGCCGACGGCGGCGGCCTGGGCTCGATCTCTGTCAAGGCGGGCTTCGTCCGTGCCGGCTTGTTCCGTGTGTTTGCTTGTCATCGCCTCCCCCCTTCCCTATTCGCCTCTCAGGTCCGCTGGGGCTGTGCAGGTGCAGGTCCACCCTGGCTGCGCAGCAGCCAACCCCGCACCCGCGACCTGACGTAGCTCGGCTTGAAAGGTTTGGTCAGGTAGTCGGTGGCGCCAGCCGCAAACCCGGCAGCAATGTCCTCCTCCTCTGCTCGCGAGGTCAGGAGTATTACCGGCACCTGACGCAGATGCTGGTCGGCCTCGGCGCGTAAGGCGCGGCAGACCTCCAGGCCAGTGCGCCCGGGCATCATCCAATCCAGCAGGATGAGGGCCGGCCGCTCAGCCCTGGCCAGGGCCAGGGCCGTCTCCCCATCGCCGGCCGACAGCAGCTGGAAGCCTTCTGGGCGTAGGGCCGCCGTCAACAGGCCGACGACGTCCAGGTCATCGTCGACGATCAGCACCGTCCCCAGGGTGCCCACCGCCCGAGACGCATCGCCGACGAGCAGCGGTTGTGTGCGGGATGCCGCGGTCGCTGACGCGACGGTATCTGTGGACAGTTCGAGCCATTGCCCCTCCGCCGCCGCGATAATGTCCAGGGGGCTCTGGGCGGCGGCGGCCCGCTCTCGGCACATCTCGAGTACCTCATCGAGTTCTGCATCCTGCCGCGCCGGGTCGTGATGGAAGAGGGCCAGCCGTTTCCCACGTGCTGCCAGCGCGACGTCCACCACATAGGTGACCGGGCTGTGGCCCCAGCCGATTTTCTGGGCGTATTCCGCGGCGGTGTACTGGGCGTCGTGGATGATCAGGTCTGCCCCGCTGAGAAACTCGATGTGCCCACGATCCTCATGGTGCACCGGCACTGCCTCTCCTGGGGTCTCACCAGGCTGATCAGGGTGCGGACGGGCATGGGGCTCGTGATCGGTGGCATAGACCAGGACCACCCCATCGGCCTCCAGCCGATAGCCCAGGGTGAGGGCCGGATGGTTCAGGTAGTGCGTGGTGATGCATACGTCATCCAGGGTGAACGTGCCCTCGACGAGGTCATGGTAGCGGACCGTGGCACCGAGCTGTCCCAGGGTGATCGGAAAATAGGCGTACTCCATCTGCCCGGCGAGGGTCTCCTCCAGACGTCCGCCCAGGCCACCCGGGCCATAGATATCCCAGACATGGCCCGGCACGAACAGCGGGGCAAAGAAGGGGAAGCCCTGGATGTGGTCCCAGTGCGTATGCGTAATCAACAGGTGCCCGTGGAGCGGGCCTGACGCCTCAGCCAGGAGAGTCTGGCCCAGCCCATGCGCCCCGCTACCGCAGTCGAGGACGATCAGGGTCCCCCCGGCCGTGCGGACCTCGACACACACAGTGTTGCCGCCATAGCGCAGGGTCGTCGGGCCAGGCTTTGGCAGTGAGCCGCGCGTACCCCAAAAGCGTATGTGCATGATATCCTCCTTCGAGCCACCGCCGATGGACAACGGCGGCCATCCAGGCCGTGCTGCCCTCAAGCCGATACAGCACACGCTCACTCATAGTCATGATTATCTCAGAGCCACAGTCTACCATAGTCCTGTGTCTCTTGCTTCTGGTAGCCTCCTCGCGTCCGCTCCCTCTTGTCCAGTCCCTATCCCACCTGCGCCAGCGCCGCCTCTACCTGAGGCAGCCAGAAAGTCATCTCCATGGTGCGATACATCTCCATGGCGGTGGACAGCGCAGCGCGGGCCTGCTCCTGCTGGCCTATCTTGGCGTACAGCATGCCGAGGCCGCGGTGGCAGTGCGCCTGGAGCGGGCGCATGCCCAGCTCCTCGGCCAGGGCGAGGGCCTGTTGGTAGTAGGCTGCGGCCTGCTTCGACCTCGGGGGGATCGGCTGGGCATGGACGTCGCCGAGCAGCCGCAGGGCGAGCGCCTCGCTCCCCGCGTGTCCTTGTGCTTCCGGGCCAGGTCGAGGGCCTGCGCGCGGCTCCCCGGCGTCCTCGCCGCGACCCGCCAGCCCATACGCCTCGCTCAGCCGTGCGACCCGGCGGGCCTGACCTGTGAAGCCCCCCCTGTACGGGTCTCCTTCGCTGCTCCCCTCCTCCAGCAGCGCACCCCCTCCGCCAGGCGCCCGGCGAGCGCATAGGCATACCCCAGGTCAGCCACGATCGTGCGCAACAAGTGTACCGGTTGCCGGAGGCACGACAGAGGTCGAGACCCTGCTCCAGCAGCCGGATGGCGTGCTCCAGGTCCCCTTGCGCGAGGTACAGGTGGCCGAGGCAGCCGTGGGCAATGATCGGTGTGTCCTCTCGGCCTTCCAGCGCGGCGAGGCGGAGCGCCTCCTCTCCATAGCGCCGGCCCTCCGCAAACGCCCCGAGCGCGCCAGGCTCCAGCGCCAGCCACGCCCGGGACGCGGGTACCAGCCCGACTGTCGACTGGGCTGCCGACTCCAAGTGTCCGCCGCCTCCACGTTCCGCCGCAGCAGCTCCACCGCCCGGCCGAAGTCGCCATGCGCGTAGACCCGCCCCAGGGCGATGCGGGTGCTGACCTGCAAGGCGCCGTCGCCGAGCGCGAGGCAAGCTCGAGGGCCTGCTGGCCCGCCGTCGATGCGCCGTCATAGGTCGCCCGTTGATCCTGAGTGTAGTGGCCATCTGGGCCAGCACCCGTCCTAGCCGGGCCCGATCGTCGACCGCCCTGGCCAGGGACTCGGCCTCCTGCAGCATGGCGCGGTACCGCCAATGCTCCCCAGGCGCAGGAGAGCCATCCGCAGCGAAGCGGAGATCGATGGCCTGCCTCCGGCTCGGCGCTGTCGCGGGCAGGTGCCGCGAGGGCCTGGAGCGCCTGCTCGAAGGAGGCCACCGCCTCCCGGAACGCCGCGCGTGCCAGCGCCCTGGCGCCGGCCTGCCGGCAGTAGTTCACCGCTTTGTCCCACACCTCGCCCCGCACGGCGTGGTACGCCAGCCGTTCGACCTGGTCCGGGCCCTGCCTTCCGGCAGGAAGGCCCTTTACCCCAGAAGCTACCTCGATTTCCCGCTCGGGGGTCAGCGCCTCGCTCGCCTCCACGATGCCGGCATGCAGCACTCGCCGCCGTTCCTGCAGGAGACTCCCGTATGCCACCTCGTGCGTCAGGGCGTGCTTGAAGGTGTAGGCCGGCTCCGGAAACAGGCGGGTCTCGTACAGAAACTCCGCCGCCTGCAGGCGCGCCAGGCCACGGTGCAGCGCGTCCTCGGGCACGCGCGCAATGGCCTGCAGCAGGGTAAGGGCACCTCCGTGCCAATCACCGCGGCGGTCTGGAGGAGCCGTTTCTCCTCCGGCGGCTAGCCGGTCGATGCGCGCCGCCAGATGCGTGGTCTGGCCAATGGCCGAATAGTCCATATGCAGGTCGTTGCCGATGGCGCGCACCACCACCTCCCCCGAGTTGAGGCCGACGCGGATCTGCACCTCCACGCCGTGTGTGCGGCGCACCTCGGCACTATAGCGGCGTATGGCCTCCTGCATGGCCAGGGCGGCGTAACAGGCGCGCACGGCGTGATCCTCATGCGCCACGGGCGCCCCAAACAGCGCCATGATGCCGTCGCCCATGATCTGGTTCACCGTGCCTTCATAGCGGTGCACGGCCGCCATCAGGCGCTCCAGCACCGGGTCGAGGAGCTGACGCGCTTCCTCGGGGTCGCGCTCACCCAGCAGTTCCATGGAGCCCTTGAGGTCGGCGAACAGCACGGTGACCTGCTTGCGCTCGCCTTCCAGGGCACTTTTAGCCGTGCGGATCTTCTCGACGAGGTGTGACGGCGTATAGGCCTGTGGCGTGGCAGCATGTGACGCCAGGCCTGGAGCCGGGGGCGATGCCGGTCGGGCGGGACCAGTTCCGGTGACGTCGCCGCTGAGGGACGTGCCACACTCGTTACAGAATTTTGCCTGTGGGGGATTCACCTGGCCACAGGCCTGACATGGACGTGGCAGCGGCGCACCGCACTCGTTACAGAACTTCGCCCCTACGGGATTCACCTGCTGACACTGCGCACAGTGCATATCTTCCTCCTCAGGGCAGGCATGCAGGTGGCTATGCTTCCAGAAGCCACTGCCAGGCCGACACAATGGTCAGCCGATCGTCATATGTGCTCCAACGAGCTCACCGCAAGGATCAGTGCCGTACCATAGAGTCGGCAACACCAGCGCTGTACACGGTGATACCGTCTTGTACCATACGTTCCAGTGTTGCGCTTACCTGCGCATATTCCTCTTCTGCGTACACATGAGGTTCCAGGCGCCGGAGGTCGAGCACGCGCCTGACGAGCACATAGGCATCACCGCGCACCGCTCCGGCATAGACCACTAGCACATCGATGTCGCTGGCGGCCGTCTGTCTACCCCGGGCATAGGAGCCAAAGAGCACCACGCGTACGAGTGGCAACACCTCTCGCAGGGCAATCACGCCTTCACGCAACCGTACCAGGAGTGCCTCACGGGTCCAGGGTGGATAGAAGACCTTCACAGAACTTGACGATCTGGGCCGCATACTCGACCAGCCTTTCCGCTTCTAGCAGAGAAACACGCCCAATCATAAAATGCCCCCTGCACATCACTGCGGGCATGCTGCAGGTCTCCCCTGGCCTGATCCATCCAATCTGCACTGCGTTCCATGCTTGCGTCCCTCGGCCGCTCCTACGCCTGACAACCTGATGACGTTTAGCATTGTGAGGCCATGGCAGGGTGACAGTCAAGGATGCTGTACACCAGGCATCGCCGGCTTGGGTGTGCCAGCCAATAGCTGAGTGCCTGTATTGACTTTTATGCTGTGGACGAGTATACCCAGGAGACCAGATTGCCTGGAGGCTCCCGATGGAGAGCGACGCACGCACGCATATACACGAGGCCTATATATGAACGTCCAGACATCCCTGTCAACCCCGCAGCGACCTGCCAGCGCGTTGCCAGCCGACGTCGACCCGGTGCGCTTTGAGGTGATTCGCAACGCGCTGCTGGCCATCACCGAAGAAATGGGCGCGACGCTGCGGCGGGCAGCGTATTCGACCAATATCAAAACCCGTGGCGACTTTTCCTGCGCCTTCTTCGATCGCCAGCTGCGCACCATGGCGCAGGCCTTTGCGCAGCCGTCGCACCTGGGGTCGCTGGCGCACATCGTGCCGCATGCCATCAACGCCTATGGCGCCGACCAGCTCGCGCCAGGCGATGGGCTGCTGATCAACGATCCCTACCTGGGGGGCGTGCACCTGAACGACATTACGCTGATCGCACCGGTGTTTTATGACGGGAACATCTTTGGCTATGTGGCCAATATCGCGCACCACGTCGATGTTGGGGGCGGTGCGCCGGGCAGCATCGGTGTGTCGAGTGAGATCTACCAGGAAGGGCTGGTGATTCCACCGGTGCGCTTTGTCAAGAATGGCCAGATTGACCGCGACCTGTTCGCCATGATCCGCTCCAATTTCCGCGGCACCAAAGAGATCTCCGGCGACTTTCGCGCCCAGACTGCCGCCAATCGCCTCGGCGTGCAGCGACTCGAAGCCCTGCTGGAGAAGTACGGCGTCGGCAGAGCTCGGGCGCTACCTGGAGGCCCTGCTGCAGTACACCGAGCGACGCACCGTAGCGGCCCTGGCGCAGTTTCCAGACGGCACCTTCAGCGCCGAGTCGTACATGGACGGCGATGGCGTCCGCGATGAGCCGATTAAACTCGTGGCCACCGTGCACATCAACAACGGCCGCATCAGCGTCGATCTCACCGGCTGTGACGCCGCAGCGCAAGTCCCCCACCAATGCCACCTTGTCGCAGACCTATTCTGGCGTGGTGTACGTGCTGAAATGTCTGATCGACCCTGACATCCCGGTCAACGACGGATTTTATCGCCTGGTCGATATTCGTACCCGGCCGGGCAGCGTCGTGGCGGCACGCCATCCCGCCGCAGTGGCCGCCGGCTGGGAGGTGGCCATGCAGCTCTGCGATCTGCTCTTCCGCGCCCTGGCTGAGGCCTTGCCGGAGCGTGTGCTGGCCGGCACCAAGGGCTGCATCTGCAACATCGCCTTCGGCGGCATCAATCCTGCCACTGACGAGTACTTTACGTACTACGAGACCATCGCCGGCGGCTATGGCGCCACCCGGCGCAACGACGGCATGGATGCCGTGCAGGCGCACTTCCAGAACACGGAAAACGCGCCAGTGGAAGAAACCGAGGCGAACTACCCGGTGCGCATTCTGCGCTATGAACTCATCCCCGACTCCGAAGGCGCTGGCTCCTATCGTGGCGGCCTGGGTATCCGGCGCGACTATACGTTCCCAGGGCATACGCCGAGTTTCTCCATCCTGTCTGATAAAGCCAAGTATCCGCCCTGGGGACTGTTCGGCGGTGGCCAGGCCCGTCCGGCCAGGTACATGCTGAATCCTGATACCGCGGCGGCACAGACCTTGCCGTCAAAGATTACCTTGCAGCTCGCGCCCGGGCGATGTGGTGAGCGTGCAGACACCGGGCGGCGGTGGCTGCGTACCGGCCTGGCAGCGGCCGCCAGGGCTGGTGGTCGAAGATGTGGCGCTGGGCAAAATCTCTGTCGAACGCGCGCGCCAGGTCTACGGCGTGGTGTTACACCCTGAGACCATGGCCGTTGATGACGCTGCGACGGCAGCGCAACGCCGGCACATAGCCCAACAACATGAGGGGGAGCAGCCATGAGGCGCCGTGCTGTGACCTGGAAACGCCCTGCCTGGCTGCGGGCCAGTGTCATCGTCATCGGGCTCTTGCTGGGTGCTGTTTCGGCCTTTGCCCAACAGGCGACTCTGACCATTTTCACCGTCAACGATGTCTACGAGATTGCGCCGGTCCAGGGCCGTGGAGGCCTGGCGGAACTCATGACCATGCTCAAAACCGAGCGCGCCACCGCCACCTACCACGTGACCACGGTCAACGGGGATTTTCTCTCCCCGTCGCTCATGTCCGCTCTGCTCAAAGGGACGCAGATGATCGATCTGTTCAACGCCCTCGGGGTAGATATGGTGGCCTTCGGCAATCACGAATTTGACTTTGGTCCTGACATCACCCTGTTACGCATGGCGGAGTCGAAATTCCCCTGGCTGGGTACCAACATCCTGGGGCCAGATGGTAAACCCTTTGGTGATACGACAACGACCCTCACCTGGCGGGTGGGCCCCCTTACGGTGGGCTTTTTCGGCCTGTTGACGCCCGACTCGGCCACACTCTCCAGCCCCGGTGCTGGCGTGACGTTTCTACCAGTCATACCGGCGGCTCAGGCTGCGGTGGAGGCACTGCGTCGGGCTGGCGCGGACGTCATTATTGCCCTGACACACCTGACCATTGCCGAAGATCGCCAGCTCGCACGCCAGGTACCAGGCATCAGTCTCATCCTGGGCGGGCACGAGCACGATCCCATCACCTGGTACGAAGACAACACCCTGATCCACAAGTCGGGCTATGACGCCCACTACCTGGGGCGTATCGATCTGGCGATGGACAAGACGACCACGGAGAAAGGCCCCCGGGTCACGGTCACGCCGTCCTGGCGCATGCTGGCGAATCACGGTATCACCCCCGATCCGGAGGTGGCGGCCAGGGTGGCAGAATATACCGCCAAACTCGACAGCGAACTGGCACAACCGCTGGGGCAGAGCCAGACCGCGCTCGATAGCCAGCGTGACGCAGTGCGTACCAGGGAGACCACCATGGGCAACCTGGTTGCCGATGCCCTGCGCGAGGCCCTGCAGGCTGAGGCAGTGCTGATCAACGGCGGGGGCGTTCGCGGCGACCGGCTCTACGAGCCGGGCACGACCCTGACGCGCCGCGACATATTCAGAGAGCTGCCCTTTGGCAATGTTGGCGTGTTACTAGAACTCTCCGGTGCTAACCTACTCACGGCCCTGGAACATGGGGTGAGTAAAGTCGAGGCGAAGGCCGGACAGTTTCCCCACGTTGCCGGCATACGCTTCGTGTACAACCCGCGCCAACCCGCTGGGAGCCGTATCGTGCAGGCCACGATTAACGGTGTACCGATCGACCTGACCGCCAGCTATCGTGTCGCCACCAATGACTACATGTTCAAAGGCGGCGATGGCTATACCAGCCTCACCACTGGCAAACCACTCGTCGATACCAGTGGTGGCGTTCTGATGGCCACCATAGTAATGCAGTATATCGCCAAACACGGCACGGTGGCGCCGCAGGTCGAAGGTCGTATCACGGTGCGTGAGGAGTAATCATCGCATGGTGCAGACAGGATCCGAGGGAGCTACCAACACGCCCATGTCCACGTATCGTCTGGGCATCGACATTGGCGGCACGTTTACCGACGCGGCGCTCGTCGATGCACACACCGGCATGGTGCGCATCGTCAAAGTGCCAAGCACGCCTGCCGATCCTGCGGTGGGCTTCATGACCGCCGTGGAGCGCGCGCTGGCATATTGCGGTGGTGAGGGGAAGGCGGTGCGGCTGCTCGTGCATGCCACTACGGTCGCCACCAATGCCTTGATCGAGGGCAAAACCGCCAGTCTTGGCATGATCACGACGCAAGGTTTTCGCGACATCCTTGAAATCGGGCGGCAGATCCGCTCGCGTCTCTACGATGTGCATCTCACCAAACCACGTCCGTTGGTGTCGCGGCGCTGGAGCTTTGAAGTCAGCGAACGGCTGGACGCCGACGGCCAGGTGTTGACACCGCTCGACAGCGCGCAGGTGCGCCGCATCGCCCGGCAGCTCAAAGCCGCTGGTGTCGAAGCCGTGGTGTGCTGTTTGCTGCATTCGTACATCAATCCGACCCACGAGCGGCAGGTGGCGGCGATTCTGCGCGAAGAGTACCCCGAGGCGTTTCTCTCCGTCTCGGCGGACGTCTGCCCAGAGTTTCGCGAGTATCTCCGGGCCAGCACGACGGCAGTCAATGCCGCGGTGATGCCGCTGGTGTCGCGCTACCTCGAGGCCCTCGAAACGCGCCTGCACGGGCGCGGTGTGACGGCACCGTTTTATGTCATGCAGTCGAGTGGCGGCGTGATGCGCGTGCAGTCGGCCAAACAGCGGCCAGTCTACATGGTAGAATCCGGGCCGGCGGCCGGGGTCATTGCGGCCGGGGCTTTTGCCGAGCCGCATGGCTATCGCCATGTGCTGTCCTTTGACATGGGTGGCACGACTGCCAAGGTCGGCTTGATCCAGGATGGTCAACCACGGCTGTCGACTGAGTTTGAGGTCGGTGGGCAGGTGATTACGCCGCTGGGTGAAGGACGCGGCAGCGGCTATCCGGTACGCACACCGGTGATCGATCTGGTCGAAGTCGGCGCTGGCGGTGGCAGTGAGGCCTGGATCGATGCGGGCGGGGCGCTGCGCGTGGGGCCACGCAGTGCCGGTGCCATGCCAGGGCCAGTGTGTTACGGCCAGGGGGGCACGACCCCCACCATCACCGACGCGAATGTGTTGCTTGGTCGGCTCAATCCAGCATTTTTCCTCGGTGGCGAGATCGCTCTCGACATCGAGGCCAGTCGTGCCGCCCTCCTCGAGCGCTGTGCCCGGCCCCTGGGCCTTGAACCACTGCAAGCGGCCAACGGTATCGTGGAGATTGCCAACGCCCACATGATGGCGGCGATGCGGTTGATCTCCATCCAGCGTGGCTACGATCCGCGCGATTTCATCCTCGTCGCCTTTGGCGGCGCTGGCCCGCTGCATGCCAACGCCCTGGCTCGGGAGCTGGATATTCCCACCGTGCTCATTCCCCCCAGTCCGGGGATTGCCTCGGCCCTCGGCATGCTGATGACAGACATCAAGCACGAATTCGTCGCCACCCGCCGCCACGTCGTTGCCCAGCTTGAACCAGCAGCGCTGGCGGCACTCTTTGACGACTTTATGGCGCAAGGGGTGGAGTTACTGCAGGCGGAGGGCATCGTGGCCTCGCAGCAGCGCATGCTGCGGAGCGTTGATCTGCGCTATAAAGGCCAGTCGCACGAGTTGCCCATTCCGGTGCCAACCGGAGTGTTGACGTCAGTGCATCTGGACACCCTCCAGCAGCAATTTCACCAGGCTCATACCCGGGCCTATGGGTACGCCGCGCCCGAGGATCCCATCGAGCTGGTCAATGTGCGTCTGACGGTGCTGGGCATAAGCCCCAAGCCCCGTCTGCAGGCCTTACCACAGGGCAGCGGGGATATCAGCGCAGCGCTGAAAGGGCAACGACAGGTATGGTTCAGCGAGTCCGCTGGCTTTCTCCCCTGCCCTATTGTCGATCGTCTGCGCCTGCGCTGGGGAGACGTGGTCCCAGGGCCTGCGGTCATCGAGGAGCTCGATGCCACCACAGTGGTCCATCCCGGCTACCAGGCCCAGGTGGACCAGCATGGCAACCTACTCTTGCAGCGAGGGCATTAGCAGAGGGGAGCGGACGACTTTTGGTAGGGACGGCCCGCCGGGCCGTCCGTGTTCTACCAGTGACTGATCCGTCTGTGACGAGGAGATGATATGAACTACTATGCCCTATTCTATGATGTGGTCGACGATTATGTGGCACGCCGGGCGGCCTTTCGAGACGAGCATCTGCGGCTGGCCCGAGAGGCGCAGCAACGCGGTGAGATCATCTTAGCTGGAGCATTCAGCGATCCGACTGACCGAGCCCTTCTCGTGTTTCGCGCCCCTGACAGTGCTGTCGTCGAAAACTTCGTCCGCCATGATCCATATGTTACCAATGGCCTGGTGACCCGTTGGGAGATTCGGTCGTGGACTGTCGTCATCGGCAACGAACCGACCAACGCCAGGCCAATGGAGGTGTGAGGACTGGCCGCTACGAGGCTGGCGGCGCATACGGATGCTGCGCGCACCAGTGCCGGGCAATGTCCTCACGTTTGCAGATCCATACATCGTTGTGCTGCATGACGTAATCCAGAAACCGTTCCAGCCCGGCGGCGCGGCTCGGGTGCCCGATGATCCGCATATGTAGCCCCACTGACATCATCTTCGGCTGGGTCGCCCCCTCGCGGTAGAGCATGTCAAAACCGTCGCGGGCATAGGTGAAGAAATCTGTGGCGGTGGCGAACCAGCCCCGACCGAATTTCGTATCGTTGACGCCAAGAGTGTAGGGGAGCACCAGGTGTGGGCGGCCACTCACCACCACCCAGTAGGGGAGCTCATCGTTGTAGGCATCGGAGTCGTAGAGAAAGCCGCCTTCCTCGACCAGCAGACGCCGGGTGTTGACGCTCGGGCCGTAGCGGCAATACCAGCCGATGGGGCGGGTGCCAATGCTTGTCTGCAGCGAAGCGATGGCCTTGCGGATATGCTCGCGCTCTGTCGCTTCGTCGAGCTCGTAGTATTTTACCCAGCGCCAGCCATGGCAACAGACGTCGTAGCCTGCCTGCACAATGGCCTGGGCTGCCGGCGGATGGCGTTCCAGGGCCAGGGCGCAGCCAAAGACTGTGAGCGGCAGATGGCGGGCCTGGAAGAGCCGTATGATGCGCCAGAAGCCAACGCGGCTGCCGTATTCATACATCGACTCGGCCGCCAGATCCCGGCCCTGCATGCCCTGGCTACTGCTCGACTCGGTCAGGGCGTCTTCTGAATAGCCGTCGCCGTCGGCAAAGGACGGCTCCGACCCTTCCTCGTAGTTCAGGACAAAATTGATGGCGAGACGGGCGCCGTTTGGCCACTGGGGATCAGGCGGCCTGGCGCCGTAGCCAATCATGTCACGGGGATAAGCAGTTGTCATAGCCTCACCATATGGTTCTGGAAAAAGAGTGTGCGTGTGATGGTTGTCCAACTCTACCAGCGGGTATTATACTGGAGAGATGCCTGGCGTAATAGCGGAGTGTATGATGCGGCATAGCAGGGTAGCACCACTTAACCGACAAGCCCAGAGGGAACATGTGATGACGACTCACCAAGGCCTGGGTGGCTACTCAGATGAGGAATTCTTACAGCGCATGGTGCAAACGTATCCGGAGCGATTCGAGGAGACGTTCTGGGCGTTTTTTACCTCCCAGGTGGCAGCACATCTGCCGCCGCAGGCCGTGGCCATCGATCTCGGCAGTGGCCCCGGGCTCTTCTTACGGGATCTGGGGGAACGCTACCCACAGATGCGTCTCTATGGGTATGACGTTACCCCCGCTATGGTCGCTTATGCTCAGCATCTGTCAACCACAGGTGCTCGACCGACGTTTGCCGTGCATGATGTGACGACACAGCCTCTGCCGCATGCCGACGGGTCAGTGCATCTGGTGGTCATGACTTCTGTCTTGCATGTGATCGACGAACCACTGGCAGTGCTGGCAGACATCCGACGAGTGCTGGCACCCACAGGGCTCTTCATGCTACACGACTGGGTGCGTCAACCGCTGCCAGTCTATCTGGCACGGCGTCAGCAATACCCCCAGGAGGACCCGGAGACACACCAGCAACGCGGATTTCGCCTCTTTGCGGTGCACAATAAGTACACCACCGAGGATTGGCAATGGCTACTGGCCGAGGCGGGTTTTGCCATACGTCACCAGATGCAGCTCCGTCCTACGCATCAGATGTTTGTCGCTACGCCAGCGGCACCGTAAGGTCTATGCGGCGAGCGTACATGGCAGTAGCCAACAAGCTGGGCTGGCTCGCCAGGTGCTGCGCTTCGGTCTCAGGGCTTCACGACCCTGGTGTCGAGTAAGAATGCGCCGCTGAGACGGCGCTGGAGGAATTCGGCGCGCACCGCCTCTGGCGAACGCGCCGTCGTCTCGAGGCAGTGCCTGGTATATCCTGCCACATGCGCAAAGGCCTTATGCATGGCGCAAACGCGCCCCCGTGTTGCAGGGCCATCACGCTGCAGCACACGTGCCAGCTCTTCTTCCAACGTGGCCCGCAGAATCACATACTCCACGTCTACCCCAGCGTCCCACTCATGGAGCAGCGTTGGCAGGAACCACGGGCCAACCACGCCGTCAACAAAGACGTCGTAGCCGCCTTCCACAAAGGCGCTGGCAGCCCGCCCGATGGCTGTGATGATGGTGGTGTTTTGTGCATGGGACTCCGGGGTCGTGGGATCAAGAGGATGCGCTGGAAAATGATAAAACGTATCGGTGATGAGGTGCAGGCCTGCTGGCGCCGCACAGGCAAGTGCCCTGGATAGCGTGGTCTTGCCCGTGCCAGGACACCCGGAGATGATCGTGATTGACGCCATGAACAGTCCTTCATTCATTGCCCTGGCGGCGGTGTCTCGACTTCCAACCACTTGTGCAAGTAATAATGGCGGTGCTGACGGGGATGCCCATCGAGCACAGCGAAAATCTCGTAGCCCAATTGTTGATAAAACCCTGGCGCTTGAAAATCGTACGATGCCAGCACCATATGGGCGCAACCCCGCGTCGCCGCCTCTTGCTCCGCGGCGCGCATGAGTCTCGTCCCATAGCCCTGGCCGCGGAGGGCCTCGTGCACCCATACATGGCGAATATAGCAACTGCCGCACCACGTCCACCCTTCCAGGCCAGCACAGATCTGCTGCTGCGCATCGCGCACGAAAATCGCCAGCCATTGGCCATCGTCCACCCCGGTCTGCGCCGCATTGTAATCATAGAGACGGTCTTCTAAGAATCGCACATCCTCTATGGCAGGATGGCTTTCTACGGCGAAATCCCTGCTGTCCATGCGAAGTCCTTCCTGCGCTTGACATCCCATTTCTGGAGTACGGCGTGATGTCAAAGTGGTGATGCGCATGACGTAAATTTGACTCCTACGAGGAGGAATACGGAGCGGTATAGCCCTGTACTCTCTGCGCCCCGCCTGCTTTTCTGCCCTGCATTTTCAAGATACTACAACATTGTTCCGCCTGAGAAAATCCCTGTGGCACAGGATTTGCCTATTGGCATAACAGAGGAGTTGTCGACCGATATGACAACTGATCAGACCACAACAGGGGGAAATACTATGGCGAAATGTCCCATGCTCACTCCAGAAGCCATCCAGCAATTCCGCAAGGAGCGCGGGCTCTCTCAGCAACAGCTTGCCAGCATACTTGGAGTAGGCGTCGCGTCTATTTCCCGTTGGGAAACGGGACAGGCAAAGGTCACAGGCACAGCAGCGGTGGTGCTCCAGACAGTCATTACGGCAACGCGCACCGGGCTGACACCAGGTTTATGGCTTGGCAGTGGCAACGCCATTTATCAACTGCTCAGAGACGTTTTCGACCCCGAAGACAAAATCACCTTGTTGCCGGCGAAGTAAGCGCACGTTTTGCACCAGGAATGTAGTTCGTGGTAATGAATGTGTGCCCCTGCTGTCGGGCACTGCGGTAGAGAGTCGCTGCACTGTTATGGTACGCCTGTGTGGGGTCAACAAGATGCCCCCAGCCCGCAGTATCCGCAAAGATATCAGGCATCAGGGTTGCCTTCGGATTCCTCGCGGCGCATGGTATCCCTTATGGACTCCCCAAGATACGTATCATGGTGATCTGCCCAGTCAGCACCATGACTACTGAACGCGCCAATAAATTGCTCCAAGGGATCATCGACCTGGTGCTGGGTGGCGGCGGCGAGCAACTGGACCGCCAGCGCTTCCGGTGCCTGGCCAGTTTGCTTTGCCTGTTGCATCAAAGACTGATACACATCCTCTGGTACGTCTAACGTGAGCGTGTGTCCCATGCGCCTTTCCTTAGCAGTTCGATCACCTCGTAATCGGCCAACCCCTCCAGACCGTGCCTGAGAAACCGCTCCCGTAGTCGCTGCCCCTGGGCCAGATAATGCAGGCGGTCAACACCCATGTGGCGCGTCATCCTGGTGTCTGGGTGAGCGGTGGTTGACGATCCTCCCGACGCACTATAATAAGCCGAGTTGGGCGCTATCTCAATGAGCAGCGCAGCGTTTGAGACCATCACCAGGACGCAGGAGGCATCCCCATGACCGAGCAGCAGAGAGACATCATCGCCAACGTCGAGCGCTTGCAGCATCTTATGGACCAGCACGGCTGTGCTGCTATCGTGGCCCGCTCCGGCAAGAATTTTACCTACCTGGCGGGATTTGCCTATCCTGGCACGCTGGCCCGGCATCTCGACTTCCCTGACTCGCCTCGCGAAGTGCTCCTGCTCTGGCCGCGCCATGGGGAAGCGGTATTGATCGTCAATCACTACGCCGCCCCTCTGGCCCGACGCGACTCCTGGGTACAACGCGTCGAAGTCTATGACGATTATGCGGAATCGCCCTATGCGCGTCTGGCCGCCGTCCTCAAGGACATCGGGCTACAACGGGAAACCATTGGTGTTGAGAAGACCTATGTAAGCGCCGCGCGCTGGGAAGAACTGCACACGTTGCTCCCTGACGTCACCATGGTCGACTGCACGGAGATGATGGCACGCGTGCGCTGGGTCAAGACGCCAGGGGAGATCCAACTGCTCAAGCAGGCTGCAGACATCCTGGACGACGCCTACCTCGAAGTGTTTCCCACCGTACGTGTGGGTGAGACGGAACGCGATGTGCATAGCCGCCTGGTGCAGAGCTGCATTCGACGGGGCGCGCAGTGGGCCCATGGCATTCTCAACTCGAGCCGCAACACCATCGCCTATGGCGGGGAAGGCGACACCGTGCTGCAAGCGGGTGATATCATCCGCAACGATTACGTGGCCTATTACCACGGCTACCCCGGACACCAATCCCGCACCGTGATACTCGGGAAACCCTCGGCGGAGCAACGGCGTATCTACCGTATCATGCGCGACATCTACCGTTTGACTATCGAGCAGTGTCGTCCAGGGGTCAAGGCGAGTGCGATTCATGCCTTTGCCGCCGGGCAATTTCACGACCACGGCTACCCCGACCGCGTGTCCTTGGTAGGGCATAGCGTGGGTGCCTGGTGGCACCAACAGGAGCCCTACATCGTCAGCACCTGCGATACCATGCTGGAAGCTGGCATGGTGCTGGCGCTAGAGCCCCACGTGGGGTACTGGCATTTGCAGGATCTCGTGCTCGTCACGCCGGACGGTCCACAGTTGCTTTCCGGTCGCTTCAACACCGATGAGATGTTTGTCATTACATAACATAAGAGCATACGGCGGGGAACGTGTCGCATAGCGTGTGTACAATCGGGCGACGAGAAGCAGCATTGACAGCCTGGCAACGGCTCTGCCACAATGGCCCTGGCAGCAAATATGGAGGGCCATCGTGCTCCAGGCATGGCTCTGACAGGGGACGGGAGACGGCAGTTGAGGAGGGAGTAATGCCTGCAGGCGCGCTGGCAGACTTGACCGTGTTAGATCTGACACACCACATCGCCGGTCCATATTGCACGAAATTGCTGGCGACCTATGGTGCCGAGGTTATCAAGATTGAGCGGCCCGGCAGCGGCGATCCCAGCCGCCAGGCAGGGCCATTTCCTGATGATACACCCCACGGCGAAAAAAGTGGCCTGTTTTTGCATCTCAATACCAACAAACAAAGCGTCACGATCGATCTGAAACAGCCCCGTGGTCAAGAACTGGTGCGGGAGCTGGTCAAGCAGGTGGACGTGCTGGTAGAAAATTTTAGCCCGCGCGTCTTGCCGTCGCTTGGCCTGAGTTATGACGCGTTGGCAGCGCTCAACCCACGCCTGGTCATGACGTCGATCTCCAATTTTGGTCAGACCGGCCCCTACCGTGACTGGAAAGCGCAAGACATCGTCATTTATGCCATGGGTGGCGCCATGAACATCACGGGCTTGCCAGATCGCGAACCGCTACGCCTGGCCATGAACCTGATGGCCTACCAGGGCGGCAATGTCGCTGCCGCGGCAACCATGACTGGTGTGCTCGGGATACAACGTCTGGGAAGCGGTCAGCACATTGACGTGTCGCTGTTCGAAGTGCATGCCAGTAGTATCGACCGGCGTACCACGAGCCTGGTGGGGTACCAGTATACTGGTGAGCCCGGCTACCGCGAGGCCGCCGTGGGCCTGGGGGTGTATCCCGCCGGTGTCATGCCCTGTAAAGACGGCTATATTCAGACCCTGGTGTTTCCACACGCCTGGGAGCGCTTACTGGCCGCCATGGGCATGCCGGAACTCAGCACTGATGCGCGTTTTGCCGATCCGCTGGCGCGCATGCAGCAGGAGAACCGGCCAGCGTTCATGGCCATTTTTCAAGACTGGCTCAACCGCAATACGCGCTACGAGGCTATGCTCAAAGCGCAGGCGCAGCGTGTCCCCCTCACCGCGGTGAATCCTCCCTCGGCCGTCCCGACAGATCCCCACTTTCAGGCGCGTGGTGCGTTCGTGACAGTAGAGCACCCTGCGGCCGGAGCGCTGCCTTACACGCGTGAACCGTTTCGTATGCAGGCGTCCCCGGCCGAGCCCGTGCAGCGCGCGCCGCTTCTTGGTGAGCACACGGACACGATCTTGCAGCAGCGTCTAGGGCTCACCACTACAGAGCTCGCAGACCTGCGGCGGCATGGGGTAATTTAAGACAACAGGCAAAAGTGAGACAGCGTAAAGGAAAGACGGATCATGACCACTCTGCCGCTCACTGGCATACGGGTGCTGGATTTTACGGTCGTATGGGCAGGGCCCTATGCCACTATGCTGCTGGCGGACTGGGGCGCCGAGGTCATTCGGGTAGAATCGCTGCAGCACTTTCCCAGCACCACCCGCGGCCTGGTACCACGCCCGCCAGCGGCGATGCTCGCCAATGCCACGCACCTGCTGGCCGGATTCCCCAACTGGGAGCCAGGGGAACGCCCCTGGAATCGGCATCCGATGTTCAATGCGCATGCGCGCAACAAGCTCAGCATGACCGTCGATCTCGCCCGCCCTGCGGGTTACGACATTGTGCGCCGGTTGGTGACCATGAGCGACGTGATCATCGAGAACAACACCACTGGCGTCATGGCAAAACTCGGGCTGGACTACGAGACTGTGCGGGCCTGGAAGGACGACCTCATCTACGTCTCCATGCCCAGTTTTGGGTATAGTGGTCCGTACCGTGCCTTTCAGGGCTTTGGCAGCAATGTTGAAGCCCTGTGCGGCTTTACGGCGGTGCGCGGCTATGCCAATGCACCGCTCACGACCAATACGGGCGTGTATTACATGGACGCTGCCAGTGGTCCCGGGGGTGCCTTCGCCGTCCTGTGCGCCTTGCACTACCGGCAGCACACCGGCAAAGGTCAGTACATCGATTTTTCGCAAGCAGAAAACATGCTGCCGCACCTTGGCGAGTACTTTATGGATGCGGCCATGAATGGCCGCGATCCTGCTCCCATGGGCAATCGCCATCCTGCTATGGCCCCGCACAATTGCTATCCGTGCCAGGGGGAGGACCGCTGGCTCGTTCTGGCGATCGCCAGCGAGGCAGAATGGCAACGGCTGTGCCAGGCCCTTGGAAACCCGGAGTGGGCGATGCAGCCGCAGTTTGCTTCACTGGCTGGCCGTCTGCAACATCAGGACGAACTCGATCACCGCCTGGCTGCCTGGACGAGCACGCAGGACGCCCGCGCCACCATGGCGCATCTGCAGGCATACGGCATCGCCGCTGGCATGGTGTATAGTGAGCCCGATGCCTACGACGATCCACAGCTCACGGCCCGCGGCTTCTTCGAAACCGTGACACACCGCGAATGTGGCACACATCGCTATCCTGGCATGCTGTGGAAAATGTCGAAAACGCCGGGAAGCATTCGCAGCGCAGCCTGCTGTCTGGGAGAGCACAACGAGTACGTCTATCGCCAGCTCCTGGGGATGTCTGAGGAGGAGATTGTGCAGTTACGCCAGGCCGGGCATATTGGCGATACCTACGTTGGCGTCTGAGGTCATGCAGCCCGCTACGCCCGATAGTCACGGATCAAGGTCAGAAAGATATCGCCATACTTGCGTACCTTGGCATCCCCAACGCCGTAAAGCTGCCGCAGTGCCGTATGATCGACAGGCAGGTGTGCGGCCATTTCGCGCAGGGTGCGGTCCGTGAATACACAATACGGCGGCACAGCCTCGGCTCGTGCCAGCGCAGTGCGTTGGGCACGTAGACGTTCTAACAGGTCGGCGTCGTAGTCTATGGCAGAGGCCGTGTTTGCCGCAGGAGCAGGAGCGTCTGATGCCGCCGATGGGAGCACCACTGCCGGCGTCAAGTCCGGGATAGTGGCGGCCGCTGGGACCTTTGTAGGCCCGCTCGCCCCTCTGGTAGGGGCTGCCCCCGGTATCGCCAGTTGTACGCTCTGCTGGCGACGCATGACGGCTTGCCCACGGGCGGTCAGTGCGAGCTTGGGGAACTCGTCGCCGATGACATGGACACACTCAGCCGCAAGCAGCGCCTCGATGAATGTTTCGATCGTGGTACGCGGCGTGCCGTGCAAAATACCGTAGGTCGACAGACGCGTCAGAGGCGAATCGCGCAGGTCCCTGGCGCGTGATCCTAGCAGCACCTGGACGACCTTGGCCTTGCCGTACCGTCCCTGCATGCGGGCCACACAGCTCAATATTTTTTGGATCATCAGCCATTCTGCCTCAGTCGGCGGTCGCGTGGGATGCTGGCTGCTGACAGCAAACGTCCCTTCCTGCAAGCAATAGTCACAGGTGCCACAATTGTGCTGGTGCCAGGCCTCGCCAAAATAGCTCAAAATTCGCTGGCGGCGGCATTGCCGGGCGTTGGCATAGCCTACCATGCGCCGCAGCTTCTGGAGCTCGTGCCGTTTACGACGCTGCAGGGCGGCGTAATCAAGTGCCAGGCGCGACACGGGCACGGGTTCTGTGGCCAGACGCACCAGGGTTGCAGGCGCATCCACCGTTGTGTCGTCCACGCCATCGTAGCTCGTCACACGTTCCACATAGCCGGCTTTTTCCAGAAGTTTGACACTCGCCGCGAGCTGCATCTCACTGCCCGCGCCAGCCGTTCGACCACAAGGCCGGCAGGGGAATATCAGCGTGGTGCCGACTTTGCGCCACAAGACGCTCGTATACCGCCTCGATGAGCTCCCGTGGCGGCGAGCTCTGTTCCAGGAGAAACTCCTGGACCTTTACATCGCCGTAGCTGAACAGCAGGACACACTGTGCTGGCAAACCATCACGACCAGCTCGCCCCGCCTCCTGGTAATAGGCCTCCATCGACCGCGGCAGATGGAAATGCACCACACAGCGCACATCGGGCTTGTCCACCCCCATACCAAAGGCATTGGTCGCCACAATGACCCCGTGCTGTGCTGCCATGAACGACTCTTGCATACGGCGGCGCAGCCCGTCTGACAGACCCGCATGATAGCTCAGCACCTCGGCGCCGCGCGCGTGGAGAAACGCTGCCACCTCTTCCACCGTACGTCGTGTGGCGGTGTATACAATGACGCTCCCCTTGTCCTGGGTATCCAGCAGGTCGGCAAGGGCCTGGAGCTTGGCAGCGGTCGTATTGAGCGTCAATACCCGGTAGGTAAGATTGGCGCGATCAAAGCCGGTGACAAAACGCTGCATCTCGTCACAGCCGAGCTGTTGCACGATATCCTGCTGCACCTCGACGGTGGCCGTAGCCGTCAAAGCCAGCACGCGCGGCCGGCCAAGAAACTCGATGGCCTGCTGCAAGCGCAGATAATCGGGCCGGAAATCATGTCCCCATTCAGAGATACAGTGCGCTTCATCGACGGCAAATAGCGACACGCGCGTCTGCGCCATGGTCTGGAGAAAGCGCGGGTTGCGCAACCGTTCCGGGGCAATATACAGTAAGTGGTATTCCCCAGCCCGACAGGCCCGTAGACGCGCCTGCTGTTCCTGAGTCGACAGGGAACTATTGACAAAGGTTGCCGCAATGCCCTGGGCCCGCAGACCATCCACCTGATCCTTCATGAGAGCGATGAGGGGCGAGATGACGATCGTGCAGCCCTCGTGCAGCAGTGCCGGTAACTGATAGCACAGCGATTTGCCGCTGCCAGTCGGCATCACCGCCAACACGTTGTGCCCTGCCAAAAGGGCGGCGCGGGCGGCCCTGTGGAGCTCGCCGTGCCCGGGTCGTACAACGTGCTGAATGCCGCTGCCGCGTACGCGGTGGCCCGCTGGTTTGGTGCCGACGAGGACCAGGTGCGGCACGCGCTGTCGATGTATCGGGGGACGTACCGGCGGTTCCAAGCTGATCGGCGAGGTCGGCGGCGTCCGGGTCTACGACGACTACGCGCACCATCCAACCGAGGTCCTCAACACCTTGGTCGCGGCCCGCACGGTGGTCGGTGCTGGCCGCGTGGTGGTGTGCTTCCAGCCGCATCTCTACACCCGCACTCGAGACTTCTGGCGGGAACTGGCCGCCGCGCTTGAGCAGGCGGACGAGGCGGTCGTCATGGATGTCTGCGGTGACCGGGAGGATCCGATCCCTGGGATCGACGGGTCGATGGTGGCCGCGGCGGTCGGTCCAGGACGAGGCCGGGTGACTTACGAGCGCCTGGGACGGCGGCACCCGTGGTCGATGGCCGCCCGGTGACCTGGTGATCACGGTCGGCTGTCGGCGACGTCACCAAGGTGGCGCCGCTGATCGTCGCCGAGCTGGAGCGGCGAACACATCCGGGGGGCTCGCGGGATGTCCCCCCGGGATTGAACCCAGCGCCGGAGCAGGCCCCGGTGAGTCGATGAGCGCGGATCCAACCCCCCGCCGACGGCGGCGGTGGGTCGCTGTACTGGTCCTGGCGATGGTCGTCGCGCTGGCCGGTGGGGCAGTGTGGCTTGTCTACTTCTCCGATGTGCTGACCGTCCGGACCGTGTCCGTGAAAGGCAACCGGGCACTCAGTCCGGGCCAGGTCGTCAAGGCGGCCAAGGTGCCGATGGAGGTCCCGCTGGCCAGGCAGGATCTCGACGCGATCGCTCAACGCGCCACCTCGCTCCCGGCCGTGGAGCAGGCTTCGGTATCGCGCAGCTGGCCGCGCACCCTGACCGTGACGGTTGTCGAGCGCCGGCCGGTGCTTGCGGTGCGGCAGGCCCAGGGCTACCTGCTGGTTGACCGACTCGGGATCGCGTACGAGGAGCGTCGGTCGATGCCCAAGCGGGTGGTGCTGGCTGACGTCGATGTGGCCAATCGCGCGCTGCTCCGCGACCTCGGCCTGGTGGCCGCGGCGCTGCCCGAGTCGCTGCGCGGCAAGGTCCGCACGCTCACGGCCAGTGACCCGGACCGGATCACCCTGGTCCTGAAGTCGGGCGTCCGGGTCAACTGGGGCAACTCGGCCGACTCTCCGCT
>CAVZBC010000045.1:0-23931 GCA_963773125.1 uncultured Gammaproteobacteria bacterium | reverse complement strand
CGGCCCAGAGACGGCACGCCGCGTGGGCGATCGTTACCCGTTGCAACGACTCGCTCCGGACAGCTGAAAAACATTGCCACGCCCGTCGAGGTGTATCGCCTTGGCGGCCTGCCCTCCTCTGGCTGAACAGGCAGCAGCTCACCCTCTCCCCTGGTAGGGTACAGGAGTCACAGCACGGAGTGGTGGTCAATCCTCGGGGAGATCTGCACGGGTGGCGTCGTCCCCGGCCAGGCGCATAGCGAGTTTCCCAGGCGTGCCCGCACGCAGTTCGATACCGGTGACGGCGCTCCCGACCCACCCCTCAGCATCTGGCGCTCGACGCTCGTACTGGCCAGTCTGCAAGGTGTAGATCTCTGGCCATTTACGGTCACGATCAATGATCCATACCTCTAATACTCCGAGTGCCGCATAAAACTCCAACTTGTCGTAGGTCTCGTCACCCGGACTACGGATCTCGACCACCACGTCTGGGGCGCCCTCGAAGTACTCGTTGCGATCGATATGAAAACGCTCCGGCGTGAGCAGCACCAGGTCGGGAATACGGTAATTCTGCGGCCAGCCACCAGGAGAAGCGACATTGATCTGGTGATACACTTTGGTCCCGTGGGGACGGGCCCAGTGCAGTCGGAGGTACATTTCCATGGCCCCCTCTAGATCCTGATGGTCTCGGTTCGGCATGGGTGGCATATGCAGGACTCCCTCCCACATTTCGTCCCAGCGGTCTGCGCCGGTCCTCTTACGCCACGCCAGGATATCGGGTGGCACCGCAGACATGACAGCACGCATAGCCATAATCCTTCTGTTTTTGCGTCCGTGTACCAGCAGCGTTTTTTCACAACTTTCACAACTTTCACAACTTTCACAACTTCTCAAGAGCACGCCGCATATCGTGCATGGCCGTGGCCAGGTTGTCGTAGGAATTGGCATACGAAATCCGCAGGTAACCCGCACCATATTTCCCGAACACCGTGCCCGGCACCAGGGCGATTTTCGCCGTATCGAGCAAATACTGCGTCAGCTCTTCGGCAGTTTTCCCAGTGCTGGCGATATTGGGAAAGATGTAAAAGGCGCCCTGGGGTTTGCTGACGCGAATCCCGGGCATCGTCCGTAAGGCGTTGTACACCAGGAGCCGGCGGCGATCAAACTCCGCAATCATGCTATTGACCTCGTCCTGCGGACCCGTCACGGCGGCATACGCGCCCCACTGGGCAAAGGTCGTGGCACAGACGGTCGTGTACTGATGAATACGAATCATGGCCGACATCAGAGCCTCATCCGCAGCCACCCATCCCAGGCGCCAACCGGTCATGGAATACTTTTTGGAAAAGCCGTTGACGATCACCGTGCGGGCTTTCATGTCCTGGAAGCTCCCGATGCTGACGTGACGCTGGGCGTCGTAGACCATGGCAGCGTAAATCTCATCAGACAGGACAAAGAGGTCGTGCTCCTGCGCCAGTTGCGCCAGCGCTGCCAGCGCCTCGGCCGAGGCCACTGCGCCGGTGGGGTTATGCGGCGAGTTCACCAGCAACATTTTGGTCCGGGGGGTGATCAGCGCCCGGAAGTCATCAACCTGCGGCACGAAGGCCTGGTCTTCGCGTAACGGCACCGATACCGGCACTGCGCCGGCCATCTGGGCACAATAAAAGTAATGCAGCCACACCGGATCCGGAATGAGCACTTCATCGCCGGGGTTGAGCAGCCCCATCATGGCCAGCAAAATGCCTTCATTGGCACCCACGGTAATGACAATTTCTGTCGCCGGGTCGTAGGAGAGGCGCTGTTCCCGCGCCATCTCATGCGCCAGGGCTTGGCGCAACTCGCTAATGCCGTAGTTGGAGGCGTAATGGACTTTGCCCTCATCCAGGGCTTGCTTGGCCGCTTCTTTGATGTGCCGCGGCGTATCAAAATCCGGTCGGCCGATGTTGAGGTTAATAATCCGCTCCCCGCCTTTTTCCCGCCGCATCACCTCCTCAAATACCTGGCGAATCCCTGAAAAGGGAATCGCCGCCATGCGCTCGGCAACCTGCATGGTACATGCTCCCGTGTATGAAGGTTATGGGAGGATCTCGTGCACCGCAATACGGCCAACTTCAACGCCGTCGATCACCACCGGGAGCGTATCAGACACGCCGTAGTCTTGATGTTGACGATAGTCTGGCCGCCGCACTGCCCCTGACGGGTTCGCTATAGACTTCACACCGACTCTCAGGCAAGTTGACGATCCAATAGACCGGTATGCCGGCCCGTGCATAGAGCCGTTTCTTGGACGTGCGATCCCGCTGTAGCGTGGTGTCGGCGACTTCCACAACCAACCCGACGTCTTCTGGTCCTGGATGACGATCGAGATACTGGCGCGTCTCGCCGCGCACCACTACCACATCGGGCTCTGGCTCACTATCCGCCGTGGTGAGGGGTTCTTGCGTGTCGACATACCACGCGGCCGGCACGAGGCGTTCCAAAGCCTGGCGTATCAGGCGTGTGACCACGCAATGGGGTGGGTTCTTCGGCATTTTCGAGACGAGCCATCCGTCCAGGAGTTCTACAGGGTCATCGTCGGTCAGAATCCCCGCACGAATCATGGCTCTGATACCTGCTCGACTCTCAAGCGCCAGATGAGGTCGGTCGGCACTGCCGCAGACCGCGAGGTCTTGAGTACGACTGCGCGCTTCGCACCGGACATAGCATATTCCTCCCAGATATTGACACTATGATACCAGGAAGGGAAACGCCTGGAAATAGCCACAGGTGGCGACCGCAGTCGCTCCTACCAGATGGGTGGCGTGTGTGCAGCAGGTGCACCATCAGGCTCATGCCGTGGCGAGGCTTGCACCCACCCGGGGCTTTTGTTATAAACAGCGTAATTGTTGCATGGGCCACAGGACAGGAGGCGACGGACGACGTTGCGAAAAAGGGCGAGATCATGTTCGAACCACTCACACCGCTGCATTTCTTACGCCGTGCTGCACGGTTATTCCCCGACAAGACGGCAGTCGTTGACGGCACACGGCGCTACCCGTATCGTACTCTGCAAGAACGCGTCAATCGTCTGGCCAATGCCTTGCACCACATGGACGTGGGCAAAGGCGACAAAGTGGCGGTGCTGTCGCCCAACAGTCATCGTATGCTCGAAGCCTTCTTTGCCGTGCCGCAGCTAGGGGCCGTGCTCACACCGCTCAACTATCGCCTAACCACGCGCGACTTTGCCTACATTCTCGCACACTCTGAGGCCAAAGTGGTGCTCGTGGACTGGGAATATACCCACCAGCTCGCCCCCATCGTGGACCAGCTCTCAGGCGTACAGCACTACGTTGTCCTGCGAGAGCATGAAGAGCCCACGGCAGCGCTCCCAGCTCAAGACTACGAAGAGATCCTGGCCGCAGCGAGCCCCGAGTTCCCGATCCCGGTCGACATTGCCGAGACAGACCTCGCCACGCTCAACTATACCAGCGGCACCACGGCCCGCCCCAAAGGCGTCATGCTCAGTCACCGCGCCTGTACGATCAGTACTATGAATTACATCGTGGCCCTGAACGTGCGTCCGACTGACGTGTATCTGCACACCCTGCCGATGTTTCACGCCAATGGCTGGGGAGGCATCTGGGCCCTGGCGGGTCTGGGGGGAACGCAGATCTGCCTGCGTAAGGTAGAAGCAGAGCCCATCTTTCGGCTGCTGGAACAGGAACACATCACCCTGGCGTGTGCCGCACCCACCGTCCTGGTTACCCTCGCCACCTTCGAAAAAGCGCGGGATTATCGCCTCGCCCCGGGCCTGCGCCTCGGTACTGGGGGGGCAGCACCGGCGGCGGCCGTGCTACGCAACATGGAAGCACTCGGCATCGAGGTGGTGCATCTCTATGGTCTGACCGAGACCGGGCCGTTCCTCACCTCATGCGAGTGGCAGCCAGCCTGGAATGACCTCGAAGTCACGGCGCGCTACCGTCTCAAAGCCCGCCAGGGCATCTCGCAGTTGTTCACAGATGTGCGCGTCATGGACGAACACCTGCATGAAGTACCGCTGGATGGCACCACCGTCGGGGAAATCGTGGCGCGCGGCAATAACGTCATGGATGGCTACTACAAACAGCCTGAAGAGACGGCCCAGGTGATGCGCGGTGGCTGGTTCCACACGGGTGATCTCGCTGTGATGCATCCGGACGGCTATATCGAAGTCGTCGATCGCGCCAAGGATGTCATCATCAGTGGCGGTGAAAACATTTCCTCCGTAGAAGTCGAAGCCATGTTGTACGAGCACCCGGCAGTGCTCGAAGCCGCTGTGGTCGGCATCCCTGATAGCACCTGGGGCGAAGTGCCAAAAGCTCTCGTCGTCCTCAAACCAGGCCAACAGACGAGCGCGCAGGCCTTGATCACCTTCTGCCGCGAGCACATGGCCCACTTCAAAGCTCCGAAATCGGTGGAATTTGTCACTGAACTCCCGAAAACCGCCACGGGCAAAGTGCAAAAGTTCGCCTTGCGGGAACAGGCCCGGAGCGGACAGAGTAAACCGGGACAGGAGTAGCAAGGCGGGCGACTCGGCGAGTCGCCCCTACCTGGGAAGAACAACAATGAACATTTGGTACTGTCGGCGTACAGAGGATTTTTGGGGGCACACGGCCAGCGTCTCCTCCCACAAGGGTAGGCGTGCCTTTGCCCTGGCCGAGGCGCAACCGCATTATGCCCCGGATCGCACCTGCGACATCGTGCATATTGCCCTCACTGTACAGCTCGACATAACGCAGCAAACCCTGCGTGGCACCTGTGCCACGACGGTGCGCGCTATCAGCGAACCCGTCACGTCTGTGGCTCTCGATGCCGTGGACCTGCACATTGCGCAGGTCCGCCAGGCGAGTGGACAGCCCGGGCAATTTGACTACGACGGGCAGCGCCTCGTCGTCCATCTGGCCACGCCCTTGCATAGCGGCGACGACACGACGATTGCCATCGACTACAGCGTTACGCGGCCCCGGCTTGGCCTGTACTTCATCTCACCCGATGCGGCCTATCCTGCCAAACCCGTGCAGGTCTGGACGCAGTGTCAGGATGAGGATGCCCGCTACTGGTTTCCGTGCTTCGACGCCCCAAACGAACGGGCCACGAGCGAAATCGCCATCACTGTGCCGCAGCCGTATTTCGCCCTCTCCAATGGTCGCCTCCTCGATACTACACGTGATGCGGCTGCAGGGACAGTGACGTATCACTGGGTCCAGGAACAGCCGCACGCCACGTATCTGATGACGTTAGTCGTGGGCGAATTCTCAGAACACACGGAGATGGTGGGCGACCTGCCGGTGCAATGGTACGTCACGCCCGGCCGCGAAGCCGATGGGCAGCGCGCCTTTGGCGATACCCCGGCGATGCTCCGCTTCTTCACTGACAAGATTGGCGTGCCCTACCCGTGGCCCAAGTATGCCCAGATCGCCGTGTCTGACTTCGTGTTTGGCGGCATGGAGAACACCTCGGCGACCACGCAGACCGATCTGACGCTGCACGACGAACGCGCCCACCTGGATTTTTC
This sequence comes from uncultured Gammaproteobacteria bacterium, assembly GCA_963773125.1. Lineage (GTDB taxonomy): Bacteria > Tectomicrobia > Entotheonellia > Entotheonellales > Entotheonellaceae > CAVZBC01. The sequence continues at coordinate 18,419 of CAVZBC010000045.1, read as the reverse complement.
CAGCAATGGTCTCGTCGCCCATGAGCTGGCGCACCAGTGGTTTGGCAATTTGCTCACCTGCAAACACTGGTCTCACGCCTGGCTGAACGAGGGCTTTGCGACCTACTTCGATGCGCTGTTCCATGAGCATCACAAAGGCCAGGACGAATTCCGCTATCTTATGTATGAAAACGCCAGGGCGTATTTTCAGGAAGATGCCGAGCGCTACCGTCGCCCACTGGTCACGAACGTCTACAAAGAACCCATTGACCTCTTCGACTGCCATTTGTACGAAAAAGGCGCCCTGGTACTGCACATGCTGCGCTACGTGCTCGGGGAAGACATGTTCTGGCGGAGTATGCAACAGTACGTGCGCGCCAACGAGCATCAGGTGGTGGAAACCGTCGACCTGGAACGCGCCATTGAAACGGCCACGGGTCGGAACATGCAGGCCTTCTTCACACAGTGGGTGTACCAGGGTGGCTACCCGGAATACCAGGTCGAGTTCGCCTGGGACGAAGAGAGCCGCATGGCCACAGTCACTGTGCGGCAGCAACAGCAGCCCGGCACAGAGCATGGGGTCGAGACACCGCTGTTCGACATGCCAGTCAGCCTCTGTGTAGCGCTCCCAGACACTACCCAACATGTGCCCCTGCGCATCAAGGAAGCGCTGCACGTGTTCCACATGCCACTGGCGGTCAAACCGCAGTGGGTGAGCTTTGATCCTGGCAACTGGATCCTGAAAAAACTCCACTTGAAACTGCCCAAAGATCTGCTCATAAACCAGCTGGCGCATGACCCCGACCCCATGGGGCGCCTCTATGCGGCGCAAGCGCTCGGCGAACTGGCCAGCCTCGAAGCCGTGCAGGCGCTGCGTCGGGCCCTCGAGCATGACACATTCTGGGGCGTGCAGGCGGAAATCGCCGCCATACTTGGCAAAATCCACACCCCAGAAGCGCTAGAGGCTTTATTGGCCGCTGTGGCGTTGCCACACCCGAAAGCGCGGCGTGCTGTGGTGACTGCCATGGGGGAGTTTAAAGAGCCCCGCGCAGCGCACGTCTTAACAACCGTCCTGACCCAGACAGATGCCAGTTACTTTGTCGAAGCCGAGGCCGCCGCAGCACTTGGCAAAACGCGCGCCGACGGGGTGCTGCCGTCCCTGCAGGAGGCCAGCCAGAAGGGGTCGTGGAATGAGGTGATCCGCAATGGTGTCTGCCGTGGTCTGGCCGAGTTCAAGGACGATCGCGCCATCCCCCTCTTGCTTGACTTTACCGTCTACGGGCGGCCGCCGCAGGCGCGCTATGCGGCCATACGGGCCCTCGGCAAACTCGGTGGTGAGAAAGACCCGGCGCCCGACGTCATCGTTGATACCCTGACGGCTTTGCTCGATGAAGAGCAGTTTCGCACCCGCATGGCTGTCCTGGACGCCCTCACCGCGCTCAACAGCCCGAAAACCCTGCCGGCGCTCGAGCGCCTGCAGGCCCGTGATCTCGACGGTCGTGTCAAACGTCGCCTGGCAGAAGTGCTGGAAGCCATCCGGAGTAGCCGCAAGCAAGCCGACGATATGCAGCAGCTGCGCGACGACGTGCAGACCCTGCGGGAAGAAAACAAGAAGCTCGTAGAGCGGCTCGATCGCCTGGAAGCACGGCACGGTTCTCGCTAGGAGTGCCTCGGCGCGTGCGGCGAACACGCCCTACCATGTGTTGGCAGCGCCGGCCTCCCCCGTACATTCTCGCTCGGCCTATATCGGGTGCTGTGCACCTTCTCCTTGACGCGACATGCAGGCCCTGCTAGGGTGAAGCATTCTACGAGCCATTCTCACCTGGAGAAGGAGGGCAGATCATGGCCACGTACAATGTCATCTCGGCGGATTCCCATATTGTTGAGCCACCGGATCTGTACAGCAGCAGAATCGCCCCGAAGTTTCGTGACCGTGCACCGCGCATGGAGCGCCATCGCACTCGCACGGGTCGTGCGTATGATGCCTGGTACCTGGACGGGCTGCGGTGCGGCACCGTTGGCTCAGTGATCCAGGCCGGCAAGCGCTTTGAAGACCCCGGAGCGATCGACTTCCTGGGGCTGTGGGAGGACGTCCGCCAGGCAGCCTACGATCCCCAGGCAATGCTGACAGAGCTGGAAGAGGACGGGGTATGGGGGGCATGCCTGCAGCCCAGCCAGGGGCTGTTCTGGTATCGCATCGCCGATAGTGAGCTCCTAACGGCTATCTGCGCGGCGTATAACGACTGGATTGCCGACTTCTGCCAGCCCTATCCTAATCGCCTCAAGGGCATCGCCATGCTGAATGTCGACGATGTCGATGTCGCCTGCCAGGAACTGGAGCGTTGCGCCCGCCTGGGCCTGGTCGGGGCCTTTATCCCGGTCTATCCATTGCCCGACAGACCCTATCGGCATCCGATCTACGAACGCCTGTGGTGGACCGCCCAGGACCTGGAAATACCTTTGCTGTTGCACATTGCCACGCCGCGTGGTGGCATACCAGGCTGTGAGTTTACTATCGATATCAACGAACTGACCGCGGCAGGGCTGACCAACGCCGACTACTGGGTGCGCTACTCCCTCACCGCCATGGTCTTTGCCGGAGTCTTTGACCGCCACCGCCACCTCAAGGTGGGCACGGTTGAGCACGAGACGGCCTGGATTCCTCATTGGCTGAATCAAATGGATTTCACCTACCGCGAGCGCCCCACCTTTGCGAGCGCCTGGAGGTCGCGCGAGGGCCTGTTGCCGAGTGATTACTGGCACCGGAACATGTTTGCCGAGTTCATGGAGGACGAGGTTGGGGTCAGGCTGCTGTCCTTGATTGGCGTAGAAAATTTATTGTGGGGCAATGACTTCCCGCATGCCGAATCAACCTGGCCGCAGTCCAGAGCGTTTCTCGACCGGATTTTTGCCAGCGCTTCTGCAGAAGACCGCCGCAAGGTTACCGCGGAGAACGCCGCTAAACTCTTCCGTTTCGCGACCCAGTAGTGCGGTGCACGACCATTACCAGCAGGCGCCTGGCCGCCTAGCACAGACCACCCACCGCCGTGGGGAGAGGGAGGGTGCCCGATATATGCCTGTCTTCCCTCTCTCCCTCCATCCCTCTTACGAGCCGTTCTTTTTCTGCCGCAGCGCTGCCAGAACACGCTCGGGCGTGAGTGGTAAGGCCGTCACATGGGCGCCGATGGCATCAGCCACGGCATTGGCAATCGCCGTAGCGGTGGCGACAATCGGTGGCTCGCCCACCCCACGCGCGCCGTACAGGGTATCCTTGGCGGGCACTTCGACAATGACGCTCTTGATGTGCGGCACGTCCAGGGCACTCGGGATCTTATAGTCGAGAAAGCCTGGATTGATATTGCGTCCGGTGCGGCGATCAAACAGCATCTGTTCGGCCATGCCATATCCCAGGGCCTGGGTGGCGCCGCCTTCCATTTGTCCCTCGACCGACATCGGATTGAGGGCAAACCCGGCGTCCTGTATCACCGTGAGGTCAAGCACTTTGACCTCGCCCGTTTCAGGATCGACTTCGACCTCTGCCACCTGCGGGGCATATTGCAGCGTCGTGCCTTGCATCGGCGTGGCGGCTGACGCCACAGGCGGGCCGCCGTGGGACATGGAAGCGATTTTGTACACGTCCTGGAACGACATGCCGCGGTCTGGCGTGCCCTTCACCTGCACCCGACCATCACGGATTTCCAGGTCATCGATATTGGCTTCGAGCTGCCCGGCGGTGATCTCGAAAATCTGCTCACGGAGCTTCTCTGCCGCCACCTTCACCGTCCACCCCATACTGCGGATGATATTGCTGCCGGCACTCAGCGGCGCCACCGCGGCCGTGTCGGTATCGGCCGTAATAATGCCCACTTTGTCTATGCCAACGCCAAGTTCCTCGCCGGCAATTTGCTGCAGCACGCTGTGCGACCCGCTCAGATCGACAGAGCCAGTGGTAATGGCCACGGTGCCATCGGCATTCAGCTTCAGAGTATTGCCCCCTGGCATGCCGCGCGAAGCCCAGAATCCCACGGCAATGCCACGCCCACGATTTTTGGCTTTGGGTTGGTGCCAGCCTGACTCCCGCTCAGTGCGCTCGAGAATCTCACGCAGGTCTGCCGCATCATCGAGCGCACCTATGGAGGAACGGTCGCCTACCCGTAAGGCATTCTTCTTGCGCAGAGCGATGGGATCCATCCCCAGGCGGCTGGCGATCATGTCCATATGTGATTCGATGGCAAAAATGACCTGCGGGCTGCCAGGCGCGCGGTAGGCCCCACACGGCGGCTGGTTGGTGTACACCGTGCAGGCGAACAGAGTCGACGTGCGGGATATTGTACGGCCCGGTGAGACGACCGGCCGTGCCCTCGCCAAAGTTGTACCCAGTGGCGATATGATACGCCCCGTTGCCAAAATAGGTGCGTGACTGGCGGGCTACCAGCGTGCCATCGTTCATCACGCCAGTTTTCATCTCAATCACCGCCGGCCGGCGCGGCGTCGTACTGAGAAAATCCTCATTGCGCTTGTAAGTGATCTTCACCGGACGACCGGCTTTCTGCGCCAGCAACACCGCCACGGGTTCAGTCACTGGCGCAATCTTGCCGCCAAACCCCCCGCCGATCTCGGTCGCCACCACGCGCACTTTATTTTGCGGCAGGCCAAAAATCGCTGCCAGGTTGTCGCGCACCGGGAAAATACCCTGTGTCGTGGTCCACACCGACACGCGCTGATTCGGTTCGACCTGGGCCATGGAGGCACGTGGCTCGATGTACACCTGATGTGCCATCGAGATGTCGAAGCGATCCTCAAACACGTGATCCGCCTGCGCAAATCCTTGCTGGACATCCCCCCACTGCACACGCCCACTCGAGGTGATGTTGCCCTGCCGACCGAGGTTGGGAATGGCGGTATAGCCTTCCCAGCCCTGGTGAATCAGCGTGGTACTTTCTGCTGCCTCTTTGGGGTCGATGAGCACGGGCAACTCGTCGAATTCCACCTCGATCAGATGCAACGCCTCCTCGGCCGTATCCACCGTGTCCGCCGCCACGGCAGCGATCGGATCGCCATGATAGCGCACCACATCACGGGCAAAAATGAGCTTGTCGCGGATGATGCCGCCATAGAAATTGCTCGGGGCATCCTTGGCAGTGACCACCGCGTATACCCCTGGGAGACGCTCGGCCTTACTGGTGTCGAGGCGACGAATGCGCCCATGGGCCACGGGGCTGCCGAGGATCTTGCCGGCCAACACGCCCGGCAACGCCATATCATCGGCGTAGACCATCCGTCCTGTGACACGGTTAATAGCATCTGGTTTCGGTAGGCGTTTGCCGAGTAGGGTATATTCCGGCATATCTCTTCTCCTTCACGAGCATCGATACAGCAGCGGCAGGCCCAGAGGTCGGCCCCGAGGTCAGCACCTGATGTTGTCTAACGCACTATGGCACTGTTCACGCTAGCATGCGCGGCAGGCGCTGTCAACACGCTCCACGCGCAGGGCGCACTTGCAACTCAAAGCGAGTGTGCGATAATAGCACACAATCAGCACTTTCCTTATCAATAGGATGTATCTATGTCTGACGCACGCTACGATTTTGCAGCAGTTGACGCCATCGATGCCGAGTCGATTGGCACACCGGGGAAACGGACTTTTCGTCTGCGCATACGGCGGCGGGGAGACGCGGCGGCACTGTGGGTAGAAAAACAACAACTGGCAGCCCTCGGCGAAGCGCTACCGCGTTTGCTCGACCAGCTCGATACGCCTGACCAGCATGCCGCTGAAACCTCAAATCGCATCGGTCATTTTCCCGAGGACCCAACGGTCGAGTTCAAAGTTGGCCGTCTGGCGCTCGGTTATGCCACGCAAGAAGACCGGCTCGTCCTGGTGGCCCACGAGCTGGAAGACGAAGAAGAGGATGCCGCTGAAGTCCCTACCTTTACCTGTCGTTTTACCCGCCAACAGGCGCGCGCGCTAAGCACGGCATGTGCCGAAGCGGTTGCAGGTGGTCGCCCGATCTGCCTCCTGTGCCAGCGGCCGATCGATCCAGAGGGGCACTTCTGTGCCCGCGCCAATGGCCATCAGAAGTTGCAGCGACCAGGCAGCAGTGCCTGAACCAGGGACTATGTACGGGAAGAGACGGATACGTCATGGCATTGCTTGAGGTGTGTGACGTCAGCAAGCGTTTTGGCGGGCTGTTGGCCCTGCAGGGGGTGCAGTGTAGCATCGAGCAAGGGCAGATCACCGGCCTTATTGGCCCGAACGGGGCAGGAAAAACTACCCTGTTCAACTGCATTGCCGGCGAGTTTGCTCCAGATCGAGGCAGGATTCTCTTCCAGGGCACCCCCATCCACCGCTTGCCGAGCAATGCCATCTGTAAACGGGGCATTGCGCGCACGTTTCAGATGGTCCGGCCGTTTCTCAACATGACGACACTGCGCAACGTGGTGATGGCCGCCTCGTTTGGCTGCGTGCGCACGCCTTCACGCCGTCAGGCGGAACAGAGTGCCTGGCACTGGCTCGAGTTCATTGGCCTCGCTGAGAAGGCGCAGGTCCTCGCCCATAGCCTCACTCTGAGTGAACGCAAGCGCCTGGAAATTGCCCGGGCCCTGGCGACACAGCCACACCTGTTACTCCTCGACGAAGCCATCGCCGGCCTCAACCCCACCGAAGTGAGCCAGATCATGCGCCTCATCCGTGACGTGCAAGGCATGGGAGTGACGATCTTTCTCATCGAGCACGTCATGAAAGCCGTCCTGGGGCTGTCGGATAAAATTATTGTGCTCAACTACGGCGAAAAAATTGCTGAAGGCCCGCCCCAGGTCGTTGCCAACGACCCACAGGTGATTGCCGCCTACCTCGGGCAGAAACGCCCCATCTAATACCACATGCGGAGTGCGGAATGCGGCCTAAACCTGTTGATTTTTTCACTCCGCACTCCGCATTCCGCATTCCACAATTGTCAAAAGGACATGGCCCATGCTCACAGTGGAGCATTTAGCGGTCTTTTATGGGGATGTGCAAGCCCTGTGGGATGTCTCCCTGGCCATTACAGAGGGGGAGATCGTTACCCTCATTGGCTCGAATGGGGCTGGCAAAACGACGACATTGAATACCATCTCTGGTCTGCTCCGGCCGCGCCAGGGGAGCATTACTTTTGTTGGGCAAGAGCGCCAGCGCGAGTCCCCGCAGCGTATCGTGGAAGCGGGGTTGATTCATATTGCCGAGGGTCGGGAGCTGTTTCCCTACATGACCGTGTTGGAGAATCTCGACCTCGGTGCCTTTGCCAAACGCGCCCGGCGCCAGCGGCGCCAGACCCTGGAGTACGTGCTGGATTTGTTCCCCAGGCTGCGCGAGCGGCGCCAGCAACTGGCGGGTACCCTGAGCGGTGGGGAACAGCAAATGGTCGCCATCGGCCGGGGGCTCATGGCCCGTCCGCGTCTGCTCATGCTCGACGAACCCTCCCTCGGACTCGCACCGCTCCTGGTGGCTGAACTCTTCGACTGTATTCGCCGTATCAACGCCGATCAGGTCACTGTGCTGCTGGTAGAGCAAAATGTGCACATGGCGTTGGATATTGCGCACCGTGCCTATGTGTTGGAAAACGGCCGCACGGTCCGTAGCGGCACAGCCGCAGAGCTGCGCGCCGACGACAGCATCCAGGCTGCCTATCTTGGCCTCTAAGAACATCGGTCGCGTATGTCTCAGACCCTGGTAGGGGCGCCTCGCCCCTGGACACACCGGCAAAATTGACAGCGACGCGGCAGTTTTTGTATAGTTGGGCGCCTCGCCTGCCGCTATACACCCACCCTCCCATACAGAAGGAAAGCGTTATGGCACAGCCATCAGCCGATGCACAGCGTCGTAAGTATCTCCTGGATGAAACTGCGCTGCCCTCGCAGTGGTATAACATTCAGGCCGACCTCCCAACCCCACTGCCGCCGGTCATCCACCCGGGCACCGGCCAACCAATTGGCCCGCAAGATCTGGCGCCGCTTTTTCCTATGGAGATCATCAAGCAAGAAGTGAGTCAAGAGCGCTGGCTCGACATTCCGCAGGAAGTGTGTCAGGTATTGCGGCTCTGGCGTCCGTCGCCGCTGTTTCGCGCTCGCGGGCTGGAACAGGCGCTCGACACCCCGGCACACATCTATTACAAGTACGAAGGGGTAAGCCCGGTGGGCTCGCATAAGCCCAACACGTCTGTGCCGCAAGCCTACTACAACAAAGCCGAGGGGGTGAAACGGCTGAGCACCGAAACGGGCGCTGGGCAGTGGGGCTCGGCGCTGGCCATGGCGTGCGCCTTCTTTGGCTTGCAATGCCGCGTGTACATGGTGCGGGTGAGCTATGAGCAAAAGCCCTATCGTCGTGCCCTCATGGAAACGTTTGGTGCCACCTGTATCTCCAGTCCAAGTACCGAGACGGCCGCCGGCCGCGCCATCCTGGAGCAAGATCCCCACACCACTGGATCGCTCGGCATTGCTATCTCTGAGGCCGTGGAAGTGGCGGCGCAGCACGAGGACACGAAATACAGCCTGGGCAGTGTGCTCAACCATGTGCTCATGCATCAAACGGTCATCGGCCAGGAAGCGTTGCAGCAGATGGCCATGGCCGGAGAGTATCCTGACGTCGTGGTGGGCTGCACGGGTGGCGGATCGAACTTCGCCGGCATCGCCTTTCCCTTCATCGGGCGCATGCTGCGTGGCGAGGCCAAGGTGCGTGTCGTGGCCGTTGAACCCGCAGCCTGTCCAAGCCTCACCAAGGGCCAGTATGCCTATGATTTTGGTGACACGGGTCATCTCACGCCGCTGGTGAAGATGTATACGCTTGGCAGCACGTTCGTGCCCGCTGGCATCCATGCCGGCGGTTTACGCTATCACGGCATGGCCCCATTGGTCAGCCACCTCCTCGCGCAGGGTCATATCGAAGCCATTGCCACCCCACAGCTCGAAACCTTTGCGGCTGGCGTGCAGTTTGCGCGCGCCGAGGGCATTCTGCCCGCTCCTGAAGCCAATCATGCCGTCGCCGGGGCGATTCGCGAAGCGCTGCGGTGCAAGGCAGAAGGCGTGCGCCGCGTTATTCTCTTCAACCTCTGCGGCCATGGCCATTTTGATATGCAAGCCTACACCGACTATTTTGCTGGCAAGCTGCAGGATTACGAGTATCCGGCAGCACAGGTCGAGGCAGCCCTGGCGCATTTGCCCAGGGTCGCTGTTTAACGAGCCGACACAAAAGGAGAAGGCGCATGGTCAAACCATACACGGCAGTTGGACTGATTCCCACGGTGCGTGGCATCCGCAAACGCGCCGACATCATGATCAACCTCGAACATCTATCGCATCTGGTGAAAGCCGCGGCCTGGCTCTCCAGCCTGGACCTGCCCGTACGCCTCATTGCCCTGCCGGAAGGAGCGCTGCAGGCGTTTAACGATGAAGTGCTCGACCTCGATCACGTCAAGTTTGCGCGCGAATGTGCTATCGATATCCCGGGTGAAGAAACCGCCGAGTTGGGGAAGATAGCCCGCGAGTACGACGCCTTCATTATGGCGCAGGCCAAAGCCCGGCATCCCGACCTGAAAGACCGCTTTTTCAACGTCGGCTTTATCCTCAATCCGCACGGCGAGGTGATTCTCCAGCACTACAAAGTATCCCCACTGTTTCCAGTCGAGCACTCTGTCTGCCCGCATGACGTGTACGACTGGTGGATCGAGAAATACGGCTGCACTCTCGATGCCTTCTGGCCAGTGGTGGATACGGAGATCGGTCGTCTGGGCATCATGATGGCGAATGAAGGCTCGTATCCGGAGAATGCCCGGGCCCTGGCCATGAACGGCGCCGAGGTGGTGTATCGTGCCTCGTATCCCCATCCCGCCACCGGCAACGACATATTCGAGATCCAGAGCCGGGCGCGCGCCCTGGACAATAACATGTACCTCGTGGCACCGAACATGGGCACCTACTATCTCTTTCCCGAAGAGACGACCCCTATCGACACGTTTGGCGGGCGCTCGTTCATCATCGATTACAAAGGGCGCATCGTCGGCCGGCAAGACTATGGGGCAGGCTCGACCTATGTTGGCGGCGTCATTGATATCGAAGCCCTGCGCGATCATCGGGCGCGGGCGCAATGGAACAACTGGATGAAAGACCTGCGTACCGAGCTGTACCAGATCGTTTACGACCAGCCGATCTATCCAAAGAACCTCTATCTGCATCGTGAGCCTATGAAGCATAAAGAGTATCGGGACAAAGTCATCCAGCGCCAGATCCAACTCATGCACGACCGTGGTATCTGGGTAAAGCCCGAGCGGTGATCGACCAGAGAGGTGTGATGCAGGAGCCGGGAGCGCCAACTTATCCAGGATCGCTATTTGCCTGTATAATGCATCAATTTAAGTATTATATAGTAATATACTGTATATAAATAAACTTCATAGAAATTCATAGTCAGCTTCATATCATGGATACGAAAGGTATACAAGCCGAGTTGGCGAATTGTTAGAGAATAGATTAGTGTTCCTCTCGACTTGATAGCTATGTCCACCATGACTGCTAACGAGTACTTGGCGCTTCTGGGGATTTGGGGGAGAGGAGGGAGGATATGCGTTTAAAGGTAGGTTTAGTCCTGGCTATTGGCATACTCGTGGTCGTATCGAGTGCCATGGCAACGTCAATCAGAGTATACGACACCCGTGGAGACGGAGAGTTCCAATTTGTAGAACCCTCAAAAACTGACCTTAAAAACTTGCAGGGCTATGGTGTTAAGGTCGACGGGAAAATCCTGACGTCCTCTGGGAACGGGAACAGCCTGGAGATCGGGGGTGTCGGGAAAGGAGGAAAAGACATAAATATCACCTTCTATGACTCGAAAGGGGTATACAATCCAACGTATGCTGCCTATTCAAAGGAGGTCAAAGAGCTCGCCTTCAGTTATGGGGGAGCGTCCATCGTCTTGAAAGGCTCGAGCAAGGGAGATTTTTTTGGTGCGTCGAGTGGGTCGACGCCTTCTGTACCGACACCAGAGCCCGGGACGTTCGTGCTCTTAGCTGGAACCATGGCCGTTGGTTATGGTTTCCTACGCAAGCGCGTCCGCAAGTAGCCTGAGCGCAGTGCAGGAACTCCTCGTCTACACCAGATCGCTGTAGGGCTCTTCATGAAGAAGACCTTAAAGCCTCCCCACAAGGCCCCAACGGTGTAGACGGGTAAAGATAGGGGGTAGTCGTACGAGCCCACCTGGCATGAAGAGCCCTACCATTGCCAGGACCAGACCTAAAGAGGCCAGACGTAAGAAGCCGACCTGGGTCCACAAGAGTTCCTGCACGAGTGATAAAAACGTCACGCCTACCACCGGGCCGATGAGCAGCCCTGAGCCACCGAGCATGGCCATAGTGATCGGCATCAAGGCGGTTTCCAACCCGAACATCTCGCCAGGATTGATATACAAGCGGTCGCTGAGATAGATAGGACCTAAGGCGGCTGCCAGCGCTGCACTGATCACCAGGGCTCGACACTTATACCAAAAAATCGCCACACCAAAGGCCCGCGCCACCTGTTCATCTTCACGAATACTTACCAAGCCCAAACCAAATCTGGAACGGGCAATGAGCCAGACGGTGCCAAAGGTACAGACCACCAGACCCAGGTTGAGATAATAGGTCAAGCGTAAGTTTTCCGGCCACAGGACTGACAGACCTCCGGAGCCGCCAGTCAGGCCAGACAGCGTCAGTGCCAGCTCTTCACACAGTTTCAACAGGCCAAATGTCGCCAGGGCATAGTAGGGTCCACGCAGACGAAAAAAGGGATAGCTCATCAGGCCAGCCAGCAGCGCCGTGCACCCCACCGCGACCGCCCCGGCCACGAGGACCGGCACGCCGGCATTGACGCAGATGCCAAAGGCATAGGCGCTTATGCCGAAAAACGCCGCATGGCCCAAGTTGATGTAGCCGGTGTAGCCACCGATGATGTCGAAACTGAGCGCTAACACCAGGTTACGGCAGGCATTGATGACAATACGCACGGTATACCCACTGGTGAACTGTGGTAGCACCGCTAAGGCGAGCAGTGCTCCCAACCCCAGGAGCCAGAGGTGTGCTGGAGCGCGTGTGGTCGTCGACAGTACTCATGGCTTCTCACGTTCAGGTCTGGATACGCCCAAACAACCCTTGTGGACGCACAAGTAAGAACACCACCAGCATCAAAAAGGCCACGGTTTCCTGCCAGTGCGGATTAAACAGGTAGCCCGTGAAGACTTCCGTGAGTCCTACAATCACTCCACCAAGCAGGGCGCCAAACAGACTCCCAAGCCCACCGAGCACAATGATGCAGAGATACCGCAGGGTGAGCGGCAGCCCGATAAACGGGTTAATGCTGTAGAGCAACATGTAGAAGACCCCGGCAATCGCCGCCAGCATGGTGCCAAGGCCACAGGTGAGCATGCCGACATGCGCCATGTTGACGCCGACCAGCAGGGCGCCGCGACGGTTCTGCGTCACCGCCCGTAGTGCCTTGCCAAGAGAGGTACGGAGAAGAAACTGGTGCACGACCAGGGTGATAACTACAATGCATGCCAATGCCAGAAGCCGCACCGAGGAAATAATAATGTCGCCGTCACCCAGGATAATGGGCGGCAACGCATAGTACAGGCCTTTTTCTTCCGAGCCCCATAAGGCCCGCGCCATATCCTCGATACACAGCGACAAGCCCAGGGTGACGAGCACCGACGCGGTGAGCTGCTCGTGGCCGGTTTTTGCAATAACAGTACGCATCAGCCCACGTTCGAAGAGCACCCCGACGAGAAAAAATACCGGGCATCAGCACGACCAGCGACACGAAGGGATCAAGCCCCAGCAGGTCGACGAGCAGAAAGCACCCCAGGGCGCCGAGCATGAGGAACTCCCCGTGGGCCAGATTGAGGATGTTCGACACGCCGAAAATGAGCGCCAGGCCGAAAGCCGCCAGGGCATAAATGCCCCCTAACAGCACGCCGCTAATCACGAGTTGGAGCAGAACAGTCACGCGGTGGCCCTATTTGACGGACGGATAGATGTACTTGGTCATGGCCTGCTCTTTCGGCCAGATCAGCTTCATCTCGCCCCCCTGGACCTGCACCGGGTAGGAGCGCGAATTGCCTAAGCCACACTGATTGCGCACAATCTCTCCGGCAATCGTCTGGTGTTTGCCCTCGTGGAGGGCGCGATTGAGTGCTTCTGGCTCGAGTGTACCGGCCTGCTCGATGGCTTGTTGAATGACCTGAAACGCCTGGAAGCGCAGCGACGATTCCATTTGCCGCACCCACTCGACACCCGCATCCTTGAGCACGGCCTCAAAGTCGTCTGCCCCCGGAAAGGGCAAGCCAGGGGCCCAATACACCACCCCGGTGAGTCCTTCCGCGCGTGGGCCCAGGGCCTTCAAGACGGCATCGACAATATGTCCATTGAAGAATTCGCGCGGCCGCAGCCCTAACTCCACGGCTTGCTTCATAAAGGGGATTTCAAAGCGGGGAAAGGCCTCGACATACACCACGTCCGGATTGGCCTGTTTGAGTTTGAGCACGACGGCGGTAAAGTCCTTCGTATCAGGGGGCACAATTTCTTCCAGCACCACGTTCAAGCCCAGCTCGCGGGCCCGCTTGACACCGCCGCGCAAAAGCTTTCGAGACCCAATCCCAGTAACGTCGATGCCTACCCCACCCTGCAACCGATTCTGACGCAACCCATCAACTGGGGGCTGATCCGCCAGCACTATGACGATATGATCAAGTACGCCACAGCCCTTCGCTTAGGCACGGCGGAGCCGGAGTCGATCCTGCGTCGCTTCACCCGCAACAATGTGCAGCATCCCACCTACCGCGCACTCGTCGAACTGGGCAAAGCCATCAAGACCACATTTCTGGCTCGTTATCTCCATGAGGAGCCGATCAGACGAGAGGTCAACGAAGGGCTCAACGTGGTGGAGAACTGGAACAGCGCGAACGGCTTTATCTTCTATGGCAAAAGCGGTGAGATTGCGACGAATCGACTGGATGACCAAGAGGTGTCGGTGCTCTCCCTCCATCTGCTGCAAGCCTGTTTGGTGTACATCAACACCCTGATGCTTCAGGATATTCTGGCGGAACCCGCGTGGATGGGACGTATGACGGCAGAAGATTTTCGAGCCCTCTCCCCCTTGGTGTATACACACGTCAATCCTTACGGCACCTTTGAATTGGATATGGACGCACGGCTGCCGATTGCGGCTTGAGTGCAGGTGCCGTTTAACGTATGCTGACTTGACCGAAAACACTTCTTGTCGGTCAAGCTCGAGGAGCCCAGTGTCCGTCCTCTGCGGGAGAGAGACAGTATGTCGGCAGCCCGCCAGCGATCCTTTTCGGTCAAGACACCCCCGCGGAAGCTCCCGAATGCGGCACGCCGCGCGCGGGAGTATCTGACCGCGCACGAGGTCGAGCAGGTCATGGCGGCGGCGCACCAGGTCGGGCGGCATCCCGTGCGGGATGCGACGCTCATGCTGCTGATGTATCGCCATGGGTTGCGGGTGGCCGAAGCCGTCGCCTTACGCTGGGATGCTGTGGATCTACGTGGTAGCGTGCTGCACGTCCATCGACTCAAACGAGGTCAGTCGGCGGTCCATCCGTTGCGTGGACCGGAACTCCGGGCGCTCCGGCAGCTGCGGCGTCGCTCTCCGGACACGCCCTACGTGTTTGTGTCGGAACGCGGTGGCCCACTCACGGCCCGAGCCGTGCGGCATATCGTCCTGCGGGCGGGGCAGGTGGCAGGGCTCGCCTTTCCCATCCATCCGCATATGTTGCGCCATGCGTGTGGGTTTTACTTGGCGAATAAGGGTATCGATACCCGGGCGATCCAACATTACCTGGGGCACTGTAATATTCAGCATACGGTGCGGTATACGCGCTTGACCCCCCATCGATTCACCGCCTTTTGGGACGATTGACGCGCGCCTTGCGACTATGGGTATCGGGGAGAGATGGCCATGCGGTTTTTTGAGGTGTTAGTACAGGTCGTTGGGCTGCTGGTGCTGGAGCAGCGTCTCTCGTACCAGGCCCTGAAGCGCCTCTTCGATCTCGACGACGCCTATCTCGAGGACATCAAGGTCGAACTGATTGACGTCCGCCAGTTAGCCAGAGACCACGCGGGTCGTATGCTCGTGTGGACGGGCGAGGGCCTCGGGACGGCCGGGTGGGGAAAGCCTGGGGGGGACAGCGCTTCCTGTGCTTGATCGGCCTGCCATTGCTCCACGTTGGCCTGGTGCCCGAGGTCGCTCAAAAAAGCCCTCACGTGCGCTGCCGTTCGTGCGCGCAGCGGTACATCTGGCCCGGAGCGTGCGAACCGCTGTACCCACCATACAAACCATTCTGCCCTGGCTTGGGGCACGCCTTGCCTCAAGACGGCGGGCCGGTAATCCTGCCAGAAATGATTGACTTCAAGGGCTTCCGTGTGTATACTGCCTGGCCAACAAAACGCTATCGGGACTCGGCAGGGTGCTTGCCATACAGCATGTTGGGTAGTAAATAATACCGAAATCTCGTATATGGGTACCGTGGATTCAAGACAATATCTGTTATGCCGCGCAATGAACGCGGCGCTCGCCAGGCGTCCGGCTCAAGCAAAGCGAGTTTGGGACGAGGTGTCGTTTGCTCTGCATTGCTCTCGCTTCGCTTGCACCCTTTCCGGCTTTGGGCCTAGTATTCACCGATCTCAGTCTATTGCCGACAGTCTAGGTTCGTATCCCCGAGGGAAGGAAAGTCAATGATCAAGCGGATCATCGCGGTATCTGCCGCGCTTGCCATGATCACCACATGGGCCGAAGCACAGGAGGTAAAGGTTGGCGTCAACCTGCCTTACACCGGCATAGGCGCCGAGTTCGCCCAGTTGGTCGACCGTGGGATGGAGCTCTATCTCAAGCTCAATGCCGACAAGGTGAAGCCTTACAAGATCACGCTCATCAAGCGCGACGTGAAGGATCCCGGCGGCGCCAACGCCAAGATCGCGGTGCAGGAGTTGCTCACCCAGGACAACGTCGACATCCTCGCGGGCTGGATCTATTCCCCGAAACGCGATCGCGTCGGCCCCGATCGTCACCGCAGGCAAGAAGCTCGCCGTGATCATGAACGCGGGCACAGCGCACATTACCAACTTGTCGCCCTACTACGTCCGAACCTCGTTCAGCATGTGGCATGCCGGCTATGCCATGGGCGAAGCCGCGGCCAAGATCCTGAACGCGAAGACCGCGGTGGTCGGCTATAGCGACTTCCCGCCCGGCAAGGACAGTCTGGCCGCATTCAAGCGCGGCTTCGAGGGCAACGGCGGCAAGGTGATTGACGAGATCCCGATGGGCGGCGCCGGCGCGGTGCCGGACTTCACGCCGTTCTTCCAGCGGGCCAAGGACAAGAAGCCGGACGTCTTCTTCGTCTTCGTTCCGGCCGGTGACCATGCGGCGGCCGTGGTCAAGACCTACGCCGCGCTCGGCATGCGCGACGCCGGCATCAAGCTGATCGGCCCGGGCGACATTACCCAGGACACCAAGCTGCAGGGCATGGGTGCGGCGGCCGTCGGCCTCATCACGATGCACCACTACCACG
This sequence comes from uncultured Gammaproteobacteria bacterium, assembly GCA_963773125.1. Lineage (GTDB taxonomy): Bacteria > Tectomicrobia > Entotheonellia > Entotheonellales > Entotheonellaceae > CAVZBC01. The sequence goes on along the minus strand of CAVZBC010000045.1, from coordinate 1,858 downwards.
CCGATCTCGACAACCCCGAGAACAAGCGCTTCGTCGAGGCCTGGAAGAAAGAATATGGCGCCAACGCCACCCCGGACTTCATGGCGGTGGGCGGCTACGACGGCATGGCGGCCATCGTCCACGTGGTGCAGGCGCTCAAGGGCAAGATCGACGCGGACAAGGCGCTGGAGGCGCTCAAGGGCTGGAAGTTCAACAGCCCACGCGGCCCCATCATGATCGACCCCGTCACCCGCGACATCGTCATGAACGAGTATCTGTCCGAGGCAGTGATGCAGGACGGCCGCGTCTTCCAGAAGGTGATCGGCAAGATCGACGCTGTAAAGGACGCCTGCAAGGAGCAGCAGATCGGGCCTTGCGCCCCAAAGTGATCGTTGTACGGCGGTTTTGCATAATTAATTCCTCTCTCCGAGGGACCCTCCCGTGATCTTCGGTATCGACGTCGCCAGCATGCTCCTGGGCGGGGTGGCCGCGGGCATGGTGCTGTTCATCGTGTCGGTGGGCCTTTCGGTCACCATGGGCCTGATGGGCTTCGTCAACCTTGCCCATGGCGGCTTCGCCATGCTTGGGGGCTACGCGATCGTGCAGGCGATGAAACATTGGGGCATCGGTTTCGTGCCGGCACTCGCCTTTGGATTCGTGGCCACTGCGGCGGTGAGTGTGGTGTTCGAACGTCTGCTCTACGCCCGGCTCTACGAGGCGGGCGAGCTCGACCAGGTGCTGTTCACCATCGGCCTGGTCTTCATCATGATCGCATCGGTGACGCTGCTGATCGGGCCCGAAAACCAGCCGCTCGCGCTCCCTCCGATGCTGCAGGGTCAGATCAATCTCGGGATCACGCACTATCGCACCTACAGCATCGTACTCATTGGGATCGGGATCGGGATCGTGGTCGGCCTCTGGCTCGGCTTCGAGTGCACGCGCATGGGCGCGCAGATCCGCGCCGCGGTCGACAACCGACGCATGGCCGAATCGCTCGGGATCAACATCGATCGCCTGTTCACCATCACCTTCGCCTTGGGAAGCGGCATAGCGGCCTTGGGCGGCGGGCTCGGCGCCGAGTTCCTCGGCCTCGATCCCCAATACGCGCTCAAATACCTGGTGTATTTCCTGATCGTAGTTGCGGTTGGCGGCCTCGGGCGCGTGACCGGTGTGCTCTACGCGGCGCTCCTGATCGGCGTGCTCGACTTCGTGCTCAAGAAATACCTGCCCCAGGGCGGCACGCTGTTCATCTACGCGCTCACAATCCTCCTCCTGCTGTGGCGGCCGCAGGGTCTGTTCGGAGGTAAGGCGACATGACCTCGCCTTTGCCCGGCGTGGCCGATCATCCGGCGGTGCTCGCCTTGGCCGGACGCCACCGGCTACGGGTGTGGGAGCCGATCCCCTGGGTCCTGGCGATCATGTTTTATTTCGCTTTCCCGAAACATCTCGGGTTCGGCACCGAACTCTTGATCACAATCCTCTTTGCGATCTCGCTCGACCTCGTGCTCGGGTATGCCGGGATCGTGACCCTCGGCCATGCCACGTTCTTCGGCGCCGGCGCCTATACGGTGGGAATGCTGGCCAAGCACGGAATTCGGAATGAGCCGATCACGAGCCTGCTCCTCGCGGCATTGGTGGCGGCCGCCGTGGGTTGCTGGCTCTGGTCCGATGCTGCTGCGCACCCACGGCCTGACCCTGCTTATCCGTCGGCTGTCCACCATGGCGCTGCTCGAGGAGGCGGCCAATTTGGGTCATGAATACACCGGCGGCTTCGACGGCCTCGACAGCCTGCCGATCGCTCCGCTGTTCGGGGTGTTCAGTTCAATCCGCTGTATCCGAAGACGCAGTATCTCTACGTCCTCGCCGTGCTCTTCCTTTG
>CAVZBC010000044.1:0-9275 GCA_963773125.1 uncultured Gammaproteobacteria bacterium | reverse complement strand
CGGTATGGATCGGCAACGCGGTGGTTGGTACGACATGGCAGAACGTCTCCTCGGGCCTGGGGAAGAGTTCTATCGTCTCATCTGGCACGATCGCAAGGCGTGGTGGCAACAAGAGCAAGGCATTCTGGCCTACTTCATCCTGGCCGGCTCGCTCAAAAATGCCGAATACCTGCGCCTGGCACGTGAATCCGCGGCGTTCTATAACGCCTGGTTCCCGGACCACGACTCCGGCGGCGTGTATTTTAACGTGCTGGCGTCGGGCATTCCGTACCTGCTGGGGACGGAGCGTCTCAAAGGCAGCCACTCGATGTCCGGGTATCATTCCTTCGAGTTATGCTATCTGGCAGCGGTCTACACCAACCTGTTACTCACCAAAGCAACCCATGGATTTTTACTTCAAACCGCAGCCAGGATCGCTGCCGGACAACGTCCTGCGCGTACAGCCCGATATCCTGCCCCCCGGCAGTGTGCGCCTTGAAGCGGTGTGGATTAACGGCGAGCGCTATGCCGACTTCGACGCCGAGGCCATGACCATTCGCCTCCCAGAGCCACACGCCGTCGCCTCAGCTCCCCACCCGCTGCAACAGCGCCCGGCCTGGGCTGGCAACCCCTCTCTCCTGCCGGCCACCACCAAGGAAGAACTGCGCATCAAGGTACGCATCATGCCTGCCGGGTTAACCTACGATATGGAGTTGACCATGCAGGATGGCGTGGCAGATCTGCTGCTCGACGGCATCTTCGATGACAGTGCCGAAGTCGCCTTTATGGGCCAGCTGAGCAAAGTCGTAGCCGCCCAGCCACAACGGTTCGTCCTGCACATGGATGACGTGCAGGTGCTGTCAAAAGTGTGCGCCCGGGCCCCTGGCCTTCATCGGCAAAAAACTGGATATCAATACGGATATCTATGTGATACAGCCGAGCCAGGAGGTCAAAGACGCGTTGCACAGTGTTGGTTTCCTGGAGCAAGTCACGGTTGTGGAGAAGACACCACACGTGGCAACGGCGTAGGACGTAGAGCAGGACAGCGGCACCAGGAGCAAAAAACTCTGAGCCCGGCCCTCACCGTTCTGTGGACACTGGCGCTAGTGCTGAGCGCCAGTGCCGGGCTCTTATGGGTACAGCGCCTGGTGCCGCTGTCTTTTCTGCACACCCAATTTCCTGCTCTTCTGTCAACCATCTGCGGTATAAGTACGCCCGAATGGCTGTGCCAATTCCCACCCCGTCTTCTGCACGCTGCATCGGTCTCGGGAGGGTGGGCGATGACCTTTGAGGAGATCCTCGACCAGACGATAGCTATGCTCCAGCGCCGGGGGCGAGTAACCTATAGCACCCTCAAGCTCCAATTCACACTGGATCACGAGCAGCTGGCAGCATTGAAGGACGAACTCCTATACTCGCAACCCCATGTGGTCGACGACGCGGGGCGCGGCTTGGTGTGGACCGGCGGCACGGACCCGCCCCAAGACCTCACCCCATCTCCTCAGCCACCTCCGCTGTCGGCGATCCCACCAGACCAGACGGCGCAGGGCACCCTGCCCGCAGCCGAACGTACCACCCCCGACGCCGAGCGCCGTCAGCTCACCGTGCTGTTCTGCGATCTGGTAGATTCCACGGCCCTCTCCAGCCACCTGGACCCGGAAGACCTGCGGGAGGTGATCCGCGCCTATCAGACCACCTGTGCCGAGGTCATCCAGCGCTTTGAGGGTCATATCGCCCAGTACCTCGGCGATGGGCTGCTGGTCTATTTGCTACCCGGTAGCACACGAAGACGATGCCCAGCGCGCCATCCGGGCCGGGATCGAGATGATCGAAGCCGTTGGGACACTGCATACCCGTCTTGAGCGAGACACCGTGGTCCGTCTGGCCATGCGTCTCGGTATCCATACCGGTATGGTCGTGGTGGGCGAGATGGGTGGGGGTGGGCGACAGGAGCACCTGGCCCTGGGCGAGACACCGAATATTGCGGCCCGGCTCCAGGCACTGGCAGCGCCCGATACGGTGGTCGTCAGTGCCGCCACCTTCCGGCTCGTCCAAGGGTACTTTACTGCTGAGGAGTTGGGCACGCACACGCTCCGCGGCGTGGCGGCGCCGGTGCCGGTCTATCGTATGCTGGCCGCGCGTGGTGTGCAGAGCCGTCTCGATGCCATCGCCCCGACCCGCTTGACCCCACTGGTGGGCCGCGAAGAAGAGGTGGCGCTCGTGCACCGGCGCTGGGACCAGACCACCACGGGTCTGGGGCAGGTAGTGCTGCTGCGTGGCGAGGCGGGCATTGGCAAATCCCGTCTGGTAGAGGTGCTACGCGAGCGGGTGGGGCGCGAGGGTGGGGCGCAGATCATCTGTCGCTGCTCCCCGTATCACACCAACAGCACCCTCTATCCTGTGATCGAACACCTGCAGCAGCTGTTGCAGTGGCAAAGAGACGATCCACCATCGGTGAAAGTGGACAAGTTGGAGCAGACCCTCCGCCCATACCGCCTGGCCCTGGAGGATGTGGTGCCACTGTTTGCCGCGCTGCTCTCCGTGCCGCTCCCAGACCGCTATCCTCCCCTCAACCTGCCCCCCCAGAAGCAGCGGCGGCAGACCCAGGCCGCGCTGATGGCCTGGTTATTGGAGCAGGCGGAGCGGCAGCCAGTGCTGGCGGTGTATGAGGATCTCCACTGGGCGGATCCCACCACGCTGGAGCTCCTCGGCCTTGTCATTCACCAGACTCCGGCCGCCCGCATGCTCACCCTGCTGACCTGTCGGCCGGAGTTTCAGCCACCCTGGGCCATGCGCGTGCCCCTGACCCAGATTCCCCTCGGCCGGTTGAGTCGTGCGCAGGTCGCGCAGATGGTGGGGCAGTTAACGAGTGGCAAGGCCTTCCCGGCGGAAATGGTCGAGCAGGTGATCGCCAAGACTCATGGGGTCCCGCTGTTTGTCGAAGAGATCGTCAAGATGATTCTCGAATCCGGCCTGGTGCGGGAGGAAGCGGGTGGCTATGTGCTCGACGGTCCGCTGCCGCCGCTGGCCATTCCCTCCACGTTGCACGATTCCCTCATGGGGCGGCTGGATCGCCTCGGCGGCGCCAGAGCCCTGGCGCAGCTCGCCTCTGTACTAGGGCGAGAGTTTTCCTATGAAGTGCTCCAGGCCGTCGCACAAGTGGACGAGCCAACGTTGCAGCACGGACTGGCGCAGTTGGTCGACGCCGAACTCCTCTACCAGCGGGGTCTGCCGCCCCAGGCGAGGTATCTGTTTAAACATGCGCTGATCCAGGACACGGCCTATCAGTCGTTGTTGAAAAGCACCCGGCAGCACTACCATCAGCGCATTGCGCAGGTGCTAGAGGCACGCTTTCCTGAGAACGTCGAGAGCCAGCCTGAACTGCTGGCGCAGCACTACAGCGAGGCAGAGCTCCACGCGCAAGCTGTAGACTACTGGCAGCAGGCTGGCCAGCGCGCCAGCGAGGGCTCGGCGTATGTGGAAGCCATCGAGCATCTCACCAAGGGCCTGGAGGTGCTTACAAGGCTGCCGAGCGCCTCCGAGCGAGCCGGGCGAGAACTCCTGCTGCAACTCACCCTGGGCGCCACGCTGATGGCCACCAAGGGCTATACGGTTCCAGAAGTCGGACAAGCCTACACGCGGGCCCGAGTGCTGTGCCAGCAAGTCGAGCAGACGTCGCATCTCGCCGCGGCGGTCTATGGACTGGCCTAATCACTTTTCTCTCCTGCGGGGGGAGTTACGGACTGCACGGGAGCTGGCAGAGCAGCTCTTCCCCCTGGCCCAAAGCCAGCACGACCCTGCGCTGTTGCAGAAGCACCATTTTGCGCTGGGGGTGAGCTTGTTCTTTCTCGGCGAGCCGGTCGCAGCCCGGGCCGCCGTGGAGCGCAGCATCACGCTGTGCGATGTCGAGCAGCCGAACTCCTCTGCCAGTCGCGAGATGATTGGCACCAAGATCGCGTGTCTTGTCTATGCGAGCTGGACCCTGTGGAGCCTGGGCTATCCAGACCAGGCCCTGGAACGCGCCCACGACGGGCTGACTCTGGCGCACCAACTGTCCCACCCCACACCCTGGCATGGACCCTGAGCTATACCGCCGTGCTCCACCAATACCGCGGGGAGGTGCAAGCTGTGCAAGAGCGGACAGAGGCGCGGCTGGCCATCGCGACCGAGCAAGGGTTTGCATTTTTGGTCGCGTATGGGACGATGCTCCGAGGCTGGGCCCTGGCCATGCAGGGACACGCCGCAGAAGGGATGGTCCAGATCCGTCAGGGCTCGGCCGCCCACCAGACCACGGAGGCAGAGCTCTACCGGCCGTATTTTCTGGCCTTGCTGGCCGCGGCCTGTCGGGAGGGAGGACAGGTCGAGGAGGGGCTACGCGTGCTGCACGAAGCGTTCGCCGCAGCAGACAAAAATGGGGAGCGCTGGTGGGAGGCAGAGCGGCATCGGCTCAAAGGGGAGTTGCTCGTCCAGGACGGCACAGGGCACAAGTGGTCGGAAGGCGGAGGAGTGTTTTCGTCAAGCCCTCGGCGTGGCCCGCCACCAGCAGGCGAAGTCGCTAGAGCTGCGGGCGACGATGAGCCTGAGTCGGCTGTGGCAGCAGCGGGGCAAGCGGGCTGAGGCCTACGAATTGCTTATGCCGATCTATGGCTGGTTTACTGAGGGGTTTGAGACCGCCGATCTCCAGGAGGCCAAAGCGCTGTTGGAGGAGTTAGCGTAACACGACGCTAGCGTACGCGTCCTTCCTCCCTTACCATACTTGTGGCACACCGGCGCAACCTCGTGTTTTGAGTCTGACATGGCAGCGGGACAGCGTGGTGGAACCAGCAGCCACGGGGTGGCTTGCTCGGTGACGGGACTACGCCAGACACCGGATGGCTCGGCAGGGCAGCGGATCACTGCCGGCAATGCGCCCCCCCAGGCGCGGCCAGATCGCGTTCACCTTAAATAAACATCGTAAATACAAACGCACAAAACAACATTAACTGTATCAGACCTTCTAAGGAGTTTGTCTCACCGGTAGACTCAGTAATTGATGCAATCAACAGAGAAATGATCAGCATTCCAGCTTGAATGGGGGGTAAACCAAGCAGGACTTCCTTATGCGTTATGTGTCCGACTAAGAGAACTGCGGGTATAGTAAGTGCTACGGTAGATAAGGATGAGCCAAGAACGATATTTATAACCCGCTGCATATCATTACCCAATCCTGCCCTGACTGCTGTTAAGCCTTCAGGGGTAAGTATGATAATGGCGGTAATCAGCCCTGCTAAGACTTCAGGCGCGTGGAAATGGTGTATCATATCATCGATTGCTACCGTAAAGGATTCTGCAAGAATTGAGATCGCAGTCAGTGTAAATAAAAGCATCGCGGCATGATACAAACCGTTTATGCTGCTATTACTGTGGGTTTTATTATGGGGTTTCTCCATAGACGGAGCCATATTTTGTCGATAAGTAAAAAAATAGCTCTGCCTTCCAGATTGCATAAAAAGAAAAAATGCATAGAGCGCAATGGAATTTACGATAAGGAATATGGTAAATAACCCATACGATTGCGGTTTAATCAGATCAGGCAAGAGCAGTCCTAAGCCAACAAGTATAAATATCATTGATAAAAAGGCTTTGGAACTTTTTATATTGTATCGCTGCTCACCATGTTTCAACCCACCGAATAATAGGGTGAACCCTATTAACCCGTTCAGCAGGATCATCAAGGTAGAAAAAATTGTGTCCCTTGCCACGGTCGGGTCCTGGTCTCCATGCAGCATCATGGTCATGACCATTATCACTTCAACGAGGACTGCGGACAATGTTAAAATCATTGTCCCGTAAGGCTCCCCCAACTTTTCAGCCAGCCTCTCTGCATGGCGAGCCACACCCATAGCGGTATAGATTATTACCAGGAAAGTAAATACTAAAACGACACCGGTGAGCGGACCGAAATGACCGACCGTTCCAATATAAGGATTTTCAGCAAGAAGCTTGGCAATTATAATCGTTACTACAGATAGCAAAAGCGACTTTTCTCCTTTTATGAACTTTAACATCGTCTGTTATTCCTTTACTGTTAATCGTAGTGCTACCACGTGAAAAAGTATGCGATAGTTCAGAAGGACTTGTTATACATGACTTGACATATGTGCTGTCGCGCCTTCAACCTGTTTCGAGCCTCTGCCTCAACACCGCTGCGACGGGCCAGATCCTCTAGATCTGTATGGCCCACAGGCGCTGTGGTCAGCCGGGCTAAAGGACGTCAGCGGGGTTTCGGTTCATTCGGGATAAACAGTTTGCGTCGTGCCCTTCTTATCGGCAAAACGGTGTCAGCAGGTAAGGATAAAAAGTGGTACTCTGGGCCTGCCGCCAGCTGTAATAGACCCAGATATATGGCACTGCCTGGTGTGCCAGTACACCGGAACACTCTTTGATCAGTACCAGTTTGAGGCCGCTCCGGTACCTGTACAAGCCATTGCCGTCAGTCGAGGAGAACACATGCTAGACGCACAAGTCGTCGCCTTTACGTTTGTCGCTGCGGCCCTGACGCTCACCCCTGGCGCCGACACCATGCTGGTGGTGCGCAATGTCTTGCGGGGTGGCCGTCGCGACGGGGTGATCACCACCATTGGCATTTGTTTGGGCATCTTCATGCACGCCACGCTCTCAGCTCTGGGCGTGTCGGTGCTCCTGCTGCACTCCGCCACCGCCTTTCATCTGGTCAAGTATGCTGGCGCCTGTTACCTTGTCTGGTTGGGTGTCCAATCGCTGTATAGTGCCGTGCGCGGGGCGTCCTATGCTACCGGCACGGAGCGCTGTATGACCACCGTCGTCTCGCCACAGCGCTGCTTTCTCGAAGGCATGCTCAGCAATGTGCTGAATCCGAAGGTGGCCGTGTTCTACCTGGCCTTCCTGCCGCAGTTCATCGGTCCGACAGATGCCGTGCTGCCAAAATCCCTGCTGCTGGCAGGCATCCATTATGTCGAGGGCATGCTCTGGTTAGTCATTGTGTCTATGGTGGTCGAGCACACGCGACGGTTCTTCATGCAGCCCGCCGTGCGTCGCTGGCTGGACGGCGTGTGTGGTACGCTGTTCGTCGGGTTTGGCGTGCGCCTGGCGCTCGAACGGCAGTAGCCTGTAGAGGAGTCACGCTCCCCAATGCACCCATTCGATTGGCAACTCCTCAAGTCCGAATACCTCATCCAGGACCAGTGGCTGTCGCTCCGGGCCGATACCTGTCAACTGCCGAACGGGCGCACCATCGCCCCGTACTATGTCCTGGAGTACCCACCATGGGTCAACATCGTCGCCTTGACACGGGAACACCAGGTCGTGCTGGTGCGCCAGTACCGCCATGGCGTGCAGCAGACCGTGTTGGAACTGCCGTCTGGGACGGTCGACCCCACCGATGTTTGCGCCTGACCTGAGACGCGCTTCTTCCGCGTCGTATCTCAAGCGTCCAGCACCTGGGTCGGCAGCGGCCTTAGCGTTTGTCCCAGCCTCGGAGGCGCTGATGCACGATAGCGACCCAGCCCATATAATCTTCCACGACCTGCATCTCAGCCGCCTGGGTAATATGCTGGCGGGCGCGCGCTGCATCGTGCTCTGCTTCCCCATACAGCCCCACATACAGCGCACTGTAAAAGCGCTCTCGCCGTCCAGCCTGACGATGGTGTGCCAAAACCGTCTCGGCATCACATTCTCCGGCAAAGAGCTGATAGATCCATGCCATCACCGGACGGGCATCGTGCCGCACCGGGAGCAGGCCAGCACGCGCCGCTGGCGCTCCTTGTACCTGCGCCTGACAGAGGTAGCGCCACACCGTTTCTTCTACATCGTGCCCATTGACGGTGAGATCTACCTCGAATTGTCTGGCCCCGTCCGCAAAGCGCCCGGCATAGTAATATGCCAGGCCCCGCTGCCACAGATAAGGCGTCAGGGCTGGGTTGAGATGTTCAGCACGATCAAAGTCGCCAATCGCTGCAGCGATGTCCCCCAGCTTAAAGTGGACCATACCTCGCTGCACGTAGATACTCGCATTACGCGGCTCTTCCTCGATCTGTTGCGTCAGACGATATAAGGCATTTTCCAAGGCTGACACGTGATTCATAGCTCTGTGTCTTCTCCTCCAAGGCTCTCGCCTCGTAGTACAGTGCGTCATAAACTGCCCCTGTCAGCCCTCCCGCGCCCTGTCCTGCGGGGTCTACCCAGCCCAGGGACTATGATGCGGACTTCCGCTGTGTCACCCACTCTTCGAAGAGTCGCGCACCGATGGTGTACCTCTCATCGTCCACCTGGCGAATCACACCGGTCCCTACGAGCACCTGCAGGGCATCGGCTGTCTGCAAGGGGCTTTGCGCGGTATGCTGGGCCACGTTTTCGGCAGTTCCTTCCCGTCGCTCCATCAGCGCCTGATAGACTGCACGCTCGGAGTCGCCAAAGTCGTCGGAGCGCTGGTCAGCGTTCCACCAGCCGGCAAAGTTGCGATCGTGTTGCCGCAGCAGCTCGGGCATCAGACTGTGGACCGCAGGCGGCGGCTCGAGTCTGACGGGTATCAAAGACGGTGTTGAGCGTCTGCTGCGTCAGGTAGGGGTGGCACCCGGCCCATTCCAGGACCACGAGCCTATCCTCTTCGCGGAGCTGTGCCCGTTCATCCACACTGATGAGTATGGCGTGTTGTATTGGAAAGACAGGTAACCAGGGTGAAGAGAGTGAAATTGGAAACTCTGCCCAGGCAGTACGGAAGAGGAATTTCTGCCCCTCGCGGACGAATGCAAACCTTCCAGAGGTTGGGGGCGGACATTGCTTTGGTCCTGCCGGTGGGGCCTCGGCGAGGGCTGTACCGGTTTCCACTGCCCACGAGCGAACGTTGCCATGCTGGTCCCAGGCAACAACCCAGTCATCGTCCTGGCTAAATGCGACACAGGTGATCGCGACTTGATCATTTCGGAAGGTGTACTGTTGCTTTCCCGTGGTCGCTTCCCACACATGCACGGTTCCATCTTGATGCCCAGTGGCAACCCAGCGTCCACTGGTGCTGGTGGCAACCGTCCGGGGCGGTGCGCCAATGCTCAGCATAAGTTTGCCAGTCTTGGCATCCCACAAGCGTACGGTACCATCAGTACCACCCGAAGCCAGCAGTACGCCATTGGGGCTAAATGCTATGCCCAAAATCCTACCCTCATGGCCCTGCAGGGTCTGGCGCACTTGCCCGGTAGCCACCTCCCACAGGCGCGCGGTGCCGTCCCAACTCCCCGCAGCCAGCAGGGCTCCATCGGGACTGAACACGACCGAGGTAACCGCAC
>CAVZBC010000043.1:0-106680 GCA_963773125.1 uncultured Gammaproteobacteria bacterium | reverse complement strand
CCAGCCGAAGCCGTGACGCTGAGTAGCGAAGAAGGCGAGGCCCTGATTGCACGGGTGCATCAGAACACGTTGTCCCCAGCGGATGCGAGCCTGGTGGAACGGATCATCCGCACGCATTTCTGGCTGGTGTTGGCCCTGCAAGAGACCCGGATCACGATGAAACGGCTTCGCGGTTTGCTCTTTGGCAAGAGTCTCAAGCCATCGCCGGCACCGGAGGCCTCGTCTGCCCCGAGTCCAGCCGGTGGTGCTGAGACGAACGCGGGTGCCGTCCTCGAAGCCGATGTCGGCGCTGCCGACGCGCCGGCCGCTGAAGCGCCGCCGGATGCCTCGCAGACGCCGGAGCGGGTCAAGCCCAAAGGCGGTCACCGCCCTGGCACGGGTCGGCGGAGTGCGGAGGCCTATGTGGGGGCTGAGCGCATCGAGTGCCGCCATGAGGAGCTTGCGGTGGGTCAGCGCTGCCCGGTGTGCGGTCAGGGGAATCTCTATGCGCTGCCTGCTGGGGTGGAGATACGCATTGACGGCCATGCCCTGCTCAGCGCCATACGCTACGAGTTGGAAAAGCTTCGATGCTCGGCGTGCGGTGAGATTTTTACAGCCGGGTTGCCCGAGGGTGTGGGTGAGGAGAAATACAGCGCCCAGGCCCGAGCGGTATTGGCGGTGGGCCGGTATTATCTGGGGGTTCCAGGCTATCGCCTGCAAGGTTATCAGGCGATGCTGGGGGTGCCGGTGCCCGATGCGACACAGTGGGACGAGATCGAAGCGGTGGGAGATTGTGCCTACAAAGTGTTTGAGCAGATGGAGAGGGAGGCGGCCCAGGGCGAACTCATCTTTCAAGACGACACGGCAGTGCGTATTTTGTCGTTGATGACAGAAAACCGCGACCGGGGTGCCCAGGCCCAAGCTCAGGGCTTGTCCACGCCCAAGGAGCGCACCAGCATGCACACCACAGCGTTGGCGGTGCAGGTGGGCGAGCACACCGCGATTTTGTACTACTCAAGCCGCCGCCATGCGGGCGAAAACCTGCAGGGGCTTTTGGACAAGCGCGAGGCGGGCTTGGCAAAACCGCTGGCGATGTCCGACGCGCTGTCGAGTAACGAGGTGGCCGATGAGTCGCTGCTGATTCGCTGTCACTGCCTGGCACACGGCCGCCGCAAGTTCAGCGACCTGGAGGACGTGTTTCCACACGAATGCCAGGTGGTGCTTGACGTGATCCGCCAGGTGTTCGACCACGACGAGCAGGCGCGCCAGGCTCAGCTGAGCCCCGAGGCGCGTCTGGCGTACCACCAAGCGCACAGCCAGCCGCTGATGGACGAACTCAAAGGGTGGCTCGACAAGCAGATCGCTGACCACCTGGTGGAACCCAACAGCTCACTGGGGAAAGCCATCGGCTACATGCGGACGCATTGGCAGACACTCACGCGATTTTTGACTGTAAAAGGTGCGCCAATGGAGAACAATGTAGCCGAGCGGGTTTTGAAGCTATTCATCCGGCAACGCAAAAACTCGCTGTTTTACAAGACCCCGCATAGCGCCTACATCGCCAGTGTACTCACCAGCCTGATTGCCACGTGCATTTACGGGGGTGTCAATGCGGTAGAATACCTGGTGGCGCTGCAAGAGCATCGGCGTGAGGTGTTTTCGGACCCTGCGGCATGGCTGCCGTGGGCCTATGCCGCAAGCCGCGCCTCGCCTTAGGCCACCCGTCGCCAGTCCTTTGCCATCTGGGCGCGCTCGGGGTTGCCATTCCACGTCAAAATAAGCAGCGCGCGCGCCGACAGGGGCACGCGTGCGTCCGCGCTGTTTGGCCACCACGAAAAGCGCCCCTGTGAGAGTCGCTTCATACAGAGCCAATAACCCTGGCCGTCGTAGAGCAAGAGTTTGAGCGAGGTTCCCGAACGGTTGCGAAAGACGTAGACAGCGCCCTCAAGGGGGTTGTCGCCCAGGCGCTGTCGGCATACGGCGGCGAGTCCATCGATACCCTTGCGAAAATCGACGGGTTCGGTAGCCAAAAAGATGCGGCTTTGCGGACTGAGCTGCAGCAGAAGTTACGCAGGCGTGGAAAACCGCCAAAAGAAAGGCATAGACTCTCGCTTGGGAGGTGAGACTCTATGCCTGAGCCACTCTGGATATACCTCATGGCGTTGCTCTATTTTACCAACCTCACGACCTGTTCGGCCATGTCTGACGCATTTGACAACGCGTCCCACGATCAGTTGACTCGCATGCTCCAGGGGACCTGGTCGGGGCATACACTCCTCAACCTGGCGTTACGCCTGTTGTTCACGGTCGCTGGCGGGTATCTGATCCTCGATGACACGGTCGTCGAAAAGCCGTATGCCCGGTTGCTGGGCGAAGCGGCATGGGTCTGGTCGAGTAAACAGCACAAGGTCGTCTTTGGGGTGTCTCTCGTGCTCTTAGTGTGGACGGATGGCCAGGTGCGCATTCCGGTGGGCTACCGGGTGTGGCACAAAGGCGGCCCGTCCAAAGTCGACCTGGCCTTGGAACTGTTGAGCTACGCCCGCAATCGGCTCAAGTGTAAGCCCCAGTTCGTGTTGTTTGACTCGTGGTATCCGGCGCAGCGCCTGCTCAAACGCCTCAAGGATTATGGCTGGTACTTTGTGTGCCAGCTCAAGAAGAACCGGACCTTTGAGGGCGTGGCGTTGCACGCCTACCGCCAGCACCCCTATTGGCATGCCGTGGGGTATCTCTCCGGTGGGCTCAAGGTCCTTGTGGTGAGACACCGCCGCAAGTATTACGTGACCAACCGGCTGCTGCTGACGGCGCAGGAGGTGCGCGCCCATTACCGCAAACGGCAGGAGGTGGAGGAAGTGATCCGGGTGCTGAAAAGCCAACTGCGCCTGGAGGCCTGTCAAGTCGGCCACAGGCGGCGCGGCGCGGAGGTCTCGCGCCCCCAGTCCAGTGCCCAAGAGCATCACATTGCGCTGTGTCTGGTGGCGTACCTCATTGTGGAGCGTGAGCGACTCGACTATGGGGTATCCTGGCGGAAATTCAAGCAGCGTCTCATCCTCAAAGGCCGACAGGTCCCATTGCCAGCCCTAGAGCGGGTAAGAAAGGCTGCGTAACTTCTGCTGCAGCATCACGACACCTCCAAAAAGGTCCGCACCAACGCCGTCACAGCCGAGGTGGCCTCAGAACAGCGCAAGCGCAGACGCGTTCCATCGGGACGTTCAAGCTCCATCTCCATGGCCTGTGTCGCTGAGGACCCGGCAGGCGTAGGCGGCACTTCGACAAAGCGTGGGGCTGTGGCCGGCTTCGAGTCGTGTGACATGGCCATGTGCTTTTTCAGGTCACTGGGCGCTACCCGCACGTGCTGGGCCACCCGGCTGTAGGGCAGTACCCGGGCGAGCGCGGCGGCTTGCTTCCAGAGGCGTTTGGGAATGCGTTCAGAAGGATGCGAGCGCGTCTGACGCCAGTGCTCAAACTGGCCTGCCAATTGGTCGAGTTGGTGATCGGTGTGCAACGGGGTTTCGATCTTCATCATGGACCTCCATATCCTCGGGTTCCTTTAAGGATGACTGTAGGCCATGGAAAATCGAGTTTCACGCTGGCTCGTCGGAAGCACACAATTGCCCTCTGGGTTATGCTCCCCGTCCGCCTTGAATTGCGGTGAACGTCGCCGTACGCCGCCTTGCTTCAACCCGTTTACGGCGGCAGTCCACACCTTATCCTTCAGGTCTCCTTGGTCGTGTAATGTGTGTAGAGAAAGACACTGGCAATGAGCAACACCAGGACGGCCTGCAGTACCAGGCCCAGAAACGTGGGATAGACCCCGAGAGCGGGAATGCCTGAGAAGTTCACCGAGTCAGCCGGCAGAGAGCCAGCTTCCTGGAGGGCTGCGATCCCCTTGCCGACGAAGACGATTGCCAGCAAGGCCAACAGAATTGAGGTGGCGCCGAAAAACAGCCCGAACGGGAGACGGACACTGCCCTGGCAGATTAACCATCCGAGCACAACGAGGGCTACGGCTGCGGTGAGCAGTCCCCCGAGTACCGGGACATACGCCGGTGCCGCTTGTATCCACAGGGCTTGATAAAAGAGCACCGTCTCAAAGACCTCGCGATACACTGCCAGGAACGACACGAACGCCAGCGTCCACAGCGTACGAGAGGAGAGAGCACCGTGGATCTGGCCCTGGAGAAAGGTGCGCCACCGATCGGCATAGGCTTTGCGGTGCATCCAGAAGCCCACGTAGAGCAAAACTACGGCGGCCACAAGAGCGGTGACACCTTCGGTCACCTCACGTGTCGCGCCGCTGAGCGTAATAGCATATGAAGCAACAAGCCAGGTGCACCCCCCGAGAGCCAGCGCAACGATCCAGCCGGCATGCACATAGAGCAGCGCATCCCGCCGCCCGGTTTTGCTCAGCAGCGCGAAGATCGCCGCCAGCACCAATATCGCCTCCAGTCCTTCCCGCAGCAAAATCCCGAAGGCACTGAGGAAGGCTGCCCCCGCTGGGAGCCCCGTCTGGTGGAGGCGTTGCTGGGTCTGCACCAGGAGCTCCTGAATACGGCTGCTCTGCGCTTCGAGGTTGGCAACCGGTTCGCGGTTCTTGAGCATGCTCCGGTAGCGCATCATCTCTGCCTCGACCGCTATTCTGAGACGCTTATCGACGGCGTCGAGACTGGCCTCGACTGGCTCGAAGCCGTCGAGGTAGGCGGATACCGCGAGTTCCTGGGCTACCTGTCCCTGGCCGCGCCGGTAGGCGACGAGACTCTCACGCAGTAGCCGGGCACTACGTACCAGCGGTGATTCCTTGGAAGACCCGCTGACGGCCTCGGGGTGGCTGCGCAGGTAGGCGAGCACGTGCACGCCGGCATCTCCGTGGGCGGTATGCATCTCACTAGCTGTTGCCGTGGCGAGGCTGGCCAGATCGGGAAACCAGGCAGTCCCAACGCCGGACTGCCACAGCGCCGCGCCGTGCGTGCGGTCAGGCTCACTGCTCGCGAGGTCGCCAACGTAGAAGGCCAGAGCCCAGCGCTCATCCGCGCTCAGTGAGTGGAAGCTCGCCATCCCCGTGCCGTCGACGCCCAGGGTAATAGTGCTGTAGAGGCTGTAGAGGCTGCGCTGATCCAGGCGCTGGCGATCGTGAAAGTTGCGTGGTGCAGGGTCAAGGTTGACACCCGCCGGTCCATCGCCCTGGCCTTGCAAACCGTGACAGGCAGCACAATGGGTCTGGTAGAGGGAAGCTGCTGAGCTGAGGTCGGGAAGACGCTGCGGAGCAATGACAACCTGGTAGGCGCGGATAATCTGCCAGCGAAGCTGCTGGGCCAGTGCAGAGACCTCCGACCCTGGCCGTTTATCCTGAATAAACGCCACAAGCTGCTCGCTCTGGTAGAGCAATTCGGGCCGGTCTGGGTGCGTAGGAAGTTTGTCGAGCAAGGTGCGCACCTGTTGCGAGAATTCCACCTGCTCATCATACTCTGCCTGGTCGAGTACTGTGCCATCCTGGACGAACTCCGGGTAGTCTACAGCCACATAGTCGAGCATATGCAGGATGAGCTGTGCCTGCTCAGGCGCGGCCTGCGCGGCCACCAGCCCAACACTCCAGACAAAGACAGGCAACACCAGCAGGCTAAGCGCCCTGCATGCGTGCCACAAAGCAGTCGTCATGGTCATTGTACCTCCGTCACGTAGACTCTCCCTCTGTGGTCCGATCACAAAATTATCCCAGACCGGGTAAATGGATTGTCGTATCCGGCGTCACGGAATCTCTCCTTCACAACGCCATGACTCGCCTGTCGGCGTTTTTGATATGCGGAACTGGCAGCCTTGATGCCCATCAAGCTGGGAGCGCAACAACGCTACTGACGCTCCCAGGGCGAGTTCCATGGCCTCGGTTTCGAGCGTGCACACTTCGCGGTGTGCCTGGGCAAGCCGGTAATATGGACACCCGTACACAGTGAAGACAAAAGCGTCCGCTTGCTCAGCAACCTGGCTGATAATGCCCTGGGTGTTGAGCCATGCCCCCAGTTCCTGTAGCCGTTCGGCAGGATCTCTCCCCTGTAGATGGGCCGCATACCATGCCCCCAGTCGAGTGCTGACATGCTGCAGAAGCTGCCGTGCCTTGATCTGTTCGGATGGGATGAGCATTTCTTCTAGCAGGACGAGGGCTAAACCTTCTGAGAGCCGAGACACGTGCGCACGTCCCTTCTCGGACAGACGGTATACCCTATGCGGACGCCCTCGTCTGGCACGCACGAGTGTGGCGGTGACGAGTTCCTGGGCAAGCAGCGTCATGATCTGCTGCCGGATTGCCGTCCTCGTCACTCCTAAAGCCACTACCAGCTCTTTGAGGCTGCAGGCGCCTTGCTGCTGGAGCAGTTTGAGAAGCTTACGAGACGGTGAGGTATCGCATTGCGTGTTGGAGAGCATACCTATCCTCCATCCACCCGGCAGTGGACGCTTCAGCTGCGCTAAGGCGATGTGGAGCGTCTACCGCCGTGCGTGGAGAGTCTGGGGAAGCCACGGCCCACGCCGGGCACGGTCGAATGCAGACGGGATCAGGGCCGGCTCGGTGCGTACCTAGGCTAGTATTTGGGAAGACCAGCATTTACAATATCTGTGGATCATGAGGTTGTGCGGGATAGAAAAGGTCATATACCGACACGTTAAGCGCCGATGCTACCTTATGGAGGGTGAGCAAGGTCGGATTGACGTGTCCTGACTCAAGACGCTGGTAATACTTGTAACTCAAGCCAAAATCTTCCATGTCGAGTTGGCGGAGTTTCCGTGCCTTGCGGAGGCAGCGCAGGCGGTTACCAAGGTCTTGGAGGGTTCCCTCCGGGGAGTGCTCATTATTGCTGTGCATGCTCAGAAACTCTCTCGTGAAGTTGTTGGTCTCAGAGAAAAGATGAATATGATAACAATTCTCATTTTCATATTCTATATACGCTATTTTTCCTTTTTTGAAAACCCACTTATATATGGAAATGAGATCTGATGCTTCGCTGTCTGATCTTGCCTTGTCAACGACTGACAGCGGAAGTATGAAGATCGAGAGTTGCGGTGGCTCCAGGGGATGGTGATAAAGGCATGCTTGGTGGCGTGCTGCATCCTTGCACAGCGTGACGAAAGCGTCATCGAACTGCCTGGTATCACGGCTGTCGAGGCCCGCTGCAGGAGTCAGGCGAAATTAATACATGAGGAAAAGCGACTATGTCAGCAGGGTGCAAAATCACGCGAATCTGCTCACCGGGTTTTAACGCTACGTCGTGGGGAAATAACCCACAGAGCACTGTCCCGGACGGCAAACGCAGGGTGTAGAGCTTACGGGTGCCGTGGTAGCTCGATTGAGTAACCTGGGCTGGGGTGCCGTCCTCGCCACCTAACTGCAGAGACTCAGGCCTGATAAGGACGTCGACGTGACGATCGCTGGAAGTCAAGTGGACATCAGCCGTGAGTGGGATGTCTCCCATTTCTGTGGTGATACAGTCCTGACGAATTTCCCCTGGGAGAAAATGACCAAGAGCCAGAAACTGCGCCACAAAGCGGACGCAGGGATGGCGTACTACTTCATCCGGAGCGGCATGTTGGACGATCCGTCCATGCTCAATGACCGCCAGCGTATGGGACAAACTCAGCGCTTCTTCTCGATCATGCGTGACGAGAAGCGTTGTGATGCCGGTCCGCTGCAGAATGGCTTGCACCTCGTCGCGCAGTTGCTGGCGTAAATTCACGTCGAGATTACTGAACGGTTCGTCGAGCAACAGGAGTTGCGGATTGGGCGCCAGAGCGCGAGCCAGGGCAACGCGCTGCTGTTGGCCTCCTGAAAGTTCATGCGGATAGCGGTTGGCAATGCCTTCCATGTCGACCAGGTGCAGCATTTCTGCGAGGCGGGCCCGGCGCCAGGCTACTGGCCAGCGGAACAGCCCGAACTGGATGTTCTGACCTACGGTCAGGTGGGGAAACAAGGCAAAATCTTGAAATACCATACCGATATGGCGCTGCTCTGGCGGCACCACCAGGCCCGGGCGGCTCACGAGCCGTTTGATGAGATAGATTTCCCCGCTATCCGGCTCTTCAAACCCGGCAATGAGACGCAAGAGCGTCGTTTTCCCACAGCCGCTCGGACCGAGCAAGCACACCATCGTCCCAGTGTCGACCTGGAGAGATACCTCTTGGAGTACCGGGACCCCTGGCTGGAAACTTTTGCTCACGTCAGTGAGCGACAACACGGGCGTCATACCGTGGGCCTTTTACCCTGCGGCGGGCGCATGCTGCTCCGAGTTAAGATCAACACTGGCAACATGCCGGCGGCAACGATAGTCAAGGCCGGCAGAGCAGCGAGTTCCCACAGGGATTCGGAAGTCAACTGCCATACCCGAATCGCCAAGGTTTCATAGCCAAAAGGTCGTAGTAAGAGCGTCGCGGGCATTTCTTTCATTACATCTACAAAGACGAGAATTGCGGCACTCGTCAAACCGGTACGAATCAACGGCGCATGGATACGTCGCAACAATCTCCCGGGGGTGGCTCCCAAGGAACGTGCCGCCATATCCATCACCGGCGTGATTTTGACCAGGCTCGCCTCCACCGTGTGGCAGCTCACTGCCAGAAAGCGTACCACATAGGCAAAGACCAGGCCGATCATCGATCCCGTCAAGAATAGCCCGCTCGAATAGCCCCAGTGAGCCCGGAGAAATGTATCCAACGTCCGGTCTAAAAAGGCCAAGGGGACGAGAACCCCCACAGCGATCACTGAGCCTGGCAGCGCATAGCCCATGCTGGCAAGGCGCACAAAGCCCCCGATAAGGCGACTCCGACTGAGACGGGCTCCATACGCCACTACCACTGCGGCAGCGACTGCCACCATAGCGGTGGTTGCCGCTAATGTCAAGGTATTGAGCAAGAAGATAGGATATCGTGCATCGTAATCCAGCGTTTCGGCCGTTTCCACGGTCCAGATAAGGAGCTGGGCCACCGGCAGTATGAAGGCGACGCCAACGACCATGCAGGCGACAGCACTGGCCAGCCAGGCCCGCCAGCCCGTCAACGGTCTCGGCATAACAGGTCGTACACTCCCAGTCGTGCGGTAGAACCTGGCCCGCCCGCGTTGGCTACGCTCAAGAAGGTACAAGGTGATGGTAAAGAATACCAACAGGCTCGCCAGTTCTGTTGCAGCATCACGATTAAACAGGCCAAACCAGACGCGATAAATCGCTCTCGTGAAGGTGGCATAGTTAAAAATTGCCACAGTGCCAAAGTCGGCCAGGGCTTCCATGAGCGCCAGCGTCACTCCCACAACGATGGAAGGGCGAGCCAGGGGAAGGACGACTTTCCAGAAGACGGCGATTCTATGCGCCCCCAGAATACGTGCGGCTTCCAGCGTCGTTTCAGACTGCTCGAGAAACGCTGCCCGTGCCAGCATATAGACATAGGGGTACAATACCAGGGTCAGGACAAGAACGACACCACCGTATGAAGCGATATCGGGAAACCACATCTGCGCGCCGAAAAGCTGGCGTAAACTGTATTGCACAGGGCCGGCGTAATCGAATAGGGCAAGAAAGACAAACCCGATGACGTACGCTGGCATAGCCAGAGGCAGAATGAGGAGCCATTCGAAGAGGGCACGGCCTGGAAAGCGATACATAGTAACCAGCCAGGCCAAACTCGTACCCATGACAGTGACACCAATTCCGACCCCTATAATCAAGGCGAGTGTATTGCCGAGCAGTTCGAGCAGTTGCGTTTGCCACAGATGGCGCCAGATATCGCCACTCGGCGTGACGATGGACGAAACAACCACAAGCAGTGGCGTGGCGACGAGGAGAGCAACAAGGCCAGCGGCCACGGACCAGGCACTATGGCGACGCCAGGGGGAGCGGAGTCGACGCCACTGGGTGACCGTTGGTGTCTGAGGCGTGGCCATGTATGACGCGTCCTCTGCTCCAGATTATTTGTAGCCAACACGATCCATCAATTTGACGGCGGCAACCTGGAATTCTCCAGCCGCGGCGACATCCACGGTGTCGGCTTTGAAAGAACCCCAGGCAGCAATGAGGCCATGGGGTTTTACCGCAGCATTGATCGGATATTCGTAGTTCTCATCAGCGTAGAGATTCTGTGCCGGTGCTGAGCTGAGAAATTCGAGCAGTTTGATCGCCGCAGCGCGATGTTTGGCATGTTTCGTCACACCAGCGCCTGAGATATTGATATGTACCCCACGATCCTGCTGATTCGGCCACAGGATCGCCACGGGAAACTGCGGGTCCTTGGCCACGAGACGGGCCAGGTAGTAGGTATTGACCATGGTAACGTCACACTGCCCCGCGGCAATCGCTTCCAGTATTTTGCTATCGCTATCGAAAATACGCGGCTCATTACGCATCCAACCGCGCACGATTTCTTCCGTGCGGGCTTCTCCCAGAGTCTTGATCATGGTGGCAACAAGAGACTGGGTATACACTTTCCTGGAGGTTCTGAAACACAGGCGTCCCTGCCACTTGGGATCTCCCAACGCTTCGTAGGTCGACAGGTCGGCAGGCTTGACGCGCTGCGTGCTGTACATAATAGGGCGGGCACGGACAGCAAGTCCTACCCAGACGTTGTTCTTGGCGCGCAGATGGGTCGGGACATTTTGTGCAATCAGGGGTGAGTCAAAGCCCTGCAGGAGGTCAGCCTGCTCAGCCAGCCATAGATTCCCAACATCGACGGTCATGAGGACGTCGGCCGGCGTATTGGCGCCTTCGGCTTTGAGACGTTCAAAGAGTTCGGCTTCACTGGCGGTGAAATAGCGCACTTTGATACCAGTCTGCGCAGTAAAGGCATCGAACATCGGTTTGATGAGTTGTTCGATACGCGCCGAGTAGACGACTACCTCGTCTTCGGCGTACGCCTCTCGCGCCAGCAGAGCGCTAAACAGTAGCCCTACGCCAACAACAATGAAAGCGCATACGCCCACGTACTTTCGCAGCATCTGCGGTATCTTGCCCTTGTCCATGCCGTTTTTCCCCTTCTTGAGTATGCGATGTCGGATGAGCTTCTTGCCCGGTGTTTCGCCCAGAGCAAAAGATTTCCTCCTTGGTGCCGGTGCTCCTATTATTCTGATTCTGAAAACCATTTTCAAGATAAATTTGTCATTGCTTCGCAGCACGTGCCGCCAAGGTTGACCATCTTTGGGAGTGTTCAGTACAATAGAGCACCAACGTAAGGTTGTTCAGGGAAAGAGCCAGGGTGGTTCTCTCCCAGGAAGGGGGTACGCGGTATGCAAAGTGAAGTGAAGATCTTCGAAGACTTTCTCCGCCACAAAAATCTGAAGCAGTCCAAACCCCGCGGCGACATTGTGGAGGTGTTTCTCGCCTCTGAAGGCCACCTCTCGGCCCAGGAATTGTACGCGTTGGTCAAAAGCAAAAATCCGCGTATCGGCTTTGCTACCGTATACCGGACGCTGAAGCTGTTGGAAGAATGTGGCCTGGCACGCACTATGGACTACGGCGATGGCACTTTGCGGTATGAGCCCGACCGCTTCCAACACCATCATGTCATCTGTACTTCCTGTAACCGGACAGTAGAATTCCTCAGTCCTGAACTCGAATCCCTCCTGCAACAGGTCCAACAGATGCATCAATTTGTCCCGCAATCGTATGCCGTACGTATTCTGAGTACATGCACGGATTGTAATCAGGCCACGGTGTCGAGCAGCCGACGCGGCAAGGATTTGGAAACTATTCTGTCACGTGATGCTTTACAAATCGCTATCGCCAACGAGGAATTAGGGCTGCATTTTTACAGCCGGGCGCTGGAATTAACGCAAGACAGCACCACACATGCGATTTTTGCACGGTTGGTCGATGAGGAGGAGCGGCATCTCGCGGCCTTACAGAAGGAGTATAACGCTCTACGCCAGGCTCATACGTGGTTAGATGATGAGCCAGCATTGCTCTACTTCGATCATGAACGGCTGGAAAGCATTTTTCCCCAGGACCGTCACAATATCGTGCAGCTCGTGCAATCCGCCGGTCCAGCAGAGGCGCTGTCCATGGCGATGATGGCTGAACGGCGTTCGTATGAGTTTTTTCGCCATTACGCCAGCAAGGTAGAATACCCCAAGGGCCGAGCGATGTTTAAAAAGTTCGCCACCGAGGAGCAACAACACCTACAAATGATCCGCCATGCCTATAACGCCTTGCAGAAAAAGCATCGGGACGAAGTATCATCCTAACACCCAGCGCAGTGTCGCCAGATCGATATTCCCGCCACTGAGCACCATGACGACCTTTTGTCCCTGCAGCGCCGACCGCAACTTCCACGCCGCCGCTACCGAGGCAGCCCCGGCCCCTTCGGCCATGTTATGCGTCGTGCGGAGCAAACGCACGACAGCCTGGCGCATCTCTTCCTCGCTCACCAAAACCATATCGTCGACGCCTTGCTGCATAATGCCAAAGGGCAACGCAAAGGCGACGCGCGTGGCCAAGCCATCAGCAAACGTCTGCGCACTGTCGGTTTCGCACAGCTGGCGACTTTTCCAGGACTGATAGACGGCGGGGGCATTTTCTGCCTGTACCCCAATGATCCGCACCGCCGGACGGAGCGCTTTGAGCACGGTGACGGCAGCGCATATGCCACTCCCTCCCCCCACCGGCACGAGCGCCACGTCGAGGTCAGGCAGATCGTCGAACACTTCCAACCAATACGTGCCCACGCCGATGATGAGCAACGGCTCATTGGCCGGGTGCACATAATACAAGCCGCGTTCGTGCTGTAACTGTTCCACCAAGGCGCGCGCCGCGTCGAAATCCTTGCCGTGCTCAATCAGCTGCGCCCCTTGGGCGCGCATGAGGGCATTTTTTTCAGGATTATTACCCTCCGGGACAACAACCGTCGCCTGAATGTCGTACCAATGTGCCGCCAGGGCGACCGATTGCCCATGATTGCCACGTGTGGCGGTGATCACACCCGGAACCTTCTGACGGACAAGGTGTGCCATAAGGTTGATGCCGCCGCGGATTTTAAAGGCCCCAATAGGGGTATGATTTTCATGTTTGATGTAGGCCTGTACCCCGAGTTCCTGAGAGAGCAACGGGTAATGGATCAGCGGCGTCGGTCGCATATGTTGATACACCACCTTCCGAGCCTCTGCAACGCGAGCCAGGGAAATGTCAGCGGACATGTATACTCCCTCTTCTATAGGCGGGGACAACACGGTGTTGTCAGGCAACACACCTCCTGCAGGAATCACGCTGTAAGGATAATGGCCTGCTGCGGGGAAGACAAGCCTCAAGAAGGATAGCGGCAGAGGGGACAAACACAGCCATGGAACGCAGCGGGCGGCATCCTTGCATGCCGCCCGTCACTGACACCAGCCAGACAGGCTTAAATATCAAAGTACAGCTTGAACTCATACGGATGTGGCCGCAGACGCACCGGGTCAATTTCGCGGCCGCGTTTGTACTCGAGCCACGTCTCAATGACGTCCTGGGTGAACACGTCCCCCTTGGTGAGGAATTCGTGATCGCTCTCGAGGGCGTTGAGCGCGCCCTCGAGCGAACCGGGCACGGAAGGCACCTTGCTCAGTTCCGCCGGGCTCAGGCCGTAGATATCCTTATCCAGCGGCTCGCCAGGGTCGATACGATTTTCGATGCCGTCGAGACCAGCCATGAGCATGGCGGCAAAGGCTATGTAGGCATTGCAGGCCGGATCAGGAAAGCGCACCTCGATACGTTTGGCCTTCGGACTCGGCGAATACATCGGGATACGCACGGCAGCGCTGCGGTTACGGCTTGAGTATGCCAGGTTGACCGGCGCTTCGAAGCCAGGCACCAGGCGCTTGTAGGAATTGGTCGTGGGCGCGACAAAAGCGCACAATGCCGGCGCGTGCTTCAGAATACCACCAATGTAGTACAGACACGTCTGGCTGACACCCGCATAGCCGTCACCGGCAAACAGGGGCTGGCCACCCTTCCACAGGCTCTGATGCGTGTGCATACCACTGCCGTTGTCATTGAACAGCGGCTTGGGCATGAAGGTCGCTGTTTTGTTGTGTCGACGCGCCACATTCTTGATGATGTATTTGTACCACTGGAGCTTATCGGCCATGTTGACGAGCGAGTCGAAACGCATGTCGATCTCCGCCTGACCGGCGGTGGCCACTTCGTGATGGTGGGTCTCGACGTAAATGCCCACCTCTTCCATGAGCAGGACCATTTCGGAGCGTATATCTTGCTGGCTATCCATGGGTGGGACCGGGAAATATCCCTCTTTATAGCGCGGTTTGTAGCCGAGATTCGGTCCCTCGACGCGTCCGGTGTTCCACTGCCCCTCCACCGAATCGACAAAATAGTAACAGGAGTTTTCGGTGCTATCGTAGCGGATGTCGTCAAAAATAAAAAACTCCGCTTCTGGCCCGAAATAGGCCACATCCGCCAGGCCACTCGCCTTCAGGTGCGCTTCGGCTTTTTTGGCAATGTTGCGCGGGTCGCGGCTGTAACTCTCACGCGTAATGGGGTCGACGATGTCGCAGATCATCACCAGCGTCGAGTCTTTCAGAAACGGGTCGATGCGCGCCGACGCTGGATCGGGGATGACCAGCATGTCGCTCGCATTGATCGCCTGCCAGCCACGGATACTCGACCCATCAAAGCCATGGCCATCCGTAAAGAGCGACTCAGACAGCTCACTGATGGGCACACTCAAATGCTGCCAGAGGCCTGGGAAATCCATGAAGCGTAGATCCAGAATTTTCGCGCCTCTATCTGCCGCAAACTTGAGTACTTCACTCGGGGTCATATATGCTCCTTCTCTACTGTCTCGATACGCATCTGGAAGAGACCAGATGCAGTGTTGAGTGCTGCGCACCGCTATTACCCCGCCAGGGTGACGGGGTGAGTTGACATCCATCCATGGTCGGCGTACTGGTCACGCGTGGTACTCTTAGATGGCCTCCTCTCCTCGTTCACCCGTGCGGATACGAATGACCTCTTCCACTGGTGTCACAAAGATCTTGCCGTCGCCAATACTCCCCGTACGAGCAGCTTCCATGATCGTCTCGACAACCATCTCTTCCAGGTGATCGGGCACAATAATTTCTATTTTGGTTTTGGGCAGAAAGTCAACCACGTATTCGGCCCCACGGTAGAGTTCGGTATGGCCGCGTTGACGTCCAAACCCACGCACTTCGCTCACGGTCATCCCCTGGATACCAGACGCGTTGAGTTTTTCCTTCACTTCGTCCAGTTTGAAAGGCTTGACCACTGCTTCAATCTTTTTCATCACGAGATCTCCTTATCCCCCTCTGTCTCAAGCACCGGGAGGGGCAGAGTGAGACACGCCAGTGGCCCTGTGGTGTGGACCGACCGCATGCAGGACGTCAACCAACCGAACTGGCTTTACATAGCAAAAGCTTAGGAGACAGCCTGCGCCTTGTCAATCTCGCACCCTCAGCGTGGCTCTGCTGGTATTATTTCACGACTTGCTGCCCTGAGGGAGAGGGACGGAGCTGCATAAGCTGCCCTGAGGGGGAGGGATGGAGCTGAAAGTCCGGATATCCCAGCACACCCATCTCAGGGCCGTCGAGCCCTTCGATCTCGATCTCCTGGCTGACGCGAAGTGGTGTGATCAGGTTGCTGATTTTGAACCACACGTACGCCATCACGAAGCCAAACACAACTACTACGGCAGCATTGATCACCTGCATAACGAATTGCGAGAAGTCGCCGTAGAGCAGCCCGCGCACGCCGTCGGACCCATACAGCTTCACAAACTCATCACGCACCACACCGTTCCAACCTGCACCGTACTCACCGGTGGCGAAGATCCCTACCGCCAGCACGCCCCAGATGCCGTTGACGCCGTGCACGGAGATGGCCCCAACGGGATCATCGATACCACGCCTTTCCCAGAAAAAGACCGACACCACCACCAGCCAGCCAGCCACCGCTCCGATGATCACCGCGCCTAGTGGGTTCACAAAGGCGCAGGGCGCCGTAATCGCCACCAGACCGGCGAGCATGCCATTGCAGCACATCGTCGGATCGGGCTTGAGGCCTTTCAGCATGAGCGTCAGCATGGCGACCAGCGACGCGACCGTGCCAGCCAGCATGGTGTTCACCACGACAAAGCTAATGCGCAGGTCTGTCCCGGCAAGCGTCGATCCAGGGTTGAAGCCGAACCAGCCGAAAGCCAGAATAAAGGTACCCAGACATACCAGGAGGACGCTATGACCTGGTATGGCCTGTGGCCTCCCGTGAGCATCATACTTCCCGAGCCGGGCGCCTATGATCATGGCGCCCGCCAGCCCGATGACGCCACCCATCGTATGCACGACGCCCGAACCTGCGAAGTCCACTGCCCCATGCCCCAGACCCCAGTTGACGCCACCCTGGGCGAGCCAGCCGCCACCCCAGACCCAGTTCGCATAGAGGCAATACGGCAGCGCCACCCACAGGCCGAAGAGGCAGAAATTCTTCCAGGCCCAGCGCTCAGCCATGGCACCAGTCGGGATTGTAGCGGTGGTGTCCATGAAGACCATCATAAAGAAGAACAGTGCCAGCACCCCCGTATCCCCAACAGCACTGGTCAAAAACCAGCCTTTCAGGCCGATCAGGCCATAGGTGAACGCGCCGGTTGCCTTGCCTGCCGCATCGACCGCTGCCCCCAGACCCCACCCTTCATTGAGCACGGCAAGTCCCGGCCCCAGCGAGGGATACCAGCCGGGCGGTACCGGGCCGTTCCACCAATTCCCCCACCCGATGGCAAAACCATAGGCCCAAAAGGCGACACAGCCAAGCGGGTAGATCATCAGGTTCATCGCCGCAGTGTGCGAGGCATTCTTGGCGCGGCACAGCGCCGTCTCGACGAGCATAAACCCGGCCTGCATGAACATGACCAGGAAGCCGGCGACCAGCACCCACACATAGTTGATCGAGTACAGGTTGTGCAGGATGCGATCATACAGATCGGTCGGCTTTAATTGCTCAGGAACGTCGCCCTTGCCATCCCCCGCCGGCGTTGCCCAGACTCCCGAGGCGCCACCGGTTGGATCGGGCCATGCTGGCTTCTGCGGATCATTCGTCGCCGTGAAATACGCCGGCAGCTCTGGCGCCACCACTGGAGCCTCAGCCTGCGCCGGTGCCAAACCGGTCGCGGGCGGTCGAGCTTCCTGAGCCAAAGACACACCTAGAAGCACAATCACCCAAAACCCCACGGCGAAGAACGCAAAACCATACCTGCCTCTTCTTCCTGCCATTGTCCAGCGCTTTTTTCCCCGATTCCCCATACTCTCTCCCTATACACTATTGTTTCACGATAATGTCAAACGCCCCTCTCTTCCTTACGCGCTCAGTACACCACTGAGACCCCAATGCGGCCGATCGGTTTGACCGCCTCGTTGTCGTTCAGCGCCTCGAGCGTGTCCCCGAGGACTAACAGCTCCAGCGCCCCCTTGACCACCCAGGCGCCAAAACTCTTCGGGATGAACCCCAAGGGCACGGCGACCGCCGGGCCAAACTGCACATAGCCGAAGGCCGGATTGTCGCCCGTGGCGAACTCATAGTAGTTACTTGCACTGAGCCCCAAGGTGACTGGGAAGCTGACCGTGAGCGGATACGGGCTCTCCGGGGCGAACGTGTAACTGGGCGCAATGCCGAGTTGTAGATAGACGCCGCGGGCCCGCCCGGCATCGGCCTGGCCGGTGAGTTCCCCAGCCACCAGGAAACTCGGGTTCAGGGCGAACGCCCCGAGCCACTGGCTATCGTTCACGGTCAGGACAAAGGCCAGTTCCTGGACGGTGCCGAACGAATCGTTCGGGCTGGTGTAGGCCGTGTAGGTCAGCCCCAGGGTCACGCGCTCGACCAGCGTGGCGGCGAGCGTGAAGTAGAGGTCCGCTTCGTACCAGAACTCTGGATCCACGGGCTCGACGAGGTTACCGCCCCCTGCGTGCCAGTTGTTCCAGATACCCGGGGTGGCGGTCAGGGCGGTGAGGGGCCCCATGTTTTCGATGAGCTTAAAGGCCACCGAGCCGTAGGGCTGGAAGTTCGCGCCGCCCACTTGCTGGGCGATGCCGCGGAAGAAGTATTCCGAGACCCAATCGACGCCCATATTGAGCGTGAGGCGCCCGGTATTGCCGGGGTCCGCCGTGGTGGCTTCTTGCTGCGCGCCGACCTGCGGTGGTGCACCGACGACGAGCGTCGAAGCGACAAGGCCCGTGGCGAGCCAGCGACTCCAAATAATCCAGGATGCTACAGCAAACCTCCACGTCCGGTGTGACATGACGTTACCCTCCTCGCAGCAATCGATAGTGGCAAGTATGCACTAGGGCACGAATTTTTTATAGTATGAGCAATTCTCGTACCATGTCTTGAAAACGAAATTAACTTTTATAAATCAATGGCACAAGAGGTTTTTATGGAATGGGTAGTTTATGGTGTATGAACAAAAACGTTGTAGATATAACAATTATGTCTTAAATAACAAAATTGTGTGCACAGGGTAGCCGGAGGCGTTGCACAACGGCTCAGGAAGGCGTCTGCCGCCGAGGCAATCATCAGTCGCTGAATCCATACCTGGCGATGGGATTGTCCGATCCGTTTTCCAACATCCACCAGAAGGGCAGGAGCCGGGACGTAGGGCAGCACCACGCGGGTCGACCAACCGGCTGTAGAACGCCACATCCACCTGCATCAACATCGCAGAGCACGCAGCACCAAAGGTCCTTATCGAGTCAACGCTCGAATAGCTTCCGGAGCCAGGCAGCAAAGGCAGGGGCCTGGCCATCGGTTGTAATGGCCACCGTTTTACCAGGGCAAGACGTGTATTCCTCAGGGAGTTGGCAGAGCGCTATCTCCCCTGCAGCAAAACATAGCGGATCAGCCAGCATGCCGCGGCAAAGCACAGGCCGGAGGCAAGCGCCGTAGGAATGGCCATCGCACCACGTCCACCGAGATAGTCCTCTAAGGCTACGGTGAGGAGCAATAACTGTATGAAGATCAGACTCACCAGGCACACCATGACGGTATAAATCAATGACATATGGCGGGCCCGCTGGGCGCGTAGTTGCCGCGCCTGGGTCAGGCTATGCCGATCGCCCATAGCTCTTGTCCTCGCTTTTCCAGGACGATGCGCGGTAGCGGTCGAGACGGTGGCCCGGCTAGCACGCGGCCATCCTCTGCAGCGAAAAAGCCCTCATGACAGGGGCAATACAACTGACGATGCTCGGCGCGATAGTACACTGGACAACCCAGGTGGGTACATTTCTGCCCAAAGGCAGTATAGTGCTCGGTGTCTATCCGTACCAGCAAACATGGATCGCCAGTCTGCGGATAATGAAACACTTTGGAGCCCCCAACGGCAAGCTCGTCCACACTGGCGATGGAGCATTGCGGCAGAGGAGCCCTGCCCCAGCGCTGCTTGAGCGTCTCGAACAGGGCTAACATGCCGTTGGCCACGCAGGTGGCAAACGATACCCAGACAAGCGACTTGGTAAATTCACGTCGAGTCACGAAGTGATCGTCAACCCACGAAATGGGGAAGTGCTCTTTCCAGAGAGGGACGTCGTTCTGCCGCATAGCGTGTTCTACACTCCGCCTCTACTCTGCCAGTGGTGCCATACAGGCCAGCACATCGACGTCGAGCCTTTCCACCCCCACCGGCACCATCATCTGCACTTTCGTCTGTACCACCTGCGGGCCAAACACGAAGGTATTGATCGGCCGTTCCCGCCGCAGTTGCTCGATCTCCTGGCGCGGCCCATAGGCCAGGGCGCCACTCGGACAGACCGTCACGCACATGGGCCGCTTGCCGGCCGAGGTGCGGTCGTAGCACATGTCGCATTTCATCATCAGATCGAGGTGCGCGATGTAGCGCGGCACGCCAAAAGGACACGCCAGTACACAATTAGCACAGCCAATGCAGTGCGACGGCAGGGCAGACTGCACCACACCGTCGGCCGTTTTCTTGATGGCATCGGCCGGACACACCTCGGCGCAGGCCGGGTCCTCACAGTGCATGCACACGACCGGCACAGTCTGCGGCGATACAGCACGGTCGGTGTACTCCAGGTGAATCATAGATACCCCTCGGTGCGTGTCGCACTCGGCGCAGGCGTGGTAGCATGCCTGGCAGCCAATGCAGCGCGAGGGGTCGAGAAAAAACTCCATGCTGGTATCGATCATGGGGCAGTAGACTCCACTTTTTCCAGGCGCACGGCGCAGACTTTGAACTCAGGAATCTTCGAGATCGGATCGAGGGCGCGGCTAGTGAGCAGATTCGCCGAGCGCTCTTCTGGCCAGTGGTACGGCATAAACACCGTATCGGGCCGGATCGTGCGCACCACCTGGCAGGGCAAGGTGACGCTGGCACGCCGGCTTGCCACCCGCACCAGGTCGCCCGTCTGCACGTCAAGGCGTGTGGCCAGCTCGGGGTGTATCTCGAGCAGCGGTTCCGGGTACTGCTGGACAAGCGGGCCGATGCGTCGGGTTTGCGTACCGCTGAGATACTGCGACACCACCCGGCCAGTGGTCAGGAGCACAGGATAGGCATCATCGATGTCTTCGGCTGGTGGCCGGTAGGTGACGGCGTGAAAGTGAGCCTTGCCATCGGGGTGATAAAATTCCCCCCCTTCGAACAGGCGCGGCGTCCCCGCATGGTTGAGGTCTGGGCAGGGCCAGAAGACGCCGTATTGCCGCTCGATCTTCTCATAGGTGATGCCGTAGTAATCACAGATACTGCCACGCGACACCCGCCGCAACTCGCGAAAAATGTCTTCGACACAGGCATAGGGAAACTGTTCCCAGGGGGCAAAGCGTCGCGCCAGATCGCAGATGATCTCCCAGTCCCGCCGCGCCTGACCGGGTGGAGGAACCGCCTGCTGGATGCGTACCACCCGGCCTTCAGCAGTGGTCACGGTGCCTTCGTCCTCCTCGTGCAGCGATCCTGGCAGGATGACGTCGGCATGCCGCGCTGTTTCCGACATGAAAAAGTCAATGACACAGACAAATTCAAGCCTATCGAGAGCAGCTCGGGTGTAGTCGGCGTCTGGTAAGGAGACGAGCGGATTGAAGCAGATATTTAACAGGCCGCGAATCTCCCCACGTTCAATGGCCTCGCGCATCTCCGTGGAGGTGTAGCCCACGCCCGGCAAGTCGTCTGCAGATACCCCCCAGTGTTCCGCAACAATGCGGCGATGCTCGGGATTGTCAATGTCACGCCCACTCGGCAACTGGTTGCAGCGCTGCCCGTGTTCGCGCCCCCCCTGGCCATTGCCCTGTCCAGTAATGGTTGAGTAACCACAGCCTGGCTTGCCGATCTTGCCCGTGGCCAATACCAGATTAATGCACGCCAGGCAGTTCTCCGTGCCCTTGGTGTGGTGCTCGATGCCGCGTGCGTGCAGCAAGATAGCAGTGGGCGCCAGACCCCACCAGGCTGCCGCTTGTTCGATCGCCGCCGCTGGCACGCCGGTGATCGCCTCCACGTGCTCTGGTGTATAGTCGGCCACGGCCGCGCGCACCGTCTCAAAGCCAGTAGTATGCTGCGCGATAAACGCCGTATCGATCCAGCCACGGGCGATGCAGACATGCAAAAGACCGTTCAGCAGGGCACTGTCGCGCCCGGGGCGCACGGGCAAAAGCAGGTCAGCAGTGCGGGCGATGGGCGTCATACGCGGATCAATGACAATGATTTTGGCGCCATTGTCCCGCGCCCGCCAGATGTAGTCCGTCAGGATAGGGAAACACTCGCCCACGTTGATGCCAGCGAGGATGAGGCATTTCGCCTGCGGGATGTCGCTCCACGGCATACCGCCGCGGTCGATGCCAAACGCCAGACGATTGGCGGCGCCGGCCGACACCATGCACAGGCGACCGTTATAGTCGATGTGCCGCGTCTTCAGCGCCAGACGCGCAAACTTGCCCAGTAAGTAGGCCTTCTCATTCGTGAGCGAAGCGCCCGACAGCACCGCCAAGGCGTCACGACCGTATTGTCCCTGGATACGTTCGATGTTTTTGACTACCAGGTCCAGGGCTTCGGGCCAGTCGGCTGCACGAAACCCGCTGGCAGTGCGGATGAGCGGTGTCAGCAGCCGGTCTGGATGGCTGCCCTGGAGGTAGCGCTTGACGCCCTTGGGGCAGAGCATGCCTCGGTTCAGCGGGAACTCTTCCCAGGGCTCAAAGCCGATGACCTGGTCGTGCTTCACCTTGAGCTGTATACCGCACTGCACCCCGCAAAAGCAGCAGTGGGTCTTGACGAGCCGGTCAGGGTCGGCGGGCTTCTGCCACCCACCGGGAGGCAGGGCATGCAGGTGTGGTCCGTACTGCGCAATGAGTTCAGTGGTCGTTTGCGGCAGCGTCGCCATAATGCCTACCTCGTCACAGACAGCATGCCGTGCATGGATACGTTGTCTCTGCTCTGCCTCTGTGTCCCAGCCATTATACGTCCGTGCCATAGGCCGACCTGACGCCGACGGCAGGGTGGACAAACGTCCATGTAATGTGCCCCGGCGCCGTTGAGACGCCAGTCGAGCCCGACGTCACCAAGCACGGTTTTCAGATCCGCAATGTGCATAGTTCCGGCAAACCCCTCGCCGCAGATGCGGCAGACTGCTGGCGGGGCAGTGCTATTGGCGCGTTTGTATAATGTCACACTCAGGTGTAACGGACGCTGGAAGATGTGGAAGAGCTTACCAAACGGCAGATAGAGCAGCATGGCAATGACAGTGGCAGCATGGATGAGAGAGATCACCACGAACCCATCGCCGTGCAAGGCATGCATACTGAAGGTGAGCATCAGCCCGGTGGTGGCAACTGCCAGGAGCAGAAGGAGCGGCACGAGGTCGTTGCCGAACTGCTGGCCGGCCACTGCCCCCGTGTCTTGTAACCGCCGGTGCAGCATCATCAGTACTCCAATGATCACCAACACCGCTGAGGCGTTGAGCAGGTTGAAGAGCACATAGCGCACGACAGACGTGGTGTGAAAGGCACCGACCTGTATGCCGAACAGCAACACCTGGTACATCTGCGGATCATCCATGCGACTTTCGAAGTGGAGCCAGCCAAACACCAGCGGAAAGGTCAGTGCACCTGCCATCATCGTGCCCCAGGAGAGGACAGAGGTGGGCGATCCAACGGCTGACACCACGACGGCGTATGAAATGCTGGGCGGCGAAATTGCCACCGAGAGCATGCAGCAGCGTGAGGAGGTTCTGCCGCAGCTGCCCCCCCTGGCAAACGAGCTGCCAACCCCGACGCCAGTAGACACGCGTCGGCGGGCGCTGTAGCCACACGGCATATCGGTAAGCGACGGCAAAGGCCGCAAATAATGCCCCAAAGGTATAGATAAGCAGGGCAGGATCATAGTTGCGCAGGTTCCGCGAGCCGAGCAAGATGCCAAGCCCTAACAGGAGGACGGTGCCGCTGCCGACGGCGAGACCTGGCAGATTGAGAAAGGCGGAGGGTTTCATGAGGCCACCGCCATGGCGTCGTCCGCTACTACCTGCTGCCGGAGCCGCTCTAATTGTAGGCCACCCGCGATGAGTTTGTGCACATCGCCCATACCGCGCGACGTGCCGAGCAAAATGGCCCCCACGGGAATGCCGTGGCGGAAGATGACGCGGCGATATGTATGCCCCGTTGCGTCGTACTGCACTCTGGAAGTGATGCCGTCGCCGTCTTCCAGGATGTCGCCTATGGACACCAGCGGAATGCCCAGACACTTGAGGATGGTGACGGGAACACATCCCTGAAAGAATGCCATCTGCCCCACAGCGTTGGTGGCTGCCACCCTGGCCTGCTCAATCGCATTGGTCCACAGGCCCACCACCTGCTCCCGCCATTCGACCACATCCCCGGCCGCAAACACGTTCTCGGCTGAGGTTTGCATACGATCGTCCACCACGACCCCACGAGCGCAATGGATACCCGAGCGCTTCACCCAGTCAATGTTTGGTTTGATGCCAGTTGAGACCACCACCATGTCTGCGTCAAAGCGCCGTCCGTCAGCCAATTGCAGGCCGGTCACGTGCGCGCTGCCGAGCAGCTCTTGCACCGCCACCCCGACGTGGGACGCGATGCCTTTTTCCTGCACCATGGCAGTCAACAGTGCTGCCCCGGCCGTGTCAAGCTGGCGCGGCATAAGCCGTGGCATGTACTCGAAAACCTGCACTGCAGCACCGCGTTTGACAAACCCGTACGCCGCTTCAAGGCCGAGTACACCACCGCCAATGACCGCCACCTGTACTCCCGGCCGCGTGTGTTCCAGCATGCGTTCCACATCGTCCAGGGTGCGCAGCAGGCACACACCGGGCAGATCCGTGCGGTAGAACGGCGGCGTGTGGGCTGTACTGCCGTGCGCCAGAATACACGTATCGTAGGGCAATTCCTGCCCGGTGCTGAGCAAGGCGAGCTTTTTGATGGGATCGAGGCTGATTACGCGGGTCTCGGTGCATACTGTAATGTGCTGTTCGTCGTACCATGCCGGCGTGTAATCAAACAGCGTCTCACGCCCTACCTCCTCGGCCAGGAAGCGCGTCAGGTTGAGCCGGTTGTAGAAACTGTAGCGCTCATCGGTCACCAGCGTGATGTGGACCGTTGGATCGAGCCCCCGGGCCGTTTGTGCCGCCGTATGCCCAGCAATACTGCCACCGACGATGAGGAGGCGCTTGCCGGACGCTCTGGCCGGTTGTGGAAAGAACGGTGTATCTACCACATCGGTGCGCTGGAAGTTGGTGGCCGGCGCGCCGCACACAGGACAGAGTTCAGACAGGGCGCTGCTACTCTGGTGACAGGAGGTGCAGACCCACACCGGCGGACCCGCCACTGGACGTGAGGCGTTTGTCTGGACGACCTGGTCAGACGGCGGTGCCGCGCCAGGTTGAGAAGAAACAACCCCGCTCAGAGCCGGTTCAAACTGTGCCCGTAGTGCAGCACAGATGGGACAGAACGGCGGCGGATCAGAGGCGACGTGTAAGTGACCACAGCGTGTACAGTGCCAGGTTGGCAGCTCCTGCTCTGCCGGCGTCGCTTTATGACCCTGCAACTTTTTGCGCCAGTACTGACTGAAGGTCTCGGCGTCACCCCGGTGCAGATAAAACTCCCGGATGACCTGTTCGAGGCACTCGGGGAGTTGGTCGAACGGTACGCCCTTCTGGTACAAGATGCCCATGTGCACCTCAGTGGCAATGCCTCCACCAAGGTAGACATCGAAGGCGTCCACCACCCGCAGCCGACGACGAATTTTTACGCCTTTGAGCCCGATGTCAGCCGTATGACTCATAGCACACGCACTCGGACAGCCGCTCATGTGGATGTTGATACCGTGCAGTTGCACGTTACGCCGCCGCAGGGTCTCGATGAGCTGATAGGCGTATCCCTTGGTCTCCGTCACAGCCAGGTTGCAGAACTGCTTGCCCGTGCACGCCACCATGTGGCGGGTGACAGGGTCCGGCTCAAAGGTGAGGCCGTAGCGCGCCAGAGCATAGCCTACAGCTTGCCGTGACGCAGCCGGCATGCCTGGCAGTAGCAGATTCTGATCATAGGTGGTGCGTAGCCGGCCATTGCCGTATTGCCGGGCGATCACCGCCAGACCTTCAAACTGGTCCCAGGTGAGGCGCCCAACGGGAACGCACACGCCAACGGCCCACAGGTCGGGCTGTTTCTGCTTGAACCAGCCGAGGAAATTTTCTGCCTCGGCCGGGCGTGGTGGTGGCTTTGGAAAACGCTCCAGTTCGTAGCCGAGACGCTGTTCAATCTCCATCAGTACCTGGTCAGCACCGAGCCGTTCGATGAGATAGCGAAAGCGCACCTGGTTACGGTTGTGACGGTACCCGAGCTCGCGGAACGTCCGCAGGATAGCGGCAGTGACCCCCAGCACCTGTTCTGGCCGCACAAACACCGGGATGTACCACGCCAGATGCGGTGCTTGCCCCTGGGTGCCACCCAGGAGCAGTTGGAAGCCGATGGCGCCATCGGCACCACGCGCCGCGACGTAACTGAGATCCTGGGTCCAGGAGTGACCCGCGGCCTCGGCGCGCCCTGTGAGAGCGATGTTGAACTTGCGCGGCAAGTCGGAAAATTCACGGTTACCAATGATCATCGCCTGTATGTGTCGCGCCAATTCGCGGGTGTCGAGCAGTTCCTCGGGATCGATACCACTCCAGGGATGGGAGGTGATATTGCGGATGTTGTCGTGCCCCGACTGGCGCGATGTCAGGCCCACCTTCTCAAGCGCTGCCCGCACGCCGGGCAGCTTGTCGATGGTCAGGCCCTGAATTTGGATGTTGCCGCGTGTGGTGACATCGATGAGGCTGTAGCCCGACTCGTAGGCAGCAAAGGCCAGAGCACGCGCCTGGTCGGTGGTCATGTCGCAGCCGGGAATGCGTACGCGGCACATATAGTGATTGTTATCGTTATTCTTGCGGTAGAAGTAGCCATACCACTTCATGCGCTCAAGGTCGGTGTCGTCGATCGCTGCCATCGGCGTCCCTTCCTGCGCGTAGCGCAAGATATCCGGCCACACATCGATGCCGTGCTTGGCAGCTTTCCAGATTTCTACGCGGCTCTGCTTCCTCGCCGGAGCCTCAGCAGACTTGGCGACTGTGCTATCTGAGACCACCCGCACCCAGACTTTGCCCTGCTCCACTTTCGTCGCAAAGGTACGCTGGCGCTGTTCCTTCTCGGTGAGACATCTGCCGGTCTTGGCGTTGAACTGCCAGCCGTGCAGCGGACAGGTGACCGTTGTGCCTTCGACACTCCCTTCGCCAAGCGGGCCACCTTCGTGGGCGCACGTATTGTCAAGGGCGTGAATTCCGGCTGTGGTGCATACTAAGGCGATAGTCATGCCGCCGGCTTGCACCGGCCGTACAGTGCCAGGGAGGAGATCCGACGCTTCTGCCACCACCGTCCACGCCTCGGCCACAGCTGGCTGTGTCGCAGCGGGCACCTCCACCCATACCTGCTCCTGGTCGATCTTCACGGCATAGCGTGGCTGGTGCTGCCCCTTCTCGGTGAGACATGTGCCCGTTGTGCAATCGAACTGCCAGCCATGCAGGGGACAGGTGACGATGTTGCCCTGCACCAGGCCCTCTCCCAGGGGGCCACCAGTGTGCGGGCAAGCATTGCCCAGGGCAAAGAATCCTGCGGTGGTATGAATCAAGGCCAGTTCCAGCTCTCCAGCCCGAACGACGCGGGCGGACTGTGGGGCCAGGTCGGTGGCTTGTGCCACTGCTACCCATCTGGAAGCAGCATGTTCACGCATATCGATCACTCCACAGACTCTGTACCTCTTTGACTGCTGTGTCATTACAGTCCATTAGCCACGCTGAAAGGAGCAAGATATATGCCATGCCGTTTTTCTAGCACCCTACACTTCCTATATCCTCCTATCAGCATAGAACTTATGCTGCACTGTTAGGCGCGGAAGAAGCAGGCTGGCCCTACAACTTCATACAAATTCGTCGGAATTTTCGTGGAAAAGAACAAACATGGAGGTTGCATGGGACGCGCTGCAGCTCTTTGTCCCCTCAAGCCGCACAAGGACAGAGGCGGCTGCCTACAGGCCTGTGAGATTCATACTCCTCACATACAAATTTGTCTGAGATTATTTCCGAACCGACAGGCATGTCTGCAGCGGGTAATACCATGGACACCTCTGTATAGTACATAGCCCTAATGCCGGTCGCATTCCTCAAGAAAGGTGAGAACGCTCTGTCGCAAAGCGTAATACTCCGGGTGGACAAGCAGCAGGCGTCGCGAGCGCGGGCGCGGCAGGGTGATGGGGAGGATCTTGCCGACTCTGGCACGCGGGCCGTTGGTCATCATCACCACGCGGTCCGCTAGCAGAATGGCTTCATCCACGTCGTGTGTCACCATGATGGCCGTGACCTGGTTGCGGGTCCACACCTCCATCAGCACTTCCTGGAGGTCCCAGCGCGTCAGGAAATCGAGCATGCCAAAGGGTTCGTCAAGTAGAAGCAGCTTGGGAGACAGGGCAAACGCCCGGGCAATGCCGACACGCTGCTGCATCCCATTCGAGAGTTCCGTGGCCCGCTTGTACAGTGCATTGGCCAGTCCCAACCGCTCCAAGTAGTGCGTAATCACACTGCGGCGTTCCTGCTTACTCGCTCGTGGATAAACGCGCTCGACCCCGAGCGCCACGTTTTCGTAGGCACTGAGCCACGGCACCAGACTCGGCGCTTGAAACACTATGCCGCGGTCCGGGCCAGCCGTATTAACTTCACGGCCATCAAGGATAATGCCGCCAGCGCTGACATCGTTCAGACCGGCCGCCATGGAGAGCACCGTCGACTTGCCGCAGCCCGAATGGCCAATGATAGCAACGAACTCTCCCTTATGGACCTTGAGAGTGAAGTCCTCGACGACCGTTGCGGGACCGTTCCTGGTTGTGTAGACCTTCGACACCTGAGAGAACTCAACGAAGCGCTCCAGCACGTATTCGGGTCGTGTATCGCGGCCGGTCGCCATGCCGAGAGGACTGGGAGTAGCCGCTCCGGGACTCGAGGTGCGGCCGAACAAGCGGGAGCGTTTGCCCGCTCCCTGACCACGCCAGGCGGTGTCTGGCTGTAAGGCCGGCAGCACACTATCGATCTGGAAGGTGGGAGCAGGACGTGGCCTGCTCGCCTGCATGAGGTACTGGATGATGGTGCGGCGCAAGGCCTTGAAAGAGTCCGAGTGATTGATGGTTTTGCGGTTGCGTGGGCGCGGCAGATCGACCCAAAACGCCGGCCCACAGGACGCGTCTGGACCCGGTGTCAGGGGCACAATACGGTCAGCCATGATAATGGCCTCATCCACATCGTTGGTGATCAGCACCACGGTCTTGCGTTCCTGGTCCCAGATGCGCAGGATTTCGTCCTGGAGGCTGGGCGCGTGTCAACGCATCGAGAGCACCCAACGGTTCATCCAGCAGGAGAATGTCAGGGTTAGCCGCCAGGGCGCGAGCAATGGCGACGCGCTGCCGCATACCGCCAGACAACTCCGCGGGGCGTTTCGCAGCCGCCGCGGTCAGACGCACCAGGTCAATGTAACGCGCGATGTGCGCCCGACGCTGCGCTGCCGACCACCCTGGGTAGGCCTGGTCGACGGCCAGTGCCACATTGTCGAAGACGCTCAGCCATGGTATCAGCGCATACCCCTGAAAGACCACGCCGCGGTCTGGTCCTGGTCCACCAATGGCTTCGCCCTGCTTGAGGATGACGCCGGCATCCGGCGTGATCAGTCCGGCCAGGAGCGCCATGAGCGTTGTCTTGCCACTGCCAGAAAAGCCAACAATGGCCAGGAACTCACCGGCGCCAATCTGCAGAGTGATGTCCTTGAGAACACTAGTTTTCCTCGCGCCAGCTCCATAAGACTTGCTGACCCCTCTGAGCTCGAGCACGGTAGCCGCTGGGACCATCTGCTGCCACGGCATGTCGGTTGTTCCCCCAGGAATCGCGGTGACCTCTGGGCCTGGCGTGGTCACTGCGTCGGGGCTTCCTGCCTGATGGACAATGCTTGACATGCGAGTCTCCTAAGGTGCGGCATAGGTGACGAGTTGCTGGCACATAAGCATCAAGCGATCCAGCAAGAAGCCGATCAGGCCAATGGTGAGCACTGCCACCATGATACGACCGAGGGACTGGGAGCTGCCGTTCTGAAACTCGTCCCAGACAAACTTGCCAAGCCCAGGGTTCTGGGCCAGCATTTCAGCGGCAATGAGGACCATCCAGCCGACGCCGAGCGACAGCCGCAAGCCGGTAAAGATAAACGGTAACGCCGAGGGGACAATGATCTTCGCGACCGTTGTACGCCAGCGCAGCTGCAAGACCTTCGCCACATTCAGCAGATCCTGTGGCACTGATGAGACCCCCACTGCCGTGTTGATCAGTGTCGGCCACAGGGAGCACAGCGTCACTGTAATGGCCGATACAATGAAGGACTTCTCAAACATCGCCTCACCAGCGGTGCCGTACACCGCGCTCACCACAATGGTAACAATGGGCAGCCAGGCCAGTGGCGATACCGGCCGGCATACCTGCACGAGCGGGTTCAGGGCTGCCCGGATGACCTGACTCGAGCCGCTCAGGATACCAAGTGGTACTGCCGCCAGGCTGGCAATCATAAACCCGGTGAACACGGTACGTAAGCTCGTCAGAATTTGATCAATAAAGGTTGATTTGCCGGTCCATTTGACGATCCGCACTGCCGCCTGCGGATCCGACGCCAGGCGCTTGGCATGGCGTTCCTCCTGGCGACGGTAAAACTCC
The DNA here is from genome assembly GCA_963773125.1 of uncultured Gammaproteobacteria bacterium. Classification (GTDB taxonomy): domain Bacteria; phylum Tectomicrobia; class Entotheonellia; order Entotheonellales; family Entotheonellaceae; genus CAVZBC01. The sequence goes on along the minus strand of CAVZBC010000043.1, from coordinate 76,472 downwards.
CTCGCCTTGGCGCGCTCTGCTCTGTGGTCGTCGAGCAGGGTTATGGCCTCGCGCCACACCTGTGCTGGCCCTGGCACGGTGCCGAGACTCGTCTGTATGCGCGCGGCGCCACTGTGCCAGGCCCACAACAAGGCGCTGATGGCCAGCACCGGCACACCAAGCAGTAACCAGATGGCTTTGAGTTGCTGGCGCACGTCTTGCCCGACGCACAGGCGCAAAAACGGCACTGGCCAGGTCACCCCCAGCCGCGTCAAAAATGTCAGCAATGGCTCCACGATGCGTGCCTCCCCTATCACCACTCGCTCATCAACCCACCGATATGGCATGCCTACTTCACTGCTTGACTTGCACCGTCTCGTTGCCCTTCAGGCCAATGGCAAACCGCTGCAAATAGTCATTGGGCGTGGTGGCATCAAAGACCACGCCGTCGATGAAATCGTCCTGCGGTCCGCGCAAGCCATTGGTCTCCATAGGAAAATCGGCTGCCTGTGCCTTGCCTTCGGCAATCAGCTCCCGCGCCGCTTGCATGTAGATGTCCGGCCGGTAGACCTGCTGTGCCGTCTCCATATACCAGGCGTCTGGCTTGGCCTCTGCGATTTGCCCCCAACGCCGCATCTGCGTGAGATACCAGATGGCATCGCTGTAGAAAGGATACGTCGCAAAATACCGGAAGAAGACGTTGAAATCCGGCAACGGACGCTTGTCGCCCTTCTCGAATTCGAACGTGCCGGTCATGCTGTTGGCAATAACGGTGACGTCGGCACCAACGTAATTAGACTGGCTCAGTATGCCAGCGGCCTCTCTGCGGTTGGCACCCTGCTTGGCGTCGAGCCACATACCAGCGCGGATCAGCGCCTTGACCACTGCCACATGGGTTTGGGGATATTTATCAGCCCAGGCTTTCGCCACGCCAAAGACCTTTTCAGGGTTGTTTTTCCAGATGTGATAGTCGGTAATCACCGGCACGCCAATCCCTTTGAATACCGCCTGCTGGTTCCAGGGCTCGCCCACGCAATAGCCATGGATAGTGCCCGCGGCAAGCGTGGCGGGCATTTGCGGTGGTGGCGTTACGGAGATCAACACCTCGGCATCGGTCTGGCCAGTGATGTCGGTGGGCGAGTAGTATCCAGGATGAATACCACCGGCAGCCAGCCAGTAGCGCAGCTCGTAGTTGTGCGTGGATAACGGAAATACCATGCCCATCTTGAACTGCTTGCCTGCGGCCCTGAACCGTTCGATACCTTTTTGAGGGCGACCGCCGTGATTGGATGCTCGGGTTTGCCGTCTTTATGCGGCAGATACTGCTTCATTTCCTGCCAGACCTCGTTCGAAACAGTCGTGGCGTTACCGTTCAGGTCCATACTGAACGCCGTAATGATATGCGCCTGGGTACCGATGCCAATGGTGGCCCCTAGTGGCTGGCCAGCCAGCATATGCGCCCCATCGAGTTGCCCATCGATGACGCGATCGAGCAGCACTTTCCAGTTCGCCTGTGCTTCGAGCGAGACGAGTAGCCCCTCGTCATCAAAGAACTGCTTTTCATAGGCAATGACGAGAGGGGCGCAATCCGTCAGTTTGATAAAGCCGAACTTGAGTACCTCTTTCTCTGGTGCTGACCTGGCACGGGCGTGTGGTACGCCGTATACCGCGCTCCCGGCAAGCGCACCAAGTCCAGCAAGAAAATAGCGGCGGCTCATCGCGCTGGTACAGCCATACTTCGCAGTCATCACCATGGGCTCCTTCACTCCCCGTGAGCTTCTCTGCCAGTCCTCTACGACAGGCAGAGGGCTGGCAATATTCATGCCATACTGTTTCCGTGGCCTTAGCGATGGGCGCTATCTCAGACAGCCTATGGGGCTTAGGAGATTTGGCACACCTGTGACGACTGCAGACTATCCCGTAAATTCCGACAATTTCGTATGATGGAGGGGGAAATCAGACAACCCTGTCGTGGTCTTCAATCTCGCCATCTGCGACCCTGGCATCCACAGGTTACGACCCCATGTTGCCAGCCTCATGAGCAGAAAAAGCCAGCGGCTGAGATGCTAGAGAGCCATGCAAAAGAGGCGAGAGCGGGCCAGGCTTAAGAGCGGAAGCGCTGCCAGTTGATGGTGTACTTTTTGACTTTATACCCCATAATGCGCTCAGTGGTCTGCAGGAGTTTGGCGGCTTTGGCCCGGTTGCCACGCGCCGTTTTCAAGGCATCGAGAATCAGATCCTTCTCATACGACTCTACAGCGTCAGTGAGCGACACACGCATCATCGTCCCGGAGGCTTCTGCCGTTTGCAACGTTGGAGGCAAATGGTAGCCGTGGATAACGCCCTTTTCACAGACCAACACGGCGCGTTCGATGGTATTCTCCAACTCGCGTACATTTCCAGGCCAGTGGTAGCTGCTCAGCATATCAATGGCTGACGTCGCGATGCGCTTAACGGGCTTGCCATGTTCGCGGGCGTACTTGTCCAAAAAGTGATCGGCTAATAAGAGAATATCATCCTTGCGTTCACGCAGGGGTGGCACAAAAATGGCAAAAACATTGAGGCGGTAGTAGAGATCCTCGCGGAACGTGCCGTTGGCAATGGCCTGTTCCAGATTGCGGTTCGTTGCGGCGAGCAGACGCACATTGACTTTGATGGTCGAGGTACCCCCAAGACGTTCGAACTCCCGCTCCTGGAGCACGCGCAGCAGTTTGACCTGGGTGAGGAGACTGAGATCACCGATCTCGTCGAGGAAGAGCGTGCCGCCATCGGCGAGTTCGAAGCGGCCCTGCTTGCGGGTCTCGGCACCGGTGAAGGCACCCCGTTCGTGACCGAAGAGCTCTGCTTCAATCAAGGTCTCGGGCAGGGCGGCACAGCTGACCTTGACAAAGGGTTTCTGCGCCCGTGGTGAATTATAGTGCAGCGCATGCGCAATCAGCTCTTTGCCGGTACCAGACTCGCCACGAATGAGCACGGTGGTGTTGGTGGAGGCGACTTGTGTGATCTGCTCGTACACCTGACGCATGCGTCGACTGTTGCCAATAATATGCAAAAAATCGTAGCGTTCGCGCAGTTCCTCGCGCAGGTGCCGATTCTCATCGCGTAAGCGTTCCCGTTCGGCTTCGACCAGATGCGAAATATTCATCGCCTGCGCGATCATCGACGCCACTACTTGCAGAAACGACAGCTCACGCTCATAGTGACGCTCTGTGTTGAAGGGCAGGTCGATGCCGAGCGTCCCAACCGGCTTCCGGTTAATCACCACGGGCACACAGATGAAAGTGCGCTCGTGCTTGTGAAGATTGCGTCGGCGTCCGGCACGGTTCAGAAACATCGGTTCATGGCTGACGCGTGGCACCACGATGGGCTTACCGCTCTCCACTACCCGGCCGGTGATGCCTTCCCCCAGATGATAGCGACTACGGACGCCCTCGCTGGATAAGCCGTGCGCCGCTGCAATGATGAGGTCACCATCAGGCTTGTCCAGGAGGGTCACCATGCTGGGCAGCATGCCGTGATGGTATTCCAAGAGCTCTAGCACCTGGCGCAGGGCTTCTGGCAGATTTAGCGTCCCAGCCAGAGCCTGGCTCACCGCCACGAGCGTGCTGAGTTGTTTGATGTCACCTGCTTGTACGGACATCGCGCGCCTCACAGGGAGTTGTCTGGTAACATAATAAGGCAGTAGCACTTAGGTCTTCAGTAGAGCAATTCCCGTGCCGAACTTTTTGTAAATACAAGGCATTGATATAGTGTCGATTATAAGAGTCCATGACCTTGCATAAAATGCTCTATACAACGAAATAGTCGAGAAAAAGACAAAAATGTGTGTTACGGCAAAATTGTTGTCGTTGATTACCACGCCGCCTGCTGAGGCAAGAAGCCGCCCAGGTCGCGGCCAGATGGGAACGGCGCGTGTAATAGGGTCTTGCAGTAGCCCAACGGATCTTGCAAGGATGGCTTGCAAACGCTCTGGGGGTCTGCTATGTTTAGCCACACGCTAGGGGTGTGTGACGCTGAGAGTTGCCACACGATTCTACCGAGGTGGCGACAACCCTCAGAACCTGACCTGGGTAATACCAGCGTAGGGAAGCGCCATTCACATTGCATCGCCAGTATGCTAGCGCCGCAAGGGGAAGCAACCCTTGCCGGCAACCATGTGGCCGCACGCCAAGCGTTGCGGCTTTTTTTATTGCACGAGTCGGGCTTATGATCGACATTCACATTAACGGCGAAAAACGCCCTGTTCCTGACGGCAGTACAGTCCGCAGCTTGCTCGAAAGCCTTGGTATTGCCGATCGTAATGGTACCGCTGTGGCGGTCAACATGGAGGTTGTGCCCCGCCGTGCCCATATGACGACCGTCCTGCAGGCTGGGGACCGCGTCGAGATTGTGCAAGCAGTTGGCGGTGGATAGGAGGAAAGACGTATGACACATGACGATCCGTTGGTGTTAGGCGGCAAGGAGTTTCGCTCGCGACTCATCGTGGGCACTGGCAAGTACCCCAGTATGGAACTCATGCAGCAATGCCATGAAGCGTCCGGGGCAGACATGGTCACAGTGGCCATCCGACGCATGGAGTTACCAGGCACCGGCAAGACGTTTCTCGATTACATCGACCGTGACCGCTTCACCATCCTGCCCAATACGGCTGGCTGTTACGATGCCGAGTCGGCCATTCTCACCGCCAAACTGGCGCGTGAGGCGGGACTGTCGGACTTCATCAAGCTGGAAGTCATTGGTGATCAGAAGACCCTCTTTCCGGATACCGAGGAGCTTCTCAAGGCGACCAAGGTGCTCGTGAAAGAAGGGTTTATCGTTATGCCCTACACCAATGACGACCCCGTCATGGCCAAGAAGCTCGAGGATGCCGGAGCTGCAGCAGTCATGCCGCTGGGTGCTCCCATTGGTTCGGGCCTGGGGATCTGCAATCCCTACACCATTCGCCTGGTGATGGAAGCGGTGCAGGTGCCGGTGATCGTTGACGCTGGCGTTGGCATTGCCTCGGATGCGGCCATTGCCATGGAGCTCGGAGTGCAAGCCGTACTGATGAACACTGGCATTGCTGGTGCCAAGGATCCACTGGCCATGGCACACGCCATGCGCATGGCCGTAGACGCTGGACGACTGGCTTACAAAGCGGGGCGCATTCCCAAGAAACTCTACGCCACTGCCAGTAGCCCGCTGGAAGGGATGATCAGCACCTGAGGGCGGTGTCCCCTCAACAGATGAGCAAAATCAACTGGCCTTCTCGAGCCGGTGCAGATGTCAGGAACTTTGTGTATGAGCAGCGGTACGCAAGGGCTACCGTTTCGCCTCTATGTGGTGACCGACCGTCAGCAGACTGCCGGGCGGTCGCTGGAAGAGGTGATTGCTGCTGCAGCTCGTGGGGGCGCTGGAGCGGTGCAGTTACGCGAGAAGGACCTCAGCGCCCGCGACCTGCACGCGCTGGGGGCGCGTCTGCAGGAGACGCTGGCTCCCTACAACGTGCCATTGTTGATCAATGATCGCCTGGATGTGGCTCTGGCTCTCGACACGGCTGGGGTGCATCTGGCGGGGCATTCTTTACCAACCGCACAGGCACGGCGCATTCTCGGACCTCACAAGCTGCTCGGTGTCTCCACGCATAGCCTCGCAGAGGCGCAGCACGCCGCGGCTGAGGGAGCGGATTTTGTGGTCTTCGGCCCGGTGTTTACTACCCCCTCCAAACTGGCGTATGGTCCCCCACAGGGCTTGCAGCAACTCGCTGCTGTCGTACGTCAGGTGTCCATTCCCGTATTGGCCATCGGCGGTATAGACCAGACCAATCTGCCGCAGGTCATAGAAGTGGGAGCCTACGGGGTGGCGATGATTCGGGCCGTGCTTGCTGCAGCCGATCCCTGTCAGGCGGCCAGACAGTTGCGCCTGGCGCTCGCCACAGAATGATGCCCTGCACCGAAACTCCCAGGCTGGTAAGAGCCGGCGCAAACGGCACTATGAGCCAAACAGGACCTGCACGATGGCCGCCAGCACTGCGTCCGTATCGATGTGGTGCTTGTGATAGAGATCTTGTAGGGAGCCTGTTTCGCCAAAATGCACCACCCCTAACGGCTTGACGGGAGCCCTGAACACGGCGCCTAACCACGCCAGCGTGAGTGGATGACCATCAAGCAGGGTGATGGCTGGTACCTGACGGTCGACGAGCGGCAAGAGCTCATCGAGAAAGGAGGTCGTGCCCTGTTGTGAAGCCTGGAAGTAATCGCGGAACAACCGATCGGCACTGGTGACATTGATGACATTGGCATAGATACCGTCCTCAGCTGCCAGGGTACTCGCCTGCAAGGCTTCTTCCAGCATCACACCTGCGGCGAAGATGTGCAGACGTGGTCGTGCTGCGTAGTCTGGCTGTTGCCGATGATCGCGGAGCCAGTAACCACCGGCCAGTACCTGACGCCGCCAGGCTGGCGTAGAGTGCCGTATAGCCTGTGAGATGGAGCGGGTTGACAACCGCAGGTAGAGGCTCTGGCCATGCTGGCGGTCCGTGAGCTGCTGCAATCCCCAACACATGATGCATTCTAATTCGGCGGCATAGGCCGGTTCATAGTAGAGCACACCCGGTAGGCCCATGCCCACCAGTGGGGTATAGATCGACTGATGCGCGCCGCCTTCACGACTCAGACTCAATCCGGAGGGCGTCCCGGCAAAGAGAAATTTTGCGCCACTATAGGTGGCGTAGGTGAGCGCGTCGAGTCCACGCGCTACGAATGGATCGTACACCGTGCCTATGGGCAACAGCAATTCGCCGTGGAGTTCCTGCGCCAGACCGAGCATGGCGAGTGCCAGGTACAGATTATTCTCGGCAATGCCCAGCTCAATATGCTGTCCTTCGGCAGTTTCGTTCCATTTCAGCAGGCTTTTGATCTCGTTTTTGGCCCAGTAATTTGGCTTCTCAGCCGGAGCGTAGATGCCGCGTTTATTGATCCAGTTCGCCAGATTGGTGGAGACGGCGACATCGGGAGACACGGTCACTAAGCGCTCTGCTACTGCAGGGATGGCGTGGAGTGCTACCAGAATATGACCGAACGCGCCCTGTGTCGCGGCGTGTTCGGGAACGTGTATGTCGAGCGTTTCTGGAACCTGGAGGGCGGGCGGGACAACGGCAGAGGCAGGTCGCGGCTGCGGTCCAAAGCCACGCTGGCGGAGTGAGCGCTGTATCCACTGGCCAAGCGGGTCAGTCATGGCAAAGTTATCCCACTCATGGCCTGTGGCAATACCGAAATCCTTCTGGAGGGTAGTAATCTGCTCCCCCGTGAGCTGGGCGGCGTGATTCTCGATATGTCCGGCAATGGGCAGGCCCCAGCCTTTGATAGTGTAGGCGAGAATGGCCACCGGCCGTTCCTGCACGCTGGCGGCGGCCTCAAAAGCACGCAGAATCTGGGGCATGTCGTGTCCCCCAAGATTCATCATGAGGGCTTTGAGGTCGGTGTCGGACACGTCAGCCAGCAAAGCCGCCATGTCGATACCCGCTGTCGTCCCCCACTCCTGCATGGCGCGTCGAATCCTGGCGCCATTGGCGTTGAGCAAGCTCTGATACTCCGCATTACTACAGGCGTCGATCCACTGTCGCAAGCCGTCCCCGTTGGGACGATCGAAAAACGCCCGCTGTTTACTGCCGTATTTCAGCCACAGCACCTCCCAGCCTTTGGCGTCAAACATGCGCGCGATCTGTACCACCTGGCCGTCAGGCGCAATGTGATCGAGACTTTGGCGATTGATATCGATAATCCACCACAGATCACGCAGCCCGTAGGCACTTGCCTCTCCGAGGGCTTCCGGCACATTCCCCTCATCGAGTTCGGCATCGCCCACCAGGGCGATGTAACGGCCTGGTGTGTTATGGCCAATGGTGTGTTATGGCCAAAATGATCGCGCACGTACCGCTGGGTGAGGGCACCAAAGATGGTGGCCGCCGCTCCCAGACCGACAGAACCGGTGGAGATAGTGACACCATCGGGATCTTTCGTGCGACTGGGATAGGCCTGCAGTCCGCCAAAGTCCCGCAGAGTCGTCAACAGCTGTTGGGGCAGATTCCCAAGCAAATATTGGATGGCGTGGAAAACCGGCGAAGCATGTGGTTTCACCGCCACATGATCCTGCGGCCGTATGATAGCGAAGTACAGTGCGGTCATCAGACTCACAACAGAGGCACAGCTGGCCTGATGTCCGCCAACCTTCAGGGTATCGGGGTTGGCGCGAATCTTGTTGGCATAGTGGATCATATAGGTGGAGAGCCACAGAACGCGCTTTTCGAGGCTCTCCAGAGTGGCAACGGCGTCTGGGTCTGGCGTCAACAACTCCCACATACTCCTACAGGCAGTGTGCCACGCGCTACCAATGGCCCACGACTCCCACGTCCGCCACGGCGGGAGTCAGTCCTCCAGCATGCGCTCGACCTCACGCCGGAGCGTATCGAGGTAGCTCGTATACGTATGCTGCTGATATGCCAGCAGCCGCTGGGAGGTCTCGGTATCATACCAGTCCACCCAGCCAGGCTGATTGGCACTGCGAAAGCCGGCCATTTCCAATGGAACCCCGAGGATATCGTACTGATCGGCAACGTATTGGCGCCCGGTCATTTGCCATGTCGGGCCGCCAGCCACGTTCAGCACTTTGCCGCGCGCTGCCGGGGTGACAAGCGCTTTATACAGGGCGGTGACCACATCATCGCGATGCACCATTTCCAGGCGCTGTTCGGCAGTAAATGGCCACACCGCAGGCGGCTCCTGGATCTCTGGGACAGCAATACCAGCAATGCGGAGCACGACAGTACCGAGCGCCGTCTTACGGAGCAATTGCTCCCCAGCGATTTTACTCTCCGCATAGATGTCCAAGGGGGTTTGCGGGTGGTTCACACGAACGGGCGGAGCGTCTGCTGTCGTATTGCCATACGTACTGACGGAGGAGCTAAAGACTAACACCGCGTCCGGCGCGTATGTCTCCATGGCCTTGATAATGTCGGCTGTGCCCTGCACATTAATGGCAAAAGTGCGCTCACGGTTGGCTTCGCTGGCAGGAGGTAACAACGCCGCCAGATGGAGGACAGCCGCCGCTCCTTGCACCGCATGTGCAACAACAGTAGGATCGGTGATGTCTCCCTTGACGACCTCGATACCCGTCTCGCCTTCTAAGCCTGCAAAGTTGCATACGGGCAAGTCAAAAACGCGCACTGCATAGCCATCAGCCCGGCACCGTTGTACCAGGCGACGTCCGACACTGCCAGCGCCTCCAGTAATGAGAATCGGACCGGTCATGTGATCGTCGTCCCGTCCATTTTGGCCTTGGTGACGAGGGCTTTTGTGGCCTTCTGCAGCTTGTCGAGAGCGGCCGGGAGATTACTCCAGTGCTGGGCGTTGATCACTGCCACCACGGCTGCCGCTTCAGTCCTGCAGGCTTTGGTGGGTGGGACGCTCATCATGGTTTTGATAAAGAATTTGTCACTGACTTCGTTGAGCGAGGTCAGGATTTCCTGCAGAGCGGTTTTCGCCTGGGCAGCCTCAGCCGCACTCGCCTCGGCCAGCGTGGTACTGGCCTGCTGGCAGGTGGTGATGGTTTCCTGCAGGTTTTCTTGTCCTTTGGTAACTGCTGTCATATATGCCTCCCGCGGAAATACGCGCATGAGAGAGGGAGGGAAAGAGGGATGGAGAGATGGAGAGATCGAAAACCTTTCCCTCCATCCCTCTTTCTCTCTATCCCTCTATCTCAATTTCAGTCGCCAGCCTTGGCCTCATCAGCGGCCCCAGCTCTACCGCCGACGTCACCATTGCCGCCGTTGCCGTGCCAGGTCTTGACAAATTCCGTGTCGATCTCTGGCTCACGCAGGAACCCTTGACCGTCGTAGCGCTCGTACGGGAAGGGGGTAAACTTCAAGAACTTCTGGCCAAAGCGCTGGCCTGTGGGCCGATTATCCAGCGGAAAGACGTGCCGGGCCATGGGCTGCGGTTCAGGCTCGACGAGCGTGTATTCACGACTGCCCAAACCGTTCAGCGTGGCGGTATTGATCTGCGTCTCCTCGCTCAAGCCATGGATCGTCGCCGAGAGGGTCTCGAATCTCCTGTGCCCGGGTTCCAGCAGATCGAAGTCGTCTGCCAACGAGCCCGGCATGCCATGTGACTCACGCACTTTATCGAGGCAAGCCATGTCGATTGCCACCGGGTCCTTGCTGGCAAACACCCCGAGGTTCGGCACGATCGGCATGTCGGAGAAATTCACACAGTCGCAGCGTGGTGAGATATCAATGGCCAGGTTGATAAAACCGCACTTGTCCTTGCCAACCGCGGTGACGGCCCCGAGAGCGCCGTCAGCAATGGAGGAGTCTGTGGCGGCAAAATTTTCTTCGGGGAACTCAAACAGCCCGCGCGGTGCCATGACACCGATACAGCCCAGGCAGCTGGTACATTTGGGCCGATCCCAGTGGATGGTGTCCTCTTCGACCTTGAACAGGCCGTAGGGGCAGCAATCTTCGAGGAGCTTCCACTCGGGCATATTGGCCTTGCCCTGGAAATTTTCCGGGTGCCAGATCGCCGAGTTGGCGACGCTGTATTTCGGGTGGCCGCCGAGGTGGACGTTGTGCTTGCCGCGTTTGGATTGGCAGCCAATGCCAAGATTTTTAATGGCCCCACCGATAACACCCATCGGGTGGCCTTTGAAGTGCGTCAAGCAGATGAGGACGTCGGCCGCGGCAATGGCCTGGGCAATGTACGCCTCTTTCAGGAGATAGCCGGTGGGGATGTCCACCCGGTAGTCGGAAGTGCCGATAAACCCATCGGCGCAGATAAACGGACAGCCCAGCACAGCAGAGCTAAAGCCATTGCGCTCCGCGGTCATCAGGATGTCGAGCTCTGTCGCCCGCGAAGCGTGCGGCTGGTAGGTCAGCGTGGTAGTATCACACACAAACGGGCGGCCACCCAGTTCTTTAATACGATCGGCAAGGGCCCGCGGAAAGACTGGCCGCAAATATGCCGTGTTGTTCCATTCACCGCAGTGGATCTTGATGGCCACGAGATCGCCAGGCTTAATCAGCTGGTCCAATCCTGCAGCATCAAACACGGTGAGCATTTTAGCCACAAGACTCGTCTGCGGCGATTCGCTCCGCGCGTTCATATAATAGACTTCCGAAGCAGCCATATGATTCTCCTCTTCCACGGACCTGCTGTCATGCTCTGTGTCTGGGGGCAAACGTTACCAGGCACTATAAAGAAATCTTGCCAGGAAGTCAAAAATTACTCGCGGCCAGCCTGGACCTGTACGCCACGGCGTGTGAGTTCTCCCCTGCACGATGTCATGACAGCCGTTTGACACAGTGGGAAACCGACCGTATCATGCCCTGGGCACGACAGGCAGCGTCAACCTCTCTGGATGAGATGGCATGTGGCATGGCGACATCAACATCGCATATGCAGGGCAAAATCTGTCTGGTGACAGGCGCCACGTCGGGCATTGGTGTGGTCACGGCACACGCCTTGGCCCAGCAGGGCGCCACAGTGGTCATTGTCGCCCGCCATGCAGAGCGTGGCACTGCGACAGTGCGCCGCATCACGCAGGCGACTGGCAATGCTCACGTCGAGCTGCTGCTGGCTGATCTCTCGATACAAGCCCAGGTGCGCCAACTCGCCGCAGCCTTTCAGGAGCGTTTTGACCGTCTTGATGTGTTGCTGAACAACGCTGGCGCGCTCTTCACCAAACGCTCGCTGAGCGCTGATGGCCTGGAGATGACCCTGGCGCTGAACCACCTCAATTACTTTCTCCTGACGCATCTCTTGCTCGATACTCTCAAGGCCAGTACCTCTGCCCGTATTGTCAACGTCGCCTCGAATGCCCACCACGGCGGGCAGATCAATTTCGCTGACCTGCAGAGTGCACGCCGTTATAGCGGCTGGCGCGCCTATTGCCAATCGAAGCTCGCCAATATTCTCTTCACCTACGAACTGACCCGACGTCTAGCCGGCACGGGCATTACGGCCAATACAGTGCATCCTGGCTTTGTCGCCACCGGCTTTGGACGCAATAATCCTGGTCTCTTTGCCCTGTGTATGCGCCTGGCGCAACTGGCGGCTCTCAGCCCCGCGCAGGGCGCCGAGACGCTCATCTATCTGGCTTCCTCGCCCGCAGTACAAGGGGTCACAGGAGAGTATTTTGTCAAAAAGCGCCCGGTAAAGTCGTCAAAAGCCTCATACGATCAAGCAGTGGCCCGGCGGCTGTGGCAGCTCAGCGAGCAGCTGACAGGACTGTAACCTGACTATACTGTTCACGCTCAAGAATCATTTCAGGTATGCAAATCAATGACGCTATCTGTGAACTCTCAACAGGGACTCAAGCGACACCTGTACATCACGCATGGAGGCTAACCGGTGACTCTCTATTACTTCAATGTCCGCTGGTGTACATGGCGACGCCTCAAGCAGTGGGCATAGATCGTTATGTGCAACCAGATCGAGCCCCGCTCAGCTGCAGCCCTGCATGCTCCAGTAGTAAAGTGCCCATTCGTCACGAGTATGGGCTGAAGAATCCACGAGGAAGTATGAGATCGTAGCAAGCGAGCACGATAATCGTCGAACGCCTGCATGACCTCAGCAACGACCTCCGCATCAACTCTCGCATTCCAAAGCGTGTGCTTGCACTGGATGAGACGAATTTGACGATGCCGCATCGCAATAACATCGATCCCCCCATCACCGGCACGAGGAGTGAGGAGTACCTGTGCCCCCTGCTGTTCCTCAAGTAAGGCTATCAATGCTTCAAAGCGATCCGGTGTGAGACGGCGCACTTCATCTCTGGACACTGGGCGAGGTCGCTCCGATTCTGGGAGAGATGTCTTTGGTGTTCCTAATACATCATTAGAGTAAATCTCGCCCTAAATTGTAGTGGTCAAGGAAAAACGGACACTGAGTTAATACTACAACGAGACTTTGGCCCACATGCTCTATGTGAATCCTCGATGTTTATACCGTTGCCGCGTCCGCTTGCGATGGGAGCAGTAGGCGGCGTAATTGTGCTCTTGCTGGTAGTGCACAATGGCGCGGTGACGAGTCTCTCGGGCAATCGCTCGCACTCGAGCCAATAACGCCTCCCTTGCCCCCTCATCTCGCGGCTGTCTGTGACGACCTCCAGAGGCATACCAGCCACTCCGACTCCCCGCAGCCCCTCACACCATGCTGCCAACGGCCATCTCGTGTGATGCGCGGCGATAAACTCGTACCGCAGGTCGCCTCGTTGGCGAAAAAAAGGGCCGCGTTCTTCAAGATGGCACGCTCCATCCGGAGGCGCTTGTGTTCTTGCCGTCACCGATGCAGTGCTTCCTGCACTGGGGTGAGGCGACCGTTCCCTGGAATGGCATGTACGCTCCTGGGGCGCCAAGGCCGTTGCCACTGCCGCAGCATCTTGGCATGCAGGCCCAGATTACGCGCGGCTTCACTCACACCATAGCCGTGATTGGTGATCAAGGACACCGCTGCGCGTTTGCACTCGGCCGTGTACATCTTCCGTTTCGCTGCCATCAGTCGACACCTCCTCTCCTCCTCTTCCCACGCTGATCTCGGTGTTCACTTCTATTAAACCACAACAGCCAGTAAGAATACCAGGGAAGGCGGTGTAGAAGCTCCGGTTTAGCCGTGACTCAATTACTGAAGCGTCATTAAACGCCTCTTCGGCACTCTCTGCGGCCCAGAACCGATCGTCACCCACAGCACTCCGACGCATCACGATCTGGGCGTTGAATCTGTGCCAAAGAGGCAGGAGTGGCGGCCTACTTTCAAAGACCTGAGCGAACGCATCATAGGCAGCCGCTGAAAGCCCTTCTCGTGCACTCCCTGCCTACTCTTCCCGAACGGTGGTCAGCTTTTTAACGATGCCTCTGTGGATTTGGCACTCTCTCCGTACAATCCACCCTAATCTCGTTGGGAAGGAAATAGAAAGTAGCAGCGAGTAGTCCTGCAGCTGCTACCCAAGTAAAGCTTGGGGCATCCAGACCATAAAAATCCATTTCGCCTTGAGCAACTCGAGCAGCGTCACGAGTATTTGTTCCTCAGCTCACTCGATGAGATGTAATGCTTTCGGTGTGGAGTAATATTGTACACGACAACTTCTACTAAGCAAGTATTTATGCTCAATAAGCTACAGGTTTTGTATAGGTATCGATGAAAATGCAAGGGGGTGATCGAGCGATGCAAACTGTGAGCTATAACAGATTATCTGTGAGTTACAGCTCTGATGTCAGGACACATTTGCTAAATCCCCATCTAATTTGAGCTTCAGCCGGGGAACGAGATGGTCATACAACCCAGAGTCCTGGTGGAGCAAGCTGAGCATCGCACTCACCAGACTCAACGCACACCGTCCGCGACGGCGCGACGCCACCCGCCGCAGCAAGGCCGACGCCTGTGCGCTTGGTCGCAACAACAGGCGACTCGCCAGGCTGACTACGACCAACAGCGCGATGGCCACGAGGGCAAAGAGGCGCGACCACGCGGTGATCTGCTGCACCCGCGCTTGGGCAAACCCCCACCACCATTTCGCATCGCGAAAGCCGGCCTCACAGCCCGGTCGGTGGGCATACTCCGCCACCGCTTCGACTGCGGCATAGGGCCGATTGGCCACCAGAGACCCTATGCCCCATTTCCCGGTCGCCTCCCGCTTCCGGCTCATGGTGACCCACAGGGACTGTGGGCACCGGGCACAGGAGGGCAAACGGCCCAACGCCCGGCGACGCGTATGGCCCGGAAACCGCAGCGTGCTGCGCGTGTGCCAGGTGCCATTGATCTGGACCTTGGTGCTCCGTTTGACGCGGATGACACAGGCCACGCCCAACGCCGTCAGCAGGCGGAAGAGCGCGACATCGGCACAGCCCCGATCCGCCGTCACGCGGATGCGCCGGGCTCCGGCGGTGCGGAGGATACCATGTCACCGCTCGCCGGATGACCGCGAGTGCATAGCGCTGCATGCGGCCTTGCAGGACCGCCGCCTCATAGGCGCGCCAATACAGAGGCACGGCCCGGCGCCCGACCACGAGGGAGACGACCAACAGATGCTGGTGCCCCTCGATCGTCCAGCCGAGGGCCAGCCGCACTGGACCGTCAGCGGGGAGTTGCGTGAGGGCTTGCAGGAGAACGGCATCGGCGAAGTGCCGCGGCTCCAGGCGCTCGTTATGGCGCAAGCGCGACAGCCGTTTGACAGCGGCTTCCTGCTTGCCAAAGCTGCGGGCCAGTTGCGCCTGGCAGCCGGTTTGCTGATCAATAATGGCCCGCACGAAATCCCGGATGGCTTTGCGTTGATGGCCATGGGCCCAGGGCAACATATGCACGATATAATCATCGAGACGAGTGGTCGCAGAGTCTTGAGATCGCGTACCCCAAGACTGGCATAGAGGCGGATGCCTTGGCTACTCGTCACCTTATAAAAAGTGTCCAGACATCAGGTTACAGCTATGATTCTACAGAGCAGACATGCCAAGAAAGCTACAGTTAGAGCAATTGAGATAGGGACCTACAAATCTGCAACTGCTTGGCGGAAGCTTCTAAAGTTGGGACAGCGTTCCTCTATTATCTCCAGGCGTATGGCTCTAGCGATTTTCCTCGCGACCTCCTGCGTATAAGGCACCTTGGCTCCAGAAAGCAATCTTTGTAATCTTCCTTTCGGATCGACAATACGCTCTAGGGGCTCGTTGATTTCTGCCACTGCTCTACTCGCATATTCCTGCGTCACCTTTGCGAGTGCTTCGCTATCTGCCAGGAGCCACGTTTCCAACTCTTGCACGATCACGAGGCAGCGCACCGGAAACGGATAAGTCCGCCGAGCAATCCTCGCTTCCATCGCTTCAATCAACGTCGCAGGAACTTTGCCGTCGAGCATCACGGACAACAAGCGCTTTGTCAACATGGGAGCCGTGCTTCACATAGCGAAACTCCTCAAGGAACCCTAGGAATCGATTCATGAGCGAACCTTTTGGTCCGCATACACGAGAGATCACCTCTACGTCGGAACTGCCGCACTTACGGATGAATTCTATGAGGACTGCTTCATCAATACTTCGGACAAATTCAGGCAGCTAATTCGGTAATGCTGCCATAGTTACACAGCTCTTCGTAATCGGGACTGGATTTTTCCAATGTGTGCCCCTTGGCTAAGTGATTACAAATGCGATCGATCAGGTGTTGATTGAAGGCACGGCGCTTGAGACTCGCCATGGAAAATGAGAACATCGCGTCCCCGTGTTGCTGACGGGCTTCGAGCTTGGCCAGGGTCGCGGCCGTCAAACTCGCATTGAAGTGACAGGCGAGTTTGGCTTGCGAGCGTGCCTGGCAGTCACCCAAACCGGTAAACTGTTTGGCGTCGCGGAACAGAAACTCGATGTGGAAGCGCGCTTTGTAATAGCGGTAGATGGTGAGGGCATCCAAACCCACGTCTGTGCTAAAGAGCACCGCACGCCGCTTGTGCTTGGTGTCGACCACGAGCACCACGCGCAGGGTGCACTGGAACTGCACATGGTGGAGCACCTGGTGGTAGAGCACAAGGTGCTCATTTTCGGTCTTGAGATGTTCAAAGCGCGAGAGGTCGTCCCAGTTCACCTTGCCGTCGTAGCTCTTGGGGCGCCCAGGCCCCAGGCGTTTGGGCCCGTGGTAGAGATAGCGCAGATTCGCATCGCTGCGGAGTTTGCCAATCTGGTGTCGCCCTAAAGCTTGGACACCGCGGAGAAATTTCTGTTTGCTGTAATAACCATCGGTGATGACGTAGTGCAGGTGGCTCAGGTCATGCGCAGACACTACCCGAGTCAATTGCGCCAGATAGACATCAATCCGTGTGGCCTCTGGGTCTGTGACCTCGCGGGTGGGGGGCGTCTGTTCGACACTGAGGGAATAAGCGCAGTTGGCCGTGATGTCGAGCCACGCCAGGGCGGAGATTTCCAGCCCTTTTTCGCTGCGGCCATGGCTACCGTTCCAGAAGCGATCAAGGCCATAGGTCTTCTTGCCACTTTTGGGGACAAAACTGGCATCGATCACCAAGGCTTGCTCAGGCTCAACGGGCGTTACATGCATGATCGCAGCCTTGTTGAGCGAGACAAAGTCAAAGTCTCTGGCATACCAACGCGAAAAAGTCCTTTCGTCATACGAGCTGTAGCGGCTCAGATTGCGAAATGTGGCATGACCGGGGAGCATAAGCAACAGTCCGAAGAGATGCGCCAGAAACTTTCGTTGTGGTTGCTTGGTTTGGCGTAAACCAGGCAGTACACTCTGAAGCAGTCGCATGGGGATTCCTCCGTTCTCGGTTGCGCGTGATAACACAACCTTAGAATAGGAGGACTCGTGCGGCTACTTTTCAGACAAAACTGTCCGAAGTATTGCTTCATCATAGATGCCTTCAACAATCAGCCCGAAGGTTCGCGTGTTTCGCCGCCGAGAAGATCCAGCGTACCAGAGTGCTCCTAGTCCAAGTTCTTCCCGCTCCAAAAGGTCTCTGAGATGGCGTTTGGAAGCAGGACGCGTGCACTGCGTCGCACCGCTACGCTTTTCTAGGACAATGAGATCATCGAGGGTGAGATGATCTACCAGGTAGGGAGAATGGGTGGTAGCAATAATTTGCGTCGCCTGGATGCCCAACTCCTGCTGCCGCTGAGTGAGAAGTTCCACCAGGGTTTCCAGTAATCTGGGATGGAGATGATTCTCTGGCTCTTCGATACAGTAGAGAGGTGCACTAGAGGCTTCAGGGGCGAATATGAGCGATAAAAAAGCCAGGAAGGCCAATTCGCCATCTGACATGCGCCATATTGTCACTGGCTTCTTCAGATGCTTTTCCTGTGTTGTCACACACGTTGTGGCAAATTGCGTCGGGGGAGTAAGAGATGGCGTCCAAGTCAGGCAACGCATCTATGGTCGCTTGTCTGAACTGGCGAAATTCTTCAGGATGGCTAGTCTGGAGCATCATAAGCCAACTCGAAAAATTGTCGCCATGTTCGTTCAGAAACTTTTGGCCTACAGTAGCGTTGGCCTGTTTCATGAGCGCTGGCAGGAGACGGTAGAAACGCCATGATGCAATGAAATCCCTTACCTCCGTGCCTTCCCAGCCTGGCACAGCAAATTCCAGCGCTGATTGGCCTGGCCCGGGTGGACGAAACGCCTGTGAGCCGTCAAGATAGGTAATCTGTCCTTGACCATACTGGAGATCGATTAACGATGACACCTGTGTGCCGGCTCTCACTATCAGATGTTCTTTCTCCACCGAGATCAAACCGGTTGTGCTACCAACAATAACCAGTTCGTATTCGTAGCGCTTTGTTGTCTCTCCCCCCGTTTCAGCACTTAATTGAAATGAAATGCGGCTATCAGCATTGCCTTTCCACACGACTTCCGAAAACCCGCCGCGATCAAGGAACGCTTTACTAACCTGGATATTTCATAAACCGTCGCTCTGAACATTGTGGAAGACATCCAACGTCTGGGCAAGCACATTGCGGGGGATTTGTGAGTGATTATCCCCGCTGAAGGGGCGCATCTTTGCAGACCAGAAGGGTGCGGCTCTGAAACCGCACGCACCACGCCCCTGTAGGGACATTCGACAGACAATACCCTCTGCTGTTCCCTGGGCTGCCGTCACGGGAGCGCGGACGTGGACCGCTGGGACGAAGAGCCGTCGCTCTCGGCCAGAGTCGGAGGGCGTATCAGGACGTGTTCAACGCCAGGACGGGGACGGCGGAAAGTAGGGTGGTGACACGGTGCAAGAGTGCTTTGACCGGGCAAGACGTCGGCAGGTGGAGGAGAATCCGGTCCTTGTACTGTTTGACGTGGGTTGCCACTTTGAACAGCGTGAGGATAACGGTGCAAGGTTGCGCAGTGGCCAAGGCGGTGTGTGCCAGCGTATGAGTGCGGAGGGCATGGTGGAGGACATAGGCGGCGCACGACAGCAGGAGGCGCAGGGCGTTGGCCAGGAAGGTCGTCGCCGAGGTCCGATCGCTGTGGAGATCGCACTTCACCGCTTTGATATCGTTTTCGCAATTGCCCCGGGCGCAGTAGATCTCTTCATAGACCCGCTGGGGCGTGGGGGCCTCCAACGAGGTGACGACAAAGCGCGGGTTGTCCCCTGCCGCCATCACTTCGGCTTTGATGATTACCCGCCACGGCTGGGACCACGAAGCCGCAGCATAGGCGAACTCCTCATATATGCGGCTGCTGGCAGGAGGGGGCTCGCCATGGGCTTGTGCCAGGGCGGTGCGCTGGTGGTGGAGTCGACGGGCTGCCTGCATGATCGGAGCGGCTTGGCGGAGCAAGACCGCGTTACCAGCAAGCCCGAAGACGAAATCGATGTAGCGCCGATGGGCGAGCACCTCCATGACCTCTGGGGTGGCGAAATGACTGTCCCCACGGATGAGGATATGGGTCCGCGGCCAGTGGCGCCGCAGATAGGACAGGAGCCGGACCACCACCATCGCGTTTTCTGCGCCGATCGGGCGCTTCCCAGGACGGAGGCAGGCGGTCACCAATGCATGCGAGGTGCCTTCGAAAATGAAGAGGGGCAAGTAGCAATAGCTCTGGTAGTAATGGTTATAGAAGGTGAACTCCTGCTGCCCATGCGTCGGGTCATCGGAGTGATCCAGGTCGAGCACAATGGCCGCCGGGGCTCTGGGTAGCTGGCGATGAAGTGGTCCACCAAGGCCTGTGTCAAGCGATAGAGATCCTTGCGGTCCACACTGTGTTCTAGACGCGAGAAGGTGGGGCCACTCGCCAAGTCCTGCGCGGGCTCCAGAGGCGCCCGCTCGACACTGAGCTTGAACAGGGGGTCGTGCCGGAGGCTATTAGCATCATTGCCGTCCGCATACCCAGAGGCAATTTGGTAGATACGCTGGGCGAGGAGGGCACGTAGAGGGTGGTCAATATACGACGGATGCCGCTTGTCTCGTACAGCAGCGGCCAGGCGTGCGGTGAGGCCAATTTGGCGGTCGATGCCCCGCAGCAAGAGGACGCCAAAGTCCGACGACAAGGCCCCACCGTCGAAATCGGCCCGCACGGTATATCCAGCGATCGGAGGAAAACGCAGTTGTTCTGGAGTAGAATAGAGCATAAGCAAACCTCTTGCAGTCTTTACGGAATAGCACGTTCCCACATGCTATTCTATCAAAGACTTGCGAGAGGTTTGTGCGCTTTTATGAAAGATTCGGGCTAATGCCTGAACTCATCACATGCACTAAGAATTTGAAGCAATCAATGAAATTGCTCTTGCCGGCCATATTAGGCCCAACCAGGATGTTTCTCCGCCCCAGTTCCACATCCACGTCTTTTAAGCTCAGGTAATTCTTCACTCGTAGTCTTGTTATCATGGCGCATATCCACGATCAGTGGCAATGGCATCGCCTTGGCTTCTCATCCTCATGGTGCCTTTCTACCATATACGTCGAAAGTAGCCATTTGCCCTGCCTGTGGTCAACATAGCATCTCCACTACTTCCTGGACGCAGCTGCGCGAGCAGTTGCAGATCAATCTTGCTTTTGACTGTCCGGCGGTCGACCTGGAGACGACGCGCCGTCTCCAGATAACTCCCGGTCTGGGCATAGATCAGCGTACAGTAGCGACACAGCAATTCTTCAGCGCTGAGGCTGCCATGGGTGATGGCCTGCAGCAGCGCATCGTGTGGAGTCTGCACACGCTGCTGCGGTGGTCGGTACTGTCGGCGAATCAGGACATTGCGCACGCACTGTTCCAGTTCACGGATATTTCCCGGCCAGGGGTAGTCACGGCCCAGATGGTGCATGATCCAGTCTTCGACTTCGGCGGCCAGGGATTCGGCTTCGGGGCCAATAACGCGCTGGGCAATAAACAGGAGCAGAGAGTGCAGGACGTCTGGAGACTCGCGCAGCTGCTCGTGGAGAGACGGGGTGACGATAAGATCGGAGCATAGGCGATAGTAAAAATCCTCCCGGAAGTGGCCCTGCTGCATGGCAGCCACCAGGTCGCGGTTCGTCGCCGCAATGAGTTTTCCCGAGAAGTGTCGGTCGGTGGTATCTCCGAGAGCCTGGAACGTGCGCGTTTGCAGGACCCGCAGCAGTTTTACCTGGACAGCAGCATCGAGGTCACCAATTTCGTCCAGAAAAATCGTGCCGAGAGGCCGGCAGAGCTCGAGCCAGCCTCGCCGATCCTGGATGGCACCGGTAAAGGCGCCACGTCGGTGACCGAATAACTCCGACTCGATCAGGGTAGACGGCAGTGCCGACAGGTTGAGCGCGTGGAACGTTGCCGTGAAATCCTCAGCAAAGGTGAACGTCTCACTGCGAAAAGGGATATAGCGCGACAGACCAATGGCGCTGGCGACGAGTTCTTTGCCTGTCCCTGATGGTCCCATGATGAGCGTGGTAAAGTCCCCCATACGGTCGAAGAGAACACGGCGATAGCGTCGCATGTCATGGGTGAAGATTGACTGCCACACGGCAGCGCGCAATCGTGCGGCAGCCAGTGCCCCCCCGATGATAGAGCGAAAGATGTGGTGAAAGGCACGCCGCACCTGAAAAAGGCAGGCGAAGAGATGCTCGGCCTCGTGCCTGGTAGGCCGTGTGAAGCCAGGCACGTGGAAGTAGAACGTCCAGTCTTGCGCAAATGTTGCGTAGAATCGGCAGGGTGTCGGCTTGTGCTCCAGCGTCTGGACGATCACGTTGTAGAAGCGATCGGCGTAGCGATAGAGGAGCAAGTAGAGCACTGCATCTTCATACAGCATCAATTCTTGCGGCGTGGCGGTGCTGCCATTGGCGAGCCGCTCACGCAGGAGGCCGACCAGATGCTCGACCTGGGCCGCGAGACGTAAGGGATTGACGTGCGGAGTATCAGGGTCATCCCCTCGCATATTCCACAGCGGCTCTGACTCGACGAAATTGGCGCCAAGCGCGCGCCGCTCATAATCGATACGCTCGGGGAGGAAGGGATTGCAGTACGCCACATCGGCCACTGCGTGCAGGGTGGTGCGCTCTGCAGCATCGAGAAACTGCATATGACAATCTCCATGTGCTGTATGTCGAGGATATGCGCTAGAATGGCGCAAGCGTATATACTCACGAGCGCCTGCCCGCATGCATGGGAATCGGTAGGCGATGGCAACCTGCAACAGTGAGGATTTTTTATGGCTTCTACTACAACGTCCTTCGGTTTCTTACTACCTACACGCGAAATGGTCATGACCCAGAGCAGGCCGGATGTCCGTCACCTGCTCGATTTAGCGGTACGGGCAGAGGATTTGGGATTCGATTCTGTGTGGGCTGGTGATAGCATTCTCGCCCGGCCCCGCCTCGAAGCGCTCACGACTCTGGCCGCAGTGGCAGCACGCACCCGGCGCGTCAAGCTAGGTACAGCTGTACTGCTCCCAGCCCTCCGCCATCCCGTGGTGCTGGCCAACGAGGTGGCCAATGTCGATCTCATCTCACAGGGACGGCTCATCCTCGGCATTGGCATTGCCACCAAATCCCGCCCGATTGAACGCGAATTTACCGCCTGCGGCGTTTCCTTCGCACATCGTGTCAGTCTCTTCGAAGAGGGCATAACCCTCATGCGCCGTCTGTGGACAGAGCCTGCAGTCACATTCATGGGCCGCCGTTTCCAACTGCAGGACGTCCAGCTCGGCCTGCGCCCACTGCAACACCCTGGTGTGCCCCTCTGGCTCGCTGGCTCAGTGGACAACGCCTTACGTCGTGTCGTGCAACTGGGGGATGGCTGGTTCCCGAATCCACCCTCGCCACAGATCTTTGCCGCCAACTGGGAACAACTCCAAGCGCTGGCGCGCGACATGGGCAAGGACGCCCACACACTCCATCGCTGCGTGTATACGACGTTAAACATCAACGACAATGTCACACAAGCGGAACAAGAAATGCGCGCCTTCGTCGAAGGCTACTACGGGACCTCCTATGAGGTCATGGCGCGTTCACAGGGCCTATGCGCTGGCCCGGCCGAACGATGCCGCGCCTGGCTGAACGACTTCATTGCTGCAGGAGCACAGACCATTGTGCTGCGTTTTGGTACTCCGGATCAGATCGGTCAGCTGGAACGGTGCGTCAGAGATGTGTTGCCGCACGTGCGGAGTGCTTGACGCAGCGGACACCAGGGCCCCACTTCTACAGGTGTGGCACTCTGCCGGCATGCAAGTCGGTGCAGCACAGCTGCCTGGTGTATCGCCTGCCGTTGCCCGCAATGGTCGAAAATCATCCAGGATCACGGCTCCCAGTCCAGGGGGGTACGTATCCCAACGGACGGACAAAGGTGAACTTCGCCGGATCGACGACGAGTCTTTGTGCCGAATTATCAACACTTCCGCTCAGCAGCGTAAAGGGAAGAGCTACGACAAACACCACAGACCCCAGCACCGTCGCAGCAATGCCAAACGGCCTGAGCACAAATACATCGGCCAGCATCGCTTCTCCCGTAGCCTCCTTGGGGGCCGGGGATACAGCATACTCTTGGGCCCGGACCAGACTGGTCATGGCAATCATCATGATGGCCATGGTCACAATGAAGACTTGCTGAGTCATCCGATTCATAGGCTTTCTCCCTGAGGCGAGTGTCTATATACGTACAAAAAATGTACACAAGTATGGCGCGAAAGCCAAGGCCAAGTATGACAACAGGGGCAAAAAGCGGCGGCATGGACCAGCGGGGCATGGTAATCGCCGCCGCGCTTTGCTAGGATGAGCCAATTTCCAACCTTCCACGCTGCAGAAAGGAGATCGCATGCCAAGCTCACAACACCTCAACCCCAATACCATGCCCCCATCTCGGGGCTATACGCAAGTGGTCAAAACCGGCAACACCGTCTACATCGCTGGGCAGGTGAGTGTCGCCCCGGATGGCACGGTCGTTGGCAAGGGCGATGCCGAAGCTCAGGCCCGTCAGGTCTGGCGCAACATCGAGGCCGCCGTCAAGGCAGCCGGTGGAGGCGGGCTGCAGAACGTCGTCAAAACCACGACCTATGTGACCAGTATCGACCATGCTGGAGCCGTGCGCAAAACGCGCGAGGAACTGTTCCGTACCATCACCCCTCCTACCAGCACACTGCTGGTCGTTTCTGCACTGGCGAGTCCCGACTTTGTGGTTGAAATCGAGGCCATGGCCGTGGTGGACTAAGTACTGCGTACGGCTAATTACCCTGCCGGCGCGTCTCCCAGGGCCAGCACATGCCGCCTCAGGGGCTGGCCCTGACTAGCGCCTCCAAGGCGCACTCGACGTCCGCCAGTGGCAAGAGACGCGCCACTGACAGTCAAAGCACCAGCTACGATGAAGGAGGCAGCGCATATGCCCTCTAGCAGTAGCAGTCGTCCACACTATCGTGTCCGTGTTGAGAAAGACGTATCCATGCAGACTCGCGACGGCGTCACGCTGCGTGCCGATGTGTATCGCCCCGACGCTTCAGGGCGTTTTCCTGTACTGCTGTCACGCTTGCCATACAACAAGAATCTACGACAGCGGCCTGGTGATATTGACTACTTTGTCGAACGCGGCTATGGGGTGATCATGCAAGACACGCGCGGGCGCTTTGCCTCAGAAGACGAGGAGTATTATCCCCTCATCTGGGAAATGTCGGACGGCTACGACGCCGTGGAATGGGCCGCCCGCTTGCCGTGGTCTGACGGCAATGTTGGCACCATGGGGCAGTCCTATCTTGGCGCGACGCAGTATCTCCTCGCGCCAACACGGCCACCGCACCTCAAAGCGAGCTTTCCAGTCTCCGCCGCGGCAGATTTTCATCAGTGCTGGGTCTACCACACCGGTGGAGCCTTTGAACTCGGCTGGCAGATCCCTTACGCCATCTTGATGGCACGAGACTCCATGGCCCGCCACGGGCTGACAGACACTCTTTTGCCAACCTTAGAGCGCGACCTGGCTGCGGCACATATTGCCTTCGCGCCACCACTCTCTGATGCTGCCTTTCGTCGCTTGCCGCTCATGGCCTGGAGCGAGGTACTCCGGCCGGTTGCCCGCTACCTGACAGATTACCTGTGCCACCCCGACGACGGCCCTTACTGGTGGGCCATCAATCTAGAACGTCAACTCGCCAACATCAACGTGCCGATGTATCACGTCACGTCCTGGTATGACATCTTTTTGCGTGGGGGGTTGGCACATTTCTGTGGTCTGCGTCAGCACGCCATGACGGCCGAAGCGCGCGCCACCCAAAAACTCCTGGTGGGGCCCTGGGCCCACCTGTTCCCCTACACTGCTCCGACCTCGCAGGGTACAGGCGAGATCGATTTTGGGGACAACGCCCGTATCGAACTGCATGAAACCCAGCTGCGCTGGTTCGATTACTGGCTCAAAGGCATCGATACCGACATCCGCGCAGAACCGCCGGTAAAAATTTTTGTCATGGGCGAAAATGTCTGGCGCAACGAAGATGCCTGGCCGCTCGCCCGCACCCGCTATACGCCCTACTACCTGCATAGTCAGGGGAAAGCGAACAGCCTGCGCGGGGATGGCCATTTGAGCCCCACAGCTCCAGGTGAAGAGCCATCGGACCGCTTTGTCTACGATCCCAACGATCCCGTCCCAACCTGCGGCGGCAATACGCTCATCATTCCCATGGGAGTGCAGGACCAGCGTCGCGCCGAGGAGCGCCAGGACGTGCTGGTATATACCAGCGAGCCGCTGACCACGCCTCTGGAAGTCACTGGCCCGCTCACAGTGCAGCTCTACGCTGCTACCAGTGCACCGGACACCGACTTCACGGCCAAACTGGTGGACGTGCGGCCAGATGGCTACGCCCAGAATCTGGCCGATGGCATCATGCGCGCCCGCTACTGGCAGTCCCGCACGCGTCCGACGCTCCTCACCCCAGAACAGGTGTACCAATTCACTATTGACCTGTGGGCTACGAGCCACGTGTTTTTGCTCGGACATCGTCTGCGAGTAGAAATTTCGTCGAGCAATTTCCCGCGCTTTGATCGCAATTTGAACACGGGCGAGGACCAGGCCACCAGTAGCCGTATACAGACGGCGACCCAGACGGTGTTCCATGAGCAGCGCTATCCGTCCCACATTCTGTTACCGGTGATTCCGCGCTAGGACAAAGGCTGAACCGCGGCCCAAATGTGCCTCCAGGTGCCTACGGTTGCCTCGCGGCGTATTTGTTCGATGCTCAGCGATAGCGTATACTGCCTGCTACCCCACCGAGGGAAGAGAGGAGAGTGATATGCCGACAGCCAGACCCGTGCCCAAAGTGTACCAGAAACTCGGGGTTACCCCCATCATCCACGGTGCCGGAACGACCACGCGCTATGGCGGTTCCCTGATGCGACCTGAAACCATTGAGGCCATGCGCGAAGCCTCCCAGGCGTTTGTGAATATTGACGAGCTGAACGAAGCCGCCGGGGCCGCTATTGCCCACCGCCTCGGCGCCGAGGCAGCACTCGTTACCGGGGGTGCCGCCGCAGGCTTAGTGTTGCAAGCTGCCGCCTGCATGACGGGCGACGATGCTGCCAAGGTGGCCCGTCTCCCAGATACGACGGGTATGAAGAACGAGTTTATCATCCAACGCGTGCACCGCTTCCAGTATGACCAGGCCTTCCGTCTTGCCGGTGGCGTGCTCGTCGATATCGGCCTCGGACGTCGCACCCTGCCATACGAACTAGAGCACGCCATTACAGACAGGACTGCAGCAGTCGTCTATCTCTACTCGCCCTTTACCAGCCCGCCCGGTCTCTTACCATTTGAAACCATCTGTGAGATTGCCCACCAGCGTGGCGTGCCGGTTATTGTCGATGCGGCATCGATGCTGCCGCCGCGCCAGAACCTGTTCAAACACCTACGTCTGGGCGCCGATATAGTGAATTTTAGCGGTGGTAAGGGGATTCGCGGACCACAGAGCACGGGCATTTTAGCTGGGCGTAAAGATCTGATCCGCGCTGCCGCCCTCAACCATAGCCCCAACGCCGGTGTCGGCCGACCGGCTAAGACTTCCAAGGAAGAAATCGTCGGCCTGGTAACGGCCTTAGAGCTTTTTCTGGCCGAAGATGAAGACGCCGAGATGAACCGTTATCGTGAGGTGTGCACGCACATTGTCGATGCCGTGCGCGACCTGCCAGGTCTGCGCGCCGTGGTGGAACAGGATCCCCTGAACCGTGTCCTGCCACATGCCGTGCTCTACTTCGAACCGTCCTGGCAGGGGCCCTCAGGTCAGGCTGTGCGCGATGCGCTCGCCTCCGGGACACCGCACATCTACGTACAGCAAGGCACCCAGCAGGGTGGCTATTTCGACGAAATCGCCGTGGACCCCATTAATCTCCAGCCCGGTGACGAGGATATTATTGCCACCAGGTTGCGTGAGGAACTCACCCGGCATTAGGGGAGCACGGTCTCGTGCCGAGAGGAGGGAGGTCTGTGGTGTGCCATGCAACCTATCCCGGACTTCGATCTCTCGGCCACCCCGCTCCCAAGGTACAAAAGCGCCTGGCTGTCCTGTCCACCTGCTTGCGGTCCTTGACAATAAAATTCGCGGTCGTTATAGTGACTCATAAGTCAATAAACATAACAAAACGTCTACGACACTTCGAAACACAATGCGCCGACCAATACAACACCGCCTGGAGGCATTTGGCAGCGAGCGCGCATGCTCAAAACTAGCCCCGTCCACGACCTCTCCGACCGCTCCCGCCAACGACCACTGGTGGGTCACTGCCAGCGTCATGATTGTGGCTCGGGAAGCCCTGATCGGCCCGTTCAATGATTGTTTCCTGATACTCGGACTAGTGGCGCTGGCGACCATGATCCCCACACTGTTCCTCACCGACTCCCGTGCCAGGAACCGGTCTTTTCGGTGATAATTATTTGTATGACGCTGGACAGACCGAACGACAAGAAATGCATGGAGAACATTGGCGTGTCTTCCTCGACCGCACCTTCTCAGACGACTCAACAGGCACAGCCAGACGGCGCTGCGCGTGGTGGTCTCCTGGTCGCTCCGGAGAGGCCTTCCTACAAATGGTGGGTGACAGGCACCGTGATGTTCAGTGCCTTTCTTACCGTCATGAGCGGCGCCACGGTCAATGTAGCGCTGCCACCGATGATGACCGCCTTTGGGCTCAATCTCGATCAAGCGCAGTGGATCATCACGGCCTTTATGATTGCTGGCGCTGTCCTCATTCCTACCGTAGGTTGGCTGGGCAATTGGCTCGGCAACCGCAATCTGTTTCTCCTCAGCCTGCTGGTCTTTATCGGTGGCTCAGCGTTGTGTGGTCTGGCCTGGAATGGTACTTCGCTGATCTTTTTTCGCGTCGTGCAAGGCATTGGCAGTGGTCCGATTACGCCGATGGCCATGGTCTTGCTGAGCACTACCTTCCCCCCGCAGCAGCGTGGTCTCGCCATGGGGCTGTACGGTTTGGGAGTGGCGTTTGGCCCGGCCATAGGTCCGGTGCTGGGAGGCTACGTGACAGAACACCTCAACTGGCGCATGGTGTTTTATCTGAATGTGCCAGCGGGGGTATTATGCATGGTGTTGGTGGCACTGGTGATTCCTAACACACGCGAGGCCGTGCGGCGCTCTCTTGACGTCGCTGGCCTGGTAACCATGGCCGTCTTCCTGGTGAGCTTCCTGATTGCCCTGAGTCAAGGGCAACGCATTGGCTGGGACACCCCCTACATCCAGCGCCTCTTTGTCGTCGCTGGTGTGGCGTTTGTCCTGTTTCTCATCCTGGCCTTTACGCGTCAGGAGCCTTTAGTCGACTTGCGGCTCTACAAAAACCTGGCCTTCACGATGGTGTCCGTGGCCATTCTCATCAACGCCATGACCTTCTGGGGCTCGAACTTCTTACAGACCATCCTACTGCAACGGCTCATGGATTACACTCCAGCGCAAGCCGGTTACGTCATGCTCCCTGGGGCATTGATCATGGCGTTTACGACACTCGTTGCAGGACGCTTGGTGGACAAGATCGATCGGCGATTCATCATCCTGTTCGGTCTGGGGTTGTTTGCTGTTGCATCATACTTGTTCTCTTTTCTCACCCTCGACCGGCCAATGAGCTGGATTATCTGGATGATTCTAGGTCGCTACGTGACCATCGGGTTTATCTTCACGCCGATGAACGCTTCGTCGCTCATGCTCTTGCCTCCGGATAAAGTCCGTATGGGTTCTGGGCTCATAAATCTCCTGCAGCAGGGCATCGGCGGAACTGTCGGCCTGGCCATGATGACCACGGTTCTGCAACGGCGTACGATCTATCATGCCAGCCGGCTCGATGAATCCCAGGCCTTCTCGCCGTTACCCTGGGGGGAAGTGCTCGAACCAGCCTACGACCTCATGACACATGCCGGGGAGGTCGGGACGATGGTAGAGGTCAAAGCCCTCGCCTTGCTGCAGCGCCATCTCGAACAGCAAGCCACCGTAGCCGCCTATCAGGATTGCTTCATGCTGGTGGTGCTCATGTGCCTACTGTCAATGCCGCTCGTGCTTTTGCTGCGCCGTCCAACGCCCCGTTAAGCGTCGACTTGGTGCCGGGGATGTGCCCTCATGGCTCGCCAGGGGCGGTGACCTGGGGTGCGATGGCAGCTGCCACGGCGTTGATTTGCTCAATGAGCACGTCGAGGCGGGCATCGTTCGCGTCTTTCGTGTGCACAGTCACGTAGCCCTCGAGTCGCTCAAGCCGTTGTATGACGTGCTCAAGACAGGTAGCCAGGTGATCGCCCTGCTGCACCAGGAGGGTAACTTGACGGGGCACAGAGACGCCAAGCTCCCTCCCCATGACTTCGGTGTACTGCACCGCGACCTTCGTTGTCGCCTCGACGACGGTGAGGAACCCCTGCCACACCGGATCGTGGAGGCGGGCATACGGCTCGCAGGCTAGAGATGTGTCGCACTGTGTCGTCCTCTCGTCGTCGTTTGTCGACTGGCCAGCCAACAACTTGTAATGCTTGAGCTTCTCAAGCACCTCAAGCGTTGCGCGTAAATATGTCTGTATAAGTTGATCCCAGTAAAAGAAATTATCGTACAACATCGGATGTTCCCTTCTTTCCCTCCCTCACCCTTTTCCTATTCACGTTACGCATACTCAGGAGGCTCTGTAACGACCATAGAACACCACTCTACACTTTCTTTATGTGTTTCTTATGAGCAAAGGATGTACCAGTGCCCTGAGATAGACTACGATGCCTACATGCCCTCGTTCTCATATGCCGTGGCACCTGGCAAAACCGCGACTTGCAGCGAGCAACAAAATGGTCGTTTTTATCCAAAATCCAACATTTTTGTTACATGTTAGGGTTCATAGCCACATCTTCAACCGACCTCTTCCCTCTTACCCTGTGGCGGCCTCATCAATAACTCCTGGTTCCGACACCTTACGAACCTAGTAGTCAAAGAGAGACTTATCCTTCACCATACAAAAGTGTTCTCCATACCCGTCATTCAGACACGGATGTACGAATGGAGCTGTCACTCCTTCTTAGCCTTTTCTTGCAGAGCTTTTGTAATACTTACACTTACAAGGCATCCCGCCAGTGAGAACCGCCCTGGCATGGATATTGCCCCTACTCTATGCACCTGTTCCTGTATGCTGCTTGTACCCATAACTCTCACCATATCGCTAGACATAGAGAGGCAAGGAGGTATTGGAGATGCCAACCGTTCTCGACACCTCAGAAGCTGTTTGCAATCATCTGTCCCCGCTGTCCCGTCCGGAGCTGCTGGGGACCAGATTGTTCGACCTCACCGACCGGGTGGCGATCGTCACCGGGGCGGGACGCGGCCTCGGACGCGCCATGGCGCTCGCCCTGGCCGCCGCCGGGGCAGATGTAGTGGTGAGTAGCCGCACCCTGACCGAACTTGACAGCCTCCAGGAGGAAATCCGTCACCTCGGACCGCGCGCCGCAGCGATCACCGTCGATTGCACGGAGGAGGCCAGCTGTGAACACTCATCGCGACAGCGATCGAGCGCATGCTCGCGCCGATCACGCGCTGGAATGCCCGCATCGAGCAACCGGAGAGCGTGCCGGAAATCGTTCGTAAGGCGTTTCGCCTGGCACGCATGGAAAAACCCAGCGCCACGCATATTGAATTGCCAGAAGATGTGGCTGCAGAGCCAGTCGACGCTATGCCGATGCCGGTACGGCGCACTACGTATCCGCAGGCCATCCCGGAGAGTATGGCGTGCGCGGTAGCCCTGCTGTGTGCCTGCGAGCGACCGGTCATGCTCGTAGGCAATGGTGTCATCCGCCGCCAGGCGGCTGGACGGCGTGCTGCCGACCGCCTCGCCTCCTTTGCCCGGAAGCTGGGTATACCAGTGGTGCCAACGTTCATGGGCAAAGGCGCCCTCGATTATCGTGATCCACTGGCGCAGCCTGCCATTGGACTGCGCTCTCCCACGCTCAGTGGCAGCACCTTAGCCGAAGCCGACCTGGTCCTGGCCATTGGCTATGATCCGGTCGAGTGGGCGCCAATGACGTTTGCCCCCAGGGAGCGCATTCTCCAGGCCGGGGAGGCACCAGACAATATCTATCGCTCGTCTAGGGTGAGGTAAGTGTCTCCATTCGCCTGTCCACAGGACGTCGCAAGCGGCTGTCGACGCTCACGGCGGGCATGACGTTCGGAGAAATGGCCCTCGTTGAGCGCTCGCCACGTTCTGCGGACGTGACGGCAAACACACCGATTGAATGCTACGCGCGCTCTGGACCAGTTTGATCGCCTGGAGCATGCTAACCCCGCTTTGCGAGCCAAACTGCTGACCAATCTCCTGCGGCATGTTTCCTACATGTTACGCCGACTACCCAGGAAGTTGCTGTCCTGGCGGACTGAGAGTCACAAGAAGGCCCCTTGGAAGCGGGCACACTACCCAACTATTTTTGCGACACCGCTAAGGTGTGCACCTCTTCTGTCCCCTGCGTATCAGTGCGCAACAGGCAATGCAGCACGATGATCAAGCCGGCAATACACCCCACACTTCCCAGGAGTGGCAAAAGTCCATTCCCCAGACGTACACTGCCACTATAGAGATATAACGGTTGCAACAAAATGAGTAACAGCACCAGGATGCCATTGATGATCGCTTGCATGACTTCCCCCTTCGCATGCAGATGTGCGCAGCAGGCAGTCCTCGTAGAGATCCTGCAACGAGGAAGGTACATGCTGCTAGTGCCAGTAAGTCACAGAGCGGTTCAGCAACAGCAGCGGGAGGGCGGTGCTAGCCAGCACCGCCTTGACGGTGTGCCGATACACGAGGCGCTGCCAGCCACTGTACGGTACCACACCGAGCACGATGACGCCGCATGCTTTGGCCGCAGCGGTCTCCACAATGTCCGTGACAATATTCCCTGACGTCAGCACGACGTCATGATTTGTCCCAGCAATAGCGGCCTGGGATGCTGCCAGCGTCAATATGTTCTGCCCATGCTGAGTGCCGCTGAAAGAGTCAACTGCATCGTGCTGCCGAAGGGCATTGACATGCAGCAGACAGACGTCGAGCGACGCTTCCTGGGCCAGGGCCAGGCCGTAATGCACTGATGCCTCACCACTGGGGGAACCGTCGTGCACCACAAGGAGGCGCGACCACGCAATGCTGTCGTACGATTCCTTCGGGGGGGCCGTGACAACCAGCAGGGGTTGTCTGGCAGAGGCTGTGACCTTCTTAATGATGTGGCTACGGAGCCGGCGGCTCCGCCAGGTGGGGGCGTACGACCCGACAATGATGAGATCACAGTCTTCTTCTGCGGCAGTATGCAGGATCATGGCGGCCGTATTGCCCCAGCGCACACGTGTGGTATAGGACACCCCGGCCTGCTCAGCCGCGGCCGTGATGCCTGCCAGGACTGTTTCACTTTGCGCCACGACACTCTCCAGAGCGATGGCAGAGCACGCCGTGCCATCTGGCATGCCGGCGACGATCGGGGGTAGAGGCACTGTGAGGAGAGACAGAATCCGCCCCGGTAGACGCTGCCAGGGCAATGGCATACTCGACTGAGGCGTCTATCCAGGGCTGGCTGCCAGTAATAACCAGAATGCGTTTGTACATGTATACTCCTACCTTGGCCACCGAAAACTTGCTCTGGCACTACTGTCATCCGTAAAGCAAAGGCCATACCAGTTGGATATATGACGGGAAAATCCTTTTTACCTTCTGTAAACCAATGCCTTACAAAATTAAAAGAAAATGCGCCAGGATAGGAAACCGACAAATTAGGTAGGATTACATTCCTGAAAAAACAATTTTGTCGCTTGCTTAGGTGTTAGAAGGATGGCAAGGCACGGTCAGGCGGGGTTGTGATCATATACCACTCTGGTGTCGCACCCCATGCAATATTCCTGGATCGAGGCCTCACAAACCGAAAACCAAGAGCAGCAGTGATAGGAGAAAATTCGGACATCCGGGAGGATAAAATGGCTTCAGGAACAATAGTGTTACATGGTCAAGGCATGCACGCGGTAGACTGTGCGTGTCGATTCTGCTGCAAACACATCGGCGGCCAGCCTCCCAGGCATTGCTATATGCTTGGGAGGCTGGAACGTGGGGCCACTCCAGGAGAGGGGCAACGGAACGACTAGGCAGTCGCGACCGTCTCGAGTTCCGCTAGCGGCGTATCTTCGTATTTCAGCAAACCGATCTGTGCGAAATGCGGGCGCATACGTTCGCTGAGCAGGCCAATGGTTTTCAGCGCTGATGTCACCCGGGTAAAGGAGGACAGTTGGACATTGCTCCGGCCTGCCGCTTCTCGCATGGCGCGCAAGCATGCCTCTACTGGCAACCCCATGGACTCCCACGCTTCCTTGGGATAGGTCCGGCCACGCATAATGCGGCACACCTCGAAGGCAAAGTCCTCACGCTCATGACGTTCGGCTTCGGAGAGCTCTGTGGCATAAAAATCTCGCAGCGATAGTACCCCAAAAGCGAAATGGCGTGCCTCATCCTGGCGGACGAAACGCAGTAGCTCCTTGAGCAGCGGTTCCTGGGCAGCTTGATACATACGGGTGAACAGTCCCATCGCCAACCCTTCCAGAACCACTTGTAAGCCCAGATATTTCAGATCCCAACGTGCCTCGCCCAAAATCGTCTCAAAAATGCCCCGCGTGGTGTCGGAGAGGGCATATTCGTGCTCAAGCTTTTCATGCAAGTAGCGATAGAACACTTCAGTGTGGCGGGCTTCATCCATGACCTGGGTAGAACCATACAGTTTGGCATCAATCCATGGCACCGCGGCGGCAAGTTGTCCAGCCACAAAAACCGCTAATTGCTCGCCGTGCAAAAACTGGCTGAGGTTCCAGGTCAGGGTCTCATAGCGGAGTTGCTGCTGCTCCTTCGGAGTCATGTTGCGCCAGAGGTCGGAATGGCGCAGCAGCGCGACATTGGGATCAATATCATCGTCGAGGATGGGCGCGTCTGGGTCGACATTCTGTGCCCAGTCGAGCTGGGTGGTAGCATTCCACTGTTCCTGCTTGGCCTTTTCGTAAAGCGCCCGCAAATCGACATGCTCGACGTCGTAGTTCCACGTCATCACCGAGTCGAACGTCGTCGAAACTTTCCAGCGCCCAGTACCCATATGCACCTCCATGTCTGAGTAGCCCTATATAAATTGCGTATACATGATTAAGTCTACCTATCGGTAGATAGATTAAAGCACTTTATGAATAAGTCAAGAAAAATTTGTCATGTTTTGTCCTGCGTTGCGCCTGAAGATAAAATAGGGCACACTCCCATCATACGCTCTCCTACAGCGCGTGAGAGAAAAAGGCCATGCCCATGCAAGAGCGCCAGGCACCGTTTTATAGTGACGGGTATCAGTTGACAGGAACCGTTTATCTGCCGGATGACTATCGCACCGGGGAAAAGCGCCCAGCCATCATTCCCTGTTCAGGATACCAGGGAGTGCAGATCTTTTATCCCCGGTTGTTCGCACGGCAACTCACGCAAGCTGGCTATGTCTGTTTGGGCTTCGACTATCGAGGCTTTGCGCGCAGTGAGGGCCCACGTGGGCGGGTCATTCTTGATGAGCAAGTGGTTGACATTCGTCATGCCATCACCTGGTTGAGTCTGCAACCCGAGGTGGAGCCCCAGCGGCTGGGCCTCATCGGCTGGGGCATGGGAGCAGCCAACGTGGTCCGCGTGGCGGCGCAGGATGAGCGCGTGCGAGCCGTTGCCGCGGTGAATGGCTTCTTCGACGGCAGCCGCTGGTTGCGTACGGTACACTCGTATGTAACCTGGCATGCCATTCTGCAGGCCATCGCCGAAGACCGCATACGCCGTGTCACCACAGGGCGTTCACAGCTCGTTGCACCATTCCTGCACTATCCGCTCGATCCGGATACGGCAGAGCATGTCCAGAAAGAACTCGCCACTCTCCCAGGGTTCGGGGAGCAAGTCACGCTAGAATTTTCCGAATCTCTCATCCTGTTGAATGCCGAGAAAGACGTTGCGGCGATCGCTCCCCGCCCGTTATGCATCGCCCACGGCACACACAATCGCTTGCATCCAGTCGACGAATCTCTCGCCCTCTATGCCGCAGCACGTGAGCCCAAAGAGCTGCATCTTCTGGCCGGGAAGCACAACGATTTCATGTATCACGACCATCCGGTCTTCGTCGCACTGATGGCACGCCTGACGGCATTTTTTGCGCACTATGTCGCTGCACAGCCTGAAACATAGACGAGGATTGCTCCATGTACCAGCGCGTTCTCCTGCTCTTGCTCATGGGTTGTGCCTGGAGCAGTGTCCATACCCTTGCCCAACAACCCTCTGCGACAACGTTCGTCGAGCCGCACATGCAGTATGTCACACGCTTGACATTCGACGGTGACAATGGTGAAGCCTATTTTAGTTGGGACAACACCAAACTCATCTGGCAATCGAATCGTGACGGCTATGCCTGCGATAAAATTTGGATCATGAACATCGACGGCACCGATAAGCGCATGGTCAGCCCTTCTCATGGAGCCCATACCTGCGCGTTTTTCTTCCCTGGCAACGACAAGATTGTGTTTGCCTCCACCAGTCATCTGCCTGGAGCATGCCCTCCCAAGCCAGACCGCCGTGTGACTGAGAAACATCGTTATACCTGGCCGCTGTATCCCTATGATATTTTTGTAGCCCGCGCTGATGGCTCGGCACTGCAACGGCTGACGGACAACCCGAAATATGACGCCGAGCCCATCATCTCACCAGACGGGACACAGATCGTTTTTGGTTCGCAGCGTCACGGTGATTTCGACATCTACATCATGCACACCGATGGGTCGAACCTCCGACGCCTCACAGACCGCGAGGGGTATGACGGTGGGCCCTGGTTTTCGCCTGATGGCACAAAAATCGTCTGGCGCGCCTGGTATCCGGAAACGGCTGAGGAAAAAGCCATGTGGCGGGAATGGATGGAACACGACTATATCGCTGCAGTACCGCTCGACCTCTGGGTGATGGACGCGGACGGTAGCAATAAAATCCGCCTGACACACAACGGCGCCACCAATTGGGCCCCTTCGTGGCATCCGGACGGACGACGAATTGTTTTTTCCAGCAACATGGACGACTGGCGTGAGGACTTACGGACGTTCGGACATAATTTTGAGCTGTATGTAATACACCATGACGGGACACATCTCGAACGCTTGACCTTCAATACAGTCTTTGACGGCTTTCCCATGTTCTCCCATGACGGCAAGAAGCTGGTTTTTGCCTCCAACCGCGAGCCCCAGAAGCCGCGTGCTACAGATATCTTCATCGCTGACTGGGTCGATTAGGGAGCAAAGCATAAAAATGTTCAGGCTAGGCCCTCTCCGACGATGCCACCGCGTCATGGAGGTGGTCGGCAAATTTCGTCAGGACCTGCTCGGCGAGTTGAGTCTTTGGAGCGTCTGCACCATACGCCTTGATCAGTGTGTGCATGAGCCTGTTAGTAAATTGTGGCAGGGCTTCGGCCAGCGCTTCTGGATCAACCTGGAATGCCTCAGTAACCTGCATCATTCTGTCCAGCAAGCGCTCAATGCTCTTGGGACTTATCCGTGCCGATGATACAGGCTTCTCGGTACTGGCTGGCGTGTGGCACAAGTTCTCCTGGGCCGTATAGTGTTGCTCCACACGGACGTGTTGGACATACTCGAACGACGCGTCAAAGTTCGCCAGTGTGTCGAGTTCTCCAAGATCGAGGACGTGGGTCACGGCGTCATCAAGCTCCCCAGCGAGAAAGTCCACGGCCATGGCTCCAAGCTTTGCGAGCAAGTGGTGGACATCGGCGAGTTCCGCGTCGCTCAGATCACCTGCAACGGTCATTGCCGTATCCTGAGAGACCACCAATTGCGCAGCCTCAGCATGCACATCAAAACCCTGGCCTGCCAGGCGCCCACGCGCATCATAACTGGCATAGGCAGTCTGTAATACTGCACCGGCCGACAGCACCACTGTGTCACCTTCGGCTGTCGTAATAGCGATATCAGCATTCGTCCATGTCTCGGCGTGCACCCGTGTGAGGATACTGGCAGAGGCCTGTTCTCGGGGTTGCAAAAAGCTGTGCAAATCTGCTGCGTGTGGGAGAGTGGAAGTAACGGTGGACATAGCTATTCCTTATCATTGCCTCTTCGTGGTCCCCCATCCGTCCTTCGTATCGGCTGCACGTAGAGAAATCTTGAACGCACGTTCTGTCAGAACGTCCTGCCACCCCCCGCTATACAGGCGCCAGAGGGCTTGCTATACTGGCAGACATCTCTCCTGCCGAACCTCGTAGTGCCCACTCGCGTGTGCGCAGTGGCACAATCCATGGTGGGAGGCCAAGCCCCTGCGTGCCGAACGGAGAGGAGCATACCCATGCAGAATCTAATGGAGCGCATGATCCGCGCCGCCAAACTGGACGTAGCACTGTACGAAGAAGTCGAAGCTGACACCCAGGCCACAGGGCCAGCCGCCGTGGTAGTGATCCTCTCCAGTCTCGCCGCTGGTATAGGAAGCCTGACGAGCGCAGGCGTGGCTGGCATTGTGTTCGGGACTCTTATGGCCCTCATTGGCTGGTATATCTGGGCCTACATGACATATTATATCGGGACAAAATTCCTTCCAGAACCACAGACACACGCCACGCCTGGCGAATTACTGCGCACCGTCGGCTTTGCCAGCTCCCCTGGCCTTCTACGCCTCGCAGGCCTCATCCCGGGACTGACGGGCATCGTGTTTGTCGTGACGTCGATCTGGATGCTCGCGGCAATGATTATTGCCGTCAGGCAAGCTCTCGACTACCAGAGCACATTACGGGCTGTCGGTGTCTGTGCGATTGGCTGGCTAGTGCAGATGCTCGTCATGGCACTGGTATTTATCCTGTTCGGCAGTTCCTCGACCGCTGCGTAGCGCTTGCTGAGTACTGCATGAAGGACCTATGGACCACTCTAACGGGAGACTACCTGAACGTGCACGGTATGCTCGGTCATACCACGCACGAAAGTAAGAGGAATGTTTTCTCCTGGCTGTAGTGCTTTCAAGGCATTGGCAAAGTCGCGAATATTGGCGATCGCTGTCGTGCCGAGACGCACGATGACGTCACCAGCTTGCAAACCTGCCTGGGCTGCTGGCGATCCGGGCGTCACGTCGCTGATTTTGTAGCCCTCGCCGGCGTATGTAAAATCCGGCAGGGTGCCGAGACTGACGCGTCGACTCCCCCCAGCAGCTTCAGGACGGGCAGGTGCTATACCACGTTGTGTGCCAGGTGCCGCATTTAGGGGATCAGCACGACCAGCAAGATACACGATTGCCTCGCGCGTTACCGCCGCAACTTTGACGAGCCCCGCCGCATCGATTTTGTCTGGGGTGTCGGTTGGCCGATGATAATCTCTGTGCAATCCACTGAAGAGCTGCACAGCTGGCACGCCAGCGTCGAGGAAACTGCGCTGATCACTCCCTCCCTGTTCGTCAGCCACGAGTTCGATCGGCACGCCGGTGACGTAACTCACGCCCCGGAAGATGTGTGGCCACTCGTCTGCCGACGCCGTCCCGAGGACGAACAGTTTGTTGTGACCCAGGCGTCCCACACTATCCAGGTTGAGCATGCCAAGACTCTGCACGACTGGAAAGCCGCGAGTATGTGCAACATAGTGCTGTGACCCGAGGCGTCCCGCCTCCTCACCGGCAAAGGCGACAAACACGACAGAGCGCTCTGGGCGCCAGGTCTTGCCGAGGACATGGGCAAGTTCGAGCAAGACTGCGACGCCACTGGCGTTGTCATCAGCCCCAGGGTGGATTTTGCCGATGTCCTCCTGATGCACGTCTGGCCAACCCAGGCCAAGATGGTCGTAGTGCGCCCCGAGGACGACGCTTTGCGTGGCCCACTCTGACTTCGTCCCTGGGAGAAAGCCGACCACGTTTTTGAGCCTCACCTCACGTTCTGGGACACCACCACGGGCGCTCCAGGTCTGAAAATAGCTGCCCTCCTGGTCTCCGGCTGGCTGCAAGCCAGCGGCGCGAAACTGCGCGGCGAGGAAGTCGGCGGCGCGGTCTAGCTCTGGTGTCCCGAAACCACGGCCACGCATCTCTGCACTGGCCAACGTCTGGATGACGTGCTGCATACGCTCGGCAGAGTAGACAGGCGGTAAGGAGGCCAGCGCCTGCCGTGGTGCCATCACTGCGGGCGCGACTGACGCTGTACGGCCATCCGGCTGGGGCAAGAGAACCGATAGGGGCGAATCGACCACAGCCCACTGCTCTTTGGCGACGTTGGTGGGTTCATCTCCGGTAAAAGCGAGGTAGCTATACTTGCCGTAGTGCGGCAATTTGCGTCCGAGTCCGGGCAGTGCAGCAGGATTGTCAGTCGCGATCCAGGCCAGGGGGTGCTGCGTATTGAGCGGATGGCGCGCGGTCAACACCACGGCATGCTCAGCACGTAACAGGGCAGTATGGCCAATGTGGACGCCCTCGGCACTCATAGTTACCTCGTACTCGGCCGTTGCCGCAGCCACCTGGGAACGCCAGCGGTTCTCCCAGCCCCACACCCACACGGCACGATCCGCCGGCAGGGCTGTTACATCATCATCCCAGCGTACTTCGAGTTGTCCGGATGATGCCTGCTGCCAGGCCTGCGCGAGCTGCTGGTAGGCCTGACGCACCTCGGTAGAGGCCTGGGTTGGCAGGAGAATGAGCCCCTTCTCTGCCCCAAACATCTGTGACAACGCTGGTGGAATTTCGTGGCGGTGCAAGCGACGAAACAGGTCGAACTGGGGATCAAGATCAAGACGCAACGGCCGTGAGGGGAGGCGCAGGGCCAGCTCGAGACGTTTGTCAGACATGGCAACGGTCGCCTCATACGACTGCGTCTGGCCCTCCAGTGTCACGGCCAGGGGGAGATGCAGCTGGTAGGCCGGGCCTGGTTGCACCTGCTCGACGACCGCGGTGAGTAGATACGTTGTGCCATCCGAGCGCACAGCAGCATCACGCAGGTATAGCTCGGGGGCCCCGGTGCGCCTGACCCACTGCTCGAAGAGCGCCTGCATGTCACTGCCCGCGATGTCTACAAACGCCTGACGTACGTCGTCAAAACTCGCCTGTCGAAACCGCTGATCCCGATAAAAGGCGCGCAAAGCCTGCACAAACCGCTCGTCACCGACGTGCCGGCGGAGCATGTGGAAAAACATCAGGGCCTTGCCATACCCAATAGCCTCGGTCACCGCATCATGACGCGCCTGGAACGCCGTGAGTGGGAAATCCCGTTGCACAGCCACATAATCGAGATATTTTTGTAGCGTTGTGCGGCGGTATACCGCGCCGCTGCCACGCTGCTCCTGGACCAGATGGTCTGCCAGGTAGGCGGTCAGGCCTTCTGACCAGTTCCCACTCGTTGCCGCAACAAAGACGCCATTGCCCCACCAGTTGTGAAGAATTTCATGCGGATAAGAAGAGTGCAAGATGAACGGCAAGCGGATAACTTTTGAGCCCAGGAGGGTAAACGATGGCATACCAGAGCCACTCTCCCAAAAATTCTCCACTAGCGCAAATTTTTCATAGGGATATGGTCCGATGAGCTGGCTGTACATAGTGCTATACTGCCCAGTCACCTCCAGATACTGCTGGGCCAGCGACGCATCGGGGGTCCGCAAGAACGCCATGGCGTGCACTGCCCCAGTCTGCTGCTCATATGCAGTGAGCGGTCCAGCGACCAGGAAGATTTGCTCCTGTGGCTCGACGGTTTCCCAGCGGACGAGTGTACGCGTCTCGTGGTGCTCGTGTCGGGTACGTTTTCCCTGGCTGATCGCCTCCCAGGCTGGCGGGCTCTGCACCTCCAGGGTGAAGCGCACGAGGGCACTGTCATCACGTGGATACCAGTGGGTCGCTGCACTCAAATACACCCCGTCAGCGGCAATCGTGCCAGGCGTATCGCGCACACTGCGGCTGTATTCCGCACCGTGCTGTTGCGGAGGATGGGAAATTTCACCGGTGTACTGCACGACAAACGTGTGTGTACCTACTGGAAGAGACACACGGTACTGCGCCAACGGCACTGCAGCCGTGTGTAATGAGCGCTCCTGGCGTACGAGCTGGACATCCGGCGTGAGTGAGCGCGGCTGTAACCCGGCGTGGAGCAGGAAGGACCAGCCCCCCCCGAGATGAGGCGGGAGGGTAATGGTGTCTGTCACCTGCAGTTGGCGGGCTGCCGGCTGCAGCACGACCTGCAGGTCGTGCTGGACCAACGACTGCGCCCCCAGAACGGCCGGCACAGTGAGCAGCCAAAACAAGAACAACCATAGGGTGTGTGGGCTGTTCAAGGCGACTTCTTCAGATACGCCGGTGGTGCACCGGACAGGAAATCTTCCCGTGGTGGACTAAAAATATCAATCACCACAGTATCTTCCAGAGCTTCTGCTTCGTGTGGCACCTGCGGAGGAATGACGACGATGTCGTGTGGCCCCATAATGGTCTCGTCCTCCCCGACGGCCAGGCGGAGCTTGCCGTGCACCATCATGACGATTTGCTCATGGGGGTGACTATGGCGTGCCGCTAGGGCGCCCTTCTTGAATTCCCACCGTACCAACATTTCTTTCTGCCCGACGATCATGCGCCGTACGATATTGTGGTCCAGGCGTTCCGCCGGGATCTTCTCCCAGGTGTAGGCGTGCATACCTCACTCCTCTGCCGTGCCAGACGCAATGAGAGGCCCTATCCCTCTACCAGTCCTCATCATATCGCCGTCGGCGCCCGGTGATGGCGGTCCGCCGGCGCAGCGGCACGGCCCACAGAAACCCCACCACAAACCCGCCGATGTGTGCCCACCAGGCCACGCCTCCGGCCTGGGCGCCAGCCGCCGCCAGCGCCAGTGTACCACTGAAGAGTTGCAAGAGAAACCAGAAGCCAAGAAAAAATACCGCTGGTATTTCGACCACATGCATGAAAAAGACCACTGGCACCAATGTCACTACTGAGGAGTGGGGGAACAGGAGCAAGTAGGCTCCCATGACACCAGCAATGGCACCGCTTGCCCCCACCGTGGGCACCGTCGAGGCCGGGTTCGTCACCACATGCACGGCGCCGGCAGTCAGCCCACTGAGCAGGTAAAACAGCAGGAACCCACCGCGGCCCATGCGATCCTCGACGTTATCCCCGAAAATCCACAGCGACCACATGTTGCCGATGATGTGCATCCAGCCACCATGCAGGAACATCGACGACAGGAGGGTGAAATAGTTGCCCCCGGACTGCAAGCGGGCATGAGTGAAACGGAGCGGTATGATAC
The DNA here is from genome assembly GCA_963773125.1 of uncultured Gammaproteobacteria bacterium. Classification (GTDB taxonomy): domain Bacteria; phylum Tectomicrobia; class Entotheonellia; order Entotheonellales; family Entotheonellaceae; genus CAVZBC01. The sequence goes on along the minus strand of CAVZBC010000043.1, from coordinate 33,834 downwards.
CCCAGGTCTGGAAGAAGTGTTCCAGCGCCAATGCGCTCATGTTGATTTCCATGAGAAACACCAGCACATTCACACCGATGAGACTGACGGTGACAATCGGGAAGCGGAAAGACGGGACCGTGTCACGCAGTGGAATCATAAATCCTGGAGGACCTCTGTGGCGTTGGCCAATTACAGCATCGCCAGTTCGTTATCACGTCGATCGGTAATAAACATGTATCCGGGCGCGTGGGTAATTGCCAGATCAGGCTTGACGTGCATGACAACGGCTTGTGGTGTCACGCCACAGGCCCAGAACACCGGGACCTCTCCTGACGCAATGGGCACCGCGTCGCCAAAATCTGGTCGTTGCACGTCGCGAATGCCAATGGCGGCCGGATCGCCAATGTGCACCGGCGCCCCATGCACTGCCGGAAAGCGACTGGTGATTTGCACAGCTCGCACCACCTGGGCGTGGGGGATGGGGCGCATGCTGACGACCATCGGCCCTTGAAAGACCCCAGCAGCGTGACACGGACGATTGGTAATGAACATCGGCACATTCACGCCGAGTTCAATGTGTCGGACACCAATACCTGCATCGAGCAACGGATGCTCAAAGGTAAAACTGCAGCCCAGCAGAAAGCTCACCAGATCATCCCGCCAGTACGGCGTGAGGTCATCGACTTCATCAGCAAGTACTCCCTGACGATACACGCGGTAACGCGGAATATCCGTGCGAATATCGGCTCCCGGGGCACACTCCCGTGGCTCCGGGTCACCTGTATCGAGCACTTCCAAGAGTGGGCACGGTTTGGGATTGCGCTGGCAGAACAGCAGGAAATCATAGGCCAGGGCGCGCGGCACGATGGCCAGATTGGCCTGCGTATAGCCAGGCGCCAACCCCGAAGTCGGACGACGCCACTGTCCCTCCCGAATGCAATGCCGAATCTGTGGTGGAGTCAAGCCGGCGAGGGTTGATAGGGCATGTTCAATGGTTGCCATAACACACGCTCACATGGCACAAGGGTTCACGCAGTGATTGACGACAGCTCTCACTCACGCCAAAAACACGAAGCGTGCGTGGCAGTGCCGGCAATAGACCGGGCCAACCTGTTCGGGGCGGGTGCGCCATTCACGGAAGAAACCGACATAGTGGCGGCCGCACTTCCCACAGTGTGGACAGGTAATCAGACGATGGCACAAATGTGCCACCCACACGACCAGTAAAGGAATCCCTGCCAGACTAAGGACGATCCAGGGAGAAGCGACCGATGTATGCATCTCGGGCCTCTGGCAAGCGGCACGGGAGAACCGCTGCTTGCGCTTAATGCTCGGAGGCCGCTCCTTCCATCCTGTCGAGAACGCGGTCGGTATGCTCGATGGCTGCCTCCACAGAACCAAAGCGCGGCCAGAAACGAAACACCACAGCAATGAGCAGGCTGGCTCCTACACAGACAATAGCAAATGTCAGTAAAATCCCTCCAGGACTCATGACACGTTCTGCTTTCGGCTAGGGTTGTGTAGGCCTGTCTTCTTCCTCATCATCGTTCAGATCAAATTCTTCAAGATTGATCTGCACATCCGCCTCAGGCTCGGCAGATGTCCGCTCTGCTCTCCCTTCCAGATCCAGCTCCAGATCAGCCTCCAGGATGTTGTCCGCGGCAAGCTCAGGTGCCGTCTCCAGCGGGTCTACAGAGCGAGGAGTCGCCTCCTGTTCTGGCTCTGAGAGGTCAAAGGTGATGTCAGAAGAGGCGCTCTCGGACGGTCTGTCGATCACTGGCATAGAGGCGGAAGGCATCATCAAGGTATCCGCGTCGAGTTCAATCGTCTCAGTCTGGCTAGGAGTCTCCTCGATGTCAAGGCGTATGTCATCGAGATCTTCCAAGTCACTCATATCGATCAAATCGACTGATACGGTAGGAGCGCCAGGAGGCGTGGGGGACTCAGCAGACCATGATCCGAGGGGAACGTTTTCCTCTTCATTCTCCTCGAAGCTGACGAAGTCGCCTCTACCAGCCGCCGCTGCAGCAGAGCCGGTGGCAGCACTGGTACGACTGGTAGTCTCTGGAAGATCATCATCGAGGGAAATATCAAACTCTTCAACCTCCTCATCAGCGGATTCTGGGCGGTCGCCGAGCATAGTTTGTGCATTGAAAAAATTGTCGTCAAGCTGATCAAGATCATAGGAGGAGGCATGCCCCATCTTTTCTGCCTGTCCGGCCAGCACCACACTCAGATCCAGGTCACCAGGCCGGATGACTTCAAGATGGATGGCGGTCTTGAAGTCCACGAGATCGACACTACATTTACGGCACGCATCGAGATAATCATAGCTGACATAGCCACACTTGGGACACTTCATTACCCTGTTTCCTCTTGTCGCGACGTGCGCCCACGCGCTTCCGTCCATGTGCCAATGGGATATGGACCAGCATCGTATAGTCCCACAACAGTTCCGGTAGTCATACTGGCCCAAAATACGTCATTGTGCCCGCCTACTGGCGGTGCGCAATCCTTAGTACCGCCCCACAGCGACAGGTGTCCATAACCTGGCGTCTCTGCCCTCATGACACCAGGTGGTGCACTGGACACCCATGAGCCGGGCGCAGCACTTAGCTTGCTAAAACGATATGCTCACGGTGCTCGCCAAACACCCCGCGCAGGGTATCAGCTACTTCTCCCAGCGTTGCATAACACTCAACCGCGTCTATGAGCAAGGGCATCAGGTTGTCGCTGCCTCGGGCAGCGGTTGCCAGACGGGTCAAAGCGGCCTGCACGCGTGCCGTATCACGCTGTGCGCGCAGGGCGCGCAGGCGTTCGATTTGCTGATGCTCCAGGGCCGGATCGACACGCAGAATCGGCGGCTCGGGCTCATCGTCCAGGACATACGCATTGACCCCTACAACGATACGTGATTTCTCCTCGACTGCCTGTTGATATTGGTATGCACTCTGTTGAATTTCTCGCTGTGGGAAGCCACGCTCGATCGCCTTGACAGCGCCGCCGAGGTCGTCAATCTGGCGGATGTAGTCAGCAGCCCGCTCTTCAATGGCATTCGTCAAGGCTTCAATGGCATAGGCCCCCCCGACCGGATCAATCGCTTTGGTGACGCCCGTTTCATAGGCAATGATCTGTTGCGTACGGAGGGCGATTTCCACTGACTCCTCGGTCGGCAACGCCAGCGCTTCGTCACGGGAATTCGTGTGCAACGATTGCGCTCCCCCCAGCACAGCCGCCAAAGCCTGCAGGGCCACCCGGACGATGTTGTTATCCGGCTGCTGCGCCGTCAAACTACTGCCGGCGGTCTGGGCGTGAAAACGCAGCATTTGGGCGCGCGGATTCGTCGCCTGGAAGCGATCGCGCATGATACGCGCCCAGAGGCGACGGGCAGCGCGGAATTTGGCGATTTCTTCAAGAAAATGGTTGTGGACGTTGAAAAAGAACGACAGCTGTGCGCCAAATGCGTTGACATCCAAGCCCGTTTCCAGCGCCGCTTCGACATAGGCAATGCCATTGGCCAGCGTAAAGGCGACTTCCTGCACTGCGGTCGAGCCAGCCTCGCGAATGTGGTAGCCACTGATACTGATCGTATTCCACCGTGGTAAGGCGCGCTCGGCATAGGCAAAAATGTCAGTGATAAGGCGCATCGATGGCCCCGGTGGGTAGATATAGGTGCCACGGGCGATGTATTCCTTCAGAATATCGTTCTGCACCGTGCCGGTGAGCGTGGCAGGCGCCACACCCTGTTTTTTCGCCACGGCAATGTACAACGCCAGCAGAATGGCTGGCAGTCGCATTGATCGTCATGGAGGTGCTGATGTGATCCAGGGCAATACCGTCAAACAACGTTTCCATGTCCTGCAAGGACGAGATGGCGACTCCGACCTTACCCACCTCACCCATGGCCATGGGATGATCGGCGTCATAGCCAATCTGCGTCGGCAGATCAAACGCCACGCTCAAACCCTTCTGACCGCGTTCGAGAAGAAATTTATAGCGCTTGTTCGAGGCCTCTGCCGTCCCAAAACCGGCGTACTGCCGCATGGTCCACAGCCGCCCACGATACATCGTCGGATGCACACCGCGTGTATACGGGAACTGCCCGGGGAAATTGAGTTGCTCGAGGTACGCATTGAGGTCAAAGTCGAGCGGCGTGTAGAGGCGCTGCACAGGAATGCCTGACAGCGTGGTAAACTCTGGCAATCGCTCAGGAAACTGTTGCAGGGTGGGTTCGACCATGTCAGCGTGCCACTGGTGTTGCTGTGCGGCAATTTCCTCGCTATTATGATCAACCATCCGGGCCTCCTCATCGGAGTTACGGCGCTCATTGGTCAAGGCGTAATCTTTTGCAAGCATCGGGCCAGCACGTTAGGCGACGCTAATTTATGCCATATATTCTTTACAAGTAAAGGATTTACTTGGCATTATGCGTATCCTAATGTAAGGGATTGTGCCATACAGGGGGCCAGATGTCAAGTTATGAACAAGTATACAACATAGAAGAGAATATGGGGTTCTGGACGGATGCGATTAGGAATTCTCGGTGACATACACGGGTTTCTTCCCAGCGGGAACATGATGTGTGTCGATTTTGCGGTGCAGCTGACAGAAAGATTACCGGTCGAGGCGTTTTTACAAGTCGGAGACATGTGCCATTATCGCTCCTTTGCCCGGCCAGTTTACTGGATTATCGGGAACAACGACTGGCCAGATGTCGTGCGACAGGTCGAATCGGGGGAACGTCCATTGCACAATCTGCACAACCTGAAGACAGGCGAGGTGCTCACGCTCAGCAATGGAACGGAGGAAGTCCGCGTCGCGGGGCTGAACGGTGCCTTCGACGATCTCTACTATGAACTCGATGACGGCCCTGAGCGGCCGTTGGCGAGCCAGGCGTATTTCTTGCGCAGCGATGTGGAAAAATGTCTCACGCTCCGCGATGTCGACATTTTTCTCGTACACGGGTGCCCAGCCGGCCTTGGGTACGGTCGTGAACCAGACTACAGCGTGCCAGCCATTCGGCAGATTCTCGACGCGGTGCAACCACGGATTATGTTGTGTGGCCATGCCCATCTCTTCAAAGAGGCACAGACGGCACGTAGTACGGTATATGCGCTGAATCAGCTCAAAGAGGAGTATTACATTCTCGACACCAAGAGCGGCACCCTGGAGCGCTTTCCCAGCGGGAGGAGCCTGTGACACGGCCGCCACTGTTACCAGAAATCGCTGTCCGCCTGGTGCCAATGCAAATCGAGGACCTCGACGCTGTCCTCGCCATTGAGTACCAGTCCTTTACCACTCCCTGGTCGCGGGACCTGTTTGTCACCGAGCTGGACAACACCCGCATCGCGCGTCTGTTCGTGGCACGTCTGGAGGACCATCCGCACGATGTCGTCGGCTACATTGGCTATCGTGTGGTCATTGACGAAATGCACATTGTCATCGTCGCGGTGCATCCGGCGTGGCGGCGGCGTGGTATTGCCAGATACATGCTCTGTGAAGCCATAGAGCGCGCGCGGCAAGCGGCCTGTAAGAAAGCGACCCTGGAAGTACGGGTCTCCAACGTCGGGGCGCAGCAGCTGTATTACCGTTTGGGCTTTGCGCCACTTGGCACCCGGCCCGGCTACTATATGCGTCCCACCGAAGACGCTTTGATCTTGTGGCGCGATCCGCTCTAATGAGGAGGCCTATGAACAGCGCAGAGCTCGAGCAGTTGCGGCAAGCCGTACAAGCTGCTCCGCAGGACGTAGAGACACGGGTCACGCTCCTCCAGGCCCTGGTGGCCACGGCCTCCTGGCAGGAAGCGGAAGACGTAGGCGCCGCACTGCTCCAGCACGAGCCCCCTCCCGCTGCAGTGCATTCCCTTATGGGAATCGTCTATGGCAAGCGTCAGCGCTGGAGCGACGCTATACACCAGTGCCACTGTGCTCTGGAAGCCCAACCAGACGATGCACTCCTGCTGTTCAATCTGGGCACACTGCTGGCACAGCAGGGGGAGCTGCCAGCCGCCCAAACGCACCTGGAAAAAGCCATTGCGCAGCATGAGCAGTGGGCCGAAGCCCAGTACAATCTCGGCATCGTGCTGCTGCGCCAGGAACGCTATCGTGAAGCGATTGACGCCTTTAAACGCGCTACAGACGCCCGCGAACTCTACCCTGAAGCGCACTTCAGCCGTGGCAATGCCCATGCAATGCGTGGACTCGATACGGATGGCACGCTGGATTATTATGAACTCGACTGCGCCATCACCGCCTATAAAACTGCCATTCAGCAACGTCCGAGCTACACTGCAGCGCTGTATAACCTGGGGATGATATACGGACGCATGACTTCGTCAGAGGGCGTACGCGTCTGGGATCAGTATCTCGAGGCGACCCAAGAGAAGCCGGAGGAAGAGACGTGGCGGCGCCGGGCTCAAGAGTACAAGCGCGATTTGCAAGATCGCCTGCGCTAAGTGCTGCGCACGGCTAAGGGGTGGCCATTTTACCACCCCATGTCATCGAGCGTGCCGCGCTCTCCTATGGACACCTTATTCTGTGGGGCTATACTAAGGGCTCACCCTGCGGCCCTCACCAACGCCGCCATGCTATGGAACATGCTGATGTCCCACGCCGATACCCCCCGACGTCACACTTCGGGCCACAAGTTCGTGCGTATTGTTGGCCTGCTCTGGCTCGGGGTGGTCCTGGTCATTCTCGCGGGGGCCCTGGTCGCCCCCTATGTCGGCCGCATCGCCGATGTCATACTGCATTACACTGCCCATCGGCACTGGACACTCCTGACGCTCCACACAGCACAGACCTTTGTTGATCTCTCGAGCCCCGCGCACACCGTGAAGAGCTACTATAGCGCTCTGTACCGCGGTGATGGCGCCACCATGGACCGACTCACCGTCGGCCCGTTTCGTGACCAGATGCGCCTACGCGTCGTGCAGGCCGAGGCGGTGCCTCTACATACTACCTACCGCAGCTACCTCAACACCGAGGTGTATGCTCCCCACCTGGCTGTGGTCAGGGAAAAGTTCCACCTCTTTTGGCAACGTGGGTTACATTTTCACCTCGAGCGCCGCGGTACGGACTGGCAGATTGTACGTGTGGAGCTGGTGCAGTAATCCCTTCAACGGGGGAAACCTCCTCACCACGTCTGCGAACTCGGGCCAAGCCAGGAAAGCTGTCGTCCCGAAGATTGGCAGTATCATTGGCAAGGCCCGAACCCCTAGGTCAAGGGACCGGGTATACAGTGGGCGCCCACGGAGTAACAAAGGATGCCCCTATACCTGCGGCCATTTTTCAGATACGATTAGTCGTCCGGCCTACCCGCGGCGGCAATGCTGAGCTGGTGCTGCCCGAGGTGTTGCAAGGCCTGCCCTACCACGCAGGATTTTACCTGAAGGAAGTATAAATGGCCCTTGTTGATGTCCACTGTCACCTGGATGCACCAACCTACGAGGATCTTGCGACAGTGTGTCAGCAGAGCCAGCAGGCTGGTGTCCGCGTTATCGTTGCTGCAGGGACAGGCTTCACGTCCAACACGCGCATTCTCGCCATGCAGCAGCGCTATCCGGATCTTATCTGGGCAACGTTGGGATTACATCCAGAGCGTTTAGACACCTCGTGGGCAGAACTCGAAGCGGTCGTGGCGCAGATCGAGGCACAGCGGGCCCGTGTCGTGGCGTTTGGCGAGATTGGCCTGCCGCACTACAGCCGTCTAGAACAGCGCATGACGGAGGCGCAGGCCCAGCAACGTGAAGCGTTTCTGCATGCGTTAGTCCAGGCCGCCGTGCGACTCGCTTTACCGGTTGTCCTGCATGCGCCCCACGCCACCGCCGCGGTGGCGCTGGAGATTGTCAAACGTTATCAACCTCCAGGCGCAGTGTTTCACTGGCACAAAAGCCCGCCTGAGACCACCATGGCTATCTGCCAGGCAGGGTACTGCATTTCTGTCACGCCGGAAGTCTGCTACCGCGACCGTGATCGGCAGCTCGTGCAGATGGTGCCCCTGGAAAATCTCCTGCTGGAGAGTGATGGTCCCTGGCCCTATGGTGGCGAGTTTGCGGGACGCACTACCACTCCGGCCGTGGTGGCACGCGTGGCGACCGAAGTGGCGCAGCTCAAAGGCGTTGCTGTGGCCGAAGTGCACCGAGCCATCGCAGCAAATGTCCAACGCGTATTTGGTCGGGAAGTCATCAGCCCACGAGAGGATCACACAGACTGAGCCTGCTGTTTGAGTTCCTTGGCCAACGTCTCTTGATGGTTGATCCAGCGGTCGAAATTCGCACAGATGGCTTCATAGTGTTCGGCGTTGTCCACATCAAGCGTACATCCACCGTAGTGCGTCATAACTGTAGTAAAGCGCGTTCGTAACAGCTGGGACAGCAGGCTCGCCACCATCGGCAACTCAAGAAAGAAGGGGCGGAACAGGGACACGCGTTGCCAGCCATAATTGGTGATGAGACGAGCAATATGCAGACGCAAGAAGGCCCATACAATGCGCGATGCAAAGCCACGCGTGCGGCATAACTCCAGACCCAGCTGTACCATGTTGCGCCACTCGCGCTGGTAGCGCAGATTGTACATTTTCTGAATGTAGTGCCGGTTGCCGAGACGAAACGGTTTGACAAGGTGCAAGTTATTATGCCGCGCCTGGATATCACGCATGGTGAAATACGCCATCTCAATACCCGAGCGGTGCTGCTGTGGATAGTAGGCGCGCAGCGTGGCGGCCGAGGTGAGACCAAGGCAGTAATCGTACATGGCAAGGTCGCAGCCATCGACAAACTCGTCAATTTCAAACGGTGTCGCGAGTGGAATATCACCCGGCATGACGAGCACAGTTTTGTCGACAGCGGTTGTTTTGGTATAGGGATGCCAATCTGCTCCAGGTGTATAGTCAGGCAATGTGTGCAAAAACGCCGTCCAGACATTATCGTACAGGGTCTCCCCCTGCTCCAGCAATACCAGGGGACAGGTACCGCGGAAAGGCGTGTGTGGCACCGACAAGAGCTGTTCGAGTCGTGCTTTGTTCCCCACGACAAAGATGCGTGCTGTACATCGGGCACGTTCTACGGCACTGAGGACATAGTGCAGGACAGGCACTCCGGCAATAGACAGAAAGGCTTTGTTCTCGCCCAATACTGGGCGACTCGCAGAGCGATCACCCGCGGTGATAATTACATCTAGGGATGGCGATGAATTCATCGTCTCTCGTACCTCTACCTTGTCCTACCCAGATGTTCCATCAGTATACCAATGGTGCGTTACATGTTGCAGAAGGGCAGTCAACAGTCTACGCTTTAGAGCGTATATTATGGCATGATCTTCTCCAACCATGTTGCGATAAGCGGGCGATTACTATACGGAGTTCTCTTGAGAAAAGCAATAGTTTTACGACACGAGCACAGGCGGTGATCCCACAGCGATCATCACCACAGCCCTCTAGCGAGGAGAGACGTGTGCGGACAACACCATGGCAGCGTGTGTGTACCCTAGGATTGCTCATCAGTCTCCTGTCGGCGTGTGGCATACAAGCCCCCTATATGCGCAGCTGGCAGGTCCAGACGACACCGACGAATCGCTGGACCGGGGGCACCATGAAGGAACAGAAACTCTCTGCGGATGAAGCTGCCGTCTACCAAGAACTAGGCACCCCTGACACGATCCGGTTCTTCCGCGCTGTCCAGACTCGCCAACGAGTCTATGAATGGATTTATACGGAAAAACAGCAGGTCGTGTGGTTCGTTGACCGCCAGCGTGTGGAGTATGTCGCCGTCGATACGGATACATCAGGCGCCACCAAAGAATCCCGCGAAAATTTCCAACAGAAGCTCGTGACGGGAGGGATCTTGGGGGTCGCTATCGGGGGATTCACCGCCGGGATGTTGCTCCTGGGGGAGACTTTGGGTCTCAAAGATTGACACCGGTCGCGCTGGCCCTGGCATTTCTGAGAACGGGGTCTGTGCACAAGAGGAGGAAGCAGCCATGTCAGTATCGGCTTATATCTTCGTAGAGACCACCACCGGCAAGGCACGAGAAGTGAGTGCGGCGGTCGCCCGCATTCCTGGCGTAGTCCGCTGCAACACCATTACCGGTCCCTATGACGTGATTGCCCTGGTGGAAGTCGAGTCTATTAGCCAACTCGGGGATTTTGTCGTGTCCAAGATCCAGGCGGCCCCTGGCGTGCTACGCACCATGACGAACATCGTTGCCGACTGAGTGCGCGACGCGCTTACCACTGTTACCACCTTTACTCCCTTTACCACCGGCCGCGGACACGCTCTTTGGCAGGCAATACCTCCAGGCAGGTCGTCCACCAACCCGTCAGAATCGTTGCAGCGAATTCCTCAGGCAGACCTTCCTGGCGCATCTCCTGGATGAGCGTTTGATAGTCATAGTGAATTGGCACGAACTCGACTTGCAGCGTAGGCTTGGCCGTCAGTAAAGTGTACCAGACGTGCGTCTCGCCCGTGTTCTCCGGCCGTCCGATGACGCCGACGTTTATGGCATGGCGATCTGCAGACAGAGGGCGGTGCCATTTGATGCCGGTGTGGGTGCACAGGATGACATCGGCCTGGTACTGCTGACAGAATTTCTCCAGGAGACAATCTGGCGTGGTACTTTCCCAGAGGAACTCATTCACTTGCCGGGGAGAGCCGTGACACATGTAGAGGCGATAGCGGTCCAGCTGCACTCGTAACACATCCGGCAGCGTGCGTAACCAGCGCTTGTTGTCTATCGAGGTCTGCTGAAAGGTGTAATTATAACTCATCTGGGCAAAGTAGTTGTCCCGCGGGTCAGTATACCCACAGCCACAATCCTCCAGGCCATCGGCGAGCGATATGTCATAATTCCCTCGCATCACCTGCACGTCAGGCTGTTGCAGCAGTGGGTAGACACGATCCGGATGTGGGCCAAAGCCGCCCAGATCACCCAGGCAGAAGATGGCTTCAGCGCCACGCTGACGCGCATCGTCGAGCGTCGCTGCGAGCGCCAGATGGTTATTGTAGACTCCGCCAAAAACGGCAATACGATGGTATGCCATATGCTGCGTCCCTACCAGGCATGCGTTGCGATACACCACAGAACGTCGTATAGCGCGCCGTCACTATACAGCGAGTTCCACATACAGCGTATGCGCCCGGGAAGCCAGGAGACTGCCCCCTGCCAGATTGGCCAGGCAACGCGCTCTACGCAGTACTTCGCCAATAGTAGCGGAGACGAAGAGGAATGCCAAACGCATTTTAGTAATTCGCGCACGTCATGCCTGTCACATAACACGTGTGGCACGCGGTGTGGTACAGTGAGCAGGGCTGCATTGCCGTTTGTAGTGACTCCTGTGAAAGCAAGGCGCCGGGCTCCCCGACCAGAATAGGACAGGCATAGACACCGCCGTCTGCCACCATGCGCGATTGGGTACATTGCAGAGTCGTCATATCAAACCCCTGCAGCATGTCTGGAGTCACATACGACGCCACGGGCTGGGTGCCCGCCAGCTTCCCCATGACAAACACCGGTATCACTTTGATGCGCGGTTTCGTCAGCCCCTGGGCCAGGAGGAAATCACGGAACTTGCGGTAGAATCCACTGCCCATCTCTGGCTGCTGTGCCGACGGCTGCGCGTCATAGAGATATTCCGTTACGGCCACAATCGGCAGCAGACCACGGTCGTGCAGCAGTCGTAACGCACGCACGGCTTTGGCATGTGCACCCTTGCCCCGTACCGCATCGTTTTTGTCGGCATCGACATCGTCCAGGCTGATGCGGATCTCCAGGGAATACTGTGACGCGTTCTGTAAGGCGGCGAGCGTCTCGGCCACTGCTGGGGTAATGAGCGTACCGTTGGTCAGCACCGTAGTCGGTGCGACCTGTAAGGAGCGTGCCAGGATGGGCAGGAGCTGTTTATGCAAAAAAGGCTCACCGCCAGTAAAGTAGATGTCCCGCACGCCAAGAGTCACTGCTTCATCAAGATAGCGGTACACGGTATCGGCGTCGAGAAATTTCAAGCGATGATTGGTCGGGCTACAGGCAATGAAGCAATGCACACACTCCAGATTACAGAGCAAGCCTGTCAACTGGAACCAGAGGGTCTGCAGATGACGAAACGGTGCTGCTTGGTGGTGGCTGTAGAGACAAGATATCCATACGAATATACTCCGACCTCAAACTAGATATGAGTGCCGTCTGGCAGTTGTTGCGGTTGCGGCCCTCAGAACCGTAAGCGAGCCCGCGCGACTCCACGGGAATAGCATACGACAAATTCGAGTTGCGTATAAAGACATATTGTATATAATCCTATGTTCGATCCTTGGCGGTACCCTGTCGTTAGAACACTTCCTAACATGTTCATAATTCCTACGCTAAGTACAGATTGACAAGCGAAAATGCGAGAGATCGGAGGGGAGACGATGTACGCAGTTCATCCTGAACGGCTGGCACAAGCCATCAGGGGTTCACAAGCGTATCTGCTGTCACAGCAACAGACCGACAGGCTATTGGATTGGGGAGCTAGAGGCCAACACCACCCTGACGTCCCAATACGTCTTGTTTCGGCACCTGATTGGTCGTGTGGACGAAGTGCGTCAGCAGAAGTGCGTGCGCTATTTGCGCTCTCAGCAACAGGCAGACGGTGGCTGGCGCCTCTACTACGGTGGGCCGAGCGACCTCAGCGCTACGGTCGAGGCATACTTTGCCATGCGCGTGGCCGGGGTGTCTCCCGAGGACCCGGCCATGGTCCTGGCACGACAGCACATCCTGGCGCAGGGGGGCGTGACGAACGCCCATGTGTTCACCAAGATCCACCTCGCCATGTTCGGACAATATGACTGGCGGGGCATTCCGGTCATTCCGCCCGAGATCATCTTCTTACCCCGAGGATTCCATTTCAATATCTACGAATTCTCCAGCTGGTCGCGTAGTGTGATTATTCCGCTGACCGTCCTCTTTGCGAAAAAACCCCTGTGTGTGCTGCCGCCGGCACGGCATGTTGACGAACTCTTTGTCGAGCCGCCGGGGCCAGAACGCTATGCCATGAAACGCCGCGACCCTGGCATCAATTGGGAACTGTTCTTTCTGCTCCTCGATGGCTTACTCAAAATCTCTGAAAAGTATGCCTCGTCATCGTTGCGTGACGCGGCCTTACGGCGCGTCGAGCAATGGTTGATCGAACACCAGGATCATAGTGGCGATTGGGGCGGCATCATGCCCGCCATGCTCAATTCTGTCCTGGCCTTGCTGCAGTTAGGACACCGTCTGGACTCGCCGCGCGATTGTGAAAGGGCTCGCAGCTATCGAGCGCTTTGGCATTGAGGAGGCAGACACCTTCCGCCTGCAGTCCTGTGTTTCCCCGGTATGGGATACCGTGCTGACCCTCACGGCACTCACCGACTCGGGCGTGTCACGGACCGAGCCCACTATCCGCCAGGCGGTGCAGTGGGTGGTGAGCAAACAGGTGCGGCGAGAAGGGGACTGGAAGATCAAAAATCGCCGTGGGCAGCCCGGGGGATGGGCGTTTGAATTCTCCAATGATTTTTACCCGGACAACGACGATACGGCGGCTGTCCTCATTGCTCTGCATAAGGCAGGCCTCCCCGACGAGGAAAAAGGCGAGGTTTTTCAGCGTGGTCTGGACTGGTTACTCAGCATGCAATGTGACGATGGCGGGTGGGGTGCCTTTGACCTGAATAATAACAAAACCCTGCTGAACAAGATCCCATTTGCCGACTTAGAGTCTATGCTCGATCCCAGCACCGCCGACGTCACTGGTCGAGCCCTGGAACTGCTGGGACTCATCGGCTTTCCACGCTCGCATCGCGTCGTCAGACGGGCCAGGCGCTTTGTCCGGCAACGCCAGGAAAGCGAGGGCTCGTGGTATGGCCGCTGGGGGGTGAACTATATCTATGGCACCTGCCACGTCTTGTGTGGCTTGCGAGCCGTAGGCGAAGACATGCAGCAGCCCTATATTCGACGTGCGGCACAGTGGCTCGTCGAGCATCAAAATGCCGATGGCGGCTGGGGCGAATCGTGCAAATCATACGAAGACCCAGCCTATAGAGGCAAAGGCCGGAGTACGGCGTCGCAGACGGCGTGGGCGCTGATGGGCCTCATAGCGGCTGGCGAAGTACGGCAAGCTGCAGTGGTGCGTGGGGTGCACTTCCTGCTTGAGACGCAAACGGCCGAAGGGTCGTGGTATGAGCCAGAATTTACCGGCACTGGCTTTCCGAAGTACTTCTTCATCAAATATCACATGTACCAGCATTATTTCCCACTCATGGCCCTGGCGCGCTATCGCAGTAACATGATAGATGTCTAGTGCAGCACAGCGGCAGTCCTCCGACCGTTGTGCAGGCGTCGAGCGCGCCGGACGAGCGGAGGACGTGCCCCGCCAAACTGGCGGGAGCAATTGCGGTGCGCAGCACTAGCCACATTCCCGTGAGGATACTATGACCGCTGGCACGCTGCTTGGTATTGTGGCGGCGTTTGAGCCCGAAGCGGTGCTAGTCCGTCGTCACCTGCACCTGCGTTATGAGGCGAGCATCCCTGGCGGACGGCTGTGGCGGGGAGTGCTGTACGGCCAGGACACTGTGCTGCTGCGCTGTGGTATGGGAGCGGCACGGGCGACGTGGGCCACCACCTGGCTGGTGCAACACTATACGCTACGCGGACTCCTCAATATAGGCTTTGCGGGTGGCCTGCAGGCGTCACTGGCCACAGGCGACGCACTACTGCCTGAGCAAATTCTGGCTGTGTCCTGACGTCTCAAGTCATCATACTCCCGCGCCTCCTGCAGGCATCCTCCCCAGATGCCTGCTTCGCCCATCTGGCCGCCATAGCTGCAGACCAGGCGCACTTAACGCAGCACCGTGGGACATTGGTGAGCGTGTCTGAGGTGCTCGCCGACGCCACGACCAAACAACAGCTTGGGCAACGCTCAGGCGCACTGGCAGTCGATATGGAATCTTACAGCATCGGCCGGGTCGCTGTGGCACACGCCCTGCCATTTATAACCATACGGACGATTTTTGATACATGCCAGGATAACGTTCCCTTCCAGGTCGGGAGCTTCACCTCCGCGGACGGCGTCGTGCAGCCGCTGCGTGCGTGGCGCTATCTGGTGTCCCATCCCCGTACCCTCCGGCACATCGGGGCGGCATGGGGCAAGGCACGATGTGCCGGTCGTGCGCTGGCATCGTGGCTGCACCACTTCTTGCCACTCCTGCGTCACTCTACACACGCCCGGGAGGATCGCCAGTGTCTACCCTAGTCACCGGTGGGACTGGGTTTATTGGCGCCAACGTCGTGCGCACCTTGCTTGAGGCAGGCATCGCCGTGCGTGCGCTGGTGCGACGTGACAGCGACACACGCAATCTTGCCGGCTTACCCGTCGACATCGTCTATGGAGATCTCCGCGATAGCGACTCACTGCACGCCGCACTGCAGGGGTGTCGCACCCTGTATCACGTGGCAGCGCATTATAGCCTGTGGACGCCGTACCCAGAAGAGTTGTATCGCACCAATGTTGACGGGACAGCCACGCTCCTGCAGCTGGCGCTCCAGCTCGGGGTGGAGAAAGTCGTGTATACCAGCAGCGTGGCCACGGTCGGTCTGCCGGCAGACGGCTCCGCTGGGGATGAAACAATGACTTTGCCGTTGTCAGACGCCGTGGGACATTACAAGCGCAGCAAAATCCTGGCAGAGCAGCGTGCCCTGGAATTCTGTGCCCAGGGCCTGCCACTGGTCGTGGTGAATCCTGCCGCCCCCATAGGACCATGGGACATCAAACCCACCCCGACGGGCAAGATCGTGGTAGATTTCCTGCGGCGCCAGCTCCCTGCCTACCTTGATACCGGTCTCAATCTCATTGACGTGCGCGACGTGGCTTATGGGCATCTGCTGGCTGCACAGCATGGGAAAATTGGCGAGCGATATATCTTTGGGCATCGCAATATGTCGCTGCGCGACATCTTCCACCTCCTCGCCGAGGTCAGTGGTCTGCCTGCACCGCGGTGGCGTATTCCCTATGCGGTGGCGCTAGCGATTGGTTATGTGAGCGAAGGCATCGCACGCTGGACGAAGAAGCCACCCCTGGTGCCGTTAGTCGGGGTGCAAATGGCGCAGCGCCCGATGTATTTCACCGCACAAAAAGCCGTGCGCCAACTCGGCCTGCCACAATCCCCGATTGATGCAGCCATGCGGCAAGCCGTCCAGTGGTTTCGCACCCACGGGTATGTGTGATGGAGAAACCATGACCACTGCTGCACCAGACGTGCTCACCCTGCTGCTTGGCACAGTCATACTGCGGCCGTACGTATTTGTTTTTCTAGCCGTATATCTCCTCGCCAGCACCTGGCAATTTGGCCTGAAACGGACGCTGAGCTTTACGGTCGTGGGATACCTGCTCGTCTTCCTCTCCGAATACAGCTCAACACGCATCGGTTTTCCCTTCGGGTTCTACTATTACATCGATGCCACGCGTCACCAGGAATTGTGGATTAGCAACGTGCCGTTCATGGATTCGCTCTCGTTCGTCTTTCTGGCGTATGCCAGCTACGCCACGGCACTGTGGCTCTATGCGCCGCTGTGGCGTGCCAGATTCGATGTGCAAATCGTTGACACCAAAGCGATCCGCCGCTCCCCACAGGTCTTGACGCTCAGCGTGATGTTCTTCGTGCTCATCGATGTCGTCATCGACCCACTCGCCCTGCGCGGCTCCCGCTGGTTTCTCGGACAAATTTACGGCTATTACGAAGAGGGAGTATATTTCGGCGTGCCTCTGGCGAATTTTGTGGGCTGGGGGATTGTCGGCACGGCCCTGGTGACGGTACATCGCCTGCTGGATGGCGTCTTCTGGCGACGGCCACAGCGGCGCCGGGATTGGGGAGTGTGCTGGCTCCCCTACCGAGGCCTCCTGGGACCACTCTTGTACTTCGGCGTGTATGGATTCAACGTCTCCATGACATTTGCCATCGGAGAACGTCTCCTCGGCGTGGTCGATCTCTTTCTCCTGACGCCAGTGCTGGTGATGGCGTGGGTGTTCACCACGCACCCCGCACATCGGGCCACTCCTGCGGATATCGCCCTGCACTGTCGGGATTTCCCACATTCTCCCTTGCTCCGGCTCCACGCTGACATCCCCAGCGGAGCACAGTGCAAGCGGCAGACGAGATGCCACAGGATGTCAGTGCAAAACCGTCAGAGCTGACTTAAACGCTTTGACCGGACTGCTCATGGCGTCCATCACCGCCGTGGCTTCATACCCACAGTGCACCATACAGTCGGCGCAGCGGGGATCGCGGCCAGTGCCGTACTTGTCCCAGGGAGTGTCTGCCATGAGCTCCTGGTACGTCTGCGCATAGCCATCGGCCATCAAATAGCATGGCTTCTGCCAGCCCAGGACGCTGTAGTTAGGATTGCCCCATGGCGTGCACTGGTATTCCCGCTTGCCCTGCAGGAAGTCCAGGAAGAAGGGCGAGTGGTTCAGGTCCCATTTCTTCCCCGCAAACACGGCGCGGAACAGCGCTTTCGTGCGCTCGCGCTTGAGGAAATGCTCCTGATCCGGGGCCTTTGCGTAACTGTAGCCCGGCGACACCATCATGCCATCCACGCCGAGCGTCGAGACGTAATCAAAAAACTGCCGAATGTCCTGGGGTTTCTCGCCTTCAAACACCGTGGTGTTGGTCGTCACCCGAAACCCGGCGGCTTTTGCTGCGCCAATGGCCCGCACGGCAATATCGAACGTGCCATCACGACAGACGAGCTCGTCATGCCGTTGTTGCAGGCCGTCGAGGTGAATACTGAAGGAAAAATACGGCGACGGCGTAAACTTGGCGAGGGTTTTTTCCAGCAACAGAGCGTTGGTGCACAAATACACGAACTTCTTGCGCGCCACCAGACCGGCGGCAATGACATCAATTTGCGGATGCAACAGCGGTTCTCCACCGGCGATGGAGACTACTGGCGCACCACATTCCTCTGCGGCCTGAAAGCATGCTTCTGGAGACAGGTGCTGGCGCAGAATGTCCTTCGGATGTTGAATTTTACCACATCCAGCGCAGGCCAGATTACAGCGAAAGAGCGGTTCAAGCATCAGCACCAATGGAAACTGCTTTCGCCCCTGCAGACGTTGCTTCACAACATACGCGCCAACCGTGAACGCCTGCCGTAGTGGGATGCTCATAGCCTTGATTCCTTTTCTTCGTCCGGCATACCGCACTGCCTGTATGATCAGAGGATATTGCAGGAAAGATACCCGCAGTGGCAAGCGAGTGCAAGGGTGTTCCCTGGCGACATGGCTATTCTGTCAGTTTTTCGTGCATGCGACGCAGCAACTCCGCATACGAATGTTCGATGATAATCTTGTTGAATTGCGTGCGCAAATTCGTCGCCAAACTCACATCGTCAAGAATAATGTCACGCACACGCCAGCTGCCATTGGACTGGATGAGCCGATAATCGATGGCAACGAGTCCCTCCTTGGGATGGCGGACCGTTGTCCGCACCACTGCTCCCTGCCCAGTAATACGTTCCCCAGCCATAGCAATGTTGAGTTCGCCAAAAAATTCTGCCGATTTCGGATAGGCCACTTTGGCAAAAAGCTGCTCAAGCAGTTGCACAAACGCCTGCTGCTCAGCCGGGCTGAGCTTCTCCCAGTGTTTCCCGAGGGTCCATTGGCTGACTCCAGGGACATCGAGAATCGTATTGGCGGTCTGTGCCGCGGCGGTGTTCTTCGCTCTCTCTGCTTCGGTCACTTGTCCATTCGCTGCCTGCTTCATACTACTGATGGCTGTAATGAGACGCTGGACGAGTTGTTGCGGACTTTCCGTTGCAGCCGCACTGCCAGGCCCGAGCAGGTTGCCGAGCAACATCAGGAGGAGTCCACCGTATAGCCAACCACGCATAGAAAATTCCTTCCACCTCGTGTATCGAACGCCTGCCCCGCCGAGGAGGCGGACGCATGATGTTTTCTCACACCAGATCTGTACGGTAAATCAAACGTCTCTACAGCTGTCAAGGTGCTGCAGAATACGACAACCCCATTGTGTCAACAGCGGAGATTTGCGACAATACATCGCGCACAAGTACTCTACTTGTTCTTCATTAAATGTAGCAGAGCAGAGGGACGAAGTGTGAGAGTCAATGCCAAAGATGCCTCGGCATATTGTCGTGACGTGACCAGGCAGCAGGCAAAAAATTTTTATTACGCTTTTCTCTTTCTGCCTCGCCCCAAGCGAGAAGCCATTTATGCGGTCTATGCCTTCTGTCGGTATTGTGATGACATTGCCGATGAGGGCCAGGATGTCGCCACGCAACAAACGCTCCTGCAGCAATGGCGTGCAGAGTTGGACCGGTGCTATGCTGGGACACCGACGCATCCTATTACCCAGGCGTTACAACAGGTCATTACCACCTATACGATTCCCAAGCAGTACTTTGAGGAGTTGATACGTGGCGTGGAGATGGATCTGACCATTCACCGCTACCCCACTTTCTCTGATCTGGAGCAGTATTGTTATCGGGTGGCTTCTGTTGTGGGGCTCATGTGTATCGAAATTTTTGGCTACGCCCATGCGGGCGTCCAAGGGTATGCCCGCAATCTCGGTATCGCCTTGCAACTCACCAACATCATGCGTGACGTCAAAGAAGACGCGGAGCGCGGCCGCATTTACCTGCCGCAGGAGGACCTGCTCGCCTGCCGCTATGCTGAAGCGCTGCTGTTACAGTACCAGTATACCGCAGAATTTGTCGCCGTGATGGAGTTCCAGGCCCGCCGTGCAGAGGAGTACTACCACAAGGCTGCCGCCTGCCTGTTACCTGGAGATAAGGCAGGTTTGCTCGCTCCAGAGATCATGGCCGGTATCTATCAGGCCACGCTACGGAAAATCGCGCGTCGCCGCTACAATGTCTTTCAGGGCCGTGTCAGTCTTTCGGCGGCACGCAAAGTAGGTATTGCCCTGCGGATCTTCGTGCAGACCTGGGTGGAAACCCGCTTATTACTGCGCTACAGGTCCTCTGCACCAGGGAGATGATAGCCGACCTGCTCCCCGCCATGATGTGGCAGGGAACTGTGTGATACAGACCACGCTTTGTTTGATAAAGGAAGCCACCATGCAGGCAGCCGTGTTATACGGACCGCAGCACGTGACGCTCGAAGATCTCCCACTGCCCAGCATGGGGGAGAGTGAGGTACTGGTGCGCGTCGCCACAGCCACCACCTGTGGCACCGATCTGAAAGTCTTTCTGCAAGGCGGGCATGCCCGCATGATTACCCCGCCAGCGGTATTTGGACATGAATTCAGCGGCACCGTTGTTGCCGTGGGCCGAAGGTGCAAGGGCTCCAGGAAGGCATGCGGGTCGTCGCCAACAACTCGGCCCCATGTCACCGCTGCTACTACTGTTGTCGTCAATCTGCCAAACCTGTGTGACGACCTCCTCTTCATCAATGGGGCCTACGCGGAATACATGGTCATTCCAGAGCGCGTCGTCCACACCAACCTGCTGGAACTCCCTGCCACCCTGCCCTTCGCCGTCGCCTGCCTGACCGAACCACTGGCCTGCGTCCTCCACTGCCTCGATCACGCCGCGCTCCGTCCCGGCGATACCGTGGTCGTGAATGGGGATGGTCCAAGTGGTTTGATGCTGGCAGCCATGGCCAGGTGGCGGGGGGCGCGGGTGATCCTGTGCGGTCGGGCACCACAACGTTTAGCACTGGCCCAGCAGTTTGGGGCAGAGGCAGTGGTCAATTATGCCGAGGTGCCGAATCAGGTAGAGGCCGTGCGAGCCCTGACCGAGGCTGGACGTGGCGTCGATGTGGCTATCGAAGCCGTTGGCCGTCCAGAAGTGTGGGAAACGACCGTGGCCATGGTTCGCAAAGGCGGCCAGGCCATCTTCTATGGTGGGTGCCGACGTGGCACCAGTGTCCGCCTGGATACGCATCTACTGCACTATGACCAGCTGACCCTCCAGGGCGTATTCCACAACACCCCCTATCACGTCCGCCTGGCTCTGTCTCTGCTGGCGGATGGCGTCCTGCCAGGGGCCGCCCTGATTACCCACACGCTGCCTCTGACACAACTCCCAGCAGCATTTGACTTAATGATGAACCGCCAGGCCCTCAAAGTGGCCATCCATCCCGAGGACTACGTACGGCTAGGCATACGACTTCCACAGCACGAGTGCTGAGCCGACGCTCCCCTAACAATACCAGGCAGATAGCGCTCGACATACTTTCATCAGCCCCGCTCACGAGGCCGTTTTACCCCAGGTTTTTGAGCCAGCACATCTGCTCAGTAGCGAAAATCTGCGTCTTTTGGGCGTTTTTTGTAACAAATTCCTTGACGTATTATTCCAAGTATGTAGACTCTATTGAAATTACTTGCGGTCTCGCACAAGATGGGCTCGAAAGTGAGACCATTACTGCCGCAGCGAAAGGAGGTGACCCTCATGACCAAGGCGGAACTCGTTGATGCAGGTAGTCAAGGCCAGCAAGGGCACGAATCTGAGCAAGAAAGCCGCTGGTGAGATTCTCGATGTCGTCTTTGACGAAGTTGGCAAAGCCATCAAAAAGGACACGCGCTTCTCTTACCCTGGCTTTGGGACCTTCAGTGTCAAAAAACGCGCCGCCCGTAAGGGCCGTAACCCGCGGACTGGTGCCGAGATACGCATCAAAGCCAGCAAGACCGTTGGGTTCAAACCAGCACCCGGCCTGAAGAAGTCACTGTAAGTGATGCACCACGGGGGACCGTAACGGGCTTCCCCGTGGTGACAATCCTTCTGGTGTTTCTCCCTGCCTCCCTGTGCCGAGACAGCATATATGCTGTGACCTGACACCAGGTGTTTTGGCTGGGCTAATACCCGATAGCACATCCGTCCTTGCGATGATCGCTGCCTCCCTGCAGCACACCGCGCTCACGGTCAATGAGAATAGCCTGGCCGCCACCGTAGGGGGTGCCGGGTGGAATCTCCCCATACGGGAACAGTTCGTGGCCCATGGCCTGGAGTGCATGACGGACGTCGTGCGAGATAGCCCGCTCTAGCGCCACCTTGCGTCCACCGAGAATGCGATAACGCGGCGCCTCCACCGCCTCTTGCACGTTCATATCGAAATCGATCAGGTTGATGGCGACCTGGACGTGTCCCTGTGCCTGCATGTCCCCGCCCATCACCCCGTAGCATACCCACGGTTGGCCTTGCGTGCAGAATCATCGCCGGGATAATAGTGTGAAAAGGCCGTTTCCCCGGTGCCAGAGCATTCGGATGCGCAGGTGCCGCCACAAACCCCGCACCGCGATTGTGCAAACAGATCCCTGTATCGCCAGCCACAACCCCAGAGCCAAACCCCATGAACAGGCTGTAGATCAACGACACAACGTTCCGATCACGATCCACACAGGAGACGTAGACCGTATTGCTGAATGGCACCGGCTCGCCAGCCGCATACTCCCCGGCCCGATCAAGACTCATCTCCTGCCGCCGTGCTGCGGCATAGGCCTTGGACAGGAGCCCCGGCACGGGGACAGCGGCACAGGCCGGATCGGCAACGTAGCGGTTGCGATCGGCAAAGGCCTGCTTCGTGGCTTCGATCAACAGGTGATAGTAGGGAGCCGAACCATAGGCCATGCCGGCGAGGTCAAAGCCTTCGAGAATATTCAGGGCAATCAGCGCCGTGATGCCCTGGCCGTTTGGTGGCAACTCCAGCACCGTGTAGCCACGATAGTCGGTGCTGATGGGCTCAACCCACTCCGTGGTGTGCGCAGCAAAATCTGCCAGGGTAAAAAATCCACCGTTCGCCTGCGAGAACTCGACGATGCGGCGGGCAATCTCACCGCCATAAAAGGCCTCACGCCCTTCGGCGGCGAGTAGCTGCAGCGTACGCGCGAGATTGGGCTGACGATGCACGTCCCCGGCACACGGGGCCTTGCCGTCAATCAGATAGGTGCGGGCACTGGCAGGATATTGCGACAAGAGTGGCACCGCGGCTTGCCACTGCGAGGCAATGATCTCACTGACTGGAAACCCCTCACTGGCGTAATGTATGGCGGGCTCGAAAAGATCAGCCATGGGCAGCGCTCCATGACGCTGATGCACCTCAAAAAACGCATCGATAGCGCCCGGCACAGTTACTGACCCCAGGCCGCGTTGGGGCACGTCCGTGACGCCCCGCTGTCGCAGGGCTTCCAGCGTGAGGCGACCAGGGCAGCGGCCACTCCCATTGACCCCATAGATCGTGTTATCGGCCGCACGATGATAGAGCAAGAAGGCATCGCCACCGATGCCGTGGACATCGGCTCGACGACGCTCAACGTCAGCGCTGTGGCAATAGCCGCATCAAGGGCATTGCCACCTTTCTTCAGGATACTCACCCCGACTTCCGTGGCTAACGGCTGGCTCGTCGCCACCATCCCTTCACGCGCCATCACCACCGATCGATGCACGGCAAACCCGGACCGCTCGATGCGACTCGTCTCGAACATGTACGACTCCTTTCAACCTCTGCTGTGAGAGAACCATAGGTAGACCAGTGTTGTGCAGCCCGATCGAGCGTCTTACGTCTGACGACGCAAGCGGTTCCAGATCTCGTCCATCTCTGCCAGGCTGGCATCCTCGAGGCGACGTCCGCGCCGTGCCAGCTCTTGCTCAATGCCGTGAAAACGGCGCTCAAACTTGCCAATAGCTTTGCGTAAGGCATCCTCTGCACTTAACTGCAGAAACCGTCCCAGGTTGACCAGGGCAAAAAGCACATCCCCGAACTCCTCTTCAATCGCCGCCCCCTCTCCATCGTCGCAGGCCGTACGCAGCTCCTCGAGTTCTTCTGTCACTTTGCCCCATACCGGTGCGATGGTCTGCCAATCGAATCCGACCGAAGCGGCTTTCTCCTGAAACCGTTGCGCCCGTGTCAGGCTCGGCAATGTGCGGGGCACGCCATCGAGGAGGGAAGCGCGCCCTTTCTCGCGTTGCTTCGCCGCTTCCCAATGCTGTCGCACCTCTGCCGCACCTGTGACCGACTGCTCACCAAAGACATGCGGATGTCGTCTGATGAGCTTCTGGGAGATGGCCTGCAGGCTGTCAGCAATGGTAAACTGCCCTGCCTCTTGCGCTATGCGTCCCTGGAAGACGATGTGCAGCAACAGGTCGCCCAATTCCTCTTTGAGCGCCTGGGCGTCGCCCGCCTCAATACTCTCGATGACCTCGTAGGTCTCCTCCAACAGATAGGGAATAAGACTCTTGGGGGTTTGCTCGCGATCCCATGGACACCCCTGCTCGGAACGGAGTCGATCCATCAGAGCGAGCAGGTGCAGAAAATGCTCAGGCACCTCGGCAGGACGTGCCAGAGGCCCCGGTGAAGATGAATGTTCGGCTGCCTCCATGGTTTCCCTCTTGTGTCTACGCACGCCTCTCTTGCACGGACAAGCCCACTAGCGAGGCTCTCTGTAGCCAGCATACTGGGAGGCATACTGGCGCGCGAAGATCTGCGCGCCAGTATAGCATACCCCTCGCGCCAGCGTGCACTGGGAAGTATGCCGCAAGCACCTGTCCCGGCCTGCCAGGGTGCAGGGGATGGCGCCTGGCTACAGTCGTCCTCGCGCCAACTCGCGGTTGACTCTGATCGCCTCCTATCGCACCATTGCTATACGTCTGCCACATTCTGCGCCTGTACATACTCACGGAGGCACTCCATGCACACACATTCTGACACCAGCCCTGACGTCCCGTTCCTTGCCACTCCTGAGCTGGCAGCGCAGGTCCCAAGTCCAACGCTGCTCATCGACCGCGGACGCGTGCGACACAATATCGCGCGCATGCGGACCCATATCGGTGATTTGGCGCGCCTACGCCCGCATGTCAAAACTCACAAGTGTGCGGAGATCTTCAAACTGCAGCTCGAGGCCGGCATCACCAAGGCCAAAACCGCCACCCTGGCAGAAGTGGACATGGTGGTGCGGGCTGGCGGACGTGATGTCGTGCTGGCCTACCCGCTCGTGGGCCCGAACATTGCACACGCCGTCACCTTTGCCAGAACACATCCACAGGTCACCTTTGCCGCCCTCACGGATGACCTGGAGATCGTCCGTCTGATCGATGCCGAGGCGGCGCGGCAGGGCATAACGTTTTCTCTGTATGTGGACATCAATCCGGGTATGGATCGTACTGGCATCGCGCTGGGCGCTCCAGCAGCCCGGCTCGCCCGCGCCATTCACCAGGCTCCCCACCTGCATCTCAGCGGGCTACATATGTATGATGGGCACATCCTGGGCGACTTCGAGACGGCGCTCAGCGCCATGCAAGCTCCGTATGCCGCGCTGCAGACGCTCATTGTCGACCTGCGTCAGAGCGGCTGCCCGGTGGAGAATGTCATCACGGCGGGCTCGCCAGCGTTCCTGCCAGCAGCGAAACATTTCGATTTCATTAATGAGGTCTCGCCTGGAACGTGGATTTTCTGGGATACCGCCTACAGCGATATGATGCCGGAGCTGTTCGATATTGCCCTGTGCGTCCTCGGTCGGGTGATCAGTCGGCCGACCCCCGACGTCATGACCCTGGATACCGGCTCAAAGGCCGTCAGTGTTGATGCCGGCAAACCCAACTGCCGCCTCCTCGGCTTAGCAGACGCCGAAGTACTCGGCTGGAGCGAGGAACACTTGCGCGTCCGGCTGCCAGCCGAACACCAGAATGTCCGCCCAGGCGACGTGTTCTACCTCGTGCCGCGCCATGTCTGTACAACGGTGGCGCTCTATGATGAAGCGCTCATTGTCGAGGCTGGTGAGATCGTGGACTGCTGGCGCATCGATGCGCGGGCGCGCCCGAGTTTACGCGCCGCCTTTGGGCGTCAGCAAGGCACACAAGAGACGTAGACAGGGCTCAGAGCGAGGTGCTACACTGAGTCAAACGTGACGATGGAGGGGTATATATGTCTCAAGTACGTGTGGCATATCGGTGGAAAACGTCGGATCTCGACCGTCTACCAGACGATCCCTGGCTGCGCTTTGAAATCATCGACGGAGAGCTTATTGTGTCACGGTGCCCACACTTGCAGCATTCTGAGATTATTGTCACGCTCTGCAGTTTCTGCGCCTGGCAGTACGAGCCCTTGGTGGCAAGGTACTCGCTGAGCCAGGCATCGTCTGGGGAGAAGAAGCCGAGGACAACGTCGTCCCAGATGTTGCGGTTGTGCTCCCTGACCGCCTGCACCTGGCTAGCGGGCCAGCCCTCTCCGGCACACCAAACATTGCCATCGAGGTCGTCTCGGAAAGTAGCCGCACGATTGACTACATCCAGAAACGCTATCTCTATGAGCGCACCGGGGCCCAGGAGTACTGGATTGTCGATCGCTTCGAACGACGGCTTGAGGTGTGGCAATTTACCGACGCACCTGCCACGTCGGTCTCCTACGGCACTGCCGATACGCTGACAACCCCTCTGGTGCCGGGTCTGGCTATCCCGGTACAGGACATCTGGCCCTGAGGCCAGCCGGGTTACTTCAGCGCATACGGATTGATGGGCGTCCCCACCGCATTGGTCACGGGCAGCGGTGGTGCGACCAGGAGAAAGGCATAGCGGCCATCTGCAGCACAGTCGGCGGCCAGCTCTTCCAGATAAAAAATCTCCCCGAGCGTTAAACCCATGTTCGGGATGGCACAGATGTGGAACGGGCTGCGAAACGGCGGCAGTTCTGAGGGGCGCACTTCCACGGCATAATTGTCGCTGGCAACCGCGGCGATCTCTTTGGCGTGCATCCAGGCTGCCGTGTATACCGAAACACCGGGTGACTCATCCAGGTCAAAGTAGTTCCAGTTCCCCTTTTCCAGGTAGCGAGACATATGTCCGGTGCGGATGAGCAGAATATCACCGCGCTGGACGTCGACTTTTTGCGCTACTGCAGTGCCGTCCAGATCCGCGACCGTAATGGCATAGCCCGGTGCAAGCGCCTGGACGCCTTTATAACGCGCCACATCAAGCAACACACCCCGGCTGACAATCTTGTTTATGGTCTTGTCAATACTGTTTTTCGCCGCCCCACTGCTGGTGACCAACGTGGCGTCAAAGCCGTTGTACATTTTCCCTTCATAGAAGACATGCGCCAGACTATCCCACTGCGTGACGCACTGTAAAGGCATGACAATCCAGTCGTCTGACCCGCCGTATCCCTGCATGTCGAGCACTGCAGCAGCGTCCCTGGGCTGATCACCGCCGTCCCGAAACATCGTATGAATGGGGTTGAAACGCTGGCGCGTGCCGCTTTGCGGCCCGTTGCGCTGCAACGGAATGCCCAGCGCAAATACTTTACCGGTAGTGACCAGTTGGCTGGCCCGGGCGATGATGTCCGGGGTGATGTAATTCAGCGTGCCAATTTCGTCGTCGGCCCCCACTTGCCCCAGTTGCGCACGCGCAATGCCAACTCTCGTAAGGTCTCTGCACCCATATGCTTGGGCTCCTATGCCATTCATGCACGACTATGTCATACCAATTCAGGTATTTTATTGTGCCAACCTGGCCTATTAACCCACAGAAATTGCTGGGTTATGCGCATGCCGCTCTATATCTGTTAAACCGACTGTTAGTAGGTTGTATTTTACCAAAAAATGGTAAAAAACATGGCTTTGAATCAATGGCTTTACTCTTCAACAATATCGACTATTATTCAGATAAAAATAAACATCAACTGCTAAACCCCGAAAAAATTGCTGTAATTGCGAAATATGCCGGGATCGAACCAAAGATAGTATTCAAAAATCTATACGTCCAAACAGCCTATAACTTGGAACATCAGGAAACAATCGCACAAGAGATAGCCGAAAAAATAGAATCAAATCCCGACATTAGACTGATCGCAATAAGAGATCTAACCAAATTCATTGTTATGAATAATAAAGCCAGTTATGACTCATCAAATAGAAACGACGACAGCGGTACATTGAAAAGGGTTCTGAATATTCTATATCAAACTTGTGTCAAAAATAAGGTGACGATGGTAGCAACTGGATATTGTAATGTTTCTAGTAGTGGGATAATACCCAGGCCAATAGGCGGGACATATCTTAAACATATTGTAAATGTCATCGTAAACTTGAAGCCTAATCTAAATATCGGTTATTATTATACAGCTTCTAGCAATACCGGCGGGAGTTCATCTGCCTCATACAAAGCCACAATGACCAAACACCCATATCAGGTAACTCCAAAATTCACAAATATTTATGCAAAGAGAATTGGCAAGCGAAAAGATCCGATGTTATTTATATTGGACTGAAATGTATGGGCAGAATCACTCCATCATTTAGACAACTATACGAAGAGACGATAGCCGAATTAAAATCTGAGCTCCAAGCCGCCATGGTGGATCTTGGGCATAAGAGTGCATTTGACTTAATATTAAGAGACGCGTGGAATCGAGAGCAGGCTGCCATGGGGAATTCTACCTTACCTACTGTTTGCGATAAATTGAACCTTTTAGCTTCAGTGCATAATAGAAAATTAACTGCAGCTATATCAAAAGAGATAAGGGAAAAAGATGTAGAGATAAAACAACTATCAGATAGAGTCATCGAGTTAGAGAATACTGTCAAGATCATTATGGATAAACTGAGAGATCCTAGCAATACATAGTTGATTCAATGAATGGGAGTACAAACTTCAGTTGGTTGGATATTAGATGTTTCGAAAGACAGTGATAGTAATGAAATTGTTATCTCCATTAAATTACATGATAGCAAAATTATTAGGTTCAACCAAAGATTACACGAGCACATTTTCTACATACTCCCAAAATCCTATTCGGCCGGTCAAGACCTCTTTCAGCAGCTATCAAGACAGGACCAGTTTATAAAACGAATATTTTGGGATGAAAAATTTATCGATCTTCAAGACAAGACCAAGACAAATCTAATCGGGATAAGTTTAGCAACCAATAGACAAGACTTTGATAAACTTATTCAGAAATTAGCGCATGATTCGAGGGTAAAGGCATTATATAATATCGATCTGGCTGAGGTAATGCAATTCATTTACACTCAGTTAAAAATTGCACCCACTAGCAAGGTCGAGATTAAATATGATGAAGATACAGAACAACTTCTATCGATATCAAAAATAGATGACAGTCATGAGATATCTCCTCCCTCATTCTCGACCATGTATATTGAAGTTTTAAGCGAAGCTGCTAATGACAGGGATGACCCAGTAAACCTCGCTGTGAGAACTGACGAGCAAGCTACAACAATTGTAATTAACGGCTTGTCCGACCCAGCATTTTCTCAGAATAATCCTGATATAGTTGTCTTCTGTGGAGATTGCAATTTACTGGATTCTCATAACGACAAAAACTTTAGTGAATTCCTCAAGCTGAAAGTTATCATCTACACTCGCAATTCAATTTATGATATTCATCTTCTGGAACTAGTAGAAAAAGCCAGATTTGGTTACCTTCCTCTTAAATTCAGCTTCAAAATACGGAATGATCAGATTAATTGATAGCAGGATAACTTATGAGTTACTGCAAAGAGAGTTCGTTATTCCACCGAGAGTTAAGACGATATCAAAACGCCACGAACAAATCAGAACATTAGAAGACATTGTTGACTTCGATAAAGCTGGAATGATAATATCGCCCGAGATTGGCTTACACCAGAACGTCGCTGTATTAGATTATGATAATCAATATGCAAACCTTATCTTGAGACATAATATTAGCTACGAGACCTTAACTAATAATCATAACGGGATTCCGGAACTACCGCATGGATCTTCAACTGATAATCAAATGGCGCTAATCCCATCAATTATGAATGAAATTGTTGGTCGACGCATACACCTTAAAAAACAGCTAAATGAGGAACTTGAAGAGGATAGCTTTTTGTATAATTACTGTAAAACACGACTTGAGACATTAAAACAAATTCTGGTATGCATGTACGGTACATCGAGTTCGATATGGAACAGATATAGCAATGTACGAGTATTCGAAGAGATAAACAAGCTGTCTAGACAGATACTACTGAAGACAAAAGATATGGTACAAAGTTCGGGATTTGAACTAATTTATGCAGATACGGACGCAGTTTTTCTGAAGAGAGAAAATGCGACAAAATTAGATTATGAAAATATAATGAATGTACTCATCAAAGAGACGGGTCTTCACATGACTTTGGAATATCACTACAAATTTCTAATACTGCTATACATAGAAACTGATGACAAAATGGAAGCCAAGAAACACTATTTTGGCATCACACACGATAGTCAGTTAATTACACGTGGAATTGATACCAGAAGACATGATTCGCCAGTATTCATAAAAGAGTTCCAGAGAACGTTGCTATCCAAGTTATTCGATTGTAGTAGCTCTACAGACGTTTTGTTAAATGGATACCAGAATGCACTCTTGTATATCACTCATAGTGTTGATAAGCTTATGAATGGAGAAATTGAGATAACTGATCTAGTTATCTCTAAGTTACTAAGACAGAATATAGAAAAATATAGAAGTCTATTCCCACATGTCGCAGGCGGCTATTAAATTAAACCTCTCTGGAGTAATTACTAGCAGAGGACAAAATATCAAATACGTATTCACAGATTCAAATCATGCTGATCCGCTGCAACGAATAACCCCCGCCAAGCTAATCTCTTCTGAAGAGTATGATAGAGAGAAATATCTTAGAAATGTTACTCGATTCTGCGGAAGCTGTACTATCAGTATTTGGTTTTAATCGATCACTATTTGGATTCGACAGAAAAAAAACTTATCACTGGTGGCACGAAATTTATCAACAACGTGAAAGAGACATCGAAACGGCAAAATCAGAATTATGAAAATGAGCATTAGGAGTGTCCTAATTAGATAATGAGTTTATTTCCCGATGAAGATGTTCTAACTCGAGAAATCGAAACTTGGAGAGGCTTTATAGATAAACTTCCCTCAGAAGAGGACAAAGTTGTACTCACTAAACTGCTCGACGGTTGTTATGAATATGCAGTGGCCATAAATAGTCATGATCACCCATTTCCTGCCGAGCCTTTGATTATGTCTTTATTATTGTTACAGCATAAGTTAATCTGCCAACTTAAATCAATAGTGAAACCTGATCAAATAGATGATAGTATCTAACACGATCGGGACGCGGTAATTATTACATGGTTACATCCATATCAAATCATCGCTACACATAGATATCACTTGGTTTCTATCGAGTAGAAATCGAGAATGTAAAATATATATAACTCAATCTAGCAATACAAACTGCATTACAAAAAGCTCAAATGCAAGTTGAAACAAATAGATTAGAATGTATCTGTCATCGATGTAATTATCAATGGCAGTATCGTGGAAACAGCAAATTCATTGCATGTTGTCCACGTTGTAAAATGACTATCTATCTACCAAAAATGCTCCGACTTATGAATGAAGAGAGGATCAGACACCAAATCCAGGTCTCCAAACATTGAAATAAAAAATAAAAACTCTTTTGACCAAGTTCCTAAACCTAGGAACTCACATACAAAGGCAATTTATGAGTGATCCAGAACAAGTTGAATCCATCTTCTGAACCTCACAAGGTAGATGTTAAACCTATAGAAATATCAGATGATGAATGGTCGCGCGAGAAAATTATCGATGAACTGCTACGCAATTTGGCATCTGTCGAACAGACGGCCTCTAACGAAAGCGGACAAATAATTATAATAATACGAAAATATCAGTCCCTCTGTAGAAGACTTGGACATTTTATTCCTGTAGCACAACCAACTCCAGAGTATCTCATACATCTTTCAATATCTTAAGCCAGAAGTCAGGGAGCATTAGAAAAGATTCATCATCCAGAATTGAGACGGTTGCTAGCCCATCAAGCTGTCTTAAGACTCTTCGAAGCTGTAGGATCTGATCCATACATTAGCATCGACGAAAACTCATCATCAAGTTAATCGGAGATCAGAATCTGTTTGCATAGAGGAACCTATTCAGAATCTGTGACGGTCAAACTCAAACGAAATCATTATTTAATTGAAATGATGACCCGGATGCGAGTGTGACGTTCCATCCCTTAGACTTTGACAAAACATATAATACTATAATCTCAAAATGTAGTGAATTATATCTAGGTTACCAATTCTCAGATGCAGAACTTCGAGACATAGAGTCCAGGCTAACTGAAATCTACAACGATTATGCAGAGGAGAGAGACAAACACAGAGTTAGTGATGCTGAACATCTAGTTTATCTAGCAAAATCTCATATCAAACAACAGTTCAGAGATCAGACAGGAGCATTCTACGTTGTTATTGAACGAAATGACCATGATGAACTTTTAAAAATGAGCTCTGAGGAATTTAACAGGTACCTCGACTTAAGCTATCTTTTGACTCTGAAACTAAAAACAAAGTCATAACCCAGGTCACTATTAATAATTCAAAGAGACTACTGGAATCATTTACTACAGAAACTCGGACATTACATAATCGGATAGCGAAAATCGGTGATACCATATATTATGACCTGAATAACGAACAGAGACAATGTATCAAGATAACCAAAGATGGCTGGGAGATAGCTGGAAATCCGATCCTCTTTTTGAGCGAGATCCTGAATCGAAACAACTCCAACCCCGACTTCCATTTGTAGAAGTTTCATCGACCGACCGAAATCGGAGATGGGTTCGAGATCTTATCGATAGATTTTTCATTAAATTATCGAATACCAACGAATCATTGCAGAAATCTACGTCATAGCGTTATTCATACCAAATATTTCGCATCCAATAATTCTACCTACCGGTCCCCGAGCAAGTGGAAAGACATTGTCATCTGAGGTCTATTCGACAGATTGTGAATCCAAGACCATCGTTAGCGTTGGTCGAGAGACTTCCTCGTGACGACAAAGACAGACGAGTTGCTATTCACAATTCATATTTTGCGTGTTATGATAATGAAAGTCATCTAAGTTCCGATTTGATGGATGGAAACATGTAGTGGGTAACTGGCAATTCTATGTCGGTTCGGGAACTATATACAACAGATGAGATGCGTACATTTTCGGCACAGCGAGCCCTCGGTATTACAGGAATCAATATTCCGACCTACAAACTCTGATGCGCTAGATCGAGCGTTCATTGTGGACATGGAATCTGTTCCGGACGGGTTTGATGAGAATTCTGAGAGTAAATTAATTGCCGAAAATAAATTCATCGATGAAATTATAAAGTCAGTTCCCGATACACTAGCGTACAGTTTTGATATCCTGGTAAAATGTTTAGAAAAATATGACGAGGTGGGGAAATATGTAAAGCCTAATCACAGACTCGCTGATTTTGTTATCTGGGGTGAATTGATCTCTAGAGTGATCGGAAACAAAGATAATAAATTTCTGGAGGCATGGTACGAAAAATGTACAGCAACAAAACATTAACGTGGTTCAAAATGATCCGTTTGCTGAGTTGCTGATTGATTTCATACTGAATCACTGTTACCAGAATGAATTCCATATGACACCACAAGATTTGTTTATCAATTTAAAAAATCATGCTGAGAGTATTGGGATTCGGCATGACCGAGTCAAATGGTTTCCACAAAGCCCGGTATGGATATCACGTAAAATTAAAACCTTAATAAAGATCTGAAGGTTGCCAATATTTTAGTTGACCCTGATGTGAGAAAAGATCAGAAACGATGGATATATTTCAAAAAGTTGCAGAGGGTATCGATAGACGAATATACATCTTGACCTTTTGTGCCAGTCTATTTTTATATTCCCATAAACAATGTAGAAATCAAACAAAATTCTGTATATACAATCTCGTAAATGTAAACTTCGAGGGCAAGGTTGAGGGAGAGCCCAGCAAAACTATAATAGGCCAACATGGATCTTGACTCC
>CAVZBC010000042.1:0-25622 GCA_963773125.1 uncultured Gammaproteobacteria bacterium | reverse complement strand
ATCTATACCCATTATACAAGCCTGGGATGCTTTTGGACGGCGCCCGGCAGATGGGTGAGACGCGTCGCAAAGCAGAGCCCACGCCGTCTGGCCCTATAGCGGTGAAGTCCCGGAGCCCATACGGACACCTCCACGACAAAGTCCCGGAGCTGGAGCGACTCTACCCACCGTGTGAGGCAACGCATCACGGCGACACAACCCTTTCGCGTGCCCTCGGCGCCGCTGATAGCGAATCCAGCACGGGGTTGGGCGGGCGGCACGCATCTTCTCAAGTCTGGGTTGCGGATCGGGCGTGAGCAGTTCCAGGTGGTATTGTTGCAGGAGAAGACTGATGATCACGGCCATTTCGTTGGTGGCGAAGTTCATCCCCAGGCATTTGTGCACGCCGCCGCCAAAGCCGACGAGGGCAAAGCGGTGCTGGCGATCTTCCGCACGATCTGGGGCAAAGCGCCATGGATCATAGCGTGCGGGCTCGTGAAAGACCTCGGGGAGCCGGTGCGCCAGGTGCGGCGATATGAGGGTCAACCATCCCGCCGGCACATGGTAGCCCCCCACCTCGTAGGATTCGACGGTATAACGCATGAGCAGGCCCGCGGCAGGACGGGTGCGTTCCGTCTCTCGCAATGCCCAGAGCAGGTGCGGGACGTGTCGCAGCGTCTCCAGGGTGATCGGTTGGCCTGGCGGCAAAGCATGCGCTTGCTCCTCCAACACCACGCCGAGGTAATCGGGGTGCTGCAGCAGTTGGATCAAGCCCCAACTCGCCTGTCCCGACGTGGTTTCATGGCCGGCAAAAATGAGCGAGATAATGAAGCTGACAATCATGGCATCGGTCAATGGGCGACCGTCCGCATATCTGGCCTCGACCAGCGTTTGCAGAAAATCATGGTGTTTGCCTGATGCACCCCGGCGCTCGGCAATCAACGGACGTATCATGGCATGCATCTGGCGTCTGGCGCGGTCGCGCCGGAGAAAGCGCGGCAGCGGCAGAGAGGGGGGCAGCACCGCATCCATGCCGGCCACGAGGTCGTGAAACAGGTGCCAGAAGGGCTCGTCCAAGCGCTGACGAAACTCGGCCCCCATAAAGGCATGCGCGGCAATATGTTGCGCCAGGCGTTGACAACTTTCCACGACTTCAAATGTGCCGCTTTCCCCCAGCGTCTCGAGCCAGGCCTGGACCTCCTGGGCCATAACCTGTATATAGCCCTCCATCTTGGCACTCTTGACTAGCTCGAGAAAAATGGCCCGCTGCTCCCGGTAGTCTTCCGGGGCCGCAGTGACGCCAACGGGCTCACCAAACATGGGGACGAGGAACTTGTAGGCCTGCCTCATCGAGAGGGTGTGATCGGTCGCCTCGAAGAACACCTGATGGTATTGCGGCCCGATCAGCACCACAGCGCGTTTTGGCCCCAGACGCAGGCTAAAAATGGGGCCGAGTGTGTCATACCCTCGCTGTAATAAGCCATACCGATCTCGGTTGAATTCGAGCAGGTTCCCGAGGACGGGGAAGCCTGGCATCGCAGGTGGCGTCGGTTGCCGCATGATGCCCAGTCTCCTCAATGGTCTGGATCGAAATATGTTCTGGGTGTACCCATCTGCATGCACACCACAGTATCGCCTGGCCGAGCTGCCTCGTCTCCTCCACTTGTCCAGGTATGCGTCGGTTAAGACCAGCTTGCCGCTGCTGGCCCCAAGGGTACCTAGCGCTTGCGTCAGCCCGTCGCTTCCAGCGTGTCGCGTTGCAAGCTGAGATTCTGTTCGTCCGTGCATAGCCGATTTTCATGTCCATGACAATGACACGCCCTTTTGGTGGTTGCAAGGAGGAATGATATTAAGGCGCTGGGAGGAGGGGATTTTTATGTCAAAAGGGAGCCTTTCGTTTTTATGCCCTTAGCCCTCTCATCTCTTTCATTTTGAGTATTCCGCCTGCTGGACTGCTTCATTTTGAGCGGCGGCCGCAGGAAGACACTCCACGAGTTGACTCTCGGGCCACTTGATCTCAATCTCCCCGGCCTGATGGTGCACCCGAACCAAGTCGTTCTCATGATTACCGCATTGAGCAGGTCGAGCACCTCTTGGGGTATACTGTCACCCATGCAGCGGATGTCATCACACGTACCCGCTGCAAGGGGTTGCCTCGTGCGGCCCCGCTACCGGTACAGCCCGCCCATGATTAGTCTTCCGGCGCTGGCAGTGTGTTTTCGACTTCACTAATCAATGCGTCCAGGGTCTCTTTTGAGACGGGGACCAGCTGCCGTTTCTTGGCAATCGCAATGGCTGCCGTCATCGTTTTCATGTCGAGCCCGCGCTCTTTAAACTCATGGCGGAGTTCACTCTTGTCTTGCTGTAAGAGCTTGATCTCGTTCTCGATGGTAAAGTATCGTTCCAAGAAGTCACGGACCAATTGCATATTAAAAGCGGCATCACTCGCTTCTGCATCCTCTGTCATCTCGCTCTATCCTTTCACGTCGCACAGCGCATTATCTACAGTCATCGCAACCCCAAAGGTGTTTCAGTCACACGGTCGCTTCCGAAAGTGTCAATTCTACATACTGGACGGATGTCTGCCAACCGCATCATGGCGTGAGTAATAGCAGCCTTGCTCCTGCAGTGCAACTCCCAGAGACCGCGTGGATATGTGCACGCATGGACACGATACCAGTGCATGCACATATGCTATGCGTCGTGCTTCATGCACCATCGCTTGCGCACACCAGCTTGCGCACTGCTCAGGGGTCGAGTATGCTACTCACCGTATGCATTCTTGCAACCGTCTCCTGTTTTTGGCACGTCAATGTTGTTGTCTGGGTACGCATCCTCTGACCTTCTCGTGATCAGTCCATGGAACCTCATACACAGACACCATCTAGTCCCCATCCCGTGAAACACTACGACCTTAGGGGAAGGAGCACCGGCATGCACTGCGGGGTGATGGTGACTGGGGCCAACCAGGGCGACCGGGACCGCCTGCTGCAGGGGGATTATGCCCGCCCGCCGACGGTCTCGGACGCCAAGAACATGGAGGACACGTGCTCCATGGGCGCGCTGGGCGGGCCGCTCGGCTGCGATTCGAGCGGGGCCACCCACCGAGCACGACGGTTCGGCCTACTCGATGCAGCCGCCCCCCCGGCACTCCCTGGCCTGTTGGGCGGGACGCCCCCTCGTGTCGCCATGGGCACGGCGGTGACCGTCGCCCCGGGGTGGAAGCCGGGGCGACCAGCGCGCTCGCAGGTGAACAGAGAGGCGGGATGAGCACGCTGCGCCGTTTTCTTGCTCTGTACGCGCTGATGTACGCCGCATTCGGCGTCTCGTCGCCCTTCATGCCGGCCCTCTTCGAGAGTCGAGGGCTGGCGCCCGAACAGCTTGGCATACTCTTCGCCGCCGGTACGGGGATCCGGCTCGTCTCTGGGCCGTTGTGCGGACGCCTCGCCGACCGCACGCAGGCGCTTCGCGCCGTTCTCACCGTCTGCACGACGCTGGCCGCCCTCGTTGCCGTTGGCCTCGTGTCGGCGGCTGGCTTCCAGGCGCTCTTGTTGATCAGCATGCTCCACGCGGCAGCGCTCGCGCCCATCACGACGCTGGCCGATGCGCTCGCACTCAGCGCTGCGACGCCACGCGGTAGAGCGGCGCGCTTCGAATACGGCTGGGTACGCGGCACAGGGTCCGCGGTCTTCATCCTTGGCACGCTGGTGAGTGGGCAGGTCGTCGGCGCCTGGGGCCTCCCCTCGATCCTCGTGCTGCATGCGGCGCTCCTCTGCGCCACGGCGGGCGCGGCCATGCTGGTCCCAGCGCCCGGCCGGCCGGCCGCCGTGGCCGCCGTGGCCGACATCCCTGCGGTAGCGGGAGTGGTCGCGCTCCTGCGCATGCCACTGTTGCGCCGGGTGATGCTCGTCTCCGCGCTCGTGCTCGGCAGCCATGCCATGCACGATGCCTTCGCGGTGATCCGCTGGAGCGCCGCGGGCATCACTCCGGCCATGGCGAGCGTGCTCTGGTCGGAGTCGGTCGCTGCCGAGGTGGTCGTCTTCTTTCTCGTCGGCCCGGCGCTCGTGACGCGCCTGGGCGCAGCCGGCGCCGTGGCGCTTGCCGCCACGGCGGGCGTGTTGCGCTGGGTCGTCATGGCGTCGACCACCGACGTGATGGCCCTCGCGCTGGTGCAGCCACTACACGGGCTTACCTTCGCGGCGCTGCATCTTGCCTGCATGCGCCTGCTCCCGACGATGGTGCCGCCACACCTCGCCGCGACGGCGCAAGCCATGTATGCGCTCGGTGCCGGTGCGACCACGGCGCTGCTGACCCTGGCATCTGGGCAGGCTCTATGCGAGCCTCGGCCCGCACGGATTCCTGGTGATGGCGCTGCTCTGCGCCGCGGCGCTGCCGCTATCGCGTGGACTGCGTGCCGTTCGGCAGTAACGCTGTTGCCGTTGGCACACTATCGAGCCCGTTGTCTCCCGTCAAGACGGGGTCAAGCGTTTTCTGCTGCTCCGGTGTACAATAGCCGTAGTGTTCCTAGAATGCCGACTGATCCGTTGCCCCTTCCAGGTGGACAGCCTGGCCAGGATGGACGTACCAGCGCAAGAGGACAAGGACGTTATGCATCCACGAGAGCCACAGGCCGGAGTGCAGAAAACGCCTCAGGCACACCTGGCGCCCACCCCTGAAGCGCTCCGGCAACTGATCCTCGACGTCTTGGCGCAGCACCCCGCCGGCCTGACCCCAGGCGCCGTCGCTTCGCAGCTCGGCCTTACGACATCGCTGACCGGCACGCTCCAGGCCATGACCGGCGACGGGCTGCTCCGGCGGGTCAGCGCAGAGGTCTATGCGGTAGCAGAAAACCCGTAAACGTGCCGCAGGCGCCTCAGCAGGCGTCTGATCGTGCGGTGTGTGTCGGTCCGCTGCCAGCCTGGCGCGCCGGTGGCAGGCCAAGGGAAAGCGCGGCCTATGACCTGCTCGCCTTGGTTAGGGGAAGGGTACGGGGGCTACAAGCGCCCATTCGTCATCACGGACATCACCGGGGTAGGCTTTTCGTTCCATACTGCCAGTCTAACATCAGCAACACGTAAGTGCATAACACGCTCTAGAGCTGCCACAGCCTGGAGGTCTCACACGTGGCGCAGCCAGAAGCCGTCACGACCCGCTTCATAACAATTCACCACCGCCTGACAGCCCCTGTTACAGGAACGTAGAGCCCTTACCGAAAGCCCAAAAAGACAACTCATGATTGTGAGTCTTGCGACCGATATATATATAGTTATGTAGTGTGGAAGGGGCGTACGACAATGAAACCTTGCCCGAGTTGCCAGACAACCAATGCTTCCGGGGCCACGGTCTGCTACAGGTGCAGCCAGCCTCTGCGGCAAGTCTCCGTATCGGTGGCTTCTGCCACCGAGGCTTCCGCACTACTACCCGCCTGGGCCGCAGCTATGCAGCGTGAGATTCAGCGCTGGCAACAGGACGGCCTGATCTCCCGTGAGCTCGCCCAACAGTTGACGGAGCGTTATACCTGGCGCCAGGTAGTGTTGACGGAGCTCGAGCGCTGGCAACGGGACGGTCTGATCCCCGAGGCAACCGCCCGGCAGTTACGCCAGCAATATGCCCCGCCACCGCCGCCACCTGTTTTGGCCCCCCCTGTTGTGCCGCCGCCGCCAGTTGTGCCTGCTCCCCGGCAACCGGCACCCACGCCGGCCATTACCGTTCCACCCGCAGCACCGGCACCGATTGCCGCAGTGACGGCCCCCCCTCCGTCCCGTCCAGAGCCGGTGGTGGCGGAGGCAGGCGTTGACCTCTCTGGGGGAGACCTGATCCTGGACGCCGCCGACCTGGTCGAAGCATGCCAGGACCAGCAACCGGTTGCCATGGGCCCGACGAGCGGCTGGTATCGCTTCCTACAGTCTTTCGTCGAAGAGGCGAGCCTCAACTGGTTGCTGTACCTGGGAATTTTCTTGATCGTGGCCTCCTCGGTCTTCCTGGTGGCGTCGCAATGGTCGTCTATCCCCTATGTGCTGCAGTACCTGATCCTGCTGCTCTATACGAGCGGTTTTTACGTCGGTGCCTGGCAGATGCTCAGCCGCTTCGCGCTACAGCGCACCGGCAGCGCGCTGATCGTCGTGACTACTCTGCTCATTCCCTTGAACTTCTGGGGCATGCAGGTACTGGGGTTGTTCCAACACGTGGTCGGCTGGCTCCTGGCACTGCCAGCCGCCGGCTGGCTCGGTGTGATGGCGTATCTCTGTGCTGCCCACGTCCACCGCGAGGTAGGGCTGCGCTTTGCCCTGGGTTTCATTCCCCTGGCCATGGCCCAGGCGGTCATCGGCTTTTGGGCCCCGTGGTGGGGCACCCTGGCGGTATCCCTTGTGGTTCTGGGAATCGTGTGGCAATGGATGCACTTGCCCGAGCCGCCCTTCGCCGACGACACGGACCGGCGCACAACCTGGATCTACCTGCTGGGCGGGCTGGCTTACGGCGGCTTATTGACGATCGGGCGACTGTTTGCCTATACGGACCTTTCGCTGGCCGATCCTCTGCTGGGTGTTCTGGTCAGTATATGGGCTGTAGCCCTGTTGCTGGTTGCCCGGCACGGTGCCGCTCCGGAGCAGCCGGCCGGCGCCACAACCCTGCACCTGATTGCCTATGGCATGGCCCTGTGCGGCATGGTCGTGGCTCGACCCGCGCCGGGCTGGCTGTGGTTATCGGCAGTCATCGCCGGGGCCATTTTCGTGCAGGCGACGCGCTGGCACGGCCGGCCATTCTATTTCTATCTGGCTTCCCTGGCCGTCGCCCTGGCGTATTTCTACAGCCCTGCGCTCTTGCCCGTGGTGGCCGCCGCCTTACGCGATCACCTGGCCGCTAGCATGGGCTATGCCAGTCTGCCCTGGCCCTTCTACGGCCTGACGCTATTCCCTCTCACCCTTCTGGCCCTGGGGACAGGCCGGGAGTTGCAACGTCGGCAGCATCCCTTGAAGCAGCACGCCCTGGGCTTATCTGCTGCCCTGACCGCTGGCTGTCTGGCCGTGGCCTGGAGCGATCCCATTGCCCAGGGCTGGTCCCTCGTCCTGACGACGCTATACGGCATGCTCGTGTTACAGGTGGTGTCGTACACCGGCCTGCCCTCTTTCCCCACTGCAACCGGCCTGCTGGCGGTCCTGTCCCTGGGGAACTGGCTCAGTGGACGGGCGTTGTATACCGCTCCTGATGCGTTCGCCGCTGTCCTGGGAGACCACTGGACTGCTACCGGCAGCCGGCTACTGGCGGTATTGGCGGTTTTATGGACGGCTGCGGGCTATCGGTTGTGGTGGCGCTGGCACTGGACGCCGGCAGCCGAGCGCCTCTGCCCATCTCCCTGGCAGCAGCCGCTCCTGCACGTGGGCATCGTGGCCGCCGCTGCCGCCCTGTATGGTGGCTGGCAACACCTGACAGTACTGGCACTGGTCAGTGCCGTCTCCCTGGCGGCCGCGCATGTCTATCCCAACGCCCTGTACCAGGTGGCTCTCCTTGTGCTGCTCCAGCTGACCCTGCTCAGCGGGCTACTGTGGTATCTGTCGGACAGCGCCTGGTTTCTGGCTCTGGGCGTCCTGCATGGTCTGTGTCTGGCAGCAGCCATAGCCTGTGCTGGAGTCCTGGAACACATTCCGCCACCTCCGGCACCTTTTCGTCGGCTCGGGCGCTGGCTGGCCCTGGCCATGGATTCCGGCACCTGGCCGGTCACAGCCAGAAAGCTGCACGCCGCGTTGTGGTATGGCTTCAAGGTGAGTGCCTGCCTGTATGGGGCGGTGTTGCTGTTCTTCCAGGGCCTGACCGTATTGCAGGGCGTGAGTTGGGCCTGGCGAGACCCCCTGGCTCTGCTCAGCCTCTGGACATCCGGCGGCACATCTGTTGCCTGGCTGGTGATTCCCTTTGTGCTCGCGCCGCTCGTGCAGGCTTTGTGGATCTATCTCCTGCCCCGCTTCGCCCTGGCTGTTACTCTGCTGGGAGTGCTGACCGGCATATACTGGCTGCTCTTCTCCATCTCTATGCGACCTGACGCGTTCGCCTGCATCACCATCGCCTTTGCCTGCGTGGCCCTGGGGGCGGTGCGTTGGTGGGAAACGGCTCCTGCTGCGTATGTCAGCGGCCTCTCCCTGCCTGCAGACGGACCCTGGCGTTCCCTCAGCGCCCGATGGGCGTACCGGATCATTCCAGGCGTGCTGGGGCTCGGTCTCGTCGAGACAACCTTCAGCCTGACCATCGGCACTAGCGCGGCGATAGGGTGGGCGGCCCTGGTCTGGTGTGCTTACGGCATCCTGGTCCATCCGGCCCTGGGAAAGGGCGAAGTGGCTTACCAGCTCTCGGCGACCAGTACAGCCAGCAAGAGAGCCGCCTACGTCTCCCTGAGCCTGGTCACCCTGGGGTGCTACTGGCTGTTGTTCCGCTATGTCCACCTGCATGCCACTGGCAGGAGCGATATCGCGGCCCTGGGTGTGCCGATGGCGGTGATCGC
Source organism: uncultured Gammaproteobacteria bacterium (assembly GCA_963773125.1). Classification (GTDB taxonomy): domain Bacteria; phylum Tectomicrobia; class Entotheonellia; order Entotheonellales; family Entotheonellaceae; genus CAVZBC01. The sequence continues at coordinate 17,152 of CAVZBC010000042.1, read as the reverse complement.
TACGCTGTTCGCCTGCCTGTGGCAGGGGGTCACCTGGAAATACTTCCTGGCGGCAACTGCCCAGAAAGCGTCTGCTGCAGGGCTACTTGGGCCAGCCAGGGCAGTATGCCTGAGCTGGTGCCGGAGCGGCCTCTTCCATCGGCTGGCAATCGGCCATGCCCTCCTGGCCTTTGTCACTGTTACGGTCGCCATGATAGGCGCAGCCGATCAATCTGTCATCATGATACTGGCAGGCCTGGGAGTGTATGCGGCTCTGGCCGGGCTGGCCGCGGCATTCGCCTCCTGGTCCAATCGCCACCGCACACGGGCCAGGGCCGAGTGCTGGGTCTACGTCACCCAACTCTGCCTGGGCTGCATCTATGCTTACCTGCGCCTCAACACCGATGTATTGACCACCCTGGACGCCTACGCTGCCATCGTCCTCATCCTGGGCGCCTATATCCTGATCGGGGTCAAACAGATGGCGGCAAGAGCACACCTCGACTTTGTGGTGCGTCCGACCTATGTGGTGTCGCTCCTGACTGCTGTCGGCACCATCCTCACCGTCGGCTGGCAGGCCCTGATCGCTGCACCGACATTGATGAGTCCCATGGCAACCTGGCTGGCAGCGGGCTTCTTCACCCACCTGGCCAGGCACGCACGGCTCAAACCTTTTGTGTACGCCGCAGCACTGCTGTTCAATGGCGGCCTTTACTTGCTGTGGTGGGTCATTGGCCTGAGCGACCAGCAAGGGTTCCTGATCCCGGCCGGTGTCCTGCTCCTGTGGTTGACCCAGTTCAACCGCCGAGACTTGTCCCGTGCCACGGTCAACCGGCTGCGGCTGGCCGGGTTGCTGATAATCTACGGGTCATCGGCCTTTGCCCTGCTCCAAGGAGGCATCGGCATCGGCCTCCCCGCTCTCATCCTGGCCGTCACCTGCGTGCTCGGCATCCTCGCAGGCATTGCCCTGCGCATCCGCGCCTACCTCTACCTCGGAGCGCTGTTCCTCCTGCTAGACGTAGTCGAGCAACTGCTCTTCTTCTCCACCCAGTACGCCCCTGCCAAATGGATCATCGGCTTCAGCCTGGGCTTGCTGCTGGTGGGGCTGGCCGTCCTGTTCGAATCTCGCCGGGAGGCCGTGCTGGCGCGTATCAAAGCGGTCACTCAAGAGTTGACGCAATGGGAGTAGAGGCGCGCCGCAGGGACCATCACTGGCTGTCGTTCGCCGCCCCGAGCCTGTGAGACAATGGACTACCCATCGAGCCAGACCGTGGTCAGATCAAACGATTCCAGGGCGGTGTGCACCAGCCCTTTGACTTTCGCATGGTACACTATCGGCGCCAGATCATGCACAATCGGCACAAAGGCGGCGTCTTCCATGAGGAGTCGGTTCGCCTGCCGGTAGAGGTCATGGCGCTTCTGGTCATCCAGTTCTACCGCCGCCATATCCAGCACTTTGTCGACCTCGGGATTTTTATAATAGCTGCGGGGAAACTGGTCGGTGTTGTACTTGGAATGCACGACTTTATAGAGCCAGTAATCCGACACCTCGCCCCAGGACATCTGCCAGCTATCCGACTTCTCACAGCGTACCGTCACCATGCCCAGGTAGCTCTGCCATTCGTAGGTGACAATGTCGATCTCAATGCCAACCTTGCGCAGGTCGCGTTGGATCCACTCGGTGATCGGCACGGGAATCAACTGGCCCGAGCCATCGACGGAGGTAATCCAGGTGAGCTTCAGCCCGTTCGCATAGCCGGCCTCGGCCAGGAGCTGTTTGGCTTTTTCGGGGTTATAGTCGTACAGCTTAAATTCTGGATCATGTGCTGGCGCCCCCGGGGCGTGCATCTGGTGCGCGGGCAGCACCGTGCCGCGCATGAGATTTCTGGCCAGGGCCTCTTTGTCGATGGCATACTGAATGGCGCGCCGTACCCGCACATCTTTGAGCGGCTCTTTATTCATACAGAGATTCCAGTACCAGATATGCGCCGTGGGACTTTGATGGACCACAAAGCCGGCTTTTTTCAGCTGCTCAATGCTGTCGGGTGGGGGAACCATAATCAAATCGGCTTCGCCGGTCTGCAGGGCCACCACACGGGAGGCCGCTTCCGGGAGCGGCCGGAAGATGATACGGTTGAGATAGGGCTTGCGCCCCCAATAGTCCGGATTGCGTTCCAGCACCACTTTTTGCCCCCTGACCCGCTCTACGAAGCGGAAGGGGCCGGTGCCAACCGGGTGCTCGGCAATATCATTGTTGCCCCACTTCTGGACTGCGGCGGGGCTCACAAACGCCGCATAGCCCAGCTCGGCAATCTGGAAGAGAAAATCGGGAAAGGGCTGCCGATTGGTGATCTGGATAGTGAGGGGATCAAGCACCTGGTAGGACTCGACGTACTGATAGATATAGCGCTTCTGGAACACCGAGAGCTGGGTGTGGAAGTAGGGGGACTTGTCATCCAGGGCGCGGTCCAGGTTAAATTTCACCGCGTTGGCGTCAAAGGGCGTGCCATCATGAAACTTCACCTTCTCCCGCAACTGAAACGTGTAGACCCGGCCGTCCGGCGACACCTCCCAGGCTTTTGCCAGCGCCGGCACAATGGGCGGTGACAGGGTGCCTTCGGTGGTGAGATCGTGGGTGACCAGCGGCTCATACAGTAAACGTCGCACCCGCCAGGTGACCCAGCCGCCAATTGCCTGGATATCTAAGGGACCGATCTCCGATTCCATGCCCCAGATGAGGGTGCCCCCGGCTTTCGGGGGTTTGGCAGCGGCCTGGGCCGCGGCCTGTGGCACTGCCATGCCGGAGGACAGCGCCGTCAGGGCCGCCCCGCCTGCCGCACCAGCGGCCAGGAAATCTCTGCGGGACATCAACGGTGTGAGTGGTGTACGCCTTCCGTGGTGCTGCATCATCCTCTCCCTCCTTGCTAATCGCCATGGCCTCGTCGCCCCTCTCCTCTCACAGGAGCGGCTGACCGCGACGTGCTATCCGATATTCCGCATGCGTGGATCAAGGGCATAGCGCAGACCGTCTCCGACCAAGTTACAACACAGTGAGGTGATGGAAATCATCAGGCCGGGGACCGCCGCCACATGGGGCGCCACGCCGAGGACCGTTCTGCCATCACTGACCATAATGCCCCAATCCGCCGTGGGTGGCGAGACGCCAAGTCCCAGGAAACTCAAGCCAGCCGAGAACACGACGAGTAACCCGACCACCGTGCTGGCGTAAACAATGACCGGTGGGATGGCATTCGGCAGGATATGCCACAGCATGATGCGCCATTCCTGCCCGCCGATGGCGCGGGCGGCCTGGATATAGTCCATGGCCTCGGTCTCGCGGGTGGCGGTAAAGGTGACCCTGGTCATCGGTGGCACCAGCACCACGCTGAGCGCCAGCATCACATTGAACAGCCCGCGCCCAATAATGCCCGCAATGGCAATGGCTAAAATCACCGTGGGAAAGGCAAACAGCACATCACAGCCGCGCATGATGCCACTGCCCACCAGGCCGCCATGAAACCCGGCCATCACCCCCAGCGTGACACCAATGGCCGTGGCCATAAGTACGGGCACAATGGCGCTGGGCAGCGTCACCCGCCCGCCCCACAGGACACGGCTGAGAATATCCCGCCCCTGGCCATCCACGCCCAGAAGATGCCCCGGAGTGCCAATGGGGGCCAGTCGTAGCGCCGTATTACCATCACGGGGGTCATACGGGCTAATCCAGGGCGCCGCGCACGTCAGGGCAACGATCAGGCCGAGCACCGCCGCGGCGGCAACCGCCGCCTTATCTTTCTGAAAGGCGCGCCAGGTGAGCAACCAGCCTGACCGCCTGACCGTGTGTGGCGCAGCCCGCGTCGGGGCGGTCAACAGTTCAACTCTTTCCATACCCCTTGCCTTCCATGCCTGTGTCCAGCACTCAGGGTGCCACGTCCGGCATCCTTACCGGCTGGCCAGGCGGATTCTCGGATTTACTGCCCCCTGCAGCACATCAGAGGCCAGATTGGCCAGGGTGAACACGGTGGCCGTGAGCAGCACACAGGCCTGCACCACCGGCACGTCCCTGGCCGCAATCGAGCTGTAGAGCTGAAACCCTATGCCGGGCCAGGAAAAGATCACCTCGGAAAACAGCGAGCCTCCAAGCAGGTACCCCATCTGCAAGGCCACAATATTGATAAAGGTGGGGAGGGCATTTTTCAGCGCATGGGTATACACCACCCGGCGTTCTCTGAGCCCCTTGGCCCGGGCGGTCTTGATATAGTCCTGTTGCATAATCTCCAGAAACGTCGAGCGCACCAGGCGCGAAATGATGGCCGTGGCCACCACCGACGACGTGACGGCAGGAAGAATCAGATGCCGCAGGAGATCGAGCACGCCGCCATCACCGCGCAAATCGTACATCCCGGTGGAGGGCAGGAGGCGGAATTTTAAGGCAAAAACATACATCAACAGCAACCCCACCCAGAAGCCGGGCATACTGGCGCCGACAATGGTGCAGACAATGCCAATGCGATCAAACAGTGAATTCGGTTGGGTCCCAGACAGCACGCCGATCACCAGCCCGGCAGCCACGGCAATGGCCAGGGCCCCGGCGGCCAGAATCAGGGTATTCATGAATTTGGGCAGGATCAGCTCGGTAATCCGCACGCGCAGTTGAATAGAGCGCCCCAGGTCGCCCTGCAGCACCTTGCTGAACCACCGCCAGTATTGCACATGCAGGGGCTGATCGAGGCCGAGTTCGGTGCGCAACGCCGTGAGTTCCTGCTCTGTGGCCTGCGGCCCAAGGATGGCACTGGCCGCATCGCCCGGCAGCAGTTTCTGCATGGTGAAGATGACGATCGACACCCCAAACAGCACCGGCAGCGCGGTCAAGAGCCGTCCGACAACGTATCGTACCATACCGTCTCCTGCCTCACGTGATGGCGGGAAGGCCTGGGGGAGCAGGCCTATCTTGTCACAGGGCGGGACAAAAATCAAAGCAAGAGTGAAGGCTGAGGGAGGCGGGCGAGAGGATCTGGGCAAGGCCAATGGCGGAAAAGCTGATATATGGTGCGGTGGCCAGGACATAGTCGCCAAAGAGGTAGCGCATCGCCTCCCCCTCCTCACCGCCTCGGGACCCCGTCGGCCACAGGACATCCCGGGGTAGCCACTTCCTGCAGTGTCTCTACGCTCTCCCCCGCCTGGACGCCTACACCGCCCAGGTGCAGACTGCCCAACCCTACCTGCGATTGAGCCGTGCCGATGTGCTGCGTATGCTGCTGGACAAGAGGTTGAGCGCCGCAGAGGGATGCTACCGGGTGACGAGTGCAGCACACGCTGACCGCGCCTGCAATGCCTGGTAGTGGGACTTCAGCGTCTCCAGCCGTTCCCATTCCCACAAGGTGCTCTCCACCTCATAGGTATACTCGCCTTTGGTCTGTTCCTGGAACTCGGCAAAGGTGCAACCCCACATCCCTTCGAGACGGCTAATGTCGGCGGAAAGCGCGGCCAGTTTGAGCTCGACATAGTCCCGCAGGACCTTCTGGAGGGCCTCCTCGAGATCCTGCGACTCGGTGGCCTGCAGGAGCAGCTCACCCAGCTGTGGTGACAGCGTTAGCATAGGCGCACCTCCTTCGTATTTGCTCGGTGGTTTACGCAGTTATCATCCCAGCCATCGGGCTGCGGCAGTAGGCACAACGTTGCGTATTGCGTTTCGTTATCTGTCGGCGTACGGCTGCCGAGATGCGACGGCGCCCGGGCATGGACTACGTGTCTGTCGAAATGGTATGCCCGTGCCACTTCAGCAGCGCCAGGGCATACGAGCGACGGGTCACCAGGCAGTCGGTTGCCGCACGCAGTGCTGCCAACTCTTCGTGCTCAGCCGTTGATAGTGGGCCCTCTTGTCCCTTCCGCAGCAAACGTTGGTGGCGGCGCCATTGGTGTGGGGGTAACGATGCCTTTGTCACCGACCACAGGGCCTCATCACTCATCTGCTGCAGATCAGCAACGACACCATGCCACTCGGGACTGAGATCGTCGAGTGCCGGCGGCAAATTGCCACGGATGGTCTGCAACACCACCTCCTCGATGGAGTGACGCGTGGCGTGGGCGACCTGCTGGAGGCGTTGGTAGATGGCATCAGGGAGTTGGATAGGTATGGTCTGATTCGGCATGGCTTCGTACTCCGTCTGCTTGTATTGGAGAGATTATACAGAGCCTACAAGGACAGAGGCAATGGACTCGCGCGCTCTCAGCGGGAACACACGGAAAGAGACTTACAGTAGAGCCAGCGATAAGCAGAACTGCGTGCGGCAACCGTCCTGCTGCAGCGACGCGATCCACGTCAGCAGAACCTGGGGAAAATAGTTCGTGAGTATTATGCCCTCTTGGAACGTGGACTTCACACGACGGGTCGTGTGAGCACCTCATGTCGCGCCTCCTGGCGCTTGCCCTGTTGCTACTATTGGGCAAACGGTATCCGTGCCATGGCCAGATCGAGGACAGTATCCTGGCGCTGGAGAGCAGATGATCACCACAAAGCGGGCACCCTGGCACTTCGCACATATAGTGCATCAGCCCACACTATGTGTACCGTCCCTGGGCTATCAACATCCGACGATATAGCAGGCGAGTTGGAGCATTGAGCTTGAGGAGCACCACGGTAGCCCGACCAATTGGGGTGAGTCCAACAATGCTGGCGTCCTCAAGGATAAAATGCGTGCTCCAGGTGTGCTGGCGTGGGTTGAACAGGGGCACAAGAGCGTTGCTTAGGGGGTCAAAGGTCGTCAGATCCGAGCCTTTAGAACGGTTGCACGGCAAACAGGCCACTGCCAGATTGTCAGCCTGCGTCTGCCCGCCATGTTTCAGCGCAATGATATGATCAACCTCATGGCTATAGACGGAAACGTCCTGGTGCACAAGGCAGTACTCGCACCGCTGTCGCGCCCGCTCAAACACGAGGTGTCGTAGCGCTGGGGGGATAGTGGGAAGCGTCATGGACGTGAGACGAGCGCATACGCTTTCGCCTTGAGCAAGAGCATGAGGTGCTCAAGCTGCTCGTATATATCGAGTTCGGCTTCTTCCGTGGTGCTCAAGGCCTCTTCACGGTTTTTGTCAAGCAGGAGCCGCAGACGGGCCTGTGCGGCGTCCGACACTTTGAAGGCGAGGATGTCGTGCGGTGTGGGACGCGCCAGCAGAAAGTCAAGCACTTCCACATACGCCAGAGGGGGTTCTGTGCCATGCACCTCGACGGGTGGTGCGCCTCCTGTCTGAGAGGGGATGGCCCCGACCAGCAAGGTCAAGAGCGCAGGGAGGCGGTCTTGGAACGGCTGGAGCCGTTGTAGGAGTTCATCTGGCACGTCAAGAGTGAGTTCAGCCATAGGAGGGCTTTCTGCATCTATAGATGTATGGTCGGTGGTGTCTCTATATGACGCGTTGCATAGACTATATACTCGGCCAGGAGCAGTGATGACCATACGTTCTTCGGTCTCGATAGTGGCTGTGCCTAGCCGTCTCTTGGTAGAGATAGCATAGATTGCTCCAGGTATCAAGATGCGCACCTGTGCGCCCGCTCTATGGGGGCAACCTGCTCGCGATGCACCAGGAGGTAGGCGAGCACCTGCAACACCTTACGCCGCAGCTTGTTTCGGTACTATTGCGCTGGCGGGCCTTACCCTCCCGAACGCGCCTCAGTTCAGCGTTGGCGATATCGCTGTCAGACCACCCCCGCGAGCGAGAGACCCCCTGACGTCCGGGAAACCGCTGTGCTGCGCATGCTGCTGGCGTAGCGACTTCTGCCACCTGGGAAAACCCCTCTCCTTCCCAACATGTAGAGAGTCTCATCATACTACGAAAATGCCACAAAATACGACAAAATTGCCACGGAATCATCCTATAGTCCGGTCTGCAACGGTATCCCTGGGTCGGGGAAAGGCGCATGCCCCCGTCCCTGGGTTATACAGCCCTGTCTTTGTCAGCGGGTGGCACGTGTGGTATAACTCTGCTGACCGTATGCCGACTATCATATACCAGGGAGGCACAGAACCCGGCTCAGCATGTTTGCTAGCCGGCCGGGACCCGTTGATATCACCCCAGAAGAGGATAGGATGGTGTGTGGTGGGCGAAGCGGAAGGAAGATCGAGGCAGGAGTGCGCATGCGTCTATGAGAGATCTACCTGGACACCAGCGTCTTGAATCGGCCGTTTGACGATCAAACGCAAGCCCGCGTGCATTTGGAAACCGAAGCATTTTTGACGGTACTCGACTCTGTGATGTCCGGGAGATTCTCGCTGCTAAATTCAGCGATACTGATTTTTGAAAACCACGCTAATCCGTTCCTGGAGCGGCAGAAAAGCGTGCATGATTACTTATCCCTCGCCAGCGCCATGGTTCACATGACTTCGACAATGCGCGACCGAGGGAGAGCCCTGGAAAGCTTAGGGTTCAAACCGATTGATGCGTTACATGTCGCTGCTGCAGAGCAAGGGCAGGCAGAAGTGCTTGTCACGTGTAGTGCTTGTCACGTGTGATGACGGACTGCTCAAAACGGCGCAAAGACATGCAGGTATATTACAGGTGAAAGTCATGTCCGTTCTGCATTTCATCGCGGAGGTGAGATAAGGCATGGTGCAAGAAAAAAGACGCTTGATCCCTGCTGAGTTAAAAAGGGTTGGCTGGGAAGCGCTGGTGCAAAAGCTTGGTCTCGCTGATGCCACCCGATTTTTGTTGGAGTATGCGTCCGGTTCTGGTGACTATGTCCAGTTAAAGGAGCAACTCTTTGCGGGAAAAACGGTTGACGATTTATGTGATGCCATTGAGCAAACGCGTCACAAGGGGCAAAAGGAGTAGAAAAGACACGCAGTGGTGTTGCCCAAAGCTCGCGAGATCCCATGCTGAGGCACACAGCGACACAGGACAAAGGACGCTCCAGCGCACCCTGGAGAATCATTCCACTGCACCAGGTTCTGGCTCCCTGTGTGTAAGAGGGTTCATCAAGCCATGCCCTGGCCTCCTGGAGATCGTATGTTACTACAGAGCCGGTAGAGCGCATAGCGCGAACAGACATGCCGCTTTCTCCTCGCTCCTGACCCTCCACCTGGCAGACTGGGCGCAAACTCCGCCAGCAGCCGCGACTTGCCCATGCCGGGCTCTCCGGCAATGCCCAGCACCTGCCCCTGTCCGCTGGTGCTAGCCGCCCGTGCAACAGCGCCAATGCCTGAGTGCGGCCCACCAAGCAACTCAGGAGCCACGCGTCGCGCCGCGAGGGTAACCAACGGATGCAGGCCTATTTCCTATGTGCGCTCTCAGAGAGGGGAATCTATGCCAACAGCAATAGCCAGCGCGTGATTGAGCGCCGCTATTTTGCTCGAGGCCAATGTGCCAATGAAAGAAGTCAGGGAAGACTTGGGGATACTGATAAGCTCATCGCATTGTATGCTGCTCTCGTGCTTCAGTCCCTCGTCCACCCCCACGGGTATCTGTGTCGAAAGACCGTCAAAGGACGCATACACCGGCGCACAAATCGCCGTGGAAAAACGCGAGTCTAACAGCGTTTGACGGCTTATCACGACAAAGACACGATACCGCCTCGGATCTCCGGCAGAAGCTTTATACACACGATAGAGCTCACCACGTCTCATAGCTCGACCTGATACGATAGGACATCCTCGGCTTCGACCTTGAGCGTCTCCGCATGTCGGTTGAGGATCTCCAGGTCCTGCGCATTGCGCGTGCGCTGCGCGTGCGCGGCGAGGAAGTCACGCACCGCCTGCTCGATGAGGGCTGAGCGCGTACCGTATTGGCTCGACAGGGCATCTATTTGCTGGACCAGCTCTTCTGAAAGCGTGACAGAGGTTTTAATTTTCAAGCTGATTTCCCTTCCTACTGGTTCATATGGAAATGAGAAGATATTTATCCTACTTACTATACTACTTTAGTAGCATGGCACGCAGATCGTGTCAAGAAGCCTATGACATTCCAGACCATCACCCTCACAGCGCAGGCTGGGCAACGTCGCATCGTGGGTCTGGGCCAGCGCGAGCTTCTGCCTGGGGCAGCCAGGGCGGGCTACCGGGCAGCGCAAGCAGAGGCAGCACCCCGTCTTGCCAGGTCGCACTGGATGTCCTATCCTTGCCGGCAAGGGGCATTTTCTGCCTTGGGCGACAACGCCCAGCAGGAAGAGGATAGGCACATGCCTTGTCACTTCAACACTGCCGCCTGCACAACAGCGCCTCTGGGTACACGCCACACTCCGCGCTGGAACGTGCATCGGCCGCACCGCGGCAGACATCCAGACAACCACTGTCGCAGCGGTTTGAGCACATTGTCCGCACCTCCCCTGTTTTCTACGAGACACGGCACTTTTTCAGCCAAACCCCAGGTAATCCCCAGGAACTCGACAAGTTGCTGCTCGCTGTATGTGGTATAGTGCAGTCAGAGATGATCCACGAGGAGAGGAGGGCACCGCTATGCGTTGGCGTCCCGTGTTGCGCAGGCTGACCGGCGTTGTGTTGGCCCTGACGCTGCTCCTCAGTGGCTGCGACCCGGGCGGGAACCAGGGCAGCCTATCGACGCCCGACAGCCCCAGCGCGCCGGTGGAACAGCAGGCCATCCAGCGCCTGCTGGCGCTCTACCAGGAGGCCGTGCTGGCCGAAGACATCGACCGCCTGCAGGCCCTGCTGCGCCCGACGCCGGCCCTGGCCCAGGCGGCGGCCAGCGTACCGCACCGCCAGGCGGCCGACGGGACGTTTGCCGACCTGGCGACGTTTCGCCAGGCCCTGAGCGACACCTTTCGCACCCAGCCGTCACGGCCCTGGACATCCCCCGAGCCGAGGTGGTCATCGCCCCCGACCAGAGCAGCGTCACCTTTCTGGAAGTCGAAAGCACCCTCGACCCGGCCCGCCTGACGCAGCCCACGCGCGTGTATCGCACCACCTGGCAGCTCGCCCGCAGCTGAGGCAATGGGGTGGTGCGTTCCGCATTGCCGCGGTCACCCGCCCGGGGCCGCTGGTCGAGGTCACGACGCCGGGCTTGCTGGTGGCCGGGCCGCCGCAGCCGCTGACGGTGCGGGCGCCGACCGCGGCCTTTGCCCTGGCGGCGGTGGAGGTGCCCGGGCCGGCGACGGGCGCGGTGCAGCGCCTGGCGGCGACGCGGGGCCAGGTGCAGGAGACGTTCACGGCGGCCGCGGGCGCCGGCGCTGCACGCCCTGCCGGTGCGGGCCCTGGGGACGAACGGCGAGGCGCTCGTCTTCGCGCACCGCTACCGCTTGCACCAGGTGCGCGAGGGCATCGCGCAGCGCGTGGTGGGGACCGGGACGACGCGCTTCCTGGCGGTGACGGTGGCGCCGGACGGCACGGTGTGGGCCGGGGGCGATGGCGGTGGACGCCTGTATCAGGTGGCCCCGGGGAGCGCCACGGCGCAGTTCGTCGGGCCGCTGCTGGCCGACCCGACGGGCCGGGTGGAAGACCTGGTCGTCGACGCGCGCGGGCGCCTGCAGGCCGTGGTCTTTGCGCCGCAGACGCAGTGGCGTCATCGTGCTGGAGCAGGGCGTGGCTGCCAGACGGTCAATGTCCTGGATCCGGCCTATCCCTTGCGCGACCCGCAGGGGCGGCCCAGTCCCAGTACGCGGGTGGTGGCCGGCGGCGGACGGGGCGGTCTGGCTGCTGGGCTCCGATGGCGGGGTGACGCAGGTCACGGACACGTTCCGGGACGGCGTCTGCCCGGCGACGGGCGTCAGTGTGCAGTACGGGCCGGTGTTGCGCCGCCAGGACGGTGCCCTGCCGACCAATACGGTGCCGGCGCTGGTGGTGGGGCGGGACGGGGCGCTGTGGCTGGGCACGGCCCTGGGCCTGACGCGGCTGCACGACGGGCAGTTGACGCCGGTGCTGTTTGATCGAGAGGTCACCGTGCCAGGGGGATGTGGCCACGCTGGAGGCCTTCTTTCAGGCGGTGGCGCAGGCGATCTTTGCGGCGCAACCGCTGGAGACGGTGGCGCTGGGGGGCGTGTCGTTTGTGGAGGCCTTTGGGCGTCCGCTGGTCAAGGAGGACCTGATCTTCAGCGCCGGTCGAAGATGCGCCAGGGCCGGCTGTGGGTGGGCACGCTGGGCGGCGGGCTGCGGCGCATCGAGGTGCGCGACGGCGTGCCGCAGGACACCCTGCATCTGACGCGGCAGGACGGCCTGGGCAGCAACCTCATCCTGGCCCTGGCGGTGGGGCCGGACGGGGCGCTGTGGGCGGCCACGGACGAAGGCGTGAGCCGGCGTGCGGGCGCGCGGACGAGCACGGTCGAGATCAGCAATTTCGCGGCGCTGGAACACGTGCCCGGGCCGGTGCGGAAGGTGGCGGTGGATGCGGCGGGCACGGTGTGGCTGGCCACGGATGCGGGCCTGTTCCGGCTGCAGCCCGGGGGCGGCAGCGCGGCGGGGGGCACCGGCCGTGTGGCGTCCGGGCCGCGGCTCATCCCGGTGGCGGGCAACAACCAGAGCGCGCTGCCGGGCCAGGAACTGCCCACGCCGCTGGTGGTGCGCCTGGAAGATCAGTTCGGCGCGCCCGTGGTGGGCGAGCCCCTCACGCGCCACCCTGCTGCAGGGCGACGCGGTCTTCCTCTCCGCCGCCACGCACCGTGACCGATGCGCAGGGCGAGGCGCGCTTTCGCCTGCAGGTGGGCCAGAGTGACGCCGACCTGGTGGTCGAGGTGGCGGCGCCGGCCCTGCCGCAGGTGGCGCCCGTGCAGTTTCTGGCCATCATCGGCGAGGTCGATACCCCGGGGGTGCCGCTGGATGTGGCCGTGGCCGGCGACCTGGTGTTCGTCGCCGCCGACCATGGGGAGCCTCCAGGTCATTGACGTGCGCGACCCGACGCACCCGGTGCAGGTGCACCGCGACACCCCCGTCCGCTTTCCGGACGCCAGGACGTGCGCCACGGGCGCTGGCGCTGCAGGGCCACGCGGGCCTATGTGGCCACCGGCATCCCGCCCCGGCTGCACATCGTCGATATCACCACCCCGCTGGCCGCGACGTTTCCCGCCGACGCGAATTTTGACGGGGTGTCCGACGTGGTCCTGCGCAGCATCGACTTGCCCGCGGCGGTGCAGACCCAGACGGTGCGCGCCGTCGCGGTGCAGGGCGACTTTGCCTACGTGCTCACCAACGACCTGTGGGAACGCCCTGGGGACGCTCCAGGTCGTCAGCATCGGGGATCCGGCCACGGCCGCAGGTGGTGCACTCCCTCACCCTGCCCGTGCCGCGCCCGACCGGGCTCGTGGTGGCGGGGGAGGTGGCGTACGTGCCGGCGGGGACGGCCGGGCTCCTGGTCTTTGACGCTGCGCGACCCGGCCCGGCCGGTCCTGGTGACCACCCTGGGCGATCCGGATCCCACCGACGCCGTGGCCACCGAGCTCGCCTCGGGGCTGGCCCTGGCCGGCGACTTCGCCTATGTGGTGGAGACGCACCGGCAGCGCGACACGGGGGCGCAGGACGAGCGCTTCACGGTGCTCGACCTGCGCGACCCGCTCGCCCCCCGGCGCCGCGGCGCGGTCGTCGCTGCCGGTGGTGACGCGCAGTGCCTCGTCCACCCTGGGGACCGTTCGGGGCCGGGCTCACCGTGGCCGGGGACTTTGCCTACCTGGCGCGCGGCACCCTGGGGCTCCAGGTGGTCGATATCCGCCATCCCGATGCGCCCCGGCTGGTCGGGCTCCTCAACACCCCGAGCCAGGCCGTCCATGGTCACCACGGCGGGTGACCGCCTCTATGTCCTCGACCGCGTCACCACCCTGCAGGTGGTCCAGGGCCCGGGCGCGGATCTCACCGATACGGATGGCGATGGCGTCATCGATTTCTTCGATGCCTTCCCGACGGACCCGCGCGAGACCCAGGACACCGACCGGGATGGCCTGGGGGACACCGCCGACCCGGATGACGACAACGACGGCTTTCCCGACGCGGAGGAGCAGCAGGCCACGCCGCCCACCGATCCCGGCGGACGCGCGCAGCTTTCCCGTGCGCCTGCCGCCCGCGGGCACCACGACCCTGGTGGTCGATGCCGCCAGCACCCTGCCGGCGTCGCAGCGCACCGGCACCCCGGAGGCCCCGTACCGGGCGCTCAGCGAGGCGCTCCAGGCCCTGCGCACGGGCCGCCTGCCGCAGGTGCACACGGTGCAGGTGCGGGCCGGCACCTACTCGGCCCTGACCACGCAGGAGACGCTTCCCCCTCGATCTCAGTGGGCTGGCGGGGCTGACGCTGCAGGGCGAGGGGACCGTGGTCCTTGATGCGGGGTTGACGGCCGACGGTGTTCCAGGCCGCGTTCAGCCGCGATCTGGTCATTGAGGGCTTTGTGATCACCCGGGGGGTCAATGGCATTGACCATCCAGGAGAGCACCGCCATCACCATCCGGCACAACCAGATCACGGGGCATAGCACGGATGGCATCAGCATCGGGGCCAATGTCCACCGGGGTGGTGATCACCGACGAACCTCCTGGCCGACAACGAGCGGAATGGGCTGCCGGTCTCGGGGAGGCTCGGAGGCCACGGTGACGCAGAATACCATGCGCCAGAATGGCCGCCGTGGCATCGATCGTCAGCGACGGCGCGCGCCACGATTGTGGACAATCTCTTCGAAGGCAATCTCTGCGCGGGATGCGGCATCACTAGAACGCCGCCGCCACGGTCACCAACAATACGGTGCGCCAGAATGGCAGTGATGGTATCGTCATCTCCTCGGGTCCACCGCCGAGCTGACGGGCAACACCAGCACCGACAACGGCGGCGATGGGTTTGGCGTCGGCACGGGGTCGACCGCCACGCTGACGGGCAACACCAGCAGCCAACAACGGCGCCCATGGGGTCATCGTAGCGGACATCGGTCGCGAACACCGCTGTCCTGACGGGGAACACCATCGAAGATAATGTCTTCGATGGCATTTTCAGTGTACCGACGACCCAGCGGCAACACGCTGATGGCGCAGGAGAACACGCTGCGCCGGAATCGTGGGCAATGGCATGCGCGTTGGTGGCTGGGTACAACGGCCACCATCAGCGGTGGCCTCATCACCCTGAATGGCTACGCATGGGATTTTCCTCGCAGGGGGTGCCACCGCCACCATTGGCCTGGACGGCGCGGCGGAGCTCGTGGTGAGCCACAACGTCGCCGCCGGGCTTTTTGTGGACAGCCGACGGCGCGTCGGCCCAGATCAACAGTGGGCGGATGCGCTTCGAGGCCAATGGCGGCGGGGCGATTGTTGGCCCGGTGACGGACGTCTTCGTCGATACCGATGGGGATGGCCTGGGCGACGCCGACGAAGCCGCCCGGGGCACCGATCCGCGCCAGCCCGACACGGATGGGGATGGCCTGCGGGACGGCTTTGAGGTGCGGTACGGCCTGGACCCCCTGGACCCGCGCGATGGCCTGACCGACCCGGACGGCGATGGGCTCACGAACGTGGAGGAGCAGGCGGCGGGCACCGATCCGCGCCAGCCCGACACGGATGGGGATGGGCTGACCGACGGCGACGAAGTCCGCGTCTATGGGACGGACCCGACGCGGGCGGACACCGACGGGGATGGCCTCACGGATGGCGAGGAGGTGCGGCTGTACGGCACGGATCCGCTCGATCCCGACAGCGATGGCGACGGCGTCCGCGACGGCATCGAAGTCGCGGCGGGGAGTGATCCCCTGGATCCGCAGCAGCGTGCCGACGGCCGCTCTTGTATGGCATCAACGCGTTGCGCAATGACGTTGCTGGTGCTCAATCCGGACACGGGGCAGGCGATCGTCCTCGGGCCCCTGACCGGGGACCCGAACCTCGCCAGCGGGGCGCCGAGCCAGCTCGTCGAGCTCGCGTGGTCGCCGGACGGCCGCACGCTGTATGCGCTTGGCTTCGGGTCGATCGGCGGCTCCCCGCAGAACCGTCTGCACACCCTGGACCCCGACACCGGCGCCATTCTGACCACGGTCGTGGTCACCTTGGACCGTCCCGCGCGAGTCCCTATCCTGACCGCCCTGGGGGTCGACGCCAGCGGGGCGTTGCTGGCCACGGTGAGTTTTGGCAGTCTCGGCAACGCCTCAGACCTGGGGCGCCTCGATCCGGCCACGGGCGTGCTGACGCGGCTGGGCCCCACGGGCTTCCGCACTGCTCTTTGGCCTGCAGTTCGA
The DNA here is from genome assembly GCA_963773125.1 of uncultured Gammaproteobacteria bacterium. Taxonomy (GTDB): domain Bacteria; phylum Tectomicrobia; class Entotheonellia; order Entotheonellales; family Entotheonellaceae; genus CAVZBC01. The sequence goes on along the minus strand of CAVZBC010000042.1, from coordinate 1,044 downwards.
TCCCGCCTTCCGCACGCTGTATGCGATCACGGGCGTTCAGGTCCCGCCGGTCCTGGTGGCGCTCGATCCCGCCACGGGGCAGGGCACGGCCATCGCCCAGACCGACCTGCCCACCCAGGCCGAGGCCCTGGCGTTTACGGCGGACGGCCGCCTGGTCGTGGCCGGCGGCGACGGCAACCTCTACCAGGTCGATCCGGTCACCGGCGCCTCGACGCTGATCGGCCCGACGGGCGTCGAGGTGGTGAGCGGCATGAGCCTGCGGGTCTTCCCGCAGCGGTAGGGGCAGGGGGAGTGGTGAGACATGGTACCGGTGGTCAACCGTAGTGTGCCCGTTTTCGCTGCGGCATATACAGAATCGGGGAAGGTAAAGGGGTGTCAGGACCGGCTAGAGCACCCGGATAGGATAGGCCGTCATCCAGATTTTCATCCGTCGGAATCGTTCCTTGAGACGTTCTTTGAAAGCGCGGAAGAGCTCGTCAGTGTCAGGGGTGGCCTCTGTATCCACCACAAAGCGAATCAGCTCATCGGTATATCCTCGTCCGCCTGACAGCCACAGGCCGGCGGTCGGCGGCGCATCCATGGTGAGCGCCCCAAACCGCCTGACCAGTTCCCGACGTGTCTCTTGAAACTTCTCTGGTTCCACCGGGGTACCGTCGTTATATTGAAGGGGTAGTAGGATTTCGTAGCGTTCGAAGGGCATGATCAAAACCTTCGGTCTCCAGGACGCGATAAGAGCGCCCCAACTCGGTGAGAACCGCTAAGGCTCCCGCCGGGACTTCGTACGTATCGTCCGGTAAGCAGATCACCGTAAAACGCTTGGCTAACTCCAGGGCTCCCCAGGCGTCTTGTTCAGGAGTCTGAAATGTGATTTTGACCATTTGCATAGGCGACTCTCCGCTTCCTTTCTGCACATCAGGGCCTTCTCCGCCGGCTTGAAATCGGCTGGTATCTTTACGCCATACTAGCAAAGCCAGGGCACAAAGAAAAGGCCATACGGGTGCTGCGTTAGGGGCAGTAGTGGCAGGGCAATGGGCTCGATGTCGC
>CAVZBC010000041.1:0-99352 GCA_963773125.1 uncultured Gammaproteobacteria bacterium | reverse complement strand
ATACGGAGCGGCGGCGAGAATAACGTCGCATTGCAGCGTGACGAGTTCGTTGGCCAGTTTGGGAAGCTGATCCAGCATTGCTCCGTAAATGCGGGTCTCGATCAGGACATTCTGACCGTCGACGTACCCGAGGTCGCGTAGCGCCTGGACGAACGCGGTAGTGTTCTCGTTCTGGACCGCTTGTAGAAAGCCGATCCGTGGGACCTGCCTCGCCTGCTGCGCCTCGGCGGCGAGCGGGGCCACGAGACTACCCAGGACGAGAATAACTGGAAGCGCGATGCGGGTGACCTGCATAGCCCAAGCCGTAAGGATACTCATAGTGACCTCAACTGCGAAGCCGAACGCTAGCGCTCAGGCGCGCGCGGTAGCGCGTCGGCTCCAGTGCCTTGTTCGGCGGCTTCTCTTATGGCGCGGAGATCCACAACGCACTGACCTTCTGGTCTCTTTTTGGTTTGGAGATGGGCAACGAGCGCTTCGAGATCGTATCCATGTTCCCGTGCGATGTTGTCTTTGATCTGCCAGAGTTCCTTGATGATCTCATCAGACATCGTCGAATACTCCCATAAGCTCTTGAGGGGTGCAGATTTCGGGACTGGTATACCCGTGGATGGCACAAACGCTGCGAATAATGGGTTTGGTTTCAGCATTATCAAGATGCCGATAGTTCCAGGTCAGGAGATAATCGACACCATGGACAGCAGATACGGCAATGTGAAGGGAGTCGTCTAACGCTTTGGCTGGCAGCGCTCTCCCCTGGATAAGTGCTTTGGCCAACACCACCACGGCCTCTGTGATGGGAAGCAGGGGAATACCGGATAATGCCTCAAGGCGTCGTGCCGCCGCTTCAGGATTGCCTCTTCCAGCTTCTTCGATCGTCACATCGGACGTGTAGAGATCGAAACGGTTTCTTTGCGTGTCCCACCAGTCAACGGTTGTCTTCTGCCAGGCCGCCACGAGCAGGTCGCTCGTCGGTCGAGCAGTCAAGTATGACACGATCGAGGTCTCGATGTAGACGGTTTTCTTATCCATTTCTATCCGTTCTGGTTATCCCATCAATCTCGACTCGCCGCACGGCCTGTGTGACTGGCCGGATTACTCAGAGCGAAGCGGCGGGTAATCCAGTCCGAGTTGACCATTTTTTAAGCATCGGCATCAAGAATATCGAATTCTGTGCGGCCAAACCATCGACGAGACCAACACGCAGGAAAAGTCGAGCAGCCCCAAAACGAAAAACTTGGCCCCGGCTGTGGCAACATGGGTCTTCCACACTTTCGGCAACTTGGTGCGATTGCCAAGAGTCGTGAGTAGGCACGATGCGCTTTGTTTGCCTCGACCACCATCCCTTCCGAGGGCAAGGAGGCGCGTCGCTCGATAAGTTCGCGCATTTCCTTCCGCACTCGCCTTTCAACTTCCCAACCTCCTAATCGCTCGGCTACTTCCTCAAGCTGCCACAGTAACTCATTTGCATGCTCCCGAGTCCGAACATCGCTCATGTCTTCAAGCAGTATTTTGAATTCTTCGAGTGCTTTTTTGCGTAGGAAGAGATCCTCGAGTACAGACCCGCCGTTGGATTCAGATTGTGAACAAACTCCAGCCGCTTTCAGTACAGTCTTGAGAGCCTCAAGGCATTTGTCTTCGGCAACAAGTGCACGGCAGCGGGCGGTAAGGACTGTGAACTCCAACTCTACTGCTGTGGTCAGGGAACTTGCGGCTGATTCCCCTGCAACGCTTGGCGGTACATCCTCAGGTGCCTCCACTACCCAGCCACCAGAAACCCGTCTTACACGCACAGACCGACCAATCGCCTTTGCCAACTCCCTAGCTTCTTGTCGTGCAGCAGAGAGTTCAGAATGTATCATTTGCATAGACTTCTCTGAGTACTTGCACCAGCCCATCGATCATTTCTTGAGGTTCCAGGGTCTCATGCTCAATGGGGGGCTCTCTTCGTTCCCGTTTAGCAGCCGAACGCCGCGCGTCAGCTGCTGCCGAAAGCGGGAGCGACGTAGGAGCGGACGCTGTAGGCGAGTCGCCTGCACGCGATTGTTCGGCGGGGGCTCCCTGGCCGTCCTTCCACTGCCCCTGACACAGGTTACGCCAGTAGCCGGTGGAAACCCTCTTGTGCGAAGTGGCGATCCGTTGTGAGCGCCTCGCTGAGGCTCCGCCGCCGCATGAGGACGAAGCTCACGGCATCGCAGAGCGTATACGTCTTGTCCAGCCGCGCCAGCAACAGGGCCATGGCCGCGCGGTGCAACGCCTCATCCACCCATACCACCTCAATGTCAGGGTTGTCCAACAGAGCCGCCACGAACATGAGCGCCGCCAAGCGAGGGAGGCGCCGCACATGTGCTAGCGCCACGAACTCCGCTAGGATGTAACTGTGTGTTAACCGTCTGCTGGCCGTGTTGTAAGCCCTGAGGGCTTCGTCGTGGAACGACTCTGCTTCGTGGTGTAGGGCACAGGAGTCCCGAGGTGTCGAGGAGCATCAGTGGTCCTCATGACTGTCGGCATACTCGCGCCCCAAGTAGGCGTCGATGCTTTCGTTGTCTGTCCCAGTTGGGTAGCCGAGGTTGACCGCACCACAGAGCCGTTCGAACCGCTCCCGTGCCGCTTGCTTCTCCGCTTCGGTGCGCTGCGCACTGACGCCTTGTGCACCGAGCGCTATGCCAAACTCCCGTTCCAATGAGGTCGCGGCGAACTGCGCAGGCGAAGTTCCAGCCACCTCCGCATGGTGGCGGATCGCGTTATAGACTTCATCACTGAGTTCAAGGGTCAATGTTTGGCTCATCGCAGAGTACCTCCCCCTGCATTGTAGCAGGATAAACTTCACTGCGTCGAGTCTGGCATTGCGCAGACCCGAACGCTGGCGGTGAGCCGCGCCGAAGAGCCGGAGCGACGCAGAGCGAACGCTGTGGGCCGTCCGGTTACAGTAGGCGAGGGAATCACTCCCCCCGTCTCTGCTTCAGAACCGTGCTTGCCAGTTTCCCGGCACACGGCTCCTCAATAGTCTGGTGCTTGTTACGCATACCTTCGACGGTCCTCAGCCGTCTTTGCATCGTGGCAGTGTCTGTGCAGCAGTTGCCAGTTGTCATAGGCATCTTTCCCGCCTTGTGCTTTCGGGAGGATGTGATCGACTTCCAGCAGGTCTCCTGCCTTGCAGTATAGCCCGCATCTTTGACATCTTCCTTTTTGTCTTTGCAGGAGTTTTGCTGCTCGTGTTGCGACGCCAGGATGATGTCCCATTCTCGTGCTCCAATACATCCAATCGCCGTCATATGGGCTGCGCTTCCCTTGGATTTTCACATGCCTTTTTATCGGTGTTTCGCTGTGAAAGCGGAGTCTGATCCGGCTCTTTTGCGGCGAGAAGTGCCGCGTGCCACCTTCTCGCTTCCAATACTGTGCCGTTGCCCATTGCCGCGATTTCTTTGGATGCCTGCCTTGTATCCAAGCGCGTAGTTGATGAAGAAGCGTGCGATCTACTTTACTGTAGGTCCTTTTACTACAGACTTTCGCGTAGTAGTTACTCCATCCTCCTATGACTGGCCCAAGCTCCGTGATCAGATGTGCTTGGGTGGCCATTTGCTGTTGGGCGATGACTTCTCCCATGCGCCGACAATGCCTCTTGATCGCTTTCTTGCTTGGTGTGATGATGGTCTTGAATCCAAGCTTGGTCTTGCTTGCTCGGGTATTGTCTGATGGTAAACCCGAGAAAGTCGAATCCCGCTTCGCCCTCATCCTGTTGAGCGTATGCGTGATGCGTGTTTTACTGGGTTTCAATTCCAGACCCATACCGGTGAGCTGCTCTGCGATGATGTCCTGACACTTGTCTATCACTGCCCGGTCTGCGTGGATGACGACCAGATCATCGGCGTAGCGAATCACCGCCGGGGCTTTCCCCGGCGGGGAATGCTCTTGGATCAGGTCTTCCAGGCCGTGCAGTGCGATGTTGGCCAGCAGGGGAGACACGGTCCCGCCTTGCGGCGTGCCCTGCTTCGGTCGGAAATAGTTCTCCATTGTCTCCCACTCCGGCCTTGCAGCCAGGCTTTGATTTGTCGCCTGACGGTTGGGTTGGCGTGGAGCTTCCTGAGCAGCGCGTCGTGATCGATGCGATCGAAGCATTTGGCGATGTCGGCATCCAGGACCCATTTGGGTTTCTGATTGATGCAGACATAGATGGCTCCGATCGCATCCCAGGCCGAGCGTCCCGGTCGAAATCCATAGCTGTTCGGTTCAAAATACGCTTCCCATTGGGGTTCGAGCGCCATGTTGACCAAGGCTTGGAGGGCTCGGTCCTCGATGGTCGGGATACCTAGTGGCCGCTTTTCGTCCGTGGCCGGTTTGGGTATCCAAACCCGTCGTACGGGTGTGCGGCTGCGTGGTGAGTCGCAGGGTGTTGACCAGGCCAGTCGCTGGGCTGGCGTTAAGGACTTTCTGCCGTCAACCCCAGCCGTCTTCTTCCCCTGGTTATCCTGAGTGACCCGACGGACTGCTAACAGTTTTGCTGACCGGGAGTGCATCAACAGTCTTTGGAGCGTGCGGACTTGTCTGACATCGCCACGACGTTGGGCTCGGTAAATGCGCTTTTGGAGCTTAAAGACCGTCGCTCGACTTGCTTCCACGCGATAGTCTTCCATCCATACATCGGTTGTTGCGCCACCGTGTTCATAGCGTCTGGGCTCCTACTTGCACCTCTACCTTCCAGACGATCGTGCTCACGTCAGCGTATCCTCTGGCTTTCCCAGAGGCGTTGGCTTCTTGAGCAATCCCGCCGCTGTGCCGTATCCGGTTGACACCTACTCCGGTGAGGTCGCCGTGGAGAACGCACGGGGTTACTCCGTTCCTCATCTTCGTTTGTCGCTGGATGAAGGACCCCACTCTTCGCCGGGTTTCTGCGGGAGTGTCTCTGGGTCGGCTGGAGAACCGCCCAGCCCTTATCCTTGCCTTTTGGCCCAAGCCGATAATCCGCGTAGGCTTGTTCAACCTAACGACGATTCAGACGTGGATTCGTATGCCTGTCCATATCCAGCTCTGCTCGACGGGATTCCCGGTCGGATTCCGAGTGACCGCCTTTTCTCCCCGCTTTGCGGATTGATGGTCAGTCGCTACCGTAGGGGATATGCTGTCACCTCTACACCTGAGGGGCAGGAATTGCACCTGCACGAAGATGAAGTTATCAAAGATCGCGTGATCTACGCTCCCTATCCCCCATCGTCTTTGTGAGACGGTGGTTTCAGGGAAACGGATCGCACCTCCACTGCGTTGTTCGGCCCCGCATTGGCTCCCCCCTCTGCTCTGGTTACTCCGTTGCCGGCCCCCGCCCCCCCACCTGGAGAGACCCTGCCATACCTGGCACGACCGGCTCTACATACGTGGGGAGGACCCGCGTGCCACAACCAATACCGTATGGGCCAATGCACACCCTACACTCGGTGGTGCTGTTGGTTGTGCGCTTCTCACGCCTCAACGACGAGTGACACGTGCTGGATCTCGGCCCGCCCCGACTTCGCGAAAGGTCGGGGCATCGGCTGCGCGATGCCGTTCAGATCGATGGTCCGGCAGCGCAGCTCGTAGTGACCGGGAGCGACGCCGCGCAACACGGCTGCCCAATGCACGACGGTGTAGCGCATGGGCCACTGGCGCGGCGTGCCGGTCGCCGCATCGAACTGGAGTGGCGTGCCGGGCAACCGACCACTCGGGCAGCCTCCCCACCCCAGCGTGCGGGCGGCGGGAGGATGTCGGCGTCCTGCCAGTCGCCACGCTGAAATGCGGGATCGTCGGGAGGCAGCGGCGCGTCCGCGGGATGCAGCCAGTACTGCACCTTGGCCAGGCCAGAGACCCCCACCTGGGCCAGGCCGGTGACCGTGATCGGCTTCGCCGGCCCTCGCCGTCGACGGCACCTGCACGAAGCGGGCAAACGTCTTCATCGGGCTCTCGAGGTCGTTGTTCCCTAGGGCTAGGTGTCGTTCGCCCGGTAGTCGTTGGTCAGCACCACGCGCTGCAGCCACTTGACCGACTTGAAGCCGTACGCCTCCGGCACGAGCATCCGCACCGGGCCGCCGCGCTTGCCCGTGAGGAATTCGCCGTTGAGCTTGTAGCACAGCAGCACCGGCAGCTCGCCCGGTGGGTCCTCCAGCACGCGGCCGATCGGCAGCGAGCTCTGGAACATCTGCGCCGGGTCGTCGTTGTGGTAGCCGTAGTAGAAGACCCGGCGGACGTTCTCGACGGGCCGCGCCATCCAGAGCACGACCCGCAGCGGCACGCCTTCCCACAACCCCATGCCGAGCGGCTCGCCGATGTTGTTGCAGGTGATCGCCTTCAGATACTGCACGCCGTGCCGCTCGCCCAGCCGCAGCAGCCCGTCGAAGTCGAGCGCCGTCCCTGCCTCGATCGCGAGGGGCCGCTCCAGCTTCGTGTCGCTGGCCGGGTCGGCCACGACCTCCAGCCGCCAGGTCTCGCGCTCCAGCCCCACCTCGCGCCGCCGCTCGGGCGGCAGCGTATACGGCAGGGGATTGCCGCGCTCGACATCGCCGAACTCGTCCTGCGGCGTCAGGTAGCCAAGCGGTGCGATCGTGGCTGGCGGCGCGATCCTCACCGCGCCCGCATGGCGCCCGTCCTCCAGGAACCCCGTCGAGATCGGGCCTGCGTCAGCAGCGGACTTGGCATCGGGATTGGCCATGGTCGGACCTCCTTCTGTGCAAGAATATTCCCTGGGCCATATGTGGAGAGGACGGGCATCTACCCTGTAATACACGCCCAACGCTAGGCTTCACCTGCTGCTGGAAGCGGTCGGCTCCAGTGCCTGGTTCGGCGTAGGGTTGGGCACCAAGCGGACTCTACCAGGTCTTCTGCACTGATGGACAGGAGGTCCCTCGACAACTGCGACCCACCACCCCCGCAATCAGGCGTGCTGGAGCTTTTCACGCACCCATTCCTGGATTAAGGCCGTATGCCCCATCCCTTTCGCCTGGGCCAGACGTTTCACCGCCTCGACCTCTGCGGTGGGCAAGTGAATCGTCACCGTCTCTTCGGCACGGCGCTCAAAGACGGATTCGGGCACCTCTTCTAACTCGTCTTCAAAATCTGTCAGGTCGTGCGTATCCCAAAACCTTGCCAGCTCTGCAATAGAATCGGTGTGGGGAATCTTTGGAGTCTTCATCGGTTTTTCCATTGGTTGAACCGCCGTTGTTCCTTCCGCGTCATGGGACGTGCAGTGACTGGGAAGCCTTTGCCGTCCGGAAACTGGATGACGACACAGAAGAGATACCGGCCAGCCACTGTCTGGCCAAGGACATAATACACCGGGTTGGCCCCTGCCGACTTGGTACGCTGTACCAACGCCCGGCCAAAGCACACTTCTTCGACCTCTTCAGGGCGTACCCCGTGTTGGGCAATGTGCGCAACCCGGTCTTCTGGCCAGAGAAACTCGTAGATTTTCATGTCTCTGATTGTATTGCAGGACCTCCCCCCAGACAATGTAAACGCCGAACGTTAGGTGTCAGCTGCGCCTGGAAGCGGGAGCGAGGGACGAGCGAGCGCTGTAAGGCGTCAGCTGCACACCTAACGTTCGGTGATGGCCGCTGAGTAGAGGGGCAATGGGATGGCGAGTCATTCCTGGTTACGCCATGAGGCCCCCATCGACCCCCAGACTCTGGCCGGTCACATAGGACGCGGCCGGGGAGCACAACCACACCACCGCCTGCGCAATCTCCTCGGGCTGCCCGATGCGCCCCAGCGGCGTTTGGGCTAGACGCCAGGAATCAGGCGCCGGCGGCCCCCCATCAAGGCGTTCAAGCATCGGGGTCGCGATCGCGCCGGGGCAGATGGCGTTGATCCGAATGCCTGCGTGGGCATATTCCTTCGCCACGGACTTGGTGAGGCCAATGACACCATGCTTACTCGCCGCATACGGGGCAAACCCCGCCGCCCCGCGCAGGCCATTCGCCGAGGCGATATTGACAATAGCGCCACCTTCGCCGGTGCGCATCATCGCGGCAATCTTATACTTCAGACACAGCCAGACCCCTTTGAGATTGACAGTGATCACCTGATCCCACAGGGCTTCGGGGTAGTCAGTAGTCGTCGCCCGGATGCCCTCAATGGCCGCGTTGTTACACGCCCAGTCTAAGCGCCCGTATGTGGCCAGTGTCGTCTCGATCAACCGTTGGACAGCCGTGGCGTGCGAGACGTCGGTGGGCACACACAGGGCGTCGCCTCCTTCCTGCTGAATCGTTGCCACCATCTCCTCGCTCTCTGGGATGCGGCGTGCGGCTATGACGACGTTCGCACCGGCTCTGGCAAAGGCGATGGCCGTTGCTCGGCCAATCCCTGCACTGGCACCAGTGACCAGTGCCACAGGCTTTAGTGGAGATGTGGACATGATCATTGCTTCCTCTCACAGGCCAAAGATATTGACGCCGAACGCCCGCGGTGAGCCGCCGCCAACGGCGGAAGCGCAGCAGACGCTGGAAGGCGTCGGCTCCACTGCGAGGTTCGGCGCGGCTTGGGTGAAGGGCTTTGATTCTGCCAACCACCTCCCCCCAGCGTGCCGAGGAACAAGACACCATCAAACATGCTCAAAATCTCACGGATCGAGACTGCACCCCTCAAGGTCATATTCATCAAACACGTGCTCTGCTATAGAATACGGAGGGCCATTATAGTTCTGTGCATTGCCTTGGTTGAGTTTGATGGCAACAATGACACGTGTCCCAATATCAGTACATCGCCATTTTCCAGTAGCAGTATAAAATTCCTGCCCGATCTGAAAGTTGTCCTTTGTCATAAGATCGTGCTTTGCTTATCAAGACAGAACGTCTGCCTCTTGGCCCCTCATAATATAGAGTCAGGTTCACCGTTCCCATGAACGACAGTACATGATATTGTAAGCCATGATGAAGTTCTTGTACTTTTCAGGATTGTGCTCCTTGAGGGCAAGCATCGTCGCAAGCTTCTCGGACGCCGTAATCAGCAGATGCTTCATTTCTGCATTGGTGATGCGGCTTAGGGAAGGGTCGTCTAGAAGCGGGGATGACTGCCCCGCGTGCAGGTCTTCGAGCGGACCATTCCTGAAGGCAAACGCTGTCAAAGCATTGGCCTCATCTCGAACGGTAAAGCCTCCGGGAAAATGCTTCTCGCTTAATGTTGCTGGAAGTGGAGAAAGGTCCACCTCGTTCTTGCCCTTGCGTTTCTTCATCAATATTCCCTCCTGCACGGAAGGCTGATAACGCCGAACGCCCCCGGTGAGCGGCGGCCCACAGGTACAGAGCCATGCATGAGCACCAAGCCTACGCTGTGGGCCGTCCGCTCCACTGGGATGTTAGCCAATGCCTTCATGGCGCCTCAGTACGCCCAAGATTTCATCAAGTCCAAGACGGCCCTCTCTGAGTGCTGCGATTGCCTGAGCAACTGACACCGGACTGCCTCGCAGCAGTTTCGCAGCCTCTCGGCTCACGTCGGCATCTCCGGTCTCCCTCTGGAGTATCATCGCCACCGCCTCTTCATTCGTGGGTTCTAGAGTATGAAGATTAAACTCATCGGCAAGCGACACGGGCGGCTCGTTACGTGCGATGACAATTACACGATGGCGCATTCTCACTGCCAGCTCCAATACATAGGCTTGTTCATGAATATTGAGGGTATCCAACTCATCCAAGACAAGCAGTGTATCGGTTTGAACACACATAGAGCGAAGCCACTCGCGCACCGATTCGGTGTCCCGATGAGCCCACACCAGGGTATAGAAGATCGAAAGCCTCAGTGGGACCTCGTATCCCATCTCACGAATGGCAGTCATCCAGATGCGAACCAGTTCGCTTTTTCCGCTTGCGGCTGGGCCTTGCACCCAAAAGCCCATGGAGTCCGAGAACCATCCACTCATCGAGCTTGCGAAGGTCTTCCGAAAAACCTAGTCAGAAATCCACAGGGTCAGAGTTAGAGCCCTCAAGCTGCACTAGATGACGGTCTTGGCTTTCTAACCACGGGACTCTGAATGATCCGATGCGCAATTGATCCAACAGCCCCTGTTCTGTAGAGCCAGCCCAATCTACCCATTCAGATAAGAAAGTTGGCGTTGTTGTGGTTTGCAAGCACAACGTCTTCCTCAGTTGGCTCTGTCTCCTTAGGCGTGTTGCCATGCTGATCTCTCGCTTCACCCAGTACGACGACGCGGCAGCCGGCGAATCTAATACAAGGAACATCCTGGAGCGTCGTAAAGCATCAGCAATTTGGAAAACGAACCGCTCGCCCAGCGGGAATCGCTCCTCATCAAGCCAGCACTCATGACCACAGTCAGTGAGTCGAAACGCAATCCTATTCGCATACTCGCGGTCCATCTTACTATGCGAAATGAATATCATCCCTACTTCCTCGGGTCTCTAAGGGGCTAACTTAGTATTATACGGCTGGGAGCCGTCAAGCACGGCAAAATACCATACAAAGATCGCGTGGGTCCATCGAGCACCGTTGTGAGCCGTGCTCGACAGCCGACAGCAATCAAGCCCAGTTTTTTTACCGTGCTTGACGGCGCTCGTCCGTCTTTGAGGCCCCAAGGGCATGCTAGACTGCTCCTGGCGGTCTCGCACGCCTATAACCGGACAAAGGCCGCTACCGTCCGTCTAGCACACCCATGGGCCACTTTTTACGGATGGCCTGTCAGCAGCCGAACGCTGGTATCACCAGCGGCTATGGAGCGTAGCGGAATAGCCGTCTGGTGCATGCCTTTGTTGAGACTGTCGAAAAACCCTAAAACCTGAAAATCGTCGCTCATAGACTCTTGATTTTCAAAGGGCGTTTTTCTGAGAAAATACGAAAAGTGGACTTTTTCGACAGTCTCGTTAGCCAGCCGTCGCCGTCAAGAAAAGATCGTTATCGATGACAGCGTCACGTGCCCTCGCAGCCGCAGACCGCGCATGCGCCAGTACACCCATCCCTCCGTTCCAAACGTCATTGAGACGACCTTCGGGAGATTGATCGCGATGGAGTGCCAATCGTGCTCGACGCGGAATGCTAGATGCGGCACCGACCACTCGGCAGCATTAAATTTCTGCACTTGACGGTCCTTCTCACTGAGCCGAAGATAAACGCTCTCCATGGTTCGGGCCTGGCTACTATGCTTAACATCAATAATGGGGTATAGCACCCATCTACCGCCCTTCACTACGAACTCGACATCGGTTGCTCTATGGGATATAGGAGATAGTAGACTATATAGGCTCCGACCTCGGCTTTCATGACTAGGGACAGACCGAAGCGCCTATCGTTAAGGACTTCGATTTCGGCAAGTGTCCCGGCTGGCGAGTTGTGGCCTTTGCACCAGCCACGGTCCTCTAGCGTTACATCCGGTAAGTAGCTGAAATCAATTCGCAATGCCGGGCAGCGAGTAGTGCGGTTTCTAGGACCCAGGCTCTGAAAGCGAGAGCGCAGCTGTTGGCAAGCAGGAGCAAGCGCAGGCTGAAGACCGTAGAAGCCATGGTCCGTATATTCAACGCCAGTTGTGCCCGCTAAGTCGCTCGGCAGCTTGGGGCGCTCGCTCGCCTTAAGAAGGTAAAACGTCCGATGCAAGGCTTTCTGATGAGGAACCGATGAAAACGACAGGACGGTAAACCATCGCTCACCTCACTGCTGACTTGTCTTCAGGGAGTCTACGGACGCTTGTATCTCATCCTAAGCTGGCTAATCATTGATTTACATGTCATTTTGCCCCGATAAGAAAGTATTGGCGGGGTTTTCGGGCAGTTTTGCCCCATGCCTATTATCAGCAGTCTCAGGACACCGCCAGCACACATACAGATAGAGGCCCTTGTCTATCCTAATACTGTCACTCGCCCCCTGCCACGCCAGCGCTGACCTGGCAACTGTTATGCCGCCTGTATGCTTGCTCGCTTAGGGCTCCCCGAAGGCCTTGATGGCGTTGTCCCAGAGGATCTTCTGCATCAGGTTGGGGGACACTTCTGGCCAACTCAGTGCCAGGTCGACAGACCCGGGGAAACGGCTCTCGGCGTGCGGGTAGTCCGAGCTGAACATGAGGAGGTGATCGCCGAGATACTCGGAGACCATCTGGACCATCTTGCCACCCTCGTGCAGGACAATCGAGGCAAAGAAGCGGCCACTCGTGGTGTATTCCAGCATGGTGTGCTGCAGGCCTTCGGCCACGAAGCCCATGTAGTGCGCCTGATCTTCCATGCGCATAACCCAGAACGGCAGCCAGCCAAAGCCAGACTCCAGCACCGCGAAGCGGAGATTTTTATAGCGCTCGAAGAGCCCGGCGCCAAAGAAGGCGCCCATGGCTCGCATGGCGCCCCAGGGATGTGAAGCGCTGCGGCCCAGGAAGGGGTTACGCCACAGATCACGGTAACCCGGGTACCCCTGCGAGAAGCTGTGGTGGATAAAGCACAGCCCGGCCTCGTCTATCGCCTGCCAGATCGGCTGCAGGTCGGGGTGATCCAGCGGGTAGTCAATGGGCAAGCTGACATATACGCCGACCACCCATGGTGAGCCACTCCAGCGCTTGATCTCCTGCACAGAGGCGTCGATGTAGTCGGCATGCGCGCTAATCATTGACTTGAGCCGGTGCGGGTATTTGCTGCAGAAGTCGTCCAGAAAGCGATGCTGCGCCCGCATGAACTCGATGTTGACGTCGCGGTTCTCGTGCCCGCCCGGTCCGCCAGGATTGACCAGGAGCTGGACGTCGACGCCCTCCTCATCCATGTCGCGGATGCGCCCGTCGACGTCCCAGTCGTCGCCGTTCAGGTTCGGAGGCTTACTCCCCATGAAGCGGCCGGAGACTCCGTGCATGGTGGCCTGCGGCTCTGCCTCGCCGAGCCGGCGCGGCACGTCCGCGCCCCAGCCGCCGACGGCACCGCTACTGAGGCGGAAGCGCGTCGGGTATGGCGGGTCATAGGCAACGCTCGCCGCATGCCGTTTTTGAGGCACTTTGCGGCTCTCCAGGTCCGGCACTAACTCGCGGATACGGGATGAGAGATACTTCTCGAGCGTGTTGGCCGACGGCCCGATATGCGTATCGCTGTCGTAGACTTTGTAGCCATTTCTCATGGCGAACCTCCTTCGTTGACTGCTCTGACACGACGAGGCATTTGTAACAGACTTTTGCCTCCGCGTCCACCCGCAGCACGCGCCAAGGGAATATGACGTGCAGCACCACTTGCGTCAGCCAGGCCAATCGGGACATAATGGGACGTGCGTTGTGGCGTGAGTGAACCGCCCAGAGTCTACATGGAGGAGAGCAGGAGAGGAGCACACCATGCCTGTGGTTCATTGTAATGACGTTGATCTGTACTACGAAATCCATGGCCAGGGATTTCCCATCGTGCTGGCGCATGGCTATTGCACCAGCATCAATCTGTGGAAACATCAGATACCGTTGTTGGCCAAACGCTATCAGGTGATTGCCTATGACGCGCGGGGGCATGGGCTCTCCTCGGCGCCGGCCGGCAAGGCGCATTACACACTCAGCCATCTGGTGGCGGACATGCACGCTCTGTTACAACATCTGGGGGTGGAACAGGTGTATATCGCCGGGCACTCCATGGGCGGAGCGACCACGGCGGGATTTGCGGCGCGGCATCCGCAGATGACCAGAGCGGCGCTGATTTGTAACATCGACGGCGGCCATCAACCGCCCGATCCCGACAATGATGCGGTGGCGGCTGAGACACGGCGGCGGGCCCTGGAGCTGGTGCGGCAGCGTGGCATGGTGGATTATGCACGGCAACAGATTGCCGAGAAAACGGTGCCACGCTTCATTCAGGAAAGCGTGGAAGAGCAGCATATTTTCGTCACACGCTATGCCCATCAGCCACTCAACGGCTATCTCGGTGTCGGTGAGGCGCTGCCCTGGCGTGAAACCTGGCTCACCGAGGCGGCGCGGTCTCTGAAGATGCCGGTGGCGATTATCATGGGCACGGATGACGTCATGCACCGCGGCGCGGCACTGCTCTTTGAGCATCTGCCACAGGCACATTTCGTGTCGATTCGGGACGCCCCGCACGATTCGATGAATGCCCGCCCAGAGGCCTTTAATCAGGGACTGCTTGAGTACCTCGAGCAGCTGGAGCACGGCAAGCAGGTCGCCGGCCGCCGCACGCTATAGACTGTTGGAGCACACGCCCTGGTTGTGCCCGGCCGGGGTAAAGGCATCGCCTCGTGTCACACAGGCACGACGGCGTTCACACTTCGTTATGCTCGACGGCAAACACGTGTGAGTACAGGTTGGCGATCCATTGTTTGCCTTCCTGGGTCACACGTAAATGCCGCAGGCCGTCCTGGATATAGCGGTTGACGACCCTCCAGTAGAAACTCGGATAGGCCTCACGCAGATCGCCCGGGTTCTTATAACCCAGCTTTTTGTTCATGCCTGTTTCTTCAAATTCATAAAAGAGGGCGGGGAATTTTTGCATGTGGTGTGGATCCGACAGCTGTCCAATCAAATCCGCCGCCCGCACGAGTCCTGGATAATTGACCGTGTCTTGATAGTCGGTATCGTCTGGAACCGGAAAGCGGGTCAGTTCGATAGTCGCGGCGATCACCTCTGCATCAATAATAGTGTGTCCGCCAAAGCGTTCGCGGACAAAAAGCTTGCCTCGGTCCACGTGATAGGGGGTGAGGGCGGCGTCGGTTGCTCCAGACGTCAGGCCGACCATGTCGCCATTGATGCCTGTGGTATACATGCCGTCCCGGTCGTCTCGGCAGACGCCACGGACGTAGCCAATGTCGTGACACAGCAGGGCAATAATGAAATGGAGCCAATCACGCGGCGCCACGCCGCCTTCGCGCAGGTGCTTGCCTTTGAGAATTTCTTGCCCCACGAGAGTGACCATGATGGTGTGTTCGACGTTATGGTACAGGGCATCACTATTGGCGATATTTTCCAGGGCCATGCCGCCAGCCCAGCCAATGATCCCTGGGTAGGCCGGCTCAAGATTCCCGTAGGTGTGACAATAGGCGTGTTGGAGCCGTTCCACAAAGGCATTGATGAGCAGTTCCGTGGGATTAAACATACGAGCACTCTCCTATACCTTGCACATCGAAAGGCATGCTGCAGTGTTTCTCTTCATCATACCATGTGGATGGTGCAGAGCCCAGAGACCACAGCCGAGAAGAGCGGGGGACCACAGGCGTTAGGATGGCACGGTGAGGAGAGGATCGTGGTGCTCCACGGCAAAGACGTGGGAGTAGAGATTGGCGATCCATTGCTGTCCGGCTTGCGTGACGTGGAGATGCCGCAAACCGTTTTTGATATACCGATACACGACGTTCCAGTAGAACAGGGGATAATCATTGCGTAAGTCCCCCGGGGAGGCGTAGCCTAGATGCCCGGTTGTCCCTGTTTCTTCAAACTCATAGAACAGCGCCGCGAGCTTGCGCATATAGTGTGGATCGGCAAGTTGTCCAATCAGATCTGCGGCGCGCACCAACCCTGGATAATCCGCTGTCCCTTGATGATCGGTGTCGTCCGGGACGGGGAAGCGGGTGCGCTCGATATTCGCCACGATAATTTCTGGATCAATGACATCATGATCACTAAAGCGTTCGCGCACGAAGAGCTTGCCGCGATCGACGTGATACAGCGTTAAGGAAGCATCCGTGGCGCCCGCAGGCAGGGGGACCATCTTGCCATCGATACCAGTGGTATAGTACCCCTCATGGTCATCCCGACACACGCCACGCACATAGCCGATATCATGGCACAGGAGTGAAATAACAAAGTGCAGCCAGTCATGCGCCGACACCCCACCCTCACGCAGGTGTTTCCCCTTGAGAATTTCCTGGCCCACCAGAGTCACCATGATGGTGTGCTCGACATTATGGTACAACGCATCGCTATTGGCGATATTTTCCAGAGCCATACGCCCGGCCCAGCCGATGAGGCCTGGATAGGCCGGTTTGAGATTGCTATACGTGCGCCAATACGCCTGTTGTAGTTCGTCTACGAAGGCATCGATCAATAATTCCGTCGGGTTAAACATCCGATGTCCTCCACGTTTCTGGTGCTTCTTCTTATCGGTAGCGAGCGCTGAGAAACTTGAAGAACGGATGTTGCGGCAGGAGAAAAAGGCGCGGTGGGATCACCCCCCCAGCTTTAAGAGTGCGATACCGCACATCATGGTGAGACTGCCGGGCAGAATGGCGCGTACACGCGCCCGCTCCTGGAACACCGTATAGCCGATGGCCAGCGCAAAGAGAATTTCCGCTTGCTTCACCGCTTCCACGTAGGACGTGAGCGTCATCTGGTACGCCAGGCTATGGCACACGCTGGAGAGGCAGGCAAAAAGCCCCATGTTACAGAAGGACTTCCAATACCGGGGGAGCTGTACAAAATGCTGTCCAGACCGCCGCAGTACGAGCGGCAGCACGGTCAGCGAGGCAGCGAGATAGGCCATGAGATTGGCAAAGTAGGGGTCAGAATACACGATGAGCTGCTTCACGAGCACGACCGACGGCGCATAAAAGACCGCTGCTACCAGGGTGTAGCGTAGCCCACGATCGATAAAGAGTTCGCGTAGAGGGGCCCAGACAGACACACGGCTTTTTTGGATATTGAGCAGATACACGCCCAGCATGCTGACGAGAATACCGAGAAACCCAAGGAGAGACGGCGTTTCCCCCAGGGTAAAAAAGGCAAACAGCACTAGCAGGAGCAGACTGATCTTCCAGAGCGATGTCACGATCGAAATGTCAGAGAGTTTGAGGGCTTTCGAGAGACTCAGAGTGGCGATGGTCTGGACCACGCCAAAGAGCAGCACATACCACCAAAAGCCCGGCTGGAGCGAGGGAATGCCATGCCAGAGGACGAAGACGGCCAGAAACGGCAGAATAAACGTAAAACGTCCCCACACATTGATGGTATCATCCAGCTCGTGTCCCAGGTGTTTCATGGACATGTTCCGTAACACCTGGAACAAGGCCGAGAGTAATGCCAAGCCAAACCACATCGCTGCTCCCTCGCTCTGTCCGTGCTGTCGGCCACCCTGTCTGTGCACCAGAAGCGCCGTTTGTACCACATGTTGGGAAGAAACTCCAGACGGTATATGGCGGCTGTATGGCCCTGGATTGGCATACTGCGACAGACTTGCTAGGATGTAGAGGCAATCGCCAGTATTATGCACGGACATCAGCGTGTCGAGGACAAGAAAGGATCGAACCCTTATGTCGGAAGCGATGCTGCAAGCTCTGCGGGACGTAGTTGGTGTGACCAGAGTGTATACCGACCATGATTCGATGGTTTTTCTGGCCCGGGATGCGATGCCTCCCCAACGCCATCCACAGGGGGTTGCCGCGGCGGCACCACTGTGTGTTGTGCAGCCTGCCCATACGCATGATGTGGTGGCCATCGTACGCCTGGCCAACACCTATCGGACACCGCTCGTGCCGATAGGGGGCGGCAGCGGCCTGATGGGGGGGGCGGCGTCGATCATGCCGGGGATTGTGCTCGACTTGAGCGAGCTCAAGGACATCGACATGCGTCCAGCGGACCGTCTGGCAGAGGTCGGTGCCGGGGTGACCATGCAGGAGCTAAATGCGGCGGCTTCCCCCCATGGGCTGATGTGCGGGCACGATCCGTGGACGGTTGCCGTGGCCACGGTGGGAGGCACCATTGCCACGAATAGCCTGGGCTATCTTGGGGGCAAGTATGGCGCCATGGGAGATCAGGTCCTGGGGCTCGAAGTGGTATTGCCTACGGGCGAGCTGCTGCAGACGCGGGCGGTCGAGAAGTCGTCCACCGGGCCGGCCCTCCATCGGCTGTTTGTCGGCGCCGAAGGCTGTTTTGGCATCATTACGCGGGCCACGCTGCGCCTCTTCCCCCTGCCGCAGGAGCGCGTCTTACAGGGATGGCAGTTCCCAGATTTTGCTGCGGGTGTGGCAGCGGTCAATGCGTTATTTGCCGTTGGCTTGCGCCCCGGCCTGCTCGAACTCGATGACGAGAACCCGGGCCCTGCGCATGAACCACCAGCGACGCTCTATGTGAGTTATGAAGGCCCGCGCCGTGTGGCCCGCGCCGAAGCGCAGGAGGCCGCCGAGATCTGCACACAGCACCACGGGGAACTCCTGCCCCAGCGTGCGGTGCAACACTTCTGGCAGCAACGGCACGACCTTGGGAACGCCTACGCGCTCGCCCGTCGCACCCGGCAGACCTGGCAGCGTCGCCATCCACCGATCGACTATCTGCATGTGGCGTTACCACCATCGGCAGTGTTGACCTATCGTCGACAAGGGCTTGACGTCCTGGCGCACTACGGGTTGCAGGCCCGGCAGACTGGTCTGTGGGGGCATGCCGGACTGTTCTCCATGGTCTATTCCGGCGGCGAGATTGCCGTGCTCGCCGAGGTGTATCATACGCTACTCATGTTGGCGCAGGATCTGCACGGAGCCATGGAATATTGCCATGGTGTAGGGACGCGTCTGGCGCCCCTCATGGGGCGGGAACACGGCGTCGGACTGGAGGTGCTGCGTCAGCTCAAACAGCGCCTTGATCCCCTGGGGATTCTCAATCCAGGAAAATTGGCGCTGCTTGAGACGGATGCAGACCCCATACCGGCCGCTGCAGACATGCCGTCGTGAGGGTTGGCCTGCAACTTACTCTTTTTCGACGATACGCACGGTCATCTCGACGCGTTCGGCTGGCATGTCCCGTGCATCGCGCTTCAGGGCGACGATCTTATCCGCGACGTCCATGCCTTTGACGACCTGTCCGAACACCGTGTATTTCCCGTCTAGATGCGGCACGGTGCCGACCACGATGAAAAACTGCGAGCCGGCACTGTCTGGATCCTGCGAGCGCGCCATGGAGAGCACTCCACGGACATGCTGACGGTCATTAAACTCTGCTTTCACGGTATAGCCAGGGCCACCCATGCCGTACGTGGAGGTGTCCTGTCCCTTTGTATTGGGATCGCCACCCTGGATGACGAAGCCTGGAATGACGCGGTGGAAGATAGTGCCGTTGTAAAATCCTGCTTTGGCGAGCTTGATAAAATTCTCGACGTGTTTGGGCGCTTTGTCGGGATAAAACGTGACTTCCATAGTGCCGAATTTGGTCTCGATGAGCGCTTTGGTGTCTGGCTCAGCCGCATCGGCAGGGAGCGCTACGGTGATGGTGCCGAGCCCTGAGAGGAACGATGCCATGACTACAGAGGCCATTAGATGGGATGTTGACATGATGCTTCCTTCTTGGTTGGTGTGCTATGCATCCAGGAGCTTTTATAACGGTTACAACGGCAGTACGCTGGCCAGGCGTTTGATGCCTTCCTCAATGGTACTCCGCAACGGGTACCCATACGCCAGACGCATACAGTTGCGTCCGGTAGCCTTCGAGGGGGAAAACGCCACGCCGGGATAATAGTTCACATCCGCGCCATGGGCTTTGTCGAGATGGCGTTCGGTGTCAATCTCTGGCGGGAGCGTTAACCACAGGAACATGCCGCCTTTGGGGCGGGTCCAGGTGGCTTTGCCGTTGACGTAGGTATCGAGGGCGTGCAGCAGCGTATCCCGCTTGTGCTGATACACCTGCACGATGTCGTGCACGCGCTGTTCGAGATGGCCCTGTAAGTATTCTGCCACGACCATACTCGCAAAGGTATTCGTGCCACTATCGAGTTTATGATCGATGAGATACGGGAAGAGGCCAGGAGGCACGACCGCCCATCCTAAGCGCAGTCCTGCTGCCATGATTTTTGAGAAGGTTCCCAACCAGACGACAGCGCCCAGTTGTATCCATCGACAGCATGGAGGGTGGGGTGTCGCCCTCAAAGCGCAGATCGCCGTACACGTCGTCCTCAACGATGAGCACCCCATAGGCTGTGGCCAGCCGGAGCATGTGCCGTTTCCGCTCGACGCTGAGATCAACCCCGAGCGGATTGTGAAAATTCGTCAAGGTGTAGATGAATTTCGGCTGCACGCCTTGCTGCTGCAAGGTGCGCAGGGTGTCTTCCAGCGCGTCCATGCGCATGCCTTGCTCGTCTGTAGGGACACCAATGATATTGGCGCGTGCGCGTTGCAGTCGGCGCAGGGTGCCCACATAGGTAAATTCCTCCGTCAGTACCGTATCGCCGGGATCGAGAAAGCAGTCGATGAGCATGGCGATGAGCTGCGACGACCCGTTGCCGATGATGATGTGCTCGGGGCTCACCGTCACATGCTCGTGCAGGGCCATTTTCTGGGCCACGATCTGCCGCAGGCCAAGATAGCCTTCGGCGGCGATATAATGCGCCAGCTCTCGACCTTCTCGATCGAGGGCGCGTGCGGTTGCTTCGACGAGTTCTTGTAAGGGAAGGGCGTCAGGCGCTGGATGCCCGACCGCAAAATCATACGTATACAACTGCCCTGAGGCCACCAGACGGGGTGACACCGTGACTTTGTGTGCGAACAATGCGTTGTAATCAAAACTGCCGGTCTCTGCCATGCGTGTCTCTCCTCTGCACGCCATTGTGGTATGGTGCGCTTCATCATAATGGGTTCCAGGATTTGTCACAAGGGCTGGTATGCAGGTTGGCGCCCTGAGACGCCGCTTGCTTCACGAGGGCAGAGCCAGTATGCTTGCGGTATCGCTTCACAGGGCAGATAGCACGGTGGCAGAGAAAAGAAGGGCGCCTATGGAACGCTTAGGATGTGCCGTGGTACCGCAGCGCGGTGTTGCCATGGCCGATTATATTGCCATGGCCCAGCTCGCCGAACGTCAGGGCTATGAGAGCCTGTGGGCTGGTGAAGCCAATGGCCTGGAAGTGTTTACCTTTCTGGGGGCGATTCTTGGCCAGACGACACGTCTCAAAGTGGCGCCTGGCATCGCCTCGATTTACACGCGTACCCCAGCACTGATGGCCCTGTCCGCGGCCAGTTTGCACCTCATCGCGCCCCAGCGTACGCTGCTCGGTCTCGGGGTCAGCACCCGTATCATTGTCGGCGACTGGCATGGTCTCGAGTGGGATCACCCCCTGGAACGTGTCGCGGAATATGTGCAGATGCTACGCCGGTGCTTGCGTGGCGATCGTCTCACGCACCAGGGCACCTATTATCGCGCGCAGAACTTTCGCCTGGGAGTGGCGACGCCGGGCGAGGTGCCGCTGTATCTCGCCGCGGTCAATCCGAAAATGCTCCGTCTGGCTGGCGCCATAGCCGATGGGGTGTTGCTTACCTGGGTACCCCTGGAGGCGGTGCCGCAGGTGGTCGCGGCAGTCAGGGCCGGGGCACAGGAGGTTGGGCGTCACCCGGACGAGGTTGATATTGCCCTCTATCTTCGTACCTGCGTTACCGATGATCGGGCCGCAGCCATCGAGTGGCTACGACGGGATATTACTGGCTATACGGTGGCGGATGTATACAGCCGCGTTTTCCGCCGTTTTGGCTTCGCCGCAGAAGTCGATGCCATGCACCAGGCCTGGCATAGTGGAGAGCGTGACACCGCGCAAGCGCAGATTTCAGATCGTATGGTGGAAGCCCTGGGGGTCATTGGCACGGCCGAGGCGTGCCGCGCACAGATACGACAGTTTGTTGCCGCTGGGATCGACCTGCCGATTGTCATGCCGTTTGCTCCTGAGTCGGCATCAATGGCGTATCTTCGTACGATTGCGGCCTTCCAGGGAGCCGGAGTGGCGTCGTCTTAGTACAGCGCCATAGCATAAGGTGTCCATAATGCCCGGCAGCATACCAGAGAGGCAGGGCGGAAAAACGGACACCCCTGAGCCGTGCGCAGCACTTAGTGTGTGGCGGGCCGATTAGGCATGCAGCTACGCCTGGGGTATAATAGCCTGTAGAATGAGCGTGACGAGCCGTATGGCTGCCGTCCTGTTGGGAGGAGTTATGCGAGAAGAAATTCGTCTGGGCAATGAAGCCCTGGCGCGCCATGATTTTGAGGATGCCAAACGATGTTTTCAACAACTCCTGGCCACGGGGGGCACGCCTACCCAGGAACGCATTGCGGCAAACCGCTTGCGTGAGATTCAGGAGCAGCAGGAGGCCCTCCAGGTCCCAGCAGCTGTCAAGACGCGCGTCCGTCGGAGACCCCCACGCGTTAAAGAGAATGACGATGCGACGGCGCATAAATTCATCCGTCCCCCTGACAAACCGATCGTGGTGATCAAGAAACATTAGGACTCTCTCGTGAGCATACTATGCACTGTGAGCTGCCATATCTCTCTCCTGCGACACCTGTTCGTAGGGGAGCGGCTGCGTGCCCATGCGGTGCTCCCGTACGCTTGCCACCACAGGTGAGAGAGACAGTCCTAAGCGCTGCGCACGGCTAATAGGTGTCCATTGCACCACCTGGAGTCATCAAGGCAGAGGGGTTGTACTAAGGTAGGGAGGTTACGAAAATCTATCATGGGAAAACTGGTGCTCACTAACACGCCTCCGCTTCATGCACCATATTTGATTGCTGGTTTCGCCGGATGGCCCAATGGTGGTGGGGTATCAACCGATGTGGTGGACTTCTTACGCTCGTACCTGGCCGCGGACCGCATTGGGGAAATTACTGCCGACGATTTGTATGTGCACACCTCTGCCTCTCTGGCGAGCCGACCTGTCGTGACGATTCACCATGGGGTGGTGAAGGGGCTGCGCTTTCCGACGAATGAACTCTTTGCCTGGCGAGGCAACCGTCAGACCCCTGATCTGGTACTGCTGTTAGGGATCGAACCGGATGTGCACTGGCAGCAATTTGCCAATGCGATCATGGAATGTATCCACACGTTTGGCGTGTCACGGTTCTATACCATCGGGGGATATCTGGACTATGCCCCGCACACGCGTGTGCCGCGCATCTCTGCGGTGACCACCCAGGAGGCGCTGCGGGAAGAACTGGCGCTGTATGATGTGGATCTCACCGATTACGAAGGGCCAACCAGTATTCAGTCCTACCTCCTTTCCCTCTGTCACGAATGGGGCATCGAAGGGATCAGTCTGTGGGGGAGTACTCCGAGCTATATTCAGGGAGCCTACCCAAAGGTCACCCAGTGCGTGTTGGAATTACTGAGCAAAATGTGGCACTTGCCTTTGGATCTCGACGCCATTGAGGAGCAGACGGCCGAGCTGGAAACGTCGTTACATGAGCAAATCGACAGTAACCCTGAGCTGGCAGACTATATTAAACGTCTTGAACAAGCCTATGATCAGAGTGAAGACGAACCACCAGAGCCAGAGGGGGATACCATTGCTGATGAAATTCAGCAGTTTCTCCGCCGGCGTCGCGCCAATCCCAGCAACGACGACGATATACAGATCTGACCTGTTCCCCAGGAGAGCGGTGCCCCCCATGCCCGGCACATGCTGGCAGGTCTGCTGACGCGCTTACGTCGGTGTGCCCAGGTTGACTCTGCCGGCCCTCGTTAGATTTGCACACGGCGGGTTTGCCCACCGTCCACGACCAGGTTTGTTCCCGTGATAAAACTAGCCGCCGGGCTGGCCAGAAATACGACCGCTCTGGCCACTTCGTCCGGGCGTCCGAAGCGACCCATGGGCATCTGCGCCAGCATACCCTGAAAGACTGCCGGCGCTTCCTGTTCACGCCGATGCCAGACGCCGCCGGGGAAGTAAATGGAGCCTGGTGACACGGTATTGACCCGGATTCCCCTGGCCGCAAAGGCGCTGCTAAGATGGGCGCCATACGCAATCTGGGCCGTTTTCATGGCATCATACGGGCGCACTGCGCCAAACGTCCCGGCAAAACTTTCCACTGCCCCCACACTGGCGATGAGTACCACAGACGCAGCGTCGGAGTGTTCCAGGAATGGCATCGCCGCTTCAACTGTATGGACACTCCCCATGATGTCCACCGCAAAACTGCGCTGCCACCCCGTATCATCCGGCGTGATCCCGAAACCGCTGACATTGCACACGACGATGTCCAAACCGCCGAGTTCATTGGCCATGTCCTCAACCCAGGCTTTGAGCGCCTGAGAGTCACTGACGTCGACGGCGCGCCCAGTGGCAGTGATCTGCTGTGCTGCTAAGGCGTCAATGGTACTCTGCACCGCCTGCGCGTCACGCGCACAGATACCCACATGACAGCCTTCGCTGGCCAGGGTCTCGGCAATGGCTCGACCAATGCCGCGTGTCCCACCCGTGACGATCGCTGTTTTGCCCTTAAGTCCCAAATCCATGTTTTCCCCCGTGATGAATCCGCTCTGCCTCAGGCCAGCGGGCGCCTCGCCGAGGCGCCCGGCCTTCCCGGGCATGTTGAACGCCATCTTCACCCGCTGACTTGACCGGTGTGCTAGGATAACAAAGTATGGCAGGTAAAGTCAGGTATCCGAAGCCTCATACCGGGCTTGCTTCCCATGCAAGATAAGAGTAGTCTGTGTCGCGTGTCAGGAGAAGGTGTTTGCCATGCAGACTCTCTCCTGCATGCGTTGCCGTCAGGCAGGCCAACAGCAGGAGCGCTCGACGCACACAGCCAGGAGAAGCGACACATGGCCACCCAGCCTCAAGAACTCGCTCCCGATGCGGTCTTCACACAACCCCCCGCTTCCCCTCCCACCCCACAGCCCGACGGTCGAGACCGCAGTACCTGGAACGGCTGGCCGAGCCGTAACACGGCCCAGCCCAGGGTGCTGCTCGACGACCAGGGACGTCTGACCCGCGTGCGCACGCCGGTGCTGGATCTGGAAGGGAACATGACGCCAACGCACCTGTTTTATGTGGTGCAGCATTTTGCCGTGCCCGAGCCCGTGTGTCCGGAGGACTGGCGGGTCAGCATCGATGGGGAGGTGACGCAGCCGGTGACCCTGACCTATGACGACATCCGCCGCCTGCCGGCCCGCACGGTGCGCACGGTGATGGAGTGCTCGGGGAGCGATGCCGATTTCTTCGAGTATTTTAAGGGCGAGCGGTCGCGGCCGGTACGCGCCACGGAGGGCATGATCCTCAGTGCTGGTGAGTTTACGGGCGTGCCGTTGGCGGCTGTCCTGGCGCAGGCCGGCCTGAATCATCGGGCGGCACACGTGCGCGCCGAGGGCTGGGATTACGGCGTGCCGCCCAGCGCCAAGCCAGGTACCCAGCCGTTCTACTACGACAAGGGGCTCCCCCTGGAAAAAGCCCTGCACCCTGACACCATCCTGGCCTGGGCCCAGAACGGCGAGCTATTGGAGCATCTGCACGGTGCACCCATCCGGCTGCTGGTGCCTGGGTGGTCCGGGAACTGGTCGGTGAAGTGGGTGCAGCGCCTCGAGGTCACGGCTGAGCCACCGGACTGCTGGTACCACTGGCAGTTTTACTACTACGGCACCTCGCCCGACGACCCCAACAAGGAGCTGATTACCACCATCGGGGTGCGCTCCCTCGTCACCTTCCCGCGTGACGACCAGACCACACTCCCGCGTGGTACGCACGTCATGCGTGGGCGGGCCTGGAGCGGGGCAGGTGCCATCACCCAGGTGGAGGTGAGTATAGACGGCGGGGCGACCTGGCATGCCGCCCACCTGGAGCCCCCGCGCGAGCGCTGGCTATGGGCCTGCTGGTCCTACAAGCTGGGACGCTCGGCCAGGGCAATACCGCATCATGTCGCGGGCCACGGACGAGGTCGGTCGGGTCGAGCCGCAGATGCCACGCTTCAACAACATGCGCAAGAATTTCAGCGCCATTGTGGGTCTTGACGTCACTATTGTGTAGGAGGAGGGAGCGACGTATGCCGATTATCAACCACAGCACGCAACGGCTGACAGCGCTTGACGACTTTACCCGCGTCCGAGCGCTCGTGACGTCAGAGCACGGGGCTGTCTCGCTGACCATCCGTGAGTTGGTGATGGAGCCAGGAGGCAGCAGCCGACTGTGCACCCATCCCACCGATATAGCGATCATGGTCACAGAAGGCTCCATCCAGATGGTCGTGGGAGAAGATGTCCAGACGGTGCGCTCTGGCTATACTCTACTGGCGCCGCCGGGCGTGCCGTATCAGCTCCTCAACAATACCTGGGTGGCCGCCAGGATGCTGGTGATCAGTCCGACGGCTGCAGTGCAGACAGAGTATATCGAGTAGGCAATCCATAGCGATGCGAGAGGAAACAGCGATGGCCATCACGTCCACCCCGCCGACAGTGCATCCCCAACTCATTCCGACCAATCTCGGGGCGCGCTCGTTTGCAGCGCCACCCGTGGCGCTGCAGCAGCACATCGTCCCCAATGATCTCTTCTTCGTGCGTAATCACTGGCAGGGACACCCAGTGCTGGATCTTGCCACCTATCGCCTGACCGTCGATGGGGCAGTGGAGCGTCCATTGCAGCTGAGTTTCCAGGACATGGTGCAGATGCCCCGGCGGGTGCTGCAGGTCACCTTTGAGTGCTGCGGCAACGGCCCTGTGCCATCATACTGGGACAAGCAGATCCGTCTCAACAACGTTGAGAAGGTGACCGGCCACGGCATCATGGGCAATGCTGAGTGGGCCGGGGTGTCAGTGGCGGCAGTGCTGGAGCGCGCTGGCGTCAAGTCCACTGCGCAAGAAGTCGTCTTCACCGGTGCTGACCACGGCCCGGATGAGGTCGCCGGTGTGCCGCAAGAAGTCACCTATGAGCGCGCCCTCCCCCTGGCCAAGGCGCTGCATCCGGATACGCTGCTGGCCTATGAGATGAATGGCGCACCACTGCCGCCCCTGCACGGCTTCCCTCTGCGTCTCCTGGTGCCGGGCTGGTACGGCATGACGTCGATCAAATGGCTGGTAGGCATCCGCGTCATCGACCACGTCTTCAAGGGCTTTTACCAGACAGACCGCTACATGGTGCAGAATGGTCCTGGAGCAAAAGAGTTCTATACGTATTTGACCGAGATGAAGGTGAAGTCTATTATCACCAACCCCATGCCTGGAGAGATTGTGCCAGCGGGACGCCCCTACCGACTGGCGGGCGCCGCCTGGTCTGGTGAGCAGGACATCGTGCGCGTCGAGGTGAGCACAGACGGCGGCACCACCTGGCAGGAGGCCCGGCTCATGCCCAGGATCGATTACTCCTGGTATCGCTGGGAGTGGCTCTGGCAGTCTCCCGCGGTCGGGAATCATACCTTGATGTCGCGGGCCACGAACAACAAGGGTGAGACCCAGCCCAGGGAGTTCCCCAACCCGTGGGATGGGCACCCCTATGGCAACAATATGATCTTCCCGCATCCTGTAATGGTGCGTGCTGCCTCGTGAAGAAGCCAGGAACAGGGGGCGCGGATGTTGGGGCACGTTTGCGGCGCAACCTGGAAGCCCTTGCGGCCCGGCAGCCGCGTCCGCGTCCGTTTGTCGAGGTTGGTTCACTGCCCTGGGAGCAGGCGGACTTCAGCCGCCATTTCCTGCGCACTGCCACACGTGGGCACCATTACACCCGCCGTGAAATAGCCTTCCTGGAGCGCTGTGGCCTGCTTGCTCCTGGACGTTGCATCCTGGATCTGGCCTGTGGTGGGGGGCGCCACAGTCTGGCCATGGCCAGACGGGGCGCCCGTGTCACGGGCATGGATCTCGGGCCGGCGGCCATTGCCGCGGCGCGACAGCGCGCCAAACGTGCCGGGCTCAGCCGTTGAATTCGTGCAGGGCGATATTCGTCATGTAGCATACGATGGTGTTTTTGACGCGGTCACCCTGCTCTTTGGCTGCTTTACTGAGATGCCGCGTCAGCAGGCTGAAGAGGTGCTGCAGCGCATCAGTCGCAGCCTGCGTCCTGGTGGCCTCTTCGCCCTCGACGTGTATGCGCCACGCTTTTTCGCCGAGCTTGATGGCCTGCAGGAATGGTGGGTCGGCGAGGATTTTATCGCCGGCCGCTTTGCGCAACTGGTCCTGACAGAATACTTTTACTATGCGCGCGAGAAAACCTATGCCCGGCGGGATTTTATCTGCAACCCGGCCACTGGCGACATCCATGCATACGGCGTCAGTGGCCAGGCATATACGCTGACTGAGTTGACGCGCATGTGCGAGCGCGTTGACCTCATGCCAGAACGCCTGGTTGGCGGCTGGCAGGGCGAGGAGATCACCACTGCCAGTCCTCTGTATATCGTGCTGGCCAGAAAGCGCCGCGTCTAACCTCTCAAGACACCACACCGCGTCAGCCTGGTACACCGGTCAAGCAAGGCTGGGCGACTGGTAGGGGCGCCTCGCCGAGGCGCCCGCTGGCCTGAGGCAGACGCGCCTGGCACTCCGAGACATCCCCCCGCCAAACTGGCGGGGCAATTAGCCGTACGCAGTACACTAGCGCACGCGCTCCCCTGGCTGGCGTGCCTGGGCAAATTCGGCCACCACGACGTGGGCGCTGTCCGGTCCAGCGGCGAGCAGCATGCCTTCACTCACCCCAAAGCGCATCTTGCGCGGTTGCAAATTTGCCACCACGATCACCTGTTTGCCAATTAACTCTTCGGGACGATACGACTGGCGAATACCAGCGAAAATCGTGCGGTGTTCGCTGCCAATATCTACCCGTAAGCGCAGCAGTTTGTCCGCCCCTTCGACGCTCGTGGCTTCTAAAACGGTAGCGACACGCAGGTCAACCCTGGCAAAGTCTTCCAGGCTGATTTGCGGCGCCAGTTCCTCTAACAGGTGCTGCTGGTGGCGTCTTTGGCACGGCACCGAGATCCGCCGCACTTGCCGCACGCATCGCTGCAACACGCTGCAGATCGACCCGTTCAACGAGTCGCTGGAAGGGGCCTACCTCCTGATCCAGGAGGTCAAAACGAGCCGCATCGTCGAACTGTTGTGGTGGCAGGCGCAAAATCGTTTCCACGTCAGCCGCGTAGCGCGGGAGAATCGGCTTGATGAGCACCGCCACAGTGCGACAACAGTTCACCGCGAAGGTACAGATGGCCTGCGCTGCTGCCGGGTCCTGCTTGACCACATCCCAGGGCGCCGCATCCTGAAAATGCTTATTGGCGATCTCTGCGATGGCCACGATGTCCTGCACTGCCCGATTAAACTCCAGACGCTCATAGCACTCACGGATACGTGGGATACGACTGGCAGATATCGTCAATGAGTGGCTGCACATCGGGCGGCAGCTGACTGATACGGCCAGCAAACTGCCGTGTCACGAACGGCACGACGCGGCTCACCAGATTGGCGATTTTGTTGATCAACTCGGCATTGACGCGGTTGGCAAAATCTTCCAGGTTCAGGTCGAGATCTTCCGGCTGGCCGTTGAGCTTGGCAGCGTAATAATACCGCAGATACTGCGGATCGAGATGCTCGAGATACGTGCGGGCGTTGATAAACGTGCCGCGCGTTTTCGACATTCTCTCGCCGTTGACGGTGAGGAAGCCGTGCACCAGGACCTTGCTCGGCAGCGTATAGTCGGCGCCTTTGAGCATGGCCG
Organism: uncultured Gammaproteobacteria bacterium; assembly: GCA_963773125.1. Lineage (GTDB taxonomy): Bacteria > Tectomicrobia > Entotheonellia > Entotheonellales > Entotheonellaceae > CAVZBC01. Next base: position 70,081 of record CAVZBC010000041.1, on the reverse strand, counting down.
GCCAGAACAACGTGTGAAAATAGACGATGTCTTTGCCAATGATGTGGTAAATTTTTGCGTCCGGGTTGTGCCAGTAGGCGTCAAAATCGCGTCCGCTCTCCCGGCAGAATTTTTCCGTGGTGGCGATATAGCCCACTGGCGCATCCAGCCAGACGTAGAAATACTTATTGTCCTCACCAGGAATTTTGAAGCCGAAATAAGGGCCATCGCGGCTTACGTCCCAGTCGCGCAGCCCTTCGTCAAGCCAGTTCTCGATAAAGCGCCGTATCTCCGGCTGCAGCCGTCCGGGGGTGCGCACCCAGTCACGTAAGAACGGTTCGTAAGCACTGAGCGTAAAGAAGTAGTGCAGCGACTCGCGCATGACGGGCGTATTGCCGCAGATGGCGCAATGCGGATCCTGCAGGTCGGTGGGGTTGTAGGTCGTGCCACACACTTCACACACATCGCCATACTGTTCCGTGGCGCCACACTTCGGGTTTGGACACGTGCCCCGGATAAAACGGTCGGGGAGAAAGCGTTCGTCCTGTTCGCAGTAATACTGCGCCACTGGCCGCGTGACGATCTGCCCTTGCTGACGCAGCCGCTCGAAGATATATTCCGAGTGGCGGCGATTTTCTGGACTGTTGGTCGAATAAAAGCAATCAAAGGCGATGTGAAAGTCGGCAAAATCGCGTTGATGCTCTTCGTAGTAGCGGCTAATGAGCTCTTCCGGGGTAATCCCCGCCCGCCGGGCATTGACTTCGATGGGCGTGCCATGGGTATCATCCGCGCACATGTAGACGGCGTCCTGCCCTGTCATTTTGAGGAAGCGCACAAAGATATCCGTCTGGATGTATTCGACGAGATGACCCAGGTGGATACTGCCGTTGGCATACGGCAGCGCGCTGGTGATGAGAGTAGGGGCCGTCATGGTTCTCCTTCACAATCCTCTACGTGCATGCAGTGTGTTATACTCGCGACACTACCCCGGAGGGCGTATGAGACAGGGCTCTGAGAGCACTAAATATAGCCGATTTTGCCCGACAGCACACCCTGCGACTCCAGCACCATAAGAGCAGCGCATGGTACAACACGCCGTAGGCCATATCTCTACTGCTGAGCAGCCCCTGGCGGCCCGTATGCGGCCGCGCACGCTGGACGAGTTTGTCGGGCAGGAGCATATTCTTGGGCCAGGACGTCTGCTGCGTCGGGCCATCGAAGCGGATCAAATTTCCTCGCTGATTTTTTACGGCCCGCCAGGAACTGGCAAAACCACCCTGGCCATGGTCATTGCCAATACCACCAAGAGTCACTTCCTCACCATCAATGCCGTACTGGCTGGCGTGGCCGACATTCGGCAGGCCATTGACGAGGCCCGCAAGCGTCGCCAGGCGGAGCGTCAGCGCACCATCCTCTTTGTCGACGAGGTGCATCGGTTTAACAAAGCCCAGCAGGATGCCCTCCTGCCGCATGTGGAAAACGGCACGGTGATTCTCATCGGGGCGACCACCGAAAATCCCTACTTTGCGGTCAACCGTGCCCTCACCAGTCGCAGCCGGATTTTCCAGCTCAAGACGCTCACCGACGCAGACCTGCGGCGCATTGCGCTCATACCTTGCACGATGCCGAGCGCGGCTATGGCCAGCGGCGTGTCGATATGCTCCCTGATGCCCTGGACCACATCGTGCACGTCGCCAACGGCGATGCCCGCGGCGTGCTCAATGCCCTCGAACTCGCGGTGGAGACGACGCCACCCAACGACGCCGGGGTGATCGTGGTGGATATGCAGGTGGCCGAGGACAGCATTCAGCAGCGGGCCGTGCTCTACGATAAAGAGGGCGATTATCACTACGATACGATCTCGGCGTTTATCAAATCGCTGCGCGGCTCAGACCCCGATGCCGCCATGTACTGGCTGGCCAAAATGGTCTATGCCGGCGAGGATCCCCGTTTTATCTTTCGGCGTATGCTCATTTTTGCCAGTGAGGATGTTGGCCTGGCCGATCCGCAGGCCGTGCAGGTGACGCTTGCCTGTGCCGAGGCCTTTGATCGCGTCGGCCTCCCTGAGGGCCGCTTCCCCCTGGCGCAGGCGGCCTTGTATCTGGCCACGGCGCCGAAATCGAACTCGATTTTTGCCTTCTTTGATGCACTGCGCTCGGTCGAGGGCGAGCGCGATGGCGAGGTGCCGGTGCATCTCAAGGACGCCAGCCGTGATGCCGAGGGGTTCGGGCACGGTGCTGGCTATCTCTATCCGCACGCCTACCGTGACCACTGGGTGGAGCAGCAATATCTGCCTACCCATCTCCAGGGCAAAGTCTTTTATGAACCAGGCACTCTGGGGTATGAGCAGGGCATTCATCAGCAGGTCATCCGCCGTCGTGAAGCGCAGCTCGCCGCCATGCTTGAGATCGAGCAGCCCTCCCCCAGTGAAGTGTTGACTTTCGGCAAAGCCAACCGGGCGCACGACCGCTGGTTGCAGCGCACCGTCAGCCGGGTGGGGGAGCATCTGGGGGCGCTGCGCGACCGTGTGCTGGATGCCGCAGCGCTGCAGCGGCACAGTCTGGTGCTCGACCTCAATGCCGCCACTGGCCTGCTCACCTGGGAGGCGCTGCGGCGTGCCCCAGAGGGTGGGGTGTGGGCCCTGACCGCCGACCCCCAGGCTGGTGAGGCCCTGCGGCAGCAGGCCGAGCGCTTGCCTGAAGTAGAACGACCAGCAGTCCTCGTGGGCGACATCTTGCAGCTCTCCGATGTGCTGCAAGCCCGTGGTGCTCAGGAGGTGCGTTTCGATGCTGCGGTGGGTCGCAACGTGCTGACCCGCTGTGCCGACAAAACAGCCGTGTTACACGCTATTCGTACCTGTCTGCGGGACAGCGCTTGCCTGTCGCTCGCCGAAGTTGTGCCGCGTCGAGGCCAGCGCCTGTCAGCCCTGGTTGAGCTGACAGAGCTAGGTGCCGAACTGGCAGCACGTCTACAAGCCGCCGAGGAGGTCATCTACCACACTGCTGACGATCCGCAGGTCAACTGGGATATCGTTGATCTAGAGGCAATGCTCCACACTGCAGGTTTTGCTCTGCGTGGTGCGCTCACCGCTGACGTTCAGGAGGACGAGCGTCACATCACGGCGGCGCACCTCCTGCGCTGGTTCTCCAGATCGGGTGAGAGCCCCGACCGTCCTATGCCGACCACCTGCTTACCCATCTTACGGCAGAAGAACTCCAGCGTGTCGAGCGGTGCTTTCGGCGCCAGCTTCTCGACCAGGTTGTCCCCTGGCAGGTCACGCTTGTGTATATCACCGCTCACCGTGTCTAGTCCGGCGGCGTAGAAAGCGGACGTACGCCTACTTTTCCAGGATCAGGCAGTTTTTGGCACGGTACTGCAGTTTTACGCACCGCTCTGGGCCAGCACCGCCTCGGCCTGGGGCAGCCAGAAGGTCATGTCCATGGCCCGGTAGAGGTCGATTGCGGCGGACAGCTCGGCCTGCGCCTGCTGCCGCTGACCGGTCCTGGCGTAGAGGGTGCCGAGCCCCAGGTGGCAATGCGCCTGCAGCGGGCGCATACCGAAATCCTCGGCCAGGGTGAGGGCCTGGCGGTAATGGGCAGTGGCCTGATCAATGTCTGGGGGATCGTGACGCATGGCCACCTCGCCAAGGAGCCGGTAGGCATGCGCCTGGTAGCCGGCTCGATATGGGTATGGGAAAGTTCGAGGAGGCGGCGAGCAATCGTGCTCGCCTCGTCTACGCGGCCGACGCAGGAGCAGGGCCTCGCTCAACTCGGTGAGCACGAACGCCTGGAAGATTACACGCCTCCCGGGGGCCACGTGATCCAGCACCTGGTCCAGAAGCGGATGGGCCTCTGCAGCACGCCCGGCCAGGGCATACGCCGCCCCAAGGACGGAGGCAGCCATGGGAATAGACGCAGGATGTTCGCACTCTGGTAAAGCGCGAGACTCCGTTCGAGCACCGGGATTGCCCGGTGCAGGTCTCCTTGGCGGCGGGAAAGCATACCAGTAGTGCAGAGCGCTGCGGCGATACTGAAGGGCTGCCCGACTGCCTCGGCAATCTGCATTGCCTCTTCGGACACGCCACGTCCCTCGGCGAAGTCTCCCAGTTCAATCACACAGTGGACCACATAGCCCACGGGAGGCTATGGCGGGCAAGCTTACCATCCCGAAGTTCGCATAGCACTACTCACCCGTGAGTAACGCCACGGCCTGCCGCGCCACGTCCAGCCCCTGCCGAAAGTTGCCCCCGCTATAGTACACCTGGCCCAGAAAAGTCTGGGCCGCCACCTGGACATCGAACGCGCCGCTGCTCGGTGGCCAGAACCAGGGCACGCTGGTTCGCGGCCATGGCGCGATCATACTCGCCCTGGCCGAGAAGTAGACGCTCGATGAAGGCGATCCGTGCGAGCCGATGATCATCGCCGAGCCGTTCGGCAAGAGATTCGGCGACGCGCAGATGGTCGAGGATGCGCGCCTGTTCATTGAGCTGCATCAAGGCACTGTGCAGGTCAAACCGTACATCGATAGCCTGTTCCAGCGTGTCGCGGCGCTCGGGGAGCTGCGCCAGGGCCGCCAGCGCCTGCTCAAAGTACGCTATGGCTTCGCGGTGCGCTGAGCGAGTGGCCTCGGGCCCCGGCCTGCCGGCCGTAGGCCAGGGCCTTGTCCCACAGCTCGCCGCGGAAGGCATGATGGGCCAGGTGGTCTACCTGCTCAGCCACACGTCTGAGGAGAGTACTTCGAGGGCCTCGACAATGCGTGTATGCAGCACCCGCCGCCGCTCCTGGAGCAGACTGCCGTAGGCCACCTCGTGCGTCAGGGCATGCTTGAAGGCGGGCTGCGCCAGGCGATAGGCCCTGGCGCCCACTTGGCACGCACGCTGCGTGGGTCATCGTGGTCGTCCACCTGAGCATAACGCTTGAGCAGGTCTAGCACCGGGAAATAGGGCGTGGCCTTGCCATACGACACGGAGGCCGCTTCCAGTACCCGCCACCCCTGCGTGCGGTGGGAATGAATACACTCATGCACCAGCGCGACTTTCCCACCCCTGCCTCCCCAACCAGGGCCACCACCTGGCCGTGACCCGCCCTGCCCGTTCCAGGGCCTGCGTCAGCGCTGCCAGTTCCGGCTCGCGCCCCACAAAGCGCGTCAGGCCGCGCAGCGCGGCAGCCTGCAAGCGCCGCCGGAGGCTACTCGCTCCGAGCAGCTCGAACCCCTCTACGGGTTCAGATAACCCCTTCACCGGCAGCGGACCGAGGGCCGTTGACCTGCACCAGACCTCACCAGCCGCAGAACGGCGGTGGTCAGCAGGATGTTCCCTGGAGGCGCCGAGCTGTTCCATACGTGCCGCCAGGTGGACCGTCTGGCCCACGGCCGAGTAGTCCATGTGCAAGTCGTTGCCAATAGCACGCACCACCACCTCGCCGGCGTTGAGCCCAACGCGGATGCGCAGTGTCACGCCGTGCTGACGCCGGACGTCTTCGGCGTAGGGCTGCATCGCCGCTTGCATGGCCAGGGCGGCGTAGCAGGCGCGCAGGGCGTGGTCCTCATGCGCGATGGGAGCGCCAAAGAGGGCCATAATGCCGTCGCCCAGCACCTGGTTCACCGTGCCCTCAAAGCGGTGCACCGCGTCCATCATAAGGTGGATGGCCGGATCGAGGAGCTGCTGGGCGGCTTCGGGGTCGAGGTCTTTGATCAGTTCGGTCGAATCTTTGATGTCGGCAAACAGCACCGTGACCTGCTTGCGTTCGCCTTCCAGGGTAGGGCGTGCAGCGAGAATCTTTTCGGTGAGGTGTTGGGGGCGTGTAGGAAAGTGGCGTCTGTTCCTGGGCGCTGGTTGGCGCTGGCGCTGACTGTCGGGGCAAACAGCTGACTCCCCTGTCCAGACCAGCACACGGTTGTCCTCGTCGGCCGCCACACGCTGCGCATAGATGAGTTCGTCCTTGAGGGCCTCGAGGAGGTCGTCATCGAGCTGGAAGCGGGCTTTGAGAGCGCGGTACGACAGTCGCCCCTGGCGCTGGAGCAGGTCAAGCACGTGGGTCAGGAGCTCGTCAAAGCTCATGGGTGTCTCTCCCCCATGTGGTATGCGGTTGTCTCCCGTGCGCCATCATGTCGCATTTGGCGCGTAAAAGAAAGCCCTTCCTGCTATGAGTGACTCCAACGCTTGCAAATCTAAAATCTGATATTATATTTGCAAGAAACTCCAAGGAGAGCATAACGATGCATTATGTCCCGCGTGTCCTGGCCCAGACCATCCGTCGCGCCATGTCGACCTTTCCGGCGGTGTTGGTGACCGGCGCCCGGCAGACCGGCAAGACGACCTTACTGCGCACAGAGTTTGGTGACGCCTACCGCTACCTTTCCCTCGAGCGTCCCGACGTGCGTGCCCGCGCCCTGGCCGATCCGGTGGCCTTCCTCAATGAGGTCTGGCGCTCCTCTGATTCTGGACGAGAATCCAGTACGCACCGCCCTGCTCCACTACATCAAGGACCGCATTGACGCGGATCGCTCCCCTGGTCGTTGGCTGATGACGGGTTCGCAGAGCTTTGCGCTCATGCACGGGGTGAGCCAGACTCTCTCGGGACGCATAGCGGTCTTAACCCTTGATCCGCTGTCAACGGCCGAGGCGCTGGAGCGACCGGCGGCACCCAGTCTGGAGGCGGTACTGGCCAGGGTCTTCGACAGCCAGTCCACCAGCGTCTCTGCGGACGCCACACAGGCTGTCGACTTTGCGGACTGGCTGCTGCGCGGCGGCTTTCCGGAGCCTCGGGTGAACCGCCAGGTAGACCGTCAGCTCTGGTGGGCGAGCTATGTCCAGACCTACCTGGAACGTGATGTGCGGGACCTGGCCCAGGTGGCCGATCTGGGGGCCTTTGGCCGGTTCCTGATGCTGGTTGGGGCTCACACCGGCCGCATCATCAATATGACCGAGCTCGGCCGGGAAGTCGGCGTCAGTGGTCCCACGGTCAAGCGCTGGCTGTCGGTGCTCGAGACAAGCCAGATCGTCTACCTGCTGCAACCGTACTACCGGAACTTCGGCAAACGGATTCGTAAGAGCCCCAAGCTGTATCTGCTTGATCCAGGGCTGGCCACCTTTCTCCTGGGTCTGCACACGCCCGAGGCGGTCCTGCAGGGCCAAGTCTCGGGGCACTGGCAGAGACTGCGGTGGTTGGCGAATGGGTGAAGGCCTGCCGCCAGACGGGGGCGCAACCGCTGCTCTACTACTGGCAGTTGAGCACCGGTGCCGAGGTCGACCTGATTATCGACCGAGGTGGGGTGTTATACGGCATTGAAGTCAAGGCCACTGCCACCCCAACCCCACGCCACGCCGATGGGCTCGCCCACTGGCTCGATCTGACCGGGCCTGGGGCCCGCGGAGCCCTGGCCTGTCGCGTCGAGCAGCCCCAGGCACTCCGCCCGGGGATCCGCGCCATTCCCTGGCATCTGGCCTGGGATACATGGCCAGTCCCGCTGCCCGCAGGCGGCTTCTTCCTGTATCATACTGCTACGGGAATAGGTGGCTTCTCAACCGAGATGATAGGGATGACTTCGGCCATCGAAGGCATATAACTGGAAACGTGGAGAATCTGGCTTACTGGTGGCTTTGTGATGATCTCAATCACGGTTTCCTGCCACTCTGACTCAAGGTCTTTCAGGCCGCTCAACGGGAAACTGCGTGGCCCTAACTGCGTCATTTGCACCAACACCGAGAAGTCCATCAGGGTCAGGCCAACGGCACGCTTCTCGGTCAGGTTGAAGCGCAGCAGGATATTGTCGTTCAGTTCCACCGCCGCTGTTGGTGTCTCACCAGGTGCAAAAGAGATGTACAGGACATCGGCCTCTTTGTCGTAGGAATATATTGGCATTTGTGCCATGCTTAGCCACCTCTCGGACGCATGTGGGTCAGAAAAGCCGTGGCAATGAAGTTGTTCGGCACCGTCTCACCCTGGGCAGTGACATCAAAACCGAAGAGCACAATCCCCACCACGTGATTGAAGCCTACCGGCAAATCGTCGAATGACTGCACGTAACGATACTTGCGCGGATTGAGCGGCTCCTGGCGTCGACGTCCTTGCTGGATAGTCGCCTCAGATGGTCTTCGTAGTCTGCCATTTCGGGGTGGTTGTTAACCTCAATGATATGTTGCCACCGCTCTTCCGTCAGATAAATCGGATCGCCATCACGGTCTTGAACCGTCCAGCGTTTGCCCGAGCTTGCCATGCCGTTGCCCTTCAGTGCCTTGAGATTATAGTACAACTTGCATGGCGTCTTTTCACCCTGACCTCTCCTTCACCTGCGCCAGTACCGCCTCGGCCTGGGGTAGCCAGAAGGTCATGTCCATGGCGCGGTAGAGGTCGATGGCGGCGGACAGTGCGGCCTGTGCCTGCTGCCGCTGGCCGGTCGTGGCGTAGAGGGTGCCGAGCCCCAGGTGGCAATGCGCCTGCAATGGGCGCATGCCAATCTCCTCAGTCAGGGCGAGGGCCGACGGTAGTGGCCGGCGGCCTGGTCGACGTCCGGGGGCTCGCGACGCCTGGCGACCTCGCCGAGGAGCCGGTAGGCGTGCGCCTGGTAGCCGTGTCCAGTGTGGGTATGGGAGAGATCGAGGAGCCGTGCGGCGAGGGTGCTGGCCTCATCCACGCGGCCGACGAGCAGACACGCCTCACTCAGCTCGGTGAGCACCAGCGCATGCATGAGCGAGCGCCTGCCGGTGGCAAGACGCTCCAGCATCTGGTCCAGGAGCGGCAGGGCCTCCGCCGTGCGCCCGGCCAGGGCATACGCCGCACTCAAGAGGGAGGCCACCTGGGGGAATTGGATCGGTATGTCGGCGCTCTGGGAGAGCGCCAGGCACCGTTCAAGCAAGGGGATGGCCTTCTGGAGCACTCCTTGGCGGCGGTAGCACAACCCAACACGAGACAGCACACTGATCATACTGTTGGGCTGTCCCACCGCCTCAGCCAGTCGTACGGCTTCTTCGCCTCTCCCAGCCCCCTCAGCGAAGCCCCCCAGTTCGGCCAGACACGAGGCGAAATAGCCGCGGCCGGTTAAGCCAGGGAACGCGGAGAGGCCAAAGCGCTCAGCGAGGAGATCCCCCGTGAGCACCGCGACCATCCGCTGTGCGACGTCCAGCGCCTGCCGATAGTCCCCGGCAGCATAGTATGCCACGCTCAGGTTGTTCTGGGCGTTGATCTGGACGTCGACCGCGCCACTGCTGGTGGCCAGGACCAGGGCCTGCTGGCCGGCTGCAATGGCGCGGTCATGCTCGCCCATGAGCGAGAACGAGTAGCACAGAGACGAGACGATCCGCCCGAACCGCTGGGGGTCGCCCAGCCGCTCGGCCAGGGGTTCGGCGGCGCGGAGGTGCTCGAACATGCGCGCCTGTTCGTCGAGCGGCTGCAAGGCATTGCGCAGGTCGAAGCGCAGATCAATGGCCTGGGCCAGCGTCTCGTGGTGCTCGGGGAGATGTTCCAGCGCCGCTAGGGCCTGCTCAAAATAGGCCACGGCCTCACGGTACGCCGAGCGCGCCACTGCTCGCCCCCCGGCTTGCCGGCAGTAAGTCACCGCCTTGTCCCACACCTCCCCCCGCACGGCGTGATACGCCAGCCGTTCGACCTGCTCGGTCAGGCGGTCTGGGTAGAGCCCTTCGATGGCCTCGACAATGCGCCCATGCAGGGCGCGCCGCCGCTCCTGGAGCAGACTGCTGTAAGCCATCTCGTGGGTCAGGGCGTGTTTGAAGGTGAATTCGCGTTCGGGGAACAGCCGTATCTCATACAGAAACTCGGCCGCTTGCAGGTGCGCCAGGCCACGGTGTAGGTACGCCTCGGGCAGCTCGGCAATGGCCTGCAACAGGGGCAAGGGCACCTCGGTACCAATGACCGCAGCGGTCTGGAGCAGGTGTTTCTCCTCCGGCGGCAGCCGGTCGATGCGCGCCGCCAGTACCGCCTGTACCGTGGCCGGCATTTGCAGGCTGGCCAGGGGCTGCGCCAGCCGATAGGCCCCTGGCACGCCGACGAGCATGCCCGTCTCCACAAGGGTGCGCACGCTCTCCTCCAGAAAGAACGGATTACCCCCGGTGCGGGCGATCAGCAGCTGTTTCAGGGTCTGTAGGGGCGCAGCCTGCTGTGCCCCTACGCCGTTCCCCAGCAGCGCCTGCAGGAATTCGTCCGCACTCGTGGGGACCAGCGGGTCGAGCCGCAGCTGGCGGTAGTACGTCTTGCTGCCCCAGCCATGCTGGTACTCCGGCCGGTAGTTGACCAGCAGCAGGAGCTGGGCCGTTGGTACGCTCTCGATCAGGCTGTCGAGAAGGGCCTGGGTCTCGGTATCGATCCAGTGCAGATCCTCGCAGACCAGCAGTAGCGGCTGCACCTGGCTTTCGCGCAGGAGGAGGCGCTTGAGCCCGCCGAGCGTGCGTTGGCGCCGCAGCGGCGGGTCAAGCGTCAGGAACGGGCTGTCTGCAGGCAGGGCGTCCAGCAGGGCGAGCAACGCCGGGATCGTCTCCTGCAGTGCTTCGTCCAGGGTGAGGATCTGCCCGGTCACCTTGGCGCGGACGGTGCGGGGGTCGTCGCGCTCTTCAACATGGCAATAGCGCTTCAGGAGGTCAATGACTGGAAAATACGGCGTGGCCTTGCCATATGACACCGAGGCGTTTTCGAGCACCAGCCAGCCCTGGGTGTGGTGAGAGTGGCCAAACTCGTAGAACAGCCGCGACTTCCCCACGCCGGCCTCGCCCACCAGCGCCACCACCTGGCCGTGCCCCGCCTGCGCCTGCGCCAGGGCCTGCTGCAAGGTCTCCAGCTCGGGCTGCCGCCCCACAAAGCGCGTGAGGCCACGCGCCGCAGCCGCCTGCAGGCGCGACCGCACCACGCCGGCGCCCGTCACCTCGTAGACCTCCACCGGGTCGCGCAGGCCCCTGACTGGCATAGCCCCCAGCGCTTTGACCTGCACAAAGCCCTCGACCAGCCCCAGCACTGCTGGCGTGATCAGGATCGCGCCCGGCATGGCCATCTGCTCCATGCGCGCTGCCAGATGCGTCGTCTGTCCCACTGCGGTGTAGTCCATGTGCAGGTCGCTGCCGATCGACCGCACCACCACCTCGCCTGCGTTGAGCCCGACGCGCATGTGGAGGGGCACCCCATGGCGGCGCTGCACCTCAGCGGCGTACTGCTGCACGGCCTCCTGCATGCGCAAGGCGGCGTAGCAGGCGCGCACGGCGTGGTCCTCATGCGCCAGCGGCGCCCCAAACAGGGCCATGATGCCGTCGCCCATCACCTGGTTGACAGTGCCTTCGTACTGGTGCACGGCCGCCATCATGCGGTCGAGCACCGGATCGAGCAGGTGCCGCGCCTCCTCCGGGTCGCGCTCGGCCAGCAGCTCCATGGAGCCCTTGAGGTCGGCGAAGAGCACTGTGACCTGCTTGCGCTCGCCTTCCAGAGCGGCACGGGAGGTGAGGATCTGCTCGGCCAGATGTGGCGGCGTGTAGGCCAGCGGTGCCTGGCTCTGGGGCTGGTGCTGCGGCTGGCGGTGGAGCCGTGGCTGGGACGCCGGTCCAGCGCAAGCCGCGACCAGCGTCATCGACCATGTCGGGGTGGGCGTAGAGCAATTCGTCGGTGAGCGCTTCGAGCTGGTCATCGTCCAGTTGAAACTGTAGCTTGAGGGCGCGGTAGGTCACTCGCCCGCGCTGCCGCAGGAGCTCCACGGCTTGATCAAGCACTGCATAGAAGTCCATCACTGCTCCTCTGCTACGCCGACGCCAGAGTGGATACCATGTGGCGGTATTGTAGACACCGTGCTGCGAAAATGCTATAGCAACAGAAATGAGATCCCCCTGTACCGCATCTATGGGGCTTTGAACACCACAATCTCCGTCGCGGCTGGCAGGGTCGAGCGGCTCAGCATCAGGCTGTGTCCGTCGACGCGGCGCACCGGATAGCGCCCTGTCATGTGCTGCACAAACGCTTCGATTTGCTCGCTGACATTGATATGCATGGGAATGACCACCAGAGGCTGCAGTTGTTTAATCACCGCGACAATGTCGTCAAATGATAGGGTCCATCCCCCGTCGGCCGGTACCAGCACCACATCTGGCTTGCCGATGCGCTGGAGTTGCTGCACGGTCAATAGGTGACGCAGGTTGCCGAGATGTACAATGCACAGGCCACCAGTGCGAAACACAAAAATGCTGTTCTGGATGGGACTGTTTTCCGGCTCCGTGCGATTGGTGTAGCTGGGCACGTTAAACAGCGCTACATCTTTCACCGTCAGGGCGATGCTATTCCAGCCGCGCTCGCTGGTTATGCCCCAGAGTGCCTGCGGTGCGCCTGGCACCTGGCTGACGGCGCTGTGGGTCATATGCAGATTGCTCACGGTCACCACGTCAGGCGTTGCCTGCAGGGTATAAAAAGTGTTGGGATCGGTGAGCAGGCGCAGTCCGTCCGGAGAGGTGAGGAGAAAGCTGGAATGGCCGAGCCATTCCAGCCATACCGGAGCAGCCATGGTTTGCACCGAGTGCTGCGTGGACGCCAGCATGAAGCGTACGTCATGGTGCCGATGCTTGACAAACGTCGGCTCGCATGGGCCGACCACAGGTGCTGGTGCGCCAAAAACGCTCGGGACACGGCCGAGCAGGCAGACCAGGAGTAGGAGCAGAGGCAAGGTGCAGCGAGTAACAGGAGTGCGTGGAGTGTTGATCTGCATAGTGCTATTCCTCCATTTCGTTTCTTTACTGCCCTCGGCGTTGACGGCCAGCAGGGCCTATGGTAGGCTGATGGTCGCTTCGTACAACTCCATACGCAGTCTGTAGCCCTGTGCAGGGAGTCCTCTGTACGCTCGCGAAGTTCTTGCGCATGCTCTATCAAGCTCTGAAGCACATTACAAAGGAGGTGGGTCCTTGCAAGCGTTTGATTATATCGCTCCACACACCGTCGATGAGGCGGTTGCCCAGCTTGCTGCCAAGGGCGAGCAGGCGCGGGTGTTGGCCGGCGGCACTGACCTCATCGTACAGTTACGCGAGGGTCGGCGGCGTCTGGAACTGGTCGTTGATGTCAAGCACATTCCTGAGGCCAACGAACTGTCGTATGACCAGCAGAGCGGCCTCCGCCTGGGAGCCGCCGTCCCCTGTCACAAGATTTATGGCAATAGTAGCATTGCCCAGGCCTATCCAGGCCTCATGGATGCGTTCACTCTCATTGGCGGCATTCAAATCCAGGGACGCGCTTCGGTCGGGGGGAACCTGTGTAATTCCTCGCCAGCGGCCGATGCCATTCCACCGCTTATTGTACACCAAACCGTGTGCGTGATCGCTGGTCCAAATGGTCGACGCGAAGTCCCCGTAGAGCAGTTCTGCACTGCACCAGGACGGAACGTCCTGGCCAGAGGGGAATTCCTGGTGGCGCTGCGCATCCCCGCGCCGCCAAGAAATTTTGGGGCGCATTATCTGCGCTTCATTCCGCGCAACGAAATGGATATTGCGGTGGTGGGTTCTGGCGCCTCCGTCGTGCTGAGTAATGATCGTAACACCATCACGGCCGCCCGCATCGCCCTTGGGGCGGTCGCGCCGACACCGCTTCTCGTGGCAGAGGCGGCCGCAGCGCTGGTCGGCAAACCTATTTCTGAGACAGTGATCACGGCAGCAGAAGAGGCGGCCAAAGCCGCCGCGCGCCCGATCACCGATATGCGCGGCACGATAGAGCAGCGGCGCCATCTGTCAGGGGTGTTAACGCGCCGCGCCCTGCAAGGTGCTATCGCTAGAGCCAGGGGGGAGGCGTAAGATCATGGCCAAGGTACACATACAAACACGCATTAATGGTGAAGAAGCAGAATTCCTCTGCGAGCCCCGGGAGAGTCTGCTTGAGGTCTTGCGTGAAGACCTCGGACTTACCGGTACGAAGGAAGGCTGCAGCAATGGGAACTGTGGCGCCTGCAGCGTGCTGCTGGATGGGGTGCTCGTCGATTCCTGTCTGGTCCTGGCGGTGGAGACGAATGGCAAGGAGGTCACCACCATCGAAGGTGTGGCGACGTCCGGCAAGCTCCACCCGCTGCAGCAAAAATTCCTGGAGCACGCCGCTTTGCAATGTGGCATCTGTACACCAGGGTTTATTATGGCTGCCAAGGCGCTGTTGGCAAAAAATTCCCGACCTACGGAGCACCAGGTGCGCCACTGGTTGGCAGGCAATCTCTGCCGCTGTACCGGATATGATAAAATTGTCCGTGCGGTTCTGGATGCAGCGACAACTATGGAGGCAAAAGCATAATGGCAGACGCAACGGCAGAATATAAGGTGATTGGTACACGCCCGGTGCGGCCCGACGGGGCCGACAAGGTCACTGGCAGGGCGGTGTACGGGGCAGATATGCGGCTGACAGGCATGCTGCATGGCAAGGTCCTCCGCAGCCCGCATGCGCACGCGCGTATCAAATCGATCAAAACCAGCAAGGCTGAAGCACTTCCAGGGGTGCGAGCCGTGATCACGGCCCGGGACTTCCCCAAGGCCGAAGATCGCATGGCCAATCTTGGCGAGATGTCGGTGAACGTCAAATATCTGAGCAACAATGCCATGGCGTTTGACAAGGTGCTCTATAAGGGGCATGCGGTGGCCGCAGTGGCGGCAACGAATGCCCACATTGCTGAAGAAGCGTTAGGTCTGATTGAAGTAGAATATGAAGTGTTGCCACCGGTCTTGCATGTGTTGGACGCTATGAAAGACGAGGCACCCCTTCTGCACGAAACCATGACCACCACGGATCTTGGACAAAAAACCGACAAACGCAGTAACATTGTCACCCATTTCCGTTTTACCCTTGGCGATGTGGCCAAGGGCTTTCAGGATGCCGATGTGGTGATTGAACGCGAGTTCGATACCGGCACGGTGCATCAGGGGTATATTGAGCCGCACAATGCCACGGCGCTATGGAACGAAGAGGGCCATGTCTACGTCTGGACGAGTACACAGGGGGCCTTCGTGGTGCAGCGGCAGGTGGCCGAGATCCTGGGCGTGTCTGTGTCGCAGGTGTCTGTGACGCCGTGTGAGATTGGCGGCGGCTTTGGTGGAAAAATTTCCGTCTACCTCGAACCGGTTGCCGCAGTCCTATCACGCAAGGCAGGACGGCCAGTGAAAGTCGTCATGAGCCGTATCGAGGAGTTTGAGGCGACGGGCCCAACCCCGGCGTCCCATATCAAGGTGAAGATCGGGGCCAAGCAGGACGGCCATATCGTGGCCGGAGAAGCCTCCTTGATGTACGAGGCGGGTGCCTTCCCTGGCTCGCCGGTGACTGCGGGTGGCATGTGTATTTTTGGACCCTATGCCATTCCAAACATGCAAGTGGATGGCTACGATGTGGTGGTGAATAAGCCCAAAACCGCTGCCTATCGGGCCCCTGGGGCTACGAATGCCGCCTTTGCCTCTGAGACGGTGATTGACGAACTGGCGGAAAAGCTGGGGCTTGATCCCCTGGAAATCCGTCGCATCAACGGCGCCAAAGAGGGCGACCGGCAGGTGCATGGGCCAACGTTCCCGCGCATTGGCTATATAGAGACGGTGCATGCGGCGTTGGAGCACGAGCACTATCAGACGCCACTGGAAGGGCCAAATCGTGGCCGTGGCGTGGCCTCGGGCTTCTGGTTCAACGTCGGCTTCCAGTCGTCAGTGGTCATTAATGTCAACTCCGATGGCACCGTGTCACTTGTCGAAGGCTCCACCGACATCGGTGGGACGCGGGCCTCTATTGCCATGCAGGCAGCTGAGGCGCTCGGCATTCCCTACGACGATGTGCGGCCATCGGTGGTGGGTACCGATGGGGTGGGCTACACCGATGTCACGGGTGGCAGCCGCACCACCTTTGCCACCGGCTACGCCGCCTACGAGGCAGCCCGTGACGTGGTGCGGCAAATGAAGGAACGTCTGGCGCAGCGCTGGAATAGCGACCTGGAAAAGGAGTCCGAAGGCCAGGCCGAGTCAGCAACGGCTCGTATCACCGTCGATGACGTGGAGTACGGCGACGGTGTCTTTCGGTGCGCCAAGGCGCGTGACAAGACCATGACCTTTAAGGACATGGCAGCGCAGATGGCGCGCATGGGCGGGCCGATTACTGGTCGTGCCACGGTGCAGCCACGCGGCGTGGGGGGTGCCTTTGCGACGCATATCGTGGATGTCGAGGTTGACCCCGATACGGGCAAGGTCACTATCTTACGCTTTACAGCCGTGCAAGACGCCGGCAAAGCCATCCATCCCAGCTATGTGGAAGGCCAGATTCAGGGCGGCGTGGTGCAGGGTATTGGCTGGGCCTTGAACGAGGAGTTCTGTTACCGTGACGACGGTGCCATGACCAATGCCAGCTTCCTGGACTATCGCATGCCAACCACACTGGACCTGCCGATGATCGACACGGTCATCGTCGAGGTGCCAAATCCTGGGCATCCCTATGGCGTGCGTGGCGTGGGTGAAGTGCCCATTGTGCCGCCCCCGGCGGCTATTGCCAATGCCATTTATCGCGCCACTGGCAAGCGCATGACCGAGCTGCCGATGTCGCCTGGCCACGTGCTGAGCAGGCTGATGGAGAAATAAAACGTATGGCACTCGTCTTTATCCCCGCCATGCTGCAGAACCTCACTGGTGGTGTAGGCCAGGTCCGCATTGCGGGACGGACGGTGCGTGACGTCTTAAACGGTCTGGAGGAGCGCTTTCCTGGTATCAAGGAGCGCGTCCTCCAGGCCGGTGATTTCCGGCCTGACATTGCCGTCGCCGTGGATGGCGAGATCGCCCTTGATGTCACCGACCGGGTACGTGATGAGAGTGAAGTGCATTTTATCCCACCGATTAGTGGCGGCCTCTGAGTGCGGAATGTGGAGTGCGGAGTGCGGAATAATCAGCCAACGGTGCTCCGTGGCGCACCTTCCGCACTCTATTGTGGCTTTGTGCTGTCGAGCGGTTTTGATAGAGGTAACGACAATGGCCACAAGCGCGTTTCCTTCTGTCATTAACTCGGTCAGACTGAGAGTGGGGCAACGAGGCCACTGTCGATTAGCAGTTCCATCCAGTACAGACATTCGTCTGCTTCTTCTTCGACAATGCCCATCTTGGCGATAAAGTCCGCTGTGGACTTTGCACGACACGCCGCCCGATAATTCGCTCCGACTGATGTCGCAGCACGCAGGAGTTGTCTCCCGATGACCTCGGTAGTACGATTTTGGGGAAGAGCCTCAACCAGCTTAATAACCCGCAAGGCATAGGCTTTTGTTCTTGCCTTGAGTTCTTCATTATTCCGCATTCCGCACTCCGCATTCGACTATTAGCAGTGTTCCCCCAACAACTAATGCTGGCAGGCAGATGAAATTCAGTAGCGGGATGACGAGGGTCAGGAAGGCGGCGGCGCCAAAGCCCAGCATGAGCCAGCGGTGTTGCCAGAGGAGGGCACGGCGCTGCCGAAAGCGGAGCTGCCGGTGGTCCATGGCGAAGCTGGCGTATTCCAGCGGCAAGAAGAGCATAGTAAAGAGCGTTGCGGCCAGGACGGTGAAAGGGGTCAGCACCGGGATCAGTCCCAGGAGCAGGAGCGTCATCTGCACGGCGAGAAAAAACCCTAACTTGCGCAGCTCCTCGATGATTGAGATGCCGATACTCCGCACGGCGTCAGAGAGGGTTGTTTGTCCCTGGAGATGCACGACCAGTGACGAGCGCTTCCACGCGTTGCGCCAGGATATCGAGAAAGGGTGCGGCAATCATCGTGCCGAGGATTAAGAAGACGAAGTACAGTACCACCAATGCCGTTACCAGCAGCAGCAGGCCGATAAACCACGCCAGTAAGCGTAAGGGCGCCACCCACAGCCAGGCATACCATGTCTGTGGTGCATCGAGGTAAAGGAAGCCGGTTGCCAGGGCGTAGAGATCAGGATAAAAGGTCAGGAACAGAGCAAAGGCTATAGCGAAAACGATGATGTTCACTACGGTGGGGAGGAGGGCCCATTTCCACAAGACGCGATGTCGTGCCGAGAAAAGACACTCCCTGGAAAGCGAACTGGAACCCGCGCGCTGCATCGGCCACAAAGCGCATAATCCCCCATGCCTCACGCGCCGTTTACCAATTCTCTAACTCCGCACTCCGCACCTGGTACCACTTCCACGCATGCGCGGAGCGAGGTCCGCACTGCCGCATTGGTACTACTCTCCACGCATGCGCGGATCGAGCAGATCGCGCAGGGCATCGCCTGTGACATTAAACGCCAGGACTGCCAGCATAATGGCAAACCCAGAGAAGGTGGTAAGCCATGGACAGCATTTGATGAACTGCCGTCCTTCGCTGAGGATGTTGCCCCAGCTCGGCGCTGGCGGAGGCACTCCGAGTCCCAGGAAGCTCAGACTGGCTTCGGTGCGGATGGCCGAGGCAATATCGAGCGTGGCAATCACCACGATTGTCGAGATGGCATTGGGCAGAATGTGACGCAGCATGATGCGCCCCTGCGAACACCCCAGGGCACGCGCCGCCATAATATAATCGTTTTCCCTGATGGTGAGTGCCAGACTGCGCGACAAACGGATGCAACTCGGCGTGAGGGCGATGCCAATGGCAATGATCTCGTTCCACAGCGAGCCGCCCAGGGCGGCCACAATGATCAGGGCTAAGAGCAGAGTCGGAAAGGCCATGAGCATATCCGTCACGCGCATGATGGCCATTTCTACCCGGCCACCCATGAAGCCGGCCATGATGCCCAGTGGCACACCGACACTGAACCCGACCACCACTGCTGCCAGACCCACGAGCAACGAGATACGGGCCCCCCAGAGAATGCGACTGAGCAAGTCACGCCCGTACTCGTCCGTGCCCAGATGATGCTTTCCCCCTGCCCCGGGCCCCTTGAGTACATGCTCCGAGTACTGCGCCGAGTAGTCAAAGGGAGAGAGCCATGGGGCCAGGACGGCGATGAGGATCATGACGAGCGCCAGTCCTATGCCCAGCGCCATCGGCAGGTATTTCCGCCAGCGCTGTTGTTGCCGTCGCTCTTGCCATTGTTTTTCACTCAGAATTCTGTCTGTTGCCTGCGTTGCTGCTGGCTTACCAGTTGTTGCCATAGGTCCCTACCCTCATTTGAACACAATACGCGGATCAAACACGGCGTAGAAGACATCGACGAGCAGATTCACCAGAATAATCGTCATGGTGAAGACCGTAATCGCCCCTGTCGCCAGCGGGTAATCGCGCGCTCCGATGGCATCCACGAGCATTTTGCCCAACCCGGGTCGCGCAAAGACCGTTTCGGTGAGGACCGTCCCGGTCATGGCCACGGCCATAAACACCCCAATAATCGTTAACAGCGGGATCATCATATTGCGCAGCGCATGCTTATAGACCACCAGGCGTTCGGCCAGGCCCTTGGCACGGGCAGTGCGAATATAGTCCTGGCTGATGACTTCGAGCATGGCCGAACGCGACAACCGGCTCACCGTGGCCGCCAGCGTAATGCCCAGGGCAAAGGCAGGCAGAACCAGGTGGTACAGCACGTCCCCCACCGCCGCCAGGAAGTCCTCAGGGTAGGTGAAGATCTCCCCCGAGCCGATCATGTCCAACACCGTCGTCAGGTCGCCACCACCAATGAGCGGGAAGATGTCCCAGTAGAGCGAAAACACCATCAGGAGCAAGATCCCAAACCAGAACACCGGCATGGACAGCCCAAGCAGCGCAATGAGGCGCGCACTGTAGTCAATGAGCGGATTACGTCGATACAACGCTGACAGAATGCCGCTTGGTAGCCCGATGGCCAGGGCAATGAACATGCTGGCCAGGACGAGGATAAAGGTGTAAGGAAACATGCGGAGAATATAGCTGGTGACAGGGTATTTGTGGCGAAAGGAGTGGCCAAAATCAAAGCGCACGGATTTCCACAGATACTCGCCATATTGCACCAGCAACGGACGGTCCAGGCCCAGATGGTGCGCACAGTCTTTCAGGGCGTCGCCGGTTGCCTGGTCGCCCATCATGGCAATGCAAGGATCCCCTGGCAGAACACGCATGGTAAAAAAGACAATACTCATGGCACCGAGGAGCATTGGCACCGCAATGAGGAGTCGTCTAATAACATATGGAAACAACTACCGTCTCCTTGTGCCCCCCTCCCCATGAGCGGGGAAGGGGCGGGTGGTGCAGTTCTAATCGAGAATCTTCAGCATTTCCGGGTAATTGTAGGTGTAATGCAGGGCAAACTCCCCATATTCAGCACTGAAGGGTGCCTGCACCCGTTTCGGGTTGCGCGGCTGCAAGCCTGGCGTATCCACAATGGGGAGACAGATCGCATCGCGGACGATACGCCGCTGCGCCTCGTGGTACAGGGCGGCGCGCTTCTGCGGATCGCGCTCCAGGCGACCCTGATCAATCAGATCGTCGATGCCCTTGTAGTGGGCGAAATTGGTGCCTTTATTGCCCGTGGCCGGGTCCGGGGCTTCCTTGGAATGGAAGAACAGCCCGAGCCACACATCGCCATCCGTGATACGCGTGCCGCCATACAGCACAAAGGGATTGAGATTCTTGCGGATGTTGTCGTGGTAGGTGGCATGCTCAACGAGCTGGAGTTCGACGTTGATGCCGACCTTCTTGAGCTGTTCCTGCACCAGGGTCATCACCTTGGGATAGAAGAAGGACTTGCTGATGAAATAGTCCTTGATGGTAAAGCCATTCGGATGGCCGGCTTCGGCGAGGAGCTTCTTGGCCTTATCGGGGTTGTACTCCGGCATTTCCACTGGCATGTGCCCAAAATAGCCGGGAGGCAGCGGGCTGGGGGAGACTGTGGCCAGGGCGCCGGGATAGAGTGTCTCTTTGATGGCCTGCCGATCAATGGCGTGCATGAACGCCTGACGCACCCGAATATCGTCAAAAGGCGGCTTGGTGTAGTTGATATAGTAACGCTCCTGCGAGCCAGGACCGCGTTTGTCGAGCACTGCGCCCATTTTGAGCACCTGGGCTTCGAGATCGGCAGTCACTGCTTCAGGGTAGAGGATGTCAAAGGTGCCCTTCTCCAGACCAATCAGCTTGGTGGCGTCCTCGGGCACGTCGAACCAGTGCACCTCGTCGATCTGTGGACGGCCAAAGTAGTATTTATCAAAGGCTTTGAGAATCACTTTTTCCCGCGGCAGATGCTTGTCCAAATAGAACGGCCCGGTGCCGACGGGATTCCAGCCAAACTGCTCGCCGTGCTTCTCCGCCGCCTTTTTACTCACGATGTATCCCTGCTGATAGCCGACCATGCGCAACGGGAACACCGGATCAAAGGCCTTCAGGGTGATCTGCACGGTGTGCGGATCGACCACGGTAATGTCCTTGATCGGGTCCAGGTTATTGGTGAAGAGCATACCCTTGGTGCGCTTGATCTGGCGCTCGAAGCTGAACTTCACATCCTCGGCGGTAAACTCGCCAAAGCCGTGGTGAAACTGCACGCCCTTGCGCAGCTTAAACGTCCACACCGTGCCATCATCGGACATCGTCCAGCTCTCGGCCAGATCGGGCTCGACCTCCGCGGTGGTGACTTTGCCATCCTTGATGGCAAACCGTGTCAAGCCCCGATAGACGAAGCGCGCAATCGCCTGGTTCTGCCCGAGAACGCTGGCGTGCGGATCCATGTGCTCTGGTTCCTTGGCGGCGAAGTTCAAGATCTTCTTGCGGGCGGCACTCGCTGGGACTGGTTGCCATATCGTGGCGGCGATACACGCCACGAGGACAACCAGGGCAAAGCGCAGCCATATTCTTTTACTCATACCTTCCTCCTACACGTGATAGCAACGAAGAGCAGCCTGAGCAAGCGATTGATGGAGAAGTCAGACTTTGTCGTGGTGCGCTAGCATAACGGTCTGAGGCGGTATTTGTCAATACCTTTTCACCGTTCCGGGGGCAGTGGAAGGCCGTAAACCGTTACAGGAGGCTGGCGCACGTTGCACTGTCGGTGGCTTTGTCGCACAATACGCTCAAAGGTGATGGGAGTTTGTTGTGCTGTGCCATGGAGTCAGCGTATGCTTGCGTTCCTGGAACGCCTTGATCATCAACTTTTTTTTGCCTTAAACCAGGGTCTGTCGACAGTAGGACTCGATTACCTCCTGTGGGTGGTGACCTGGTGCGCCGATGGCTTTATCCTGGTGGCCATGCGTCGGCGTTATGCTGTGGTGCGTAGACCGTCAGACCTTTTACCGGCACTATAGGTGGCTTATCGTCGCCGTACTCGTAGGCAGCCTCGTCGTGCAGGCCATCAAGTATGGTGTGGCACGTCCTCGGCCACTCAATGAGTTTGCCGCCTTGCTCGAAGCCGGTACAGTCCACATCAATGTCATTGGCCCCTCCCTGCGGCACCGCTCCTTTCCCTCTGGGCATACGCAGATGATGGCTTCGGTGAGCATGTACCTGTTTTGCCTCTACCCCCGTCAATGGTACTGGTGGAGTGCCAGTCTGTTCCTGGTAGGGTTCTCGCGTGTATACGTCGGGGTGCATTTCCCGGTGGATGTGCTTGCTGGAGCACTCCTTGGCACGCTGAGTACTCTCGGAGTCTGGTGTTGGCGCGGTGCTGTCGGTGCTCCCGCCCTGGGCGGCGCACCCCTACCACCGCAACCGGGCACTGGTCTCGACGTGCGCGAGCAGGCCTAGCACAGCGGTCGCGTCTGCCACAGACCCTGAGACATGCTGGCGGGAGGTGGGGTGCGTTTCGCCTGTCCCTTGACAAGGACGGACGTTGCTTCTAGTATCGCCCCCCAATGAGAGTATGTGCGGTGGCGTCTGCGCGTCGAGCCGGGTGAGGCAACGGCTGCACAGGAGGAGTGGTGGTGGACAAGCGCTTAGAGAACTTACATCGGGCTTTGCACCCGCGAGCGGTGGCCGTTGTTGGAGCACGCAAGCTGGATGACTACATGTGGCTGCGCAACATGAGCACGTTTCAGGGGCCGGTGTATTCCGTGAACATTGACGAGAAAGAAATTCCGGGCATCGAAGCCCTGGGCGTGCCCAATTATGCGCGTCTCATCGATATCCCAGAGCCGGTGGATTTTGTCGTCGTGGCCGTGCCACGCCGTGCCGCCCCCGTGGTGCTGCAAGATGCCATTGCCAAAGAGGTTGCCGGGGTGGCCATGTTCACGGCAGGTTTTGCCGAGACCGGTGAAGCCGAGGGTTTACAGCTCCAGCAGACCATCACGGCGCTGGCGCGTCAGGCGCACATCGCTCTCATTGGTCCCAATTGTATGGGGGTATATCATCCCAAGGTTGGCATTCGCAATCATATCGAGCAGCCAGCCGGCGAGGCGGGGAACGTGGGTTTTATTTCGCAAAGCGGTACGCACGCCATTAACTTTAGCCTCTACGGTGCCAGCCAGGGGCTGAAAATCAGTAAGGTGCTGAGTTACGGCAACGGCGTGGTGTTGGACAGCGCCGACCTGTTGGAATACCTCTTACAGGATGCAGAAACCACGGTCATCGGCATGTATATCGAGGGACCCCGGGATGGGCGTCGGCTGTTTGACGTGGCCAGACGTATTCCGCCCCAGAAGCCGTTGCTCATCTGGCGGGGTGGACAAACGACGGCTGGGCAGTCGCGCCACTGCCTCACATACGGCGTCGCTGGCCCAGTCTGGCGAGATCTGGGAGGCGTTGTTCCGGCAGACGGGCGCCATACGGGTCGATGGCCTGGAAGAGATGGTGGACGCCATCAAGGCGCTGCAATTCCTCAAGCCCAGCACCGGGCAACGCCTGGGCCTGGTGACCATGACGGGTGGCCCATCCGTGGTCATTACCGACACTTTTGCCAAAGCTGGTCTGGACATCCCTCCCCTGACGGAGGCGTCTTATGAGCGCTTCCGAGGTTTTTTCAATATTATTGGGGGGAGTTACAAGAATCCCATCGACATGGGCATGAACTGGGCCGGTGAGAGCTTCTATGACATCATGCAGGTGCTGCTGGACGATCCCCATATCGATGCCGTGGTCAATGACCTGCCGCTTACCTTCCTGTATCGTCGCATGGCACGCCAGCCAGATTTCAAAGAGCGCCTCTTCTCCACCTTCCGGGAGATGCGGCAACGCTATGACAAGCCCCTGTTGGCCGTAGTGGGTTTTTCGCCGTTCGAGAAGGAAGAGGTCGACATGCGTCGAGAACTCCTGGCGGCGGGAATTCCGGCGTTTCACAATTTTGCCCGCGCCGCTGCAGCCTTTAAGCATGCGAGTGCGTATCATCGCTTGCGGAGTGCGGCAGGCGGAAGGTCGCAAAGCCCTTCTCCGCCACTGTGTGGGCGGAGCGAGTCTTCGAGCTTCCCACCGCCGACGCAGTCGCGGAGAGTGCGGCAGGCGGAATAATGGAGGGCGGAGTGCCGCCGTTCGTCAGTGTGATCATTCCCACCTTTAATCGCGCTGCGTTCGTCCGTGAGGCGATCGCCTCAGTCCTCGGGCAAGACTATCCGCACCTGGAAGTGATCGTGGTCGACGATGGTTCACAGGATGATACATCAGGGATGGTGCGCGAGTGTGGGCCACAGGTCACGTACATGCCGCAGCCGCATAGCGGGGTCAGTGCGGCGCGCAATCGCGGCGTGGCTGCTTCGCATGGCGAACTCATCGCCTTCCTCGATTCTGACGACCTCTGGCTACCGCAGAAAGTCACGGCACAGGTGGCGCTGTTTGGCCAGCAGCCGCAGGTACAGGCCTGTTACACCGACGAGATCTGGATACGGCACGGGGTGCGGGTGAATCCGCGTCAGATCCATGCCAAACATGCCGGCTGGATTTTTCTGCCATCGTTGCCGCGCTGTATTATCAGCCCGTCGTCGATCATGCTGCGGCGCTCCGCTCTGGGAGCGTCTGGGGGGCTTTGACGAGTCGCTGCCCGCCTGTGAGGATTACGATTTGTGGTTACGCATGACGGCTCTCGTGCCGGTGGCGTTGCTGTCCGAGCGACTGATCGTCAAACGTGGTGGGCATGCCGACCAGTTATCGCGCACCACGCCAGTGTTGGACCAATATCGCATTGTGGCACTCGAAAAAATGCTCACGGCATCCCTCTCTCGGCAGCAGCAACAGGCGGTACTGCAGCACCTGGTGCACAAGTGCCGTATCGTCGCCCTGGGGGCGCAGAAACGGTACCAGATGGCTCGCTAGTGCCCTGTATCAAGGCAAGGAGCACTGCTATCGGCAGCGATTGGTGGCACTGGAGCACGAGGGGGGCTGAAGAGAACTATGGCGCCAGTGTTGCAGGATGTGCCACTCACGGATATCGCACTCGACGACCACACGTTTATCGTCACGTATCGCCCTGATCTGCACACGCTACAGCGTTCGATCGCCCAGGTCGGGGTGCTGACGCCGCTGCATCTGCGCCGTGGCCCTGCGCCAACGCAGCTCCAGGTGGTGTGTGGTGCCAAGCGGCTGCAGGTGTGCCAACAGACCGGGCGCGCCACCGTGCCGGCCCTGGTGCATAATACGACTGAGCTCCCAGACGAGGCGGCCTTTCTGCTTGCTGTCTACGACAACCTCGGTTGTCGCCCGTTGAATGCCGTGGAAAAGGGGAGAATTCTGCGACGCTTACGAGAAGAGTTTCACTATGCTCCAGCGAGGCTGCTCGAGGAGTTCTGTCCGGTGCTGGACATCCCGCCGCGGTTGGAGTTGGTCGAGGCGTATTGCACTCTGGCGACACTGGATGATGGACTACAGGCCGCTGTGGTGGCTGAGCGACTGCCGCTCGAAACGGCCCTGTGGATCGGGCAGCAGGCGCCAGAGGATCGGCAGGCGTTGCTGGCGTTGTTCACTGGTCTCAAGCCTGGGATAAATCGCGCCCGGGAGTTTGCCACGCGCCATTGAGGACATGTGTCGGCGTGACGGGTGTAGTGCTGCTGCCCTGCTGCACACTCTTGGCGTATCAGCGGTATTAGCCGATACCCAGCTTGCTGATCCGCAAAAGCTCGAGCGCGTCCGTCGCGTGCTGCACGAAGCGCGCCATCCCCTGTTCAGTGCCCATGAGCAGCGCTTCCAGGAGACCGTACGCCGCCTCCGCCTCCCCGCCCAGGTGAATCTGCGGCCACCGCCATACTTTGAGGGACAGCAGTACCAGGTCAGCTTCGCCTTCCGTACGCCGTCAGGAACTCCAACACTACGCCCAGCGTCTGCTCGATGCTGCTGCCAATGCGGCGCTCGATGACCTCCTGAGCCTGTTGTGACCATGGTAGCGCTCCCCGTGCACGCGAGGTGATGCCGCTACTCGAAAGCCATCCAGACACAGTCAAGCGCATCCAGCGCCATGTGCACCACGAGCCCCGCGCCAACGACACGCGTCCTGGGCAGAATCAGCATACTCACATAGACCGCGATGGCTACCCAGGTGTGCAAGGGGTGAAAGCCGATACTGCAGCGGTGTGCACTGTATATAGGAGTGGCCAGCAGATGATCAACATCGATCACCATCGTCAGCAGCATGACGCACCAGGCGCGTTGCCAGCGCGGCGCGAAGACGAGCCAGGCGAGCACGCCCGGCACCATGATGTGCAACAGCATGTGTATGACTGGTCGTACCGTAAATACGCTCCGCGACCCTTTTTAGCGGGCCAGGTCAGGATAGATTCTGCTCACGCACTCTGGACAAAGGCTGTGCGTAAACTCTGCCTCGGAACGATCCCGAATATACATCTCGATCTGCTCCCAGGAGCCGTGGTCGTTGCGAATTTTTTTACACGAGGCACAGATCGGCAGAAAGCCGCTTAACCGTTTGACTTCTGCCAATGCTGCCGCCAATTCCTGATTGAGCCGCTGGGCCTGCCTGAGCTGCTGCCTGATAAACGCAAATGCCAGGGCAATGGTCAGAAAGGCCGCCAGCCGTACCCCAGCGTTCCAGTAGGGAATGAACCAGTGGGAATACGGAGCCCCCTCGAGGTAGTTCACGATCAACCAGTTCCCAGTCACGACTACAGCAAAAAAAGTCGCGACTTTCCGGTTGGTATACCAGCTCACGAAGGCGATGGGCAGAAAGTAGAACACAAAAAAATTCACTTCATGGCCGGAAAGGTAATCCAACCAGTCCACCAACAGCATAAGGAGCAGCCCAATACTGGTATATGCCGTTGAGGATTGCATCGCTATCCTGCACCTTTGCCTGAGATGGTTGCGGGGGCAAGGGCGCGTATGGCGTTCTGTAGGACCTCTCGCCTCCGGGCGGGATCGGTTTCATACGTCAACAGGTGCAGGCACGCGGTGTCTACCCCTGCCTCCAGATAGCGCTGCACGTGGGCCCGCATGTCTTGTACGGCGCCTCGTACTATCAGGTCATCAACGACCTGGTCAGGAATCGCCGCTACGGCCGCCCTGCGATCACCGCTCTCCCAGGCTTGCCACATAGGTCGTAACAGTTCGTGCCGTCCCAGCCACACATGAAACGCTTTATAGACCGGGACATTCAGGTACGCGGCGATGTACCGACGTATGAACGTATCCGCCGTGGCGGATGGTGGATCAACGCTGACCATGAGTCGTGCCGTAATCTCCATGGCAGCCGGGTCACGGCCGGCTTGCTGGGCGGCGTCGCGGACTATCTGTACGGAGCGTGGCACGTCTTGTACCGAGAGCCAGTTGATAATGGCGCCGTCGCCCACTTCCCCCGCCACGCGCAACATCCCCGGCCGCAGGGCCGCCACGTGAATGGGGATAGGAGCGGCAGCCGGACGGCTGAGCCGAAACCCTTCAACGCGAAACGTGTCGCCGTGAAACACCACGCGTTCCCCTGCCAGGGCGCGCCGCAGAAAGTGCACCATGTCGCGTACGCGGGTGACAGGGTGGTGGAATGTCCCCCCATTCCAGGCCTCTACTATTGGTTGTGAGCCAGCACCAATCCCCAGGCAAAACCGCCCGGGCGCCATCTCGCTCAAGCCTGCGGCAGACATTGCCAGCGTCGCTGGACCACGCGTGAAGACATTGACAATCGCCGTGCCAATACGCATGTGCGTGGCCTGGGCCACGACGGCCAGGGGAGCGAAGCCGTCTACGCCATCGATTTCCAACGACCAGGCATCGGTATAGCCGAGGCGCTCGGCTTCCTGGGCGATCGCCGCGTGCTCCGCCAGAGTGAAGCCGTCGAGTGGCACGGAAAGCGCCCAGCGTTGTTGTCTCATAGAGAGTTCTCCTGGTTCGTCCGGCGTCTTGCCAACAATGAGGTTCTGGTGGTATAGAATAGCATGTTTCCGGCGTTCCTACCTGCCTCATACACGCTGCAATCATAAGGATGCCTATGCCCCGTGTTTATCGTCCGCAGCAGATATGGATTGACCGTCAGGTACTCGACAGCCCGATCACCGCGCATGTGCTGCGGCAATTGCCGGATGTGCCGACGGACGTACTTGATGCGCCACCGCCTGTGTCGTCCCTGCAAACGCCGGCAGCACGTCTGACAGCGTCCAAGAAGACCCTGTACCTGGCGGCGCACCAGGGTCGTTTTGTGCGCGATTGTCCGGGCGCCACCAGCCGCAATGTGGCGAGCCAGCTCTGTTGTGGCTATATGATCGTTGACGTGGTCTACAACTGTAACTACGACTGCACGTATTGCTATCTCCAGCACTACGTCAATACGCCTTATTTGACGGTGTATGCGAACATCGAGGCGTTGTTCGACGAACTCGCTGCAGTCCTCCGGGCCCGCGCGCCGCAGCTTGTGCGTCTCGGCTCAGGAGAGTTCAGCGATAGCTTGTCCCTGGATCCGCTGACGGGGTTTTCCCGCTTGCTGATTCCTTTCCTGCACCAATTCCCCAACGTGCTCTTCGAGTTCAAGACCAAGAGTGATCTGGTGGAGCAACTCCTCGACCTCGACCCGCAGGGACGTGTCATGGTGTCGTGGTCGATCAATCCAGAAGCAGTGGTGCAACGCGAGGAGCACAAAACCGCCTCGCTCGCGGCGCGTCTGCGGGCGGCGCAACAGTGCCGCGACGCGGGCTACAAGATTGGGCTGCATTTTGATCCGGTGCTGTACTATCCAGGCTGGGAAGCAGATTACGAGCCGTTTGTGGCGCAGGTGTTTCGTGCCTTAGCGCCCGAGGACATTACCTACATGAGTATGGGCAGCCTGCGCTTTGCGCCAGCGCTCAAAAAGGTGGTGCAAGAGCGGTTTCCCAACAATCGTCTGATGTCGGCCGAACTCTTTCCCGGGGCGGATGGCAAACTGCGCTATTTCAGGCCGCTGCGCACCGAGATGTATGCCAAGATGCTCGGGTGGATGCGGCGCTATACGGCGCATCCTCCCCTCTATCTGTGTATGGAGAGCCAGGACATCTGGTACAAGGTGTTCGGCACTGCTCCAGCCTGCAACGCGGCGATGGAACAGCATATCCAGCACAATGACCTGCTGCCCCGCCACAGCCTCCGGCTCATTCCGCAGTGAGGAGCTGGACTGCGACAATACGGTCCAGACGAAAGTTGCGCTCCTCTTGCCGCAGGTGGCAGAAGGCGCGCAGATAGCTGTGGCCGCGTTCGTAGTGCATCTCCAGCGGTTGCACCACGCGGGTCGTCTGCGCCGCATTGCCCGCCTGGTACTGTAGGTGCAGCCGACAACCGGTCTGCAAGGCGTCGTGTAGGGTCGTGGTCAAGGCGGCGAGTTCTGTGGCAGAGCGGCGATCCGACGGGTACATCAAATGGGCCAGGACCACCGGACCCTGACGGCGCAGATCGGCAATGAAGCGTGTCAGCACTGCACGGGCGGTAAGCACGTCGGGCATGGCGCGATGCCGTGTGGTGCTCGGAACGCCGAGCGTCGTGGCAATGGCCTCGAGGCTGTTGTGAGGAAAACGGTAGTGGGCCTGCGCCAGTGCCAGCGTGTCGACGACTGGCAGGTCAGGGAACTGTTGCCCGGCAAGGCGAAATTCGTGGCGCAGAAAGCCCACATCAAAGGGCGCGTTATGCGCCACAAAGACGCTGTGGTGCAGTAACGCCTGTATACGCGGGATGAGCCCTGCAAAGACGGGCGCGTCCACCAGCATGGCATCGGTGATGCCGTTCACCGTCGTGGCCCCGGGGGTCATGGGACGCGACGGATACACCAGCGATTCAAAGCGGGCCACTTCTCGGTCCCGCTCCACACGTAACAGGGCAATCTCGCACACGCGATCTCCCATGGCGGCATGGAGACCGGTGGTTTCGACATCGACAAAAGTAAAGGAGAGTTCCTCAACTGGTGTCGATAGCGATACGAAGGTTCCCACGAAGATATCCTTCTCGCGGCAGTCGTGATAGGCACTCGCGGTTCAGCACTCGAGGACTACTTGCGCTATAGCCATAGACGCACTATGAGACAGTGACAGATGGATGTGCGTGAATTCCCTTCTCAGTACAGTGTGCCTGGAGATGACCATACAGGTGGACACTTGGTTTGCCGAGGGCGTCACGCTGTACTTCGATATCTCGCCACCGCATGTGCTGCCGTAAGCCGGTCCCAAGCGCTTTGACAAACGCTTCCTTGGCGGCAAAGCGCGCCGCATAGCACGCCACCGACAGAGCCTGGGAGCGGCAGTATTGTTGCTCCAGCTCGGTATAGATGCGGGCGATGAAACGAGGGCCAGTGCGCGTAATGGCCTGCTCGATACGGGCGATTTCAACGAGGTCAATACCGATACCATAGATCATCGTGCATCTCGCCGGCCATGCCAACGGCTTCGCGTTAGAGCATAAAACGATACAGGGCTTGCACCAGGCCGTCCTCGGCATTACTGCCAGTGATGAAATCGGCCGCGGCTTTGACCGTCTCGGCGGCATTCCCCATGGCCACTCCTAAACCCGCATGACGGATCATCTCGAGGTCGTTCTCGTCATCACCCACCGCCATAATCGCCTCTGTGGCGATGCCTTCCCGCTGTGCCCAGCGCTGCAGGGCGTCCCATTTCGACGCGGACGGATGCAGGATTTCCAGGATATATCCCTGGTAATTCTTGTTCATCAGCAGGTTCACCCGGGCCTGTGTGCCGA
Source organism: uncultured Gammaproteobacteria bacterium (assembly GCA_963773125.1). GTDB lineage: Bacteria > Tectomicrobia > Entotheonellia > Entotheonellales > Entotheonellaceae > CAVZBC01. Next base: position 39,176 of record CAVZBC010000041.1, on the reverse strand, counting down.
GGGCTTGCTGGACCTGTGGCCGTAGCACCCGCAGGTGTGCCTCATCGGCCATGACGCTCATCATCACCACGCCATACGCTGGTGGGGTATCGATGTCGGTCACGATACGACAGTGCGTCAAATTGTCCTGCAGATACGTCCGCTGAAAGGGATGCACGCGTTCCAGTGCCTCCGTGAGGATATCGACTGCCTCGTGGAAGGCATCAACGTACACCATCGGCGCACCGCCTTGGCGTAATAGAGTCAGGGCGTGGCTATACACGTCAGGAGACATATAACACTGCTGCAGGGTCGCGCCTGACTGCAGATCTTTTACCAGGGCCCCGTTGTGGACGACTGCCGGGTCGCTGAGCTGCAACTGTTGGGCGAGGGGCAGGGCGGTGCGAAAGCGGCGACCGGTGCACAGGACCACGCGCACGCCGCGTTTCTGGGTAGCAGCGACGGCCTGCTGTACGGCCGGTCGTAGCTGCCCGGCAGGGTCGAGCAGCGTGCCATCAACATCCAGGGCGAGGAGGCGATAGCGCATAACGCTCCCTACGACACAAAGATCTCGGCACAGGCCTGACGCAGGCGTGTGGCCGCTTCGACGATGCGGTGTTCGACACCAAAGGAGAGCCGCACGAAGGGCCGTTTTTTGGCGGTAAAATCCGGCGCATACACCACCGGACCAGGCGTGCTGATATGTGCTGTGCCATTCGACACACTCGAGCGTGCCGGCGCGCAGCCCCTGCGGGAGGATACATGCGGGTGCCAGGCACGACTTCTAACTGATAGCGCTCGTAGCACAACGTCACAAACGCATCGGCAGACAAGCCGGTGCGTTCGAGCAAACGATCAAGAAACAATGGCAGATAGAAGGCATTGGCATTGCCGGTCAGGGGCGGCACCTCGACACCGTATTCTTCAATCTCCGCTATGGCCTCGCGGAAGGCGTAATAGCGCCGCCGGATCTCTGTTGCCGTTGTTTCTGCCAGGGCCATATGCTGCTGCAGCAAGTGCGCCGCGAAGAGCAGTTTGACATTGCTGGCAGACACGGATTCGGCGGCTTTCATCATGCGCAACGCCTCGATCAATTCGAGGTTCGTACATATGGCAAAACCCAGACGCAAGCCCGGCAGGCCAAATTTCTTGGAGAAGCTATCAATGTAGATCGTGCGCTCTGGATCGAGTCCGCCTAAGGTCTGGATAGCCTCGGGTTCGAGGGCATTGAGCGCATAGACCATGTCCACTGCCAGGACACAATCATACGGCGCCACCGCCCGATTGATCCGCTGTCACCTGCTCTGGCGTCAGGGCGTAGCCCGTCGGATTGTGCGGTGTGTTGATCAGCACCACGCCGATGTGCGGATTGATGAGCGTCTCGATGCCCTGCACCATGTCCTCGGCCGAGTAGGCCACATAGGTGAGGGCACCGCTGTGCTGCGTCATAATGGTGGAAAAATACGGGTAGCAGGGAGTCGGCAAGAGGACGTACTGGCGTTCGTCCTGCGGCGACCCCAACGGCGCCACACAGGTGCGCATGATGCCGTTGATGGCGTTGTGCCCGCCGTCGTATGGCACGACGTGTTGTTCGTTGATCTCCGGCCGTCCAAGGAGCTGGCCAATGTGCTCGGCCATGGCCTGGTTCGCGTCGCGTTCGCCACGCGTGCCGGCATACATCGTCGCCCGTGCCACCAGGCGGGGGTCGTCGTGAAAGTCGCGCATGATGGTGTGCCAGGTGGCCGTGTCGGTGATGTCAGCAATTTCTCCAATGCCCAGATGGAAGTAGGCGGGATCAAAGGTGAAAGCGCGATAATCGCCAAAAAAACGACGTAAATTCAACGTGTCCAGATGTTCGCGAACAAAATTGGTGAGAAACGATCGTTGACTCATGGGCCTTCTCTAAGTGTTGCGCAGAGCTCATAGCTGTCCATTGCCCCACCTGGCGTCAGCAAGGCAGAGGCGCTGGGGTATGGACACTTTGCTCTGTGGGGCTGTACTAAGATGGGCACCCCACGACAGGACATGCCCCTTATGAGATAATCGGACATGCTCACGCATTGTAGGCAGAGAAGAGGCCTTGCTGTCAACCGCTTTTTATCGCCGCTGGCAGACAATCGCCAGCCTCCCTGTCGTGCTTGCGCCGCCTCCCTCTCCTATCGGTAGGATGGAGCATGGACTTGAGAATACTGGCAGGCGCACCGGCTTTTTGGTTTGGGATGTGGTGGGCTTTGTGATACAAAACGGCAAAGCATACCAACAACGGCGTGAAGCAGGAGAACAGGAGACGCACAATGGATTTAGGATTGCGTGACAAAGTGGCTGTGGTGACGGGGGCCGGCTCGGGGATTGGGCAGGCCATTGCGCTCAGCCTGGCGAGCGAGGGGGCGCGTGTCGTGGCGGCGGATGTGCAGGGTGACACCGCTGCAGCCACCGCTACGGCGGTGCAAAAGCAGGGTGGCAGCGCCCTTGGTCTGCCCCTCGACGTGACGGATTATGCGCAGGCCCAGGCCATGGTGCAGCAGGTCGTGCAGCAGTTTGGCCACCTCGATGTGTTGGTGAACTGTGCGGGAGCCTGGCGCGTCAATCTCTTTGTCGATTCCCAGCCAGCGGATTGGGCCTTCGAGGTCAGCGTCTGCTTCATGGGCGTGGTGCATTGTACCCGCGCCGTGCTGGAACCGATGATCGCCCAGCAGCGCGGCAAAATCGTCAACATTTCCTCGGATGCCGGGCGGGTCGGGGAGGTGCGACAAGCGGTCTATTCTGGCGCCAAGGCCGCCGTTATTGGCTTTTCTAAGGCGGTAGCCAAAGAGGTGGGGCGTTACAACATCCACGTGAATTGTGTGTGTCCGGGTTTTACCAAAACTCCGGCGACCTCGGAGCGCCTGACGCCTGATCTGGAGGAGCGTATCGTGAAATTTTACCCCCTGCGCAAGCTGGGGGTCCCCGCAGATGTGGCGAAAGTCGTGACGTTTCTCGCCTCTGATGGGGCGAGCCATATGACGGGACAGACGATTAGCGTCAGCGGTGGGTATTCGACGGTGTAAGGCAGGCGCTCCACGCTGCGCCTCCGTGCCAGACGTCGGCTGCGGCCCTATGAGGCGCTAAAGCGGACCCGTCGGCCTGCAGGGCGATTTGTTGGGCAAACAGCCGGACCATATCACGCGTGGGTGGGATGACGTTGTCGGCCACGTCTACCGGCGAGTTTAACGTGCCACCGATGTTAGCGTACACATAGCGTCGGGTGTTGAGATGTAGGTGCAACGGAATGCCTTCGCCGTGATGAATTTCGATGTCGTGCGGCGCCGTACCAAGCGCCCGTAGGAGGCGGTGTACGTACTGCGCAAACAGCCGCAGGCGCTCGGCGGGAACCTTGTGGAGAGGTTGCCAGTCCTGTAACGAGATGACTTCGAACTGGCGCGGAAATTTGCCAAAGGGGGACCAGTGCGAGGCAATACCGTCCCCCGCTTCCAGGTCGAAGGTGAACTCGCGCATCAAGTCGACGCTTTCTTGCCAGATGTCTGGATGGCGCGCTGTCACGTCCATCTCGCGCTCGATGTCGGGGAAGAGGCGGTCAGCGCCAATCGCCTGGATATGAATATGCGGCTGGGAAGCCCCCGACTCACGGCCCTGGTGTTTCCGAATGATGACCGACTGGACGGCGGGGTTGCTCAGCGACCGCTGGACAATCTCCGTGGCGACCCGCAACACCTGGTAGTAGTGTTCTGCGGCCAGGGCGCCAGACCAGAGGAGGTCGTTGAGACTGGTGGCGCCTGGCAGGAAATGGCGGGCGTCTTCAACAATAACGTAGGATTCATTCTTGCCGCCGGTGCACTCCTCTGGGATACGTGGAATGATGTTATGGACCACCCGAATGGCCCAGGCATCAGCCGGGCACGCGGCTGGGAGCGAGGTATGGCCATAGATCTCGCCATAGGTCACCCGCAGGACCTCCTCCATCGTCATCGCCTCATTGCCTGGGCAAAAGACACACGTGTTGGTGACGCGCTCCATTTCGGCGCGTAAGGCCTCCGGAGAGAGCGCCGCGGCGGCGGGGAAGACGACATTTTGCGGATTGGTCAGGCGACGGAAGGAGTTCGTTTTGCGGTGGATATCGTTGAAGTACGTGACCGTGCCAGTGAAAGGATTGCGTATCCAGCGGAGAACACCGTTCTCCTTGCCATATTCAATGCTCATGAGCAACGCTTTCTTGCGCGAAACGGTGGACCAGTGGCGGCGGAGCAGTTTACACTGTACTGTACTCCTGGGCGAAATTCAACGACCGATCCGCAGCGTCTACTGCCTGTCACATCCGCTTCTCATCAAGAAGGGAGCACATTATGCCGATCTATGAGTATCGCTGTGAGGCCTGTGGCGGTCTGACCTCTCGTCTTGTCCTGGATACCACTACAGCGACATCTCCAGCGTGCAAAGCCTGCGATAACCCACAGACGCAACGGGTGATGTCGCGTTTTGCGTATCACCGCTCTGAGGCGAGCCGTCTGGCAGCAGTTGACCCCAGTGTGCCGCATGGGCCAGACTATTACAAGGATTCTCGCAACGTGGGCTTGTGGGCCAAGAAACGGGCCCAGGAACTTGGGGTGGATCTCGGGTCGCAATTTGAGGAAACCGTGGAGAAAGCTCGTACAGGCAAGATTCTGGACGAGCTGTGAGCACGGCTGCCAGATGTCAGAGCGCCGGATAGCATGAGGAGCACGGGATGACCATCGACGAGATCATTAATAAGATCGCACTGTTTATTCTCTTCAATCACGAGGGTTTAGAGTCAGCGGGCATCAAAGAGCGCAAGTTCTATGCCAAGGTCGTCGGCCGTGACTCTATCGGCATCTGGATTGAAAACCCCAAGCTCGAAACCACGCGCATGCGTGATGAGCAGGGGTATATTATCCCACCGGAGCATCGCAAGCACGAAGAACACGTGGCCCATATTCTCATTCCCTGGGGAAACATTCGTTCCGTGGTGCATTTCCCGCTGCGCAAAGGTGGGGAGGCGCTGGAGGACGAAGAGGCCAAATCACTTGGCCGGGGACTCTACCTCTAGCCTGGGCAGTCGCCTGTGGGCGGCGTGTTCGGCGCACACGCCCTCCCCCGGTGACGCCCTGGCAAAACCCCCTCTTGACAGGCGATGGGGCGAGGGAACCCCAAGAAGTCCGCGCACTGCATGGCCCTGCCCCTGGCATCTCACGGAACGCGTGCGGAGACCAGGCCACTGTGCCCCGCCAGAAAGGCTTGCACACTGATCTCAACGAATCCCGCTTGCTCCAGGAGCAGGCGTATTTCCGCGGCGCTATAGACCTGGCCGTCGGCTGACACGAGGGTCATATGTAAGGCCAGCAAGGCCGGGATCAGTGGTCCTGTACGCGTGTCATCCAACACATAATCATGCAGGAGCAACATGCCTCCCGACGGCAGCAGGTCGTGCAGTTTCTGTAACACCCGCGCACAGCGCTGTGGGCTGCTGGCATGCAAGTTTCCTGACCACAGCACCACATCTGGTCCGGCAGGCAATGCATCGTGCTCGTAGTCACCTGCCACCGTACGCACCCGGTCGCTGAGTCCCTCCTGGCGCATCATCTCGTCGGCAATACGGCACACGGCGGGAAAATCGAAGACAATGGCCTGAAGGTGTGGATAGTGCCGCAGCATTTCGATGGTATATGCGCCGGAGCCGCCGCCCAGATCCAGCAAGCAGCGGAACGGTCGCAAATCGAGCCGACGCGCCAGGGCATGGCCAAGACTCAAGGAGCCGGCATGCTGTGCGGCGAGAAAGGCGCGCGCGGCCTGCACGTCTGCATCGAGGTAGTGATACGGATGCTGCAACTCGTCCACCGGGGCGTCGTGTCGCAGCGCCGTGCTGAGTTGTTCCCAGCGGTGATACCCCAGGGCGTCAAACATCTGCAAATAGCTGCCAATGAACGTCGGCTGTCCTTCTACCAGATATTTCTCGGCTACCGGAGTGTTGCCAAAGCCCTGGGGTGAGGCGTCTGTAACGTGTACCAGCCCCAGCGCGGCACAGGCATATAACAACCGTGCCGCGGCCCGTTCTGACAATGCCAGGGCACTGGCGATCTGCGTCAGTGGGGCGGTGTGTCCAGCGAGATGCGTAAAGAGCCGGAATTCGAGGGCGACGCAGAGCGTGCGAGCCGCCATGAACCCGAGCCCAAGGGCATGCAGCGCCTGTGCATCCGTCGGCGGTGCGTCCGCCAGGCCTGTCCACCAGTGTCGCATGACGTCCCCCTGTATGATGAGAAAACGTGGTGTCTGCAGCCACGCTTTATAGTACGATTTTCGTGTAGGTCGTGCAGAGTTTTCCCGCTGGCGCAGGGAGAAAAGCGCCAGCGAACACCCCCTGGAGAGTGGAGAGGTAGGTGGTGGCTCTACAAGGCGTTGTCAGAGGGCTGCTTGGGCTGGCAGTATGCCTCTGTCTCATGGCACAGACCCCTGCACCCGTGCGGAGTGTGTCGATCTCACGCGGCGGTGAGGGACAGGAAATTGCTCGCTTCACGGTTGAGATTGCTGACGAACCGGAAGAATGGCGCCGTGGCCTCATGGAACGGCCGGCGCTGGCGCCTGAGGCTGGCATGTTGTTTCTCTTTCCCGATGTGGCGCCACGTTCGTTTTGGATGATGAATACGTTGATTGCCCTCGACATTTTGTTCGTGGATGCCCAGGGATATATTATCAACATCCACGAAAATGTCCCTCCGTGTCGCCCCCCTCGGCGCTGTCCAAGCTATGCCTCGGCGGCGCCGGCACGCTATGTCCTCGAAATTGCCGGTGGGCAGACACGCGCTCGCGGTATTCGCGTCGGGGATCAACTGCACTTTTAAAGACGCGACACAAGCCCGCCAGGACCAGAAGCGCCAGCCGTAGGAACGCTCCTTATGCATTATCTGTTATGCATGGCGCGACGCATTGGCCATCAGGAAGGTCTCCAGCATGTGCTGGTCAGCGGTGCTCACTGAGGTGAGGCTGATCTGGGTGAGGCAGGTACCGGCCTGCACCTGCACGGTCAGCACTTTGCCGTAGAGGTCCGCCGAATCCTGGGCGAGCGCTGGGTAGTGCAGGCGCAGGCGGACATTGGTTGTTGGCGCTACCTGGGCCGCCAGGGACGCCTCGAGCTGGTGTCGACCCAGTCGGACCACCTCTCCTGTGATGCTGTCTGGACGCACCAGCTTGTCTTCAATGACCCAGCACAGGAGTGGCAAGGCAACAGGGATGAGCAGATTGTCGTCTGTGAGCAGGTCGGGGAGGTGCAGGGCATAGGAGCCCCTGAGTCCACGCAGTTCATAGAGCAGGAGTGGCTCACTGATGCCCTTGACCTGCACGGAGAGGGGTGGCCGAACGTCGGCAATCTGCCGCAGCCGCTCATAGGTGAACGGGCTGAGGAGGATCTGGCCACCAATCGTATTGCCCTCTACGCGCGCCGTCAGGTTGACCGTGTGCCCGAGCACTCCGAACTTGGCCCGCTTCTCCGAGCCAATGTTGCCCACCACCGCCTCTCCAGAATTGACCCCAATGCCCATTTCCAGCGCTGGCCAGCCCTGCGCCGCGTTGGCCTGGTTCACCTCAGTCATGGCCAGTTGCATGGCCAGGGCGCAGGCGGCAGCCCGCTCGGCGTGATCCGCGTAGGCCAGCGGCGCGCCAAAGATGGCAAAAATGGCATCGCCAATAAACTCGTTAATGGTGCCGCCGTGCTCAATGATGATGTTTGTCATGCGTGCCAGATAGCTATTGAGCATTTGCACCGTGACGGCGGGGTCGTACTGCTCGGAGAGGTGCGTGTATCCCCGCAGGTCGGACATTAGAATAGTGACGTCGCGCTTTTCGCCCCCGAGGTTGAGCCCGGCGGGTGACTCGATCAGGGTCCGTACTACTTCCGGGGAGACATAGCGGCCGAAGGTGTCCCGGATAAAGTCCCGCTGTCGCAGCCCGTCGAGCATCTGGTTGAACGTCTGCGTTAATTGTCCCACCTCATCGTGGGAGCGCACGGGCAGCGTCTGGGAGAGGTCTCCCGCGGCAACCTGCGCCACACTTCGGGTGAGGACACGGAGTGGGCTAGTCACCCGCCGTGCCAGCAGCACGCCGGCCAGGAGTGCCACCAGGCCACCCACCACAGAGGCGTGCAGCACTGTGCTCTGGAGCTCTGACAGGCGGGCCAGGTACACATCAACACGATAGTCCACATCAAGGACGGCAACGATATGGCCATTGGCATCGCGGAGCGGGGCGAACGCCGTGATCCAGGTGCCGTGTTGGTTCGGATACACGCCAGTGCGGGTCGCCATCCCGTCGCCAAAGGCGCGTCCCAGCGGCTCAAGCAGCGCCGGCACGAGCGCGTACGGTACGCCAGGATCTCCCTCGCCCTCCCCGCCGCTGGTCACCATAAAGTGCGCCAGACGACGGGCGGCGTCAAAGCCCGTGAGCGTGTAGATGGGGGTCTCCAGGCGGTTGGCGGTCTGGATGGCTGCCAGGGTGGCATTGAGGCGCCGGAAGGCGTCGGAGTCCCGTGTCAATGTGGCCTCGACCTCCGCATGGAGTGCTGTGTCGATGAACAGCACACCAGTGCGGGCAACGTTCAGCAGGAGATCTCCCAGCGTGGCTTCGAGTTCTTGCTTTTGGTTCCGATAGATCAAGGCCCCAAAAAGGCTAATCCCCACCAGCGTTACGGCCACGAAGAGTATTGCCACCTGCACACTGAGACGCTGCCAGGGGCGAGGACTGAATGGCACCATAGCCTTTCTGCTCCTGCTGTGCACACCGCACCGTTCTTTCTGCATGACAGGGTACACCCGCACGCCCCTCTCTGCAACAGGCGCGCTGCCGCCCGCTCTCCCAGAGTAGCCCGCCCGCCTGGCGGAGGAAAAGGGTGTGACGTCGATGCATGAGCGCGCGCTCTCTTGACTTTTCTCGAGGCTGCGGTTACAAAGAAAGCAGTCCATTGTTTGCTTGGGATTCCTGGTCACGCTGTAAGGAGAGTCTGTATGCAGAAGTTCTTAGCGTATGACAAACTGGCCCGTGAGGATCGGTTCATTCGCATGCGCGCGCGGCGCGTGGCGGAGATCCGCATGGAGCAAGGCTTGCCACCGTTTCCAGACTTGCGCGACCTGGAATCGCTCTGTGACCGGTTGCATGGCATCTTGGTGGGTGAACTCCAGGCTATGGAAGGGGCCGGGCGCACGGTGTGCGACTTTGCTGAGGAGGTGCCGTGGGAATTTGTCATGGATATGGCCCGGCAGGTCTGGGACGAATCCCGCCATGTGGAGATCTACCTCAAGCTCCTCGAACACGTCGGCGGGTACGCTGGCGAATATCCTGAAAGCACGATTCTGTGGCGCTGTGCCTGTGCCGAAACCCCAGAAGAGCGTGTGGCGGGGGTCAATCGTGGCCTTGAAGGGCTCGCCTGTGACGTCTTTGCCCAGCTCATCAGAGTGGCGCAAAAGATTGGCGATCCGGTGATCGAACGGGCCGTGGACTATGTCCTGGCCGATGAAATTACGCATGTGCGTATGGGCAGTAATTGGCTGCGCAAGCTCACAGAGAACGCCCCTGAACGGCTCAAAAAAGCCCTGGAATTCCAGCTGAGTATTGATGAGCGCTTCAACCTGGGTGGGGTGCGCGGCGCCGGCCAGACCGACGCAGAGGGTATTACCATTGCCCGTGATATTCGCCGGGAAGCGGGATTTACGGACGAGGAAATCGACCGCCTCGTTGCGACAACGCAACGCAGCCCGGTCTATTAAACGGCACCATGCAGCGTTGGTCCTGCGGCAACCCTGCGGTATGTTCCAGGCGGGCGCGGGAGCCACTAAGCACTAACACTGCTGAAGCAGGCCACAGACCGTATGTTCCAGGCGGGCGTGGGAGCCACAGAGGAAGTGCTGTAGACGAAGGAGTCGTGCTCTATGCCCCTGTATGACCGACGCACCATGGAGGGCGTGTACAGTGTCGATGAGTCAGCGCGCATGCTGCGCCATTATCGCTATGCCGAAGAGCACATGATGCGCATCATGGCGGGTTGGATCGCCTTGACGCCAGAACTGCAGGTGAAGCTGGAGTTTGGACGCCAGGTGTGGGACGGGGCACAACATGCCGATATCCTCGGCAAGCGCTTACCAGAGCTGCGGTCACGAGCGCAAGTCTCTGAGCCGCCCAACGAGGCGTTTGTCACCTTCGTCAACACGCTTGCCAATCGCGAGGAGCCTGAGGACACCATCGAGCGTTTAGTCGGCATTTTCCGCGTCCTCAAGCCGCATCTCCTGAGCGTGTATACCCAGCATCTCTCCGCCTGTAATCCGGTGTACGAACCGCCAACGATCCGCATCCTGGAACGCCTGATACGCGAGACGCAGGAGCATATTGTCAAGGGCCAGATCCTCCTGGAGGATATGGCCAATACCGTGCCAACGCGAGAGCGAGCCGTGCTGTGGCAACTGGAGCTGGAGAAGCTCCTGGTGGCCGCTGGTGGTGTCCTCGGACGTCTGGAGGGCTGAGGATGGCCCACTACGTGCAGCCCACCACGCCCGTGGAAGAGGTCGCGGCAGCCCATGCACAGCACATCGTGGCTGGAGCGGCGGAGGCTATCACGCAGGATTGTGCGCCGAACGTGCTGCAAACCCCCGAGGATTTGTATGCCCAACTCGTGGCCACGGCTTTTGAGCGCTATGCCATCGTGGGGCATGCCAAAATTGGCTTACAGCACGTGTTCAAAATCCGCTATGTGGGCGCCACGGTCGTGACCCTGCATCATCGCCTGGGTGAGACGGGGGGGAAATGGCTGGTGCTAGAAAGTGAACGTGTTTAACGGAGGACATGGTTGGTGCTAGAAAGTGAACGTGTTTAACGGAGGTCGCCATGCAGAAATTTTTGCACAGAGAGCAACTGGCCCGCGAAGACCACATTTTGTATATCCCAGCCGATAAGGTCTTCCGTATTCGTGACGAGCAAGGGTTGCCCCGCTTGCCGCTGCCGCATACCGATGCGGATTTTCTCCAGAGCCGTATGCATGGCATCTGTGTGGGAGAAATTGAGGCCATGGAGGGGGCTGGACGCACGGTATGCGATTTTGAAGAGGTCCCCTGGGAATTCGCCCTGGATATGGCGCGTCAGGTGTGGGACGAATCGCGTCATACGGAGATCTACGAGCGCTTGCTGCGTCATGTGCAGAGCAAGCTTGGCGAGTACCCTGAGACGCGCATCTTATGGGATTGTGCCTGTGCCGAAGACGCCGCGGCGCGGGTGGCGGGGGTCAATCGCGGTCTCGAGGGCCTGGCCTGCGATGTCTTTGCCCAGATCATCGCGCTCGCCAAAAAGATGGGAGATCCCATCATCGAGCGCGCTGTCGACTATGTCCTGGCGGATGAGATTACGCATGTGCGCATGGGCAGCAACTGGCTGCGGAAGTTGACCGAGGATGATCCGGCACGTCGCCAGATGGCCCTGGATTTCCAACACCACATCGACGAGCTGTTTAATTTTGGCGGTGGACGTCAAGACGGGCCGGCGGATAAAGTGTCGATCACGATTTCCCGTGAAACCCGCAAGATGGCTGGCTTCACAGATGAAGAAATCGATCGACTGATCAAAGCAGCGAGTGCCAGTGCCGCCTATTAGTCGTCCGGCCGCTGCGTGCGGTGACAATCGAACATTGCCCCGGGACTTCGTGCACTACTGTTGCAACGCTATATGATACGTATCATCTACCGCCTGTGTGCCCTCTATGCCCTTTCCCCAGGCCGTTTGACCCTCGCCGTTGTGTGTACCATCCTGGCAGTCGGTATGGGCCTTGCCGTGCCGTGGATTCTCAGAGAAGTGCTGGATTATGGTCTGGCACAGCAGCAGGTCGGCTTTTTCTACCTGGCCGGCGGGCTCCTGGTGGCCGTCACACTGCTGCGTGGCGTCGCTGCATACGGTCAGAGTTACCTCGGCGCCTACCTGGCCCAGCACCTGGCCTATCGCCTGCGCAACCTGTTGTACGAACAGATACAGCGCTTAAGCTTCGCCTACCACGACCGCATGCAGACCGGCGAGTTGATGTCGCGGGCCACGGCCGATATTGAAGCGATCCGGTTATTCTTCCACTTCGGTTTGCCGACGGCCATCAATGTGGTGTTGACCGGGGCTGGCACCATTGCTGCACTCGCCTGGCTCGATTGGCGCCTGGCCCTCCTGACACTCGGCGGTGTGCCGCTGGTGTGCGGCGTCAGTCTGAGTGTCGGTCACCTCCTCCGTCCGTTGCAACTGCGCGTCCAGGAAGGCACTGCAGCGCTCACCGTGACCCTGCAGGAGAGCCTGGCCGGCATCCGAGTCGTGAAAGCGTTTGCCCGGGAACGCCAGCAGGCACAGACGTTTGCCCGCACTGCCGACACCCTCTACCACGAATACCTCGAGGTGGCCGCCAAAGAGGCGTTGAATCTGCCGATACTGACGCTGCTCTTAGGGCTGGCTATGGCCTTGACGCTCTATGTGGGTGGGCGGCAGGTCATTGCCGGGGCGATGAGCCTGGGCACCCTGGTGGCCGCCACCGGCTATCTGGCGCAATTAGCACAACCGCTGCGGCGCCTCAGCTGGCTTACTGGTATGGCGTCCCTGTGCCAGGCAGGGGGCGAGCGTCTGTTCGAGGTGCTCGACGAAGCGCCGGCCGTGCAGGAACAGCCGCACGTGCGTCCCCTGCCGCACATCGAGGGAACGTTATGCTTCGCACAGGTGAGCTTTCAGTATCGTGCCAATGTCCCGGTGCTACACGACATTTCCTTCACGGCCAGGCCAGGCCAGGTGCTGGCACTCCTCGGTAGTACCGGGAGCGGCAAGAGCACCATTGCGCAGTTGATCCCGAGATTTTACGACGTGACGAGCGGGTGCATCACCCTCGACGGCATAGACATCCGCGAGTTGCCACTGTCGGCTTTGCGGCAGCATATTGGCATTGTTATGCAAGAGGCCTTTTTGTTCTCGACGACCATTCGTGACAATATTGCCTACGGCCGTGACGACCTCGATCTCGACGCCGTCATCGCCGCAGCCAGGGCGGCGCGGGCACACGATTTCATCATGCAGTTTCCTGACGGCTATGACACCTGGGTGGGCGAACGGGGCGTGACGCTGTCTGGTGGGCAGCGTCAGCGGGTGGCCATTGCGCGTGCCTTTGCCCGCAACCCGCGCCTGCTCATCCTGGATGATGCCACTTCCAGCGTCGATATGGAAACGGAATTCCTCATCCAACAGGCACTGACAGAACTCATGGTCGGTCGTACCACCGTTGTCATTGCCCAGCGCCTGCGGACCTTGAAACAAGCCGATATGATTCTCGTGCTCGAGCGCGGGCGTCTTGTCCAATGTGGCACGCACGACGCACTGGTCGAGCAGCCAGGGCAGTATCAGCGCATCTACGATCTGCAACTCCGCGATCAGGAGGATTTCATGCGCCATATGGCCCAGGACAAACATCTCCAGGCCAGGAATGGCTATCCGTCTCGCTGGCCGCAAGGATCCCAGTGATGAGTACAGCGCCAAACGGCCAGCAAGCATCAACCCCTAAAGCGCCAGGCAAAGCCGCCGAGGACAAGCGTTATGGCAAAGTGTATGATGCACGGGTCATGCGGCGCCTGTGGCCGTTTATGGCTCCCCATGCCGCTGGCCTCGCCCTGGCCGGGGTGTGCATGATTGGCGTCGGCCTCAGCCATCTCATCGCGCCGTACGTGATCAAAATCGCCGTCGATCGCTATATCGCCAGCGGTAATTTACCGGGGCTGACATTCCTGGTGCTCCTGTATGCCGGCAACGCTCTGGCCGGGTGGGTGCTGCAGTACAGCGAATGGCTGCTGATGGAGCGTGCTGCCCAGCGTACGCTGCTGGCCCTGCGCCAGACGCTGTTTCAGCATCTCATGCGTCTGGATCTGGCCTTTTACGACCGCCACGCCGTGGGACGCCTGATGTCACGGGTGCAGAACGACGTTGGCACCCTGCAAGACCTCTTCACCAGCGGCATTTTGAGCAGTATCGGTGATCTGCTCACCCTGGTTGGCATTGTGGTGGTGATGCTGGTTCTGCATGTCAAGCTGACGCTCATCACGCTCACCGTGTTGCCGCTCATGGTACTCCTGACGATTCGCTGGCGTACGCGTTCCCGGCGCGCTTTCCAGGGTGTGCGCGCGGCCCTGGCGCAGGTGAACGCTGGCCTCCAGGAAAATATCTCCGGGGTGCGGGTGATCCAAAGTTTATGCAGCGAGGGCAATAACTTACAACGCTTTGAGGGCCTCAACCGGGCACATTTTGCGGCCAACCTCACGGCCTCTCGCCTGTCGGCGTTCCTCCTGCCGACTATCGAGCTGATTGGTGTGTTGGGCATTGCCCTGGTGGTGGTCTTTGGCGGCCCCATGGTGCTGGCTGGGAGTCTCAGTGCCGGGAGTCTGGTCGCCTTTGTGCTGTATATCCAGCGTTTTTTTGAACCGATTCGCGATCTCGGCTTCCGCTGGAACAATCTCCAGATGGCCATGGCCGCGGGCGAGCACATCCTTGAGGTTCTGGATGCCGAGGTGCGCATCCAGGAAGACCCCTCGCCAGTCATCTTGCCGCGCGTGCGGGGCGAGGTGGAGTTTCGCCACGTGTGGTTCCAGTATCAACCTGGCGTGCCAGTGTTACAGGATTTTTCCCTGCATGTCCCGGCCGGCCAGAGCCTGGCCATTGTCGGCCACACCGGTGCGGGCAAGACCACGCTGGTCAACCTGATCGCCCGGTTTTACGACGTCACGGATGGGACTATTCTCGTCGATGGCGTCGACCTCCGCCGTGTGTCCCTGGAGAGCCTGCGTGGGCAGATTGGTATTGTGCTGCAAGAGCCGTTTCTCTTCAGCGGTACGGTGCGCGATAACATCCGCTACGGCAATCTGGCCGCCACTGAGGAGGCGATCATTGAGGCAGCCAGGGCTATCGGCGTGCACGATTTCGTCATGCAACTCGAACATGGCTACGACACAGAGGTACACGAGCGCGGTGGGCTGCTCAGTCACGGTCAGCGGCAACTCATCAGCTTCGTGCGCGCCTTGCTCGCTGATCCGCGCCTGCTCATCCTCGACGAGGCCACGGCCAGCATTGATACCGAGACCGAGCGTCTCATTCAAGCCGGTTTGGCGACGTTGCTACAGGGGCGGACGGCCTTCATCATTGCGCACCGACTGTCCACCGTAAAACACGCCGATCGCATCATCGTGCTCGACCAGGGGCGCCTGGTGGAAGACGGCACGCACGACGCCTTGCTCCGGCAGAGCGGTCTGTACCATCGTCTGTATGCCATGACCTATGCTGGTCTGCCTCTGGGAGATTGACGTCGCTTCACGTCTTGGACGTACAGAACGCTCACACGTGATTGTGCTGCACTACTCCCTGCCACTAACGCCTCGCCAACAGCGCGGAAGATGCCAGTTCGCGTAGACGGATGCGAACATATCCGTTTAGAATTTTTATTTACGGCAAAACCGTTCATGTATACTCACCACAGCAATCCCCTCATGGTCTCATTCTGAAGGATGTAGGCCAAAGGGTATCAGAAAGCTACCACCGCATGATTGACGTCCTCCAAGACATCGACAAACTCGACGTTGACCTCTGGGAGGCGGCGGACAACCTCCGTGCCAACTCCAAGCTGACCTCCAGCGACTACTTTATGCCGGTGCTGGGCGTGATCTTCCTGCGCCATGCGGCCAACCGCTTTGAGGCGGCAACACGCCAGATTGAGGCGGACCAGGCCGCTGGCCGCATGCCCAGGCGTAACCTGCTCCCCGCCGACTACCTGCGCCGCCGCGCCCTGTGGCTACCAGAAGCGGCGCGCTACGACTGGATCATGCAGCAGGCCGCCACCAGTGGCAGCGACCTGCCCACGCTTGTCACCGAAGCAATGACCGCCATCGAGACCGAGTTCGAGCCACTGAATGGCGTGCTGCCCAAGGACTATGGCATCTTCGAGACCAGGGTACTCGAAGACTTGATGCGCCTCTTCAACAGCGCGCAGATCAAGCAGGCCACCGGGGACGTCTTCGGCCGTATCTACGAATACTTCCTCGCCAAGTTCTCCATCCAGAAGGCCCATGACAACGGTGAGTTCTTCACGCCTTCCTCGCTGGTGCAGACCATTGTCAACGTTATCGAGCCCGACCATGGCATTGTCTTCGACCCCGCCTGCGGCTCGGGTGGCATGTTCGTCCAATCCAGCCACTTTATCGAGCACGAGGGCGGCGACACCGCCAGGAGGGTCGTCTTTTACGGCCAGGAGAAGAACCGCGATACCATCCATATTGCCAGGATGAACCTCGCCGTCCACGGGCTGGAGGGCAAGATCGCCGAGGCCATCACCTACTACCAGGACGAGCATACCCTCGTCGGCAAGTGTGACTTCGTAATGGCCAATCCGCCCTTCAACGTCGACCTGGTGGACGCCGAGCGCATCAAGTCCGATCCGCGCCTGCCCTTCGGCCTGCCGGGGGTGAACAAGGAAAAGAAGGTCAGCAACGGCAACTACCTGTGGATCTCCTACTTCTGGAGCTACTTGAACGAGCAGGGTCGCGCTGGCTTCGTCATGTCGTCGCAGGCCTCCAGCGCCGGGCACGGTGAGAAAGAGGTGCGCAAGAAGATCGTCGAGACCGGCGATGTGGACGTGATCATCTCCATCCGCTCCAATTTCTTCTATACCCGTAGCGTCCCCTGTGAGCTGTGGTTCTTTGACCGCGCCAAGCCCGCCGAGCGCAAAGACAAGGTGCTGATGCTTGACGCACGTCAGGTCTATCGCAAGGTCACACGCAAAATCTACGACTTCTCCCCGGAGCAAATGCAGAACCTCTCGGCTATCGTCTGGCTCTACCGCGGGCAGCAGCACCGCTTCCTGGCACTGGTGACGGGACTACCTCGGTGCCGTCTGCACTGAGGGCGTAGCCATCCCGGCAAAGCTCGCCGCCTTCGAGAAGACGCTTGCTGACCTGCGCGGCCGTTTCTCAGGGCTCGTGCAGAGCGTAGATGTGGATGGCACCCTCGATGCCGACAAGACAAAGGCCCTCATGGAAGCCGCCGCTGAGCTGGCTGACGCCGAGAAGCCCTACGAGACCGACCGCGCCCGGCTACTCGCGGATCTCGATGGTTTCCGCATGCAATACACGGTGGCAACCGCTCTACCGCCGGGAGAGGAACCCGGGCTGTGGGAGACCAACCAGGGCTTGCACGCCGCCCGCAGAAAGTTCGATCCCATTGCCGAAGCGATCCGAGGGCTCATCAAGCAGGTGGACCTGCTCTACAAACTCGCTGCCCGCGTAGCCGACCTGGGCAGCGAGCTGGCTGTGGCGGAATCTGTAGCGGATGTCTACGACCGGAGGGCCGCGGGCCGGCTGGTGAAGCAGCTCGATGAGGAGCGCAAGGCCGCCGTGGAGCAGCTCAAGCACGTGGCCTACTTCCATCGGCAGGTGGTATGGCTGCAGGAGCGCTTCCCCAGGGCTGAGCTGGAAGCAGTGCCGGGGTTGGTGAAGCTGGTGGACAAGCAGGAGATTGAGGCCGCTGACTGGAGCCTCACACCCGGCCGCTACGTGGGCGTGGCGCCGTCGGAAGAGGACGAGGACTTCGACTTCGAGGCGAGCGTTGCGGGACATCCACACCGAGTTGGCTGACCTTAATCAGGAAGCGGTGGAACTGGCGGCGAGGATTCAGGCCAATTTTGAGGAGTTGGGGATATAAGTGACAGCACCTTACCTGCTGATCGCTTACCCGACCCTGAAACTCCAACCATGGGTTGGAGAAATCAGTTGGACCAATCATCTGGTCGTCATGGCTAGGTGCAGGAACGGCTTAGAATGCGAGTTCTACCTCCGCACCTACAGGCACGCCGCAAAAATGCAACCATTGGTTGCACAGATCGGCTGATCTCACAACGTAGTGATCCTCCATGCACTGCATGCGAAAAACTCGCACCACCGGTGCGAGAAAATTGGTTGGTCTCACAATATAAAAGTTTTTCCACGATCGCGCGGCGGCTGGAGGGGATGGAATGAAAGCGGAGCAGGAAGCCGCGGATCTGGTGGCAAGGAGGCTGACGAATTTTGAGGAGTTGGGGAGATGAGAGTGGCCGAAGTCAAACTCTCTCAAGCAGCCTTCGTGCTTTACGGGGCCTTTCGGGTCAAATGACAGCACTGATTACTGTCGAGAGGGCATTCCAGTAATTCGCGGCAATAATCTTCGAGACGATCTCACCCGTTTCTTCCTGACGGTTTTGTCTTCGTTACCGAAGCGAAGGCTCAGGAATACCGACCGCAACATGCCACGGTGGCGACTTGGTTTTACCCAACGGGGTACACTCGGTCAAGTTGGTCTCATTCCGGAAGATGGACGTTATCCCGAATACGTCATCTCACAAAGCAGATGAAGCTTCGAGTGGATCGAAACATCGCCAATCCTCGGTTCGTCTACTACTTTCTTCGCATGCCGAGCTAACGGATACAGTCCGTGATCGAAGCAGCTCTGACCGAGCTGTCCCTGACATCAACCTGGACATCTTGAAAGCCTTCGATGCTACTTCCACCACACCAAGGTTCAGGACCGCATCGTCGACATCCTCTCTGCCTACGACGACCTGATCGAGAACAACCGGCGGCGGATGGCGTTGTTGGAGGAGGCAGCGCGACAGCTTTACCGGGAATGGTTCGTCCGCCTCCGCTTCCCTGGCCACGAACACACCCGCATCGCCAATGGCGTGCCGGAGGGATGGCAGTCAGACAAACGCTTCGCATGCCGAAGATGGAATCCTCACTGGCCGTTCGGCAGCCAGACTTCATCAACCGATTATACGGAAGAAGGTGTGCCCGTTGTAATGCCGAAGGATATCATTAGCTTCCGCATCTGCGTAGATGATATCGCGCGGATACCGGAATCCTTGGCAGACTCTTTAGCTCGCCATCGTATGCAGGAAGGCGATGTTGTTTACGGTCGGCGTGGCGACATCGGACGGCGCGGTTTTATCTTCTCGGCGGCAGGCTGGCTGGCTTTGCGGCACGGGCAGCCTGCGCCTGAGGCCAAATCAAGATGTCGTAGTGCCGCGTTCTTTCTCTCGATGCACTGGGCGCGCCAGATACGGCGGGAACTATCGCGGCGCGTGCGAAGGGTGCGACGATGCCTAATTTGAACGCCACCATTATGGCAAGCGTGCCGCTTCTGGTTCCGTCGCGCACGCTACAACGCCAGTACGCCGAGAACGTTGAGCCAATGTTCGAAATGGTTGAGACCCTTGCCGAGCAAACACCAAAAACTCCGCGCCGCCCGTGACCTGCTGCTGCCGCGCCTGATGAGCGGGGAGATTGCCGTATAACCGAGAGCCATCAACAACCCCTTAGGACGGCTAGCATTACAAGCGTATCAGCCAGTATACTCTGCTCTACAGTGACATCTGATGAGGGGAGTTATGCACACAGTAGGGCTAAAAGAGGCCGAAGGACGGCTTGCCGAACTGATTGACGAAGTGGCCAATGGTGAGGAAGTGGTGATCACGCGAGAGGATGGCGCCACTTTCAAAATTGTCCCCGTCGCACCCATGGCCCCGTATCCCAAATTCGGCAGTGCGAAGGGTCTCGTGAAAATGGGGGAGGACTTCGACGAGCCACTGGAAGATTTCCAGGCGTATACGCCGTGAGACTGTTACTCGATACGCACACCTTTCTCTGGTTTATTGGTGGTGATGCGGCCCTCAGTCTCTACGCACGCCAGCTCATCGAGGACCGTACTAATGAACGGCTGCTCAGTATCGCTAGCCTTTGGGAAATGGCTATCAAAGCCAGTCTGGGCAGGCTCACACTCACCCTCTCGTTCACGGACCTCGTGGCGGAGCACGTGCACGGAAATGCGATAGCGCTGTTCGGGATTCTGCCCCACCATTTAGATGTGCTGACAACGCTCCCTTTTCATCATAAGGACCCCTTCGATCGCGTAATCATTGCCCAGGGCCAAGCCGAGAATATTCCGATTCTGAGCCGCGATCCAGCCTTTGACGACTATGCAATACGGCGTCTTTGGACCTGAGAGTGGTCGTATAATATAGTCGTTGAAGAAATGACGATACGAAGGTAAAAAGGGCAGAACTGCTTTCCTCGTCATTGCGGGAGTGTTTCAAGTGGATCAAACAATGACCTCAATCTTTGACCTGAGCCCGTCGGAGAAGCTTCAGCTCGTGGAAGATTTGTGGGATAACCTTGCGACTACTCCCGAGGTTGTACCGGTGCATGACTGGCAAAAAGAGGAGTTGGCTCGGAGAAAGGCCAATCTGATGCAAAACCCGGCTTCAGGACTCACGTGGAAAGCCGTCAAACGTCAGGTCCGCAGTCGCCATGAGCGCTGAGTTGACCATTATGGGTGAACTGTCCCAGCTCTATCTGATCAAGGCCGAAGAGAGTCTCCTTGGGGCAGAGAGTGAGTTCACCCATGGCCGTTACAACAACGTGGCGAACCGCTGCTACTATGCCTGCTTCCAGGCTGCTGTTGCCGCACTCCATCAGGCTGGCATTCCCCCACGTGGCAGCCGGAGTGACTGGGGGCATGCCTTTGTGCAAGCGGAGTTCGTTGGACGGCTGATCAACCGACGTCAGCTCTATCCAGCTGACCTTCGCCAGGTGCTGGCCCGACATATCACGCTTCGACATACCGCAGACTACGCGCCTGAGCTGGTGTCCCAGACCCAGGCTGCCCGGGCACTGCAACGGACTCGTGACTTCCTCGCCGCAATTCGGGAGAAGGTAAACGCCCATGAGAGCTGAACACTTGGCCCTTGATACCCCACGTATGCAAGCGGCCATAATGGAGCTGCAGGGGCTGATCCGGCAGCATTATCCAAACACCACTTTTGAGGTAGTGCATGGGGACGACCCTATAGGAATGTATGTGTTAGCGACGGTCGATGTTGAGGATACCGAGGCAGTGGTGGATGTCTATATCGACCGTCTCCTAGAGCTGCAGATTGACGCAGGCCTCGCCGTATACGTAGTGCCGGTGCGTCCTCTGGCTCGTGTCCTGGATTCTGCAGACCCTGGTAGCGGGGAACTCAGATGAGGAAGGCCCCATGATCGACGCCAAACTTCTGTCTTTGATCGAGGACCTGCACAGGCTATCACACAAAACTGCATGGGCCAAGGTCAAGGAGGCCTGGCGAGGCTATCACTTCCACCTGTGCAACTCGATCAGGTGTTCGGCCCTGGTCCGAGTGAATGCTATAATCCGCTATAGGTGCAATTGATTCCTCTCTGGTCTTTGGTATGCTCCGTAGCGAAGGGAGACCGTGTGAAACAACTCCAGCAGTTTACTGGCATTATCGAACGGGAGGGCGACGGTTATGTCGCCCTCTGTCCTGAACTGGATATCGCAAGTCAAGGCTCTACGGTCGAAGAGGCACGACGCAATTTGGTGGAAGCCATCGAACTGTTCTTTGAAACGGCGGATCCTTCTGAGGTCCGACACCGGCTCCATAGTGAAGTCTTTGTGACGCGTCTGGAGGTTGTGGTTGGGTAGATTGCGCGTGCTGTCAGGCCGTGAGGTCTGCACAATCCTCGCGGATCATGGGTTTATGCAGGTCCGACACCGTGTGAGCCACATCATCATGCAAAAGCGCGTCGAGGGCTCCACAACTACCGTGCCAGTGCCCGATCATGATGAAGTGCGCATTGGTACTTTGCAATCGATCATTCGCCAATCAGGGCTTCCACGTACGCTGTTTGAAGAGCAATGAGGTAGAATGGCGCGACGACGATGATCACTGATATCAACAGCGAGGACCGCCTGGTCCAGCAAACCTTTGCCGAGTATCTGCACGATGTGCTCGGCTGGGATAGCATCTACGCCTGGAACCACGAAACCTTTGGGCCGCACGGCATGCTTGGCCGCGACAGCGAGCGTGAGGTGGTGCTGGTGCGCGATCTACGGGTGGCGCTGGCCCGACTCAACCCCGGCCTGCCCGAGTCGGCCCGCGAGCAGGCAGTTGAGAAGCTTACCCGGGTGGATTTTTCCCGCTCGCTGGTGCAGCACAACCGCGAGTACTACGGCTACATCCGGGAGGGCGTGCCGGTGGAGTGGCGCGACACGAAGGGCGAGACACGCCACGCCCGCGCGCAGGTGATCGATTTCCGTACCGCTGCCAACAACCGCTTTCTGGCGGTGCGCGAACTGAAGATCCAGGGCGTGCGCGTACCGCACTACAACCGGCGTGCCGATCTGGTGTGCTTCGTCAATGGCCTGCCCCTGGTCTTCATCGAGCTGAAGGCCGTCTACAGGAACATCCGCGCTGGCTTTGACGACAACCTGACCGATTATATGCACGAGCACAGTATCGCCCATGCCTTCCACCACAACGCCTTTCTGGTAGTCAGCAACGGCGACCGGGCGCGCTATGGCTCCATCACCAGCAAGTGGGAGCACTTTGTCGAGTGGAAGCGGAGCGACGAGGCACACAGAGGCGATGTTGACGCCAGGGTGTTGCTCAGCGGTATGCTGGCCCACGAGCGTCTCCTCGACCTGGTAGAAAACTTTATCCTCTTCGACGACAGCAAGCCGGGCGGAACGCGCAAGATTGTGGCCCGCAACCATCAAGTGTTGGGTGTGAACAACGCTGTGGCGTCGGTACAGCGGCAGGAAGAGCTGAAACGGCAGTTTCCGCCGCAGCGACGGCTCGTTTCCTATACGATCCAGCCATCTGAAGTCCCGCTGGCGGCGGAGGCTGGCGTCAGCCCTGTGGAAGACACCAGGCAATTCATTAGCGTGGGCGACACGCACGATGTTCTGTCCCTGGTGCAACGAGCGCACCCGGACCTCGGCCGACTCGGCGTGTTCTGGCACACCCAGGGGAGCGGCAAATCCTACTCGATGGCGTTCTTTGCGGAGAAAGTCCGACGCGTGGTGCCGGGGAATTTCACCTTCGTCATCATGACCGACCGCGAAGACTTAGACGACCAGATCTGGCGCACCTTTATCGGCTGCGGTGTCGCCGATGAGAAGACGCCACGGGCCAGCTCGGGCGCAGCCTTGCAGGAGATGCTCAGGCAGAACCATCGCTTCGTGTTCAGCCTGATACACAAGTTTAACCAGGAGGTCAAGGAGCCATACAGCGAGCGCGATGACATTATTGTGATGTCGGATGAAGCGCATCGCACGCAGGCGGGGAAGTTTGCCCGTAACATGCGGCTGGCGCTCCCCAACGCCTCGTTCATTGGCTTCACCGGCACGCCGCTCTTCAAGCACGACCACCTCACCCGGCGTATCTTTGGCGGCTATGTATCGCGCTACGACTTCAAACGCTCCGAGGAAGACCAATCCACGGTGAAGCTCGTGTATGAAAACCGGGGTGAGAAGCTGGGTATCGCCCGGCTCGACCTCAATGACCGCATTGCCGCGAAGATTGAGGAGGCCGATCTCGACCCAGACCAGGCCGCCCTCCTGGAGAGGCTGCTTGGTAAGGACTACGAAGTGATCACCGCTGACGACCGGCTGGACAAGCTGGCCGACGACTTTGTCGAGCACTGCTCGACGCGCTGGGAAACCGGCAAGTCGATGCTGGTCTGTATTGACAAGATCACCTGCGCCCGCATGTTGCAGCGCATCGAGCCACGCTGGAAGCTAAAGCTGGCGCAAGTAAAAGCCCTCATTTCACAGCAGGAGGCGGAACTGGCGACGGTCTCCGATGCGGATGAACGGGAGCGTCTGGTGACGTCGATGGAGAAGCTCCGCGGCCAGGTGCAGTGGATGGAAAGCACCATCATCGAGATTATCATCAGTGAAGCCCAGAACGAGGTGCGCGACTTCCAGAAGTGGGGCTTCGATATCATCCCACACCGCGTGGTGATGAAGCAAGGCTTCCAGACGCCGGACGGTAAGCGGGTGGCGGTAGAAGATGCTTTCAAGGACCCGCAGCACCCGTTCCGCATTGCCATTGTCTGCGCCATGTGGCTCACTGGCTTCGACGTGGAATGCCTCTCCACCCTCTATATCGACAAGCCGATGAAGGCTCACACACTCATGCAAGCCATCGCCCGCGCCAACCGCGTCTATCCCGGCAAGGACTGCGGCGTCATCGTGGACTACAACGGCATGCTCAAGAGCCTGCGTGAAGCGCTGGCACAATATGCCCTCGGCGATGACGGCGATGGTGGCGACGCTGGCGACATCGTCGCGCCCATCGAGGAGCTTGTAAAGGCGCTGGTGCAGGCCATCGAGATGGCGGAGAATCATCTTAAGGGGTTGGGTTTCGACCCGGTGCGGCTAGTCGCGGCAATGGGCTTCGACCGCATCCAGGCCCTGCGCGACGCTGTGGACGCGCTCTACACGTCGGATGAGGCCAAACGGCGCTTCGAAATCATGGCACGGCAGGTGTTCATACGCTTCAAGGCCCTGCTGATGGAGCCGAGTGCCTTTGCCTATGTCTATCGGCACGATAACATCGAGGCCATCTATAAGAAGCTGGAGGAGAAGCGCGACACGGCCGATGTCACCGAGGTGCTCAAGGAATTGCACAAGATCGTCAACGAGGCCATACGCGCCCAGGAGCCCGGCGAAGATCACGCTGAGGGCCTCACCGTGGACCTGAGCCAGATTGACTTCGCCAGGCTACGCGATGAGTTTGCGCACAAAGTGCAGCGTAAGCACGCGGTCCTGCAGGATATCCGGGATATCGTGGAGCAGAAGCTCCAGCAGATGCTCGCCCGCAACCCGATGCAGATGGACTTCTATAAGAAGTATCAGGAGATCATTGCGGACTACAACCGAGAGAAAGACCGGGTGACGGTGGAGGAGACCTTTGCCAGGTTAGTCGAGTTGGCCCACAACCTCGACGCGGAGCAGCGGCGGGCGGCCGAAGAAGGGCTGAGCGAGGACGAATACGCCCTCTTCCAGATGCTCTTCAAGGACAATATCAGCCAGGCAGACCGCGACAAGCTCAAGCAGGCCAGCCAGTCGCTCCTCGCATCGCTGCGTGCGCTGCTGACCCCCATGTATGACTGGACCAAGAACACCAGCACGCAGGCCGAGGTCAAGGTCTTTATCCTGGATAACCTCTGGCAAAGCTTGCCCCGCCCGCCCTTCACAGACCAGGAGACCGAAGCCCTGGCCAGCCGCATCTATGACTATGTCTGGCAGCGCAGCACCAGCGGCGATGCCGTGCTTGCGGCATAGTTCGTTGCTGGTCCTTGTGCCTCACGGTGGCTTCTAGCAGCGTTGGAGCAGTCTAAAGAGACCTGCTGAGACCAGCCTCTCGATCTCCGTCAGGGTATGCCGTCTCCTGATCCGTGCGATCGCTTTAATCCAAAGGCTCTAGCGACAATAGGGCAGCACTCGTTCTCCAAAGAGCTTGATAGCCTCCATGATTTTCTCATGCGCTGGTCCGCCGGAGTGGGCATGGCGCAGGCGCAGGAGAAAATAGTCCGCTCCCGTGGCCTCATGCCAGCGATGGAACTCGCGCACACACGTTTCAGGCTCGCCCAGAATGAGACGATCCGGGGCCACATTGTCCAACGTAAACTCCGCCTCGGAGCCGAAATTTCTGGAACTCGGCCAGACGGTTCTGCCAGTAGTAGCGATAGGCCGTCATCACCTCCGGGCCGTACACTGCTTCGGCCTCAGCGCGCGTCTAGGCGACCCAGGCGTCCCGCATGAGCACCACCTGGGGCTGACGTCCAGCCTGCAGGGCGGCTTGCCGATAGATGTCGACCAACCGTACCGTACTCTCCAAGATTCGGTACTGGGGGTGGCCACGAAGGCATCGGCGAGGCGCCCGGCCCGGCGCACTGCCGCTGGGCACGCTGGCGCCGATCCACAGCGGCGGCGAGGGCGTTTGGTACGGCCGCGGGCGGATCTGCACGTTCTCCAGCCGGTAGTGCGTGCCGTGAAACGAAAAGCGTTCGCCACTCCAGCACTGACGAATGAATCTCCACGCTTTCTTCAAACAGCGCCACGCGGTGCTCCATAGGGACGGCAAAGGCCCGGAAGTCCGCGGCTTGATAGCCGATCCCCACCCCCAGAATGACGCGTCCTTTGGAGACAATATCCAGCGTAATCACGTCCTCGGCCAGGTGCACCGGATGGTGCAGTGGCAGGAGAATGACCGAGGTGCCAACCTTCAGCCGGCGCGTCTGGGCCGCCACCGCCGTGGCCACAATCAGCGGCGAGGGCAGGAAGCCGTCCTTATCCTGATGGTGCTCGCCAAAGAAGCAGGCATCAAAACCACTCTCCTCGGCCAGCTGGGCTTCGGCAATGACCTCGTCGACACAGCGATCCAAATGCTCCCCGCGTGGCGGGTTGGCAATCGAGCTATAGATACCAAATTTCATGGGGTGTCTCCGTCAGCCGGGCCGTAGCGTGTCCTGTGCGTTCCTGTCTAGCGATACATGGCGGCGTATGGCCTGTCGCACTTTGCGCGCGGCATTGTACCAGAAGGGCAGGGGGGTGTACAGGCGAGAGACCTCCACGCCTGTACTTGTCACGCTCGCTCCGTGCTGCTAATGTGAGACATAGGTGAAGAGCGTTTTTGGTGCGTTGTGAGGAGAACACCATGAGCCGGCCAAGACTGCGCGACCTGGGCATCACCATCGGCACATATCCCACTGGCACGTGTAACGCTATAACCGACGTTCCTGGCGTGCTCGTTGGCCACACCACGTTGATTTACGACGCACCACGTGTTGCTCGCACCGGCGTCACGGTTATTGTGCCGCGCCATGGGGATATCTGGCACAATCATGCCTTTGCGGCCTTCCACTCGTTCAACGGCTGTGGTGAGATGACCGGGCTGCCGTTTATCGACGAGTTCGGCGTGCTCACCTCGCCTGTTGCCATCACCAACACCAATCAGGTTGGCACGGCGCATCAGGCCCTCGTTGAGTACGGGGTTGGTAAGCACGGCAGCTTTGCCTTCAAGCTGCCGGTAGCCGCCGAAACGTACGACGGCTGGCTGAACGACATCGATGCGTTTCATCTCACGTCAGAGCATGTGCACCGTGCGCTCGACACTGCGGCGAGCGGTCCTGTCGCCGAGGGCAATGTCGGAGGTGGCACGGGCATGATCTGTCACGAGTTCAAGGGCGGTATCGGCACGGCGTCGCGTCTCGTGGAGACACCCAGCGGGCAGTTTACGGTCGGGGTGCTGGTGCAAGCCAATCATGGCACGCGGTCACTGTTGCGCGTCGATGGGGTGCCGGTCGGACGGGAGATCGGCTTCGAGCATACCCCATCGCCGAGGCCGCAGCACCCGGGGGAGGGCTCCATCATCGTCGTCATAGCCACCGATGCGCCGCTCATTCCAACACAGTGCAAGCGTCTGGCCCAGCGTGCGACGATCGGCCTGGCGCGGGTGGGGAGTGTCGGACACAACGGCAGCGGCGACCTCTTTCTTGCCTTTGCCACTGGCAATCACCTCCAGGCCAATGCTCAGTCACCGCACACATTGCACATGCTACCTCACCAGCAGCTGAACGTGTTCTTTGAAGCGGTTGCTGAAGCTGTGGAAGAGTCCATTGTGAACGCGCTGTGTGCCGCGGAAACGATGACTGGTCAGCAGGGCCGCACAGCGCACGCGCTGCCGCTCGACGCGCTGCAACGGGTAATAGCGAAGTATCGCCCGGACTTGCCGGCAAGTCCGACGCGGTGACAGCTGTCGTGTGTCAGGCGGCAGCATCGTCAAACAGTCGATGGACTGGCAGGATAAATCCCGGCAACACCTCGCCGCCGTGCAGGGTATGCTCGCTAGTGATGACCTCTCGCCGATCAGGGGCGGTATAGACGTGCACTTCCTGGAGGTTGGGGAGCACATACCAGGCAAGCCGTGCACCTGCGGCGAAATACTCGTGTAGCTTCTGATCCATTTCACGCGGTGTGTTCCCTTCACTGAGCACTTCCACCACCAGGTCGGGTGTCAGGTCAGGAATCGGTTGCCGTGGGATGCGGCGGTCTGGCAGTCGATCCCACGACACAAAGGATACATCGGGAATGCGCACCAGGCCAGGTGCCAGGCGCAGCATACCGGCTTCTCCGGCGACGATGCCAAGATCGTGTTGTTCCACGAACGCCAGCAGAAAGCGGCCCAGACGCATGGCCAGGTAGGACTCGTAAAACCCCATGGCTTTCTCCACCAATACTCCATCGACCAGCTCAAACAATCGATTGTCCTTGGCTTCGAGCGTTATCACGTCCTGCTCTGTGGCGGTGCCCGGTGCTGGGTCAGAGCGGATACGTGCTGCCGGTATGGGGCCGAAGCGTTGCAGCAGATCGGCAAGTGTTACGACTGTGGAGGTAGAGACCACTGGTTTGCGTCTCCTCCGAGAGAGGAAACCCGGTGCATGGAAGGGCATACACCGGGTTCGTCGTTGGGCGAAGACGGGGGCTTCAGTCCCCGACCTCAGCAGGGGCGGCGAGGCCGCAGAGCTCTTCGTAGTTCATGAGCTCGGTGATGGTTGGGTGCTCGCCGCAGATCGGGCACTCCGGATCACGCCGAATACGTATTTCGCGGAAACGCATGGCCAGCGAATCGTACATCAGCAGGCGGCCGATGAGTGGTTCGCCTTTGCCAACGATGAGTTTAATGGTTTCCGTCGCTTGAATCACGCCAATGACCCCGGGTAAAACTCCCAGGACGCCGGCCTCGCTTCACGATGGCACCATGCCTGGAGGGGGTGGCGTGGGGAACAGGCAGCGATAGCACGGCCCCTCATGCGGCTTGAAGACGCTCGCCTGGCCCTCGAACTGAAAAATGCTGCCGTGTACCACGGGCTTGCCGAGGAGCACTGCGGCATCGTTCACCAGATACCGGGTCGGGAAGTTGTCGCAGCCATCGACGATGATGTCATAGTCGCGGAAGATGTCCATGACATTGTCCGTCGTCAAGCGTTCATTATAGGTCCGTAGCTGTATATCCGGATTCAGAGCCGTCAGGGTCATCTGCGCCGATTCGGTCTTGGGCATACCAACGCGGTCCGTCGTATGTAGCACCTGCCGTTGCAAATTCGACAGATCGACCACATCGGCGTCGACGAGGCCCATGGTGCCGATTCCTGCCGCGGCCAGGTATAAGGCGGCAGGGGAGCCAAGCCCGCCCGCACCGATGAGCAACACTTTGGCGTCGAGCATTTTGCCCTGGCCGGTTTCGCCAATCTGATTGAGCAAGAAATGGCGGCTGTAGCGCTCGAGTTGTTCGGCGCTCAGCTGCCGATCGCGCACCACCGCATGTCCTACATCCTTCCAGCGCGTAATGCCCCCAGCCATGGAAGACACCTTGTTATAGCCCATCTCGCGCATGGCTTTCGCCGCCAGCAGGGAGCGCGCTCCACCGGCACAATAGACGACGATGTCTTGGTCCGTTTCCGGCACTTTGCCAGCGATCTGGAATTCCAGAAAGCCACGCGGCACCGACACGGCGCCGTCGATATAGCCGCTGCGGACTTCATCTTTCTCCCGCACGTCCAGCAAAATAAAATCCTCACCGCGCCTGCGGCGTTCTGCCACTTCCTCGACGCTTACCTCGGGAATTTCCTGGCGCGCTGCGGCGAGGAAGTCTTGTTGCGTTTTGGCCATACGGTATTCCTTCTCCTCTATGATACACACCGCACCAGACAGCGATAGCACTTTGCTGTGAAAAGAATACCCGGTTGTTCGCGTGGTTGAACTCGGGGTGTGTCTACACACTAAAGCGTCTGGGCTGAAATATCAAGCGCAATTTCCTGGCCCGTCTCACCTCTTATGAACTCGCCGGGCGTTCTCCGCTATTCCCCGCTGTGGGCTCACCGGCGTATTCTTGGCATTGACTCATGGGGTGATCGGGGCTAGGATGAACGGCACACAGCCCGGAATATCGATGCAAGACGTTATTGGATGGAGGAGGAACCGATGCCAGTTAGCGCACCATCTGCCGAAAAACTCATGGACATTTATGCCCGCATGTGGCGCATTCGCCTGTTCGAAGAACAGGCGGAATATCAATCGAGTCAGGGGAAGGTACTGGGGGCGCTGCACACCTATATTGGTGAAGAAGCGGTGGCCGTGGGGGTGTGCGCGCATCTCAGTGCCACCGATTATATCACCAGCACCCACCGTGGTCATGGGCATTGCATCGCCAAAGGAGCAGATATCAAGAAAATGATGGCAGAGCTGTTTGGTCGCAGCACGGGCTACTGCAAGGGCAAAGGCGGCTCGATGCACATTGCCGACTTTGCTGTCGGTATGCTGGGGGCGAACGGCATTGTGGCGGGGGGATTTGGCCTGGCGACCGGCGCCGGCCTGGCGGCACAAATGCGCGGCTCGGGACAGGCCGCGGTGTGTTTCTTCGGTGATGGCGCGGCGAATCGCGGTCCATTCCACGAGAACATCAATATTGGTGCCGTCTGGAAACTGCCGGTGGTGTACGTATGCGAGAACAACCAGTATGCCCAATGGACCCCACAGAACGAAGTGACACTGGTGACGGATATCTCCACCATGTCCGCGGCCTATGGCATTCCTGGCGTGCAGGTCAACGGCATGGACGTCCTCGAAGTCTATGAGGCGGCTGGAGAAGCCATTGCCCGCGCCCGCCGGGGGGAAGGCCCGACGCTGCTCGAGTGCAAGACGTACCGTTTCCATGGGCATAACTTTGGTGATCCGCAGCAGTACCGCACGCGTGAAGAAATCGCTGAGTGGGCCGAGAAGCGTGATCCCCTCGTGCGCGTGGCAAAATTCATGCAGGAAGCGGGCCTGCTGAGCGAGGCGCAAGATCAAGCCATCCAACAGCGGGTTGCGGCAGATATCCAGGAGGCGGTGCGTTTTGCCGAGCAAAGCCCATACCCCACACCGGATGAATTATACAAAGACGTCTATTCGTACGTAGTCTCCTAAATCAGATCACAGGAAGGGAGAGGATGCTATGCCCAAAATAAGCCTGCGTGATGCTATTCGTGACGCCCTGCATGAAGAAATGGCCCGGGATGAGACGATCTTCGTGCTTGGGGAAGATGTCATTGCTCACGGCGGTCCCTATGCCGTGACCAAGGGGATTGCTGAGAAGTATCCCACGCGTATCCGCCAGACGCCGATTTCCGAGGCGGGTATTGTCGGCACGGCGCTTGGCGCCGCCCTGTGTGGCATGCGGCCGGTGGCGGAAATTATGTACGTCGATTTTATCACCTGCGCCATGGACGAAGTGGTCAATCAGATGGCCAAAGTGCGCTACATGTTTGGCGGCCAGACGGATGTGCCGGTGGTGCTGCGTTTGCCATCGGGCTCGGCACGGCTCATTGCGGCACAACATTCCCAGAGCCTCGAGGCGTGGTTCATGCACGTCCCTGGCTTGCAGGTGGTGGTGCCGTCGACCCCTTATGATGCCAAGGGCTTGATGAAGAACGCGCTGCGTGGGAAGGACCCGGTCATATTCATCGAGTACAAGCGGCTCTACACCATGGAGGGGGAAGTGCCCGATGGCGATTACACCATCCCGTTCGGGCAGGCAGACGTCAAACGGCAGGGGAACGACGTGACCATCGTGGCCAGCGGTCCAATGGTTGGTAAAGCCTTAGAAGCAGCAGACATGCTGGCGCAAAGTGGCATTGATGTGGAGGTGGTGGATGTCCGTACCCTGATGCCGCTGGATAAGCAGACCATCTTTGCCTCGGTTGAAAAGACCAATCGGGTGATCGTCACTGACGAAGAGGCCAAGCGTGGTGGGGCCAGCGCCGAGATTGCCTCGCTTATTGCCGAGGAGTGTTTTGACGCCCTCGATGCTCCGGTGAAACGCGTGGCGGCTGCGAATGTCCCGATGCCATTCAGCCCGGAGTTGGAAAAACTCGTGGTGCCCAGGGCGGAGGATCTTGTCGCCGCGGTGCGGCAATTACTGGGCTAGTACGGCGTACCGCCATTGCCCCGCCAGTTTGGCGGGGGGCCTTCTCCAGTCGCCAGGCTTGGTTAAGGGGTTCGCCACTGGCGCAGGACAGACGCAACGGACATCTAGGGGAGACGCGCCATGGCCTTGAAATTTGGCATGCCCAGTTTGGGACACACGATGGAGAAAGGCAAGGTCATCGAGTGGTTGAAGCAGGAAGGACAAACCGTCAGCAAAGGTGAGCCGCTGCTGGTAGTCGAGACCGATAAAGTTGTGACGGAGGTAGAAGCGCCGACGGATGGTGTCGTGTTACGCATTCTCGTCAAGCCCGATGAGGAGCGCCCCATTGGGGCAACGCTGGCTCTCCTGGGAACGCCAGGTGAAGCGCTGAGTGAGGCGGAGATGCAGCAGCTCCTGGGTGAGGATGCGGCACCCGCAGCAGCGCTGGCGACAGCCGCTGCGGTGGCGACGGCGCCGCCGCCCACAGTCCCTGTCCGCGACACAGGGGAGCGGGTAAAAATCTCGCCCATCGCTCGCAAGCTCGCCGAAGAGTTTGGCATTGATCCGGCCTCGGTGCCGGGGAGCGGCCCAGGAGGACGGATTACCAAAGAAGATGTGTTGCGCGTTGCGGAAACAACCAGGGCCGCCCCGGCAGCCGGGCCAGTCGCGCCTGCAGCAGCTCCTCCCCCGGCGCCGGGAGTACCGCCTGCTGTGGTGGCTACTGCTGGCGCTACACGGTTGAGCGTGGCCCGCACCATTCCTTTGAGTGGTATACGGGGGCGTGTGGCCGAGCGCATGCTCCAGAGCTGGAACACCATCCCGCGTGTCACCGAGGTCATGCAGGTAGACATGAGTGCGACGGTGGCGTTTCGAGAGGCCATGCTGGGGCAATGGGAACAGCAATACGGGGTGCGCATTTCCCTCAATGATATGATCACGAAAGCGGTGGCCACGGCGTTGCCGCGGCATCCGCGGCTCAATGCCACGCTGGTGGGCCAGGAGGTGCATCTGCATGAGAGTGTCAACATCGGTGTGGCGGTGAATCTCGATGAGGGGCTCATCGTGCCGGTGATTGGCAATGCGGACCACAAAGACCTAGGGCAACTTGCCCGTGAAAGTCGGGATGTGGCGGAGCGCGCACGGGCTGGTCGTCTACAACTCCAGGACATCAGCGATGGGACCTTCACCATCACCAATCTCGGCACCACGGGTGTTGACCTGTTCACGCCAATCATTAACCCGCCCCAGGTGGCTATTCTCGGTGTTGGCATGATCCAGCGTCGACCCGTCGTCGTGGGTGATGCCCTGGCGATTCGCCCCTCGGTGTATCTCTGTCTTGTCTTTGACCATCGGGCTGTGGATGGGGTCCCGGCCGCCAACTTTCTGCAGGAGGTACAGCGTTTGCTCAGCAAGCCCCAAGAATACGCTCTCTGAGTGGCCAGGATAGCCGAGAAAATTGTCTCCTGTTCTCAGGAAAATGCCGTTGGTTGCCGATGTAGTATCTATGAGGCTTAACATGCGTCACAATGTGTCCGGAGGCGTGAAGACATCCTCTCTTGTGCTCGGGGTGGTCATGGTATGTGCTGTCCTGGCGCTCTCCAGCACCGCAGATGCCGAGCCCTGGCGTGTCACCAGTAGTCAGCATTTTCGGGTGTTTTACCTCGAAGATGCGGCGTTTGCTGCGGCAGTTGCCGAGTGGGGCGAGCACTATTACACCCAGATCACCCTCGACCTGGGGCTGCAGCACGTGGTGAAGCGAGACTGGGCGCCGTGGCTCTGGGAGCGGCGCTGTCGCATCTATCTCTACCCCACTCGGGAGGCCTATCTGCAGGCCACGAGAGCGCCGCAGTGGTCAGGGGGCATGGTGCACTACCGCCAGCGTGCTGTCTACAGTTTTCTGGGAGCGCCAGCGTTTCTGGAGAAAACCTTGCCGCATGAACTGGCGCACATTGTGTTTCGAGAATTCGTGGGTTTTGACAACGCCGGGGTGCCGCGCTGGTTAGATGAAGGGGTGGCCCAGTATGCCGAGAGTGGTCGCCGTGAGGAATCGCTGGAGTTGATGCAGCACGGTGTGGCCCAGGGAATCTCTCTGTCGCTGCCACAATTGCAGCAGGTGCCTTTGAGCCATGCCTCTGGTGGGGTGGCACAGCTGTTTTATGCCCAGGCGGTGACGCTGGTGCATTTTTTCCTGGAACAGTACGGCAGTCGGCGTTTCATCGACTTCTGCCGGAATCTGCGCGACGGCCAGCCCATTGACCGGGCCCTGAGCTTTGCGACCTCTGGCAGTGTGCGGTCTCTAGCAGATTTTGAGGCGGCCTGGCAGCAGTTCATCTTGCAGCTTTCTTGACACGGCATACGAGACAGGCATGACAGATCCACGCGTCGAAATTTTTGAGAAAACAGTAGGCTACCACGGATTTTTTCGTCTTGAACGCTATCGGTTGCGCCGTTATTGGGGAGCAGGGCTGTGAAGATTTTGGTCGCCGAAGACGATGCTGTGGCGCGGCGTGTGCTCCATGCCCTCCTCAGTAAGTGGGGATACCAGGTGAGTGCCTGTACCGATGGGGCTGCGGCCTGGGAGACATTACAAGCCGCCGATGCACCGTCCCTGGTGGTGCTTGATTGGACCATGCCACAGATGGATGGCCTGGAGGTATGCCAGAAGTTGCGGGCGCTGCCGGACGGGCGGTTGACGTACGTGATTCTGCTCACCGCCCGGGAGCGCGAGGAAGACATTGTGGCTGGTCTCGAAGCCGGCGCCGACGATTACGTTACTAAGCCCTTTCATACAGAGGAACTGCGGGCGCGGGTGAAGGTTGGAGCGCGGGTGGTGGAATTACAGCGCAGCCTGACCGAGCGCGTCACAGAACTGGAAGACGCCCTGGCGCGGGTCAAATATCTCCGTGGCCTTCTGCCGATCTGCGCCTACTGCAAGAAGATCCGCAATGACCATAATTACTGGCAGCAGGTCGAGTGCTACGTTGCCGAGCATTCCGAGGCACAGTTCAGTCACAGCATCTGCCCAGAATGCTATGAGCAGTTTGCCAAACCGGCGCTCGAACGAGTGAAAGCGTCTTTACGTTGAGCGACCCGCATCGCCAGGGCCTGCAGCGGCCAGCAGCGGCAGGGTCAGGAGCAAGGTGATGGTCCGCGCGCCCTGGCACGCATTTGACGTGCTTCTGGGTGCTGGCCGACATCACAGCATCAGCGAATCGACATATTTGTCGATCAGTTCCAGAAATTCCTCCCGCAGGGTGTGGAATTGAATGCCCATGCCAGCGGGCGCCCCCCCCTTGGCAGGATTGCCCCGGACGCAATGGACTACGACTCCCTCCGTCTCGATGAACCCATCCCAGTACGGCAACGAAAAACTGATGTGCAGACGCGTGCCTTTGGGCAGAGGATTGTAGGTTGGTACAAAGATACCACCACGGGAAATGTTTTGGATGTAGTCCGTAAAAAATTGTTCAGCATTGCCATATTTAATGAGAATTCGAGCTGGAACCCGTTTATGCTGTCTGCGCTCCCGGGCTTTTTTCTCCATTGCAACTCCCTTATGAGGAGCACGGCCTTGTTTGTCCTCGGACTCTCCCCCGTGAGGACACCAACCAGCCAGTGCTCACATAGCGCTCTCGAACTGCGTATGGCTATGGCAAACTGGAGTATGCGCGCTGCTACAGCATAACAGGATTTTCTCAGGGGTGCGAGTCGCGTGGGACCATGGACACCCATGAGCCGTACGCAGCACTTAGCTTTTGACTGCGCCCATGCTCAAGCCACGGATAAAGTATCTCCCTAAAAAGGCGAAGAGGATGAGCAGCGGCAGTGAGATCATGGTGGAGCCGGCCATGAGTTCACCCCAGTTGGCATCGTAGGCATCGGTCATCGATGCCAGGCCATAGGGGAGCGTTTTCAGGGCATCCCGGCTAATGAGAATGAGGCAGAAGACAAAGTCGGACCACGCCAGCAGAAAGCCAAAGATGGCCACGGTCAGCACGCCGGGGAGGGTGATGGGCAAGATCACCCGATAGATGGCTTGCCAGCGCGAGCAGCCATCCACGAGCGCGGCCTCTTCGACTTCAAAGGGAAAACTCTTGAAGAACCCCCACATGAGCCAGACCCCCAGCGGCAGCGTGAAGGAACAGTAGGTCAGCACCAGGCTGAACAGAGAATCGTCAAAACCGATCTTCACCAGGAACATATAAATGGGAATCGCCAGCAGCAGGGCCGGGAACATATAGGCAAACAGCATGGCGCGGACAATGACCATCATGCCGGGCAAGCGGCTGCGCACCAGCGCATAGGCCATCGGCGTGGCCACGAGAATGGTCAGGAGCGTGGTGCTGCATGCCACCACAATGCTGTTGACGTAATAGGTCGGAAAGTCGGTCAGGCGCAGAATCGTGTCGTAGCTTTTCCACGCCGAGGGCCCTGGCAGGAGCAGCGGTTGAAACAGCGCCTGTCGGGCCCGCAGCCCGGAAATGACCATCCAGTACATGGGAAACAGCGAATAGATGGTCACACCGCCAAAGAGGAGAAGCAGCAGCACACGGCGTACAATCGTCCATGGTGAGCGTCGCATCTAACCATGCTCCTCTATGGGAAACAGTTTGAAGTAGAGCCAGATCAGCAGGGTCAAAAAAATGAAGATAGACGTGGCCACCGCTGCCCCGCCACCAATGTCAAACAGACGAAATGTCCGCTGATAGGCGAGAATGGGCAAGTGTTCGGTGGCCGTTAACGGTCCACCGGCGGTGAGCAGCCAGACAATATCGAACTTGTTGAACATAAAGATGCTGCGCAGCATGATAATGACCACCAGGACGGGCTTGAGCACTGGTAAGGTGACATAGATCAGGCGCTGCCAGGCATTGGCGCCATCGACTGCGGCGGCATCGTAGAGATCGTCGGACATTGTTTGCAGGGCTGCCAGGAAGGTGATAGTGACAAACGGCGTCCAGTGCCAGACGCTGACAAAAATAGTCGATATCCAGGCCGTCAGCGGTGTGCCGAACCACTGGATAATGCCCAGACCCAGGCCGTCCAGGGCGGCATTGATGAGGCCATGATTGACGTCCAAGACCCATTTCCAGATGTACACCACCACCACCGTGGGCAGGATATAGGGGGCCATGGCAGCGCTGCGCAGCCAGTTGCGCCCCCGAAACTCCAGGTGTAGAAGCAGGGCAATGGCAATGCCAATGAGCACTTGCAAACACACCGTGCTGACGGCGTACAGCAGGCCGTTGACAAAAGCCTGCCAGTAGCGTTGATCAGCAAACATACGGGCATAGTTCGCGAAGCCGACGAACTTGGGCGTGTCGATAAAGCTTTCGGCATAGTAGAAACTCAGCTGGATGGCGTAGAGCACCGGCAGAAAGATGGCGCCAATGCCCAGCAGCAGACCCGGTGCCAGAAACATGAGGAACAGCTTCCGCTCGCGTCGTTCCAGTGGCCCGGCCCGCGCCAGGCGGGCCGAGGCAGGGAGCGCCACGGAAGCAGAGCGGCGCAGCGTGACCATGATGGCTAGCCTTTCTCCGTGAACTCCCGGATTTCCTTGGCGCAGGCATCCACTGCCTCGCCAGGAGACATCTTCTGCGTCAGGACGCTCTGGTACATCCTGCGGCAGGACGTCTGAATTCCAGATCCGTCCCTGATTTGGCGATGGTCCTGGCCCCTGGAACTGGATCGAGCCGGAGAGTGTCTTGTCGGTGTTCATGAAGCTGAGCATCACTTCCATGGCTGCCCAGTGTTTTTCCACCAGCGGGTGCGCACGCCAGCGCTTGTTTTTGTAGGTCGAGAACTGCGGTGGCTGGTAGTGCAGCGGCACGGTGAGTTGATAGTCGGTGAGCTTGTCGTTCTTCACGAACCAGCGGAAGAATTTGAGCGCTTCCTCGGTGTTGGCGGTTTTGCCAATGGAGAACCCGTCGTTGGCAAACGTCACCATCGATTTGCCGCCGTCAGGCCCTGGATAGGCCATAATGCCATACTTGTCCGCCAGCTCTGGTGCGCGGTCTTCAATGTGGTGGATAAGGCGTCCGGTGTAACTACGTAATGGCCGAGATACTGGCAGTGAAGTTGGTGAGCATGTCCTTCAGGCTCACCTCGAGTAAGCCGGGCGGCGTATATTGGGCCACCTGCGTCAAAAATTCCAGCGTCCTGACGGCTTTGGGTTTGATCTCGGCGCGAGTCGAGGATGACGTTCCATTTGTCATCATAGATCTGCACCCCGGCGGCCCACAACCACGCGGTGTTGCCCCAGTTGGTATGCCCGCCGGACGACACCGGCATGGTATAGGCATAGCGTTTATGTGAGGGCTCATTGAGGACTTCCAGCATGCGTAAAAAGCCTTTCCAATCGGATGGGACTTGCAGGTTTTTCGCCGCAAACCAGTCTGTGCGATAGATGAGGTAGTTGAAGTTATAATCGTAGGGATACATCCAGAGTTCGTTGCGGTACCAATCGAGCGCCCGTGGGCCAAAATCGTCCAATCCGACCTCTTTGATGATATCCGTTAAGGGCACCAGCAGGTCGTCTTTGGCCAGCAAGAGAGGGTCAGTGATCTGCCCAAAGGTAATAAAGTCATATGGCTTGCCAGCTTTGATGGCGGTCGTCACCTTGGTCATCGTCTCCAGCACCGGAATCGTCTCAAGCTGAATGGCGACGCCTGAGGCGGCTTCGTATTCTGCCACCATCTTTTTCAGGAAGGCAATGGTGTTGGGATCTGGCTCATTGTTCAGGAAACGAATTTCTTTTTTAGCCGCCCGCGCCCGTGATGGCAAGCCAGCAGCACTGAGCAGCGCAGTCCCTCCGGCCAGGCCCACGGTATGCAGGAAACGGCGCCGGGACATGGAGGCAAGCGGTAAGGGCAACGCGGGATGGTGTGACATAGTCTATCCTCCCTGGTATGGTAGGCAACTTACATACATGAGGTGCGTCACAACGACAGGATGGTCTGGCATCATAGCACAAAAGAAGCGCAAGCAAAAACACCCCGGGCAAAATTCTTTACGATGTACCCCGGGTGGACAGCGGCAATACTCACTGCCTCGCCGACCTGATGCAGACCCTGAGCTGGCATAGTGGAGCAAGTCTGGCGCCAGGTGTAGCGACAAAATAACCTGCTACTTGTTTCACCTGCAAGACTATGCCATGATATGCGTATGTTCTATCTTCTTCCAGCCGTCACCTCTACTGGATGCATTGTCCCATCCTTCACCTGTGTCTATGGCTGCAAGAGCGGTATAGAAGGATTTTTGGGGGAGGTGTCGTGGAGCTGAAAACCAAACAGAGTCCGGCTTACTTTCCTAACGCCGCCTTTGACATTGTTGCCCTGGCTGC
>CAVZBC010000040.1:0-29716 GCA_963773125.1 uncultured Gammaproteobacteria bacterium | reverse complement strand
GCGGTCAACTTTCGGTCGACTTCCATGATAGCCCGCTTGGCATGCGGCCAACAGGGTTCAATGTTGTTCAGCCAGGGGCTTCGCCGCGGGGAGTTCGCAGATCACGACGCACCCCCCTTTCCCGCGCTTGGCCTGCTGATTCTGCGCCTTCACCCACCCGGCGACCTCTTCGGAGGTGTGCCATGAGGCGTTGTCCCAGATGACGACGAGCACATGCTTCCGCTCTTGGGCGACGCACCCGCACAGCCATTCAAGGAACTGCACCGTCAGCTCGCCGAGCGGCCGACCTTCCACGAAGCGCAGCAGGACCTTGTGGGTATCGTGCCGTAAGAACCCGTAACACGCGATGGCATCCGGGTCCGGTCACCGGCCTCTGACTGCAGCAGCTGCACCCGCATGGGGGGTGTCGGCCGTCCAGGCGTGTAGCGAGGGCTGGGGCACCCGGCTCCACCACACCTCATCCTCAAAGCCCAGCACCCACTCTGGGTGGTGGGCCGCTAGACGAATCAGCTGGTCCCGGTGGGCCTTCTTCCGTGCGTAGTGCGGGTCGGGGCTCGTCATCCAGTGCTTAGCGCGCTTCCAGTGGATGTCCAGTCGTTTCAGCGTCCAGCGGATCGCTTCGGCGCTCAACTCGCGGGAGGTCATGTGTCGCGCAA
This sequence comes from uncultured Gammaproteobacteria bacterium, assembly GCA_963773125.1. Taxonomy (GTDB): domain Bacteria; phylum Tectomicrobia; class Entotheonellia; order Entotheonellales; family Entotheonellaceae; genus CAVZBC01. The sequence continues at coordinate 29,060 of CAVZBC010000040.1, read as the reverse complement.
AGCAGACTTCCGCGATCAGCTACAGCGTCCAGGTACTCCGGGGCTTGCCAAAGACGCGTGGACTCTGGTGCAAGCTCTCGCGCAACTCATCGTCGCGCTCCTTGGACCAGATGGCCTGGACCCGTTTCGGGGCTGACGACTTTGCCGTCAGGCACCCCAGAGCCTCACGCTCGAAAGCCCGCAGTGCGTTACGGACAGTCTGGTCGTCGCATCCAAGATACGCAGCGATCTGTGTCGCGTGGGCGCCGCGGGCACTTGCCAGCAGGATGGAAAACATAGCCGGCTGTCGCTGCCCGGAGCCCAGACCACTGCCGCAGGGCGGTGGCGACATCGGGGGACAGAGAGACCACACGATCCACTTGCCCTTTCCCGTTGTTCACGCGCAGGGTACCGTGGGCCATATCGATCGCCGCCCAGCGTAGGCGACTCACTTCGCTGCCCCGGAGCCCGCACCGCAGCATGAGCAAAAATATCGTGCGGTCTTCTAGCGCATCGATCACGCGGAAGAAGGCGACTCCCTCGGCTTCCGTCATCGGACGGGGGAGCCGCGTGGGCACGAGAATCTGATGGCGTGGGAGTTGAATAGGTGACTGCGCCAGGACCCCTGAGCGCACAGGAAGATGAAGAACCTTGCATGCCGCGCCGGCAGGTCACGATCGTCCCTGGTGCTAACCCCTGCTGGCAGGCGGCGGCGATCCAGGTGTCGAATCGGTCGGCGTGGTCTGGGTCAGATCCTGATAGAGGGTGGCCTGACGGGCCTCAGGCATGCAACACCGCGAAACATTTGAGAGCGCGGAGCGCCATTGTCCTGTGTCGCGACGGCATAGGGACGGGCGCGCAGATGCGCGAGAGAGTCCGCGACCCAGGCGTGGTTCTGGGGACTCAAAAAATGGGGCAACCGACGAAGCTGCGGGCGTGTGGGGAGTTCGGCGTGGGTGGACTGTAGACGTTGCACACCTCTCTCCTTCTCCAAAAACCACAGTATGCCGTGGACGATACGGAGTTGAGGGAGATTGTCTACATAACTACCAAAGTCGGTGAGGAGAAACGAACAAAACGAAAAGCGCAGGACAGTCGCCCTGCGCTACGTTGCCTCTCCAGCCTCCGCCAGGGGCAGCGTGATCGTAAAGGTGGTCCCGGAGCCCACCGTACTCTGCACGGTCACCTGGCCGCCATGCGCGGCCACCACCTCCTGCACGATATATAGCCCCAGCCCTGTTCCCCCCGGTTTCGTGGTATACAGGGGCTCAAAAATCTGCGTGAGTGCTCCGGGGCAATCCCGATGCCGGTATCACAGACGTCGAGCGGCACCGTCGTGCCCTGCCGGCGTCCCCGGAGCGTGAGCGTCCCGCCCTGGGGCATGGCGTCCATCGCGTTGTGCACGCAGATTGACCAGCACCCGGCGAAAGGTATTGGCATGGAGCCACACCGTGCCGAGGTGGTCCAGGGTGTCCAGCTGCAGCGTGATGGCGGCCGTGCGGTGAGGGCCGGGGTCAGCTCCTGCGCAGACTGCGTCACGAGGAGGCCCAAGTCCACCGGGACCTGCCGTCCGCCCACGCGCACCAGGGAGAGGTAATCCTGGACGAGATCGTCCATGCGCGCGAGGTGGGTCTTGATCTCCGCGAGCGTCTGGGCGACCTCGGTGGCGCTGTCGGGGAGGGCTGGCGCAGCTCCTCCTCCAACAGATCGACATGCAAAAAGATGGCCCCGAGCGGATTGCGGATTTCATGCGACATCCCGGCGGCGAGACGGCCCAGGAGGGCAAAATGCTGCGCCCGCTGGGCCTCGCGTTCCAGCCGCTGGCGCTCGGCCATTTCGCGTTGGAGGGCGGCCGTCCGCTCCTGCACCTGGCTGTTCGAGCTGGCCTGCTGCTCCTGGAGCAGCGCCGGCATGCTTGCGGGCCGTGATGTCCTCCATGGCGAGCAGGATCAACTCGCACATGATCGAGACGGCGGGCGTTCAGCAGTATCGTGCGCGGACCAATCCGCTCAAAGTCATGGCGTCACCTCATAGTCGTTGAAGACCGTATTCTGCGGCAAAATCTCTTCCAGCAAGGTCCGCAACGCCGGAATATCCCATTGCCCATCGCCGAGCTGATAGATGAGCTGCCCTTCGGTCTCCTCAGGCGCACGTGAAACAGGCCGTAGAAGGCGGGATTGGCCGACTGCACACGGAAATCGTGCGTGAGCACGAGGAGCGGATCCCGAACTGTCTCGACAATGTGTTCCGCCGCATCCTTGGCCGCGCGGAGGGCCTGCTCGCCGTGCTGCTGCGCGGTAAGCGCCGCTTCCAGTCGGCGACCCGCTGCCGCAAGGCGGCCACTTCCTGGTGGAACGGCAGGGACGGGGGTGTACCGTCTTCCATCGGCTGGTGCTCCTGCCTGGGACAAGCGGTGCTGCCCCGCAGTGGCGCGGCCACCACGCGACGGCACGTGTGGGATCAGCAGCAGAGGCGTCGGTCATCCCGCGTGCGAGGACAGGCGGGCGAAAGGCATAGATATCCCTATCATATCATACTGTTGATCGTCAGATATATCTGACGGACGCTCCTGCACCTCCCGACAGCACCGGCAGGCGTGCCATATGCCCGTTCCCGCGTGTTGCGTGGCTGGCAGTGAGTATGTACCGTCGTCCTATTCTGGGTAAAGTGCAATCAATGGGCTCCGTGCCAATGCGCTTACCGCAAATTTCCCGGCGTTTGCGGCTGGAGAGCCAATTCGTACGTCATCAGGCCCTTGAATAAAGGCGACAGGATACCGGGCTGGACAGTAGTAGGTTCTCGAGTGAAAGTGGCCCCGCGGTGCCCGAGCTCTGCCTGTCCGGCGCGTCGAGGTCATCGACCCGCAGACCAAAGTGATCCAGCCCGATGTAAGGCACCGAGGGGGCCTTGGGAGCCGCGGCGCCGGCTGGAAGATCACCGATGAAGAGCGTCATTCCATGCAGATTGAGATGCACTCGTATTCTGCCACTCACTTGGAGGTATTCGAGACGTTCGGCGTCGAACATCTCCTGATAATACTGTGCCGTGGTCTGGGATAACAAGTGCGAAGATGCATATGATGGAAGGTATACATGGGTGGCATGAGCGTGTTGCTCCTTATGGATGAGGGCCCCACTTGGGCCCTCTACCAGAAAAACGCTCGTTATTCTTGTGGCGCGTTCAGAGGCCCCTTTTGGGTCGAAAATCGATCAGAAAACTCCTACAAGAAATCCACCGCAGATTCATGGACCAGCCGTAAGTTTTCTGGCGGGCGAGACCGTCGGTTGCTGTTTGACTGCGCACGCAGGTCCCTCTCAAGCGGTTTGGCACTACAGGCTGGATATGGAGGCCCCTCCGGGGAGCCGCGGCAACCGAAGCCGCTCTTTGTGACGACCCCATAAAAACGCTGTGACCGGTTTTTACACGTATTCTGTATAAACCCCAGATACTGCACTATGGCGCGGGCGACTGCCCCCTCATACAACTCGGCGGCTCCCCTGGCTGGCAATCGCTTTGAACGTCTGCGCCAGTGCAGGTTGTCGCATGCGCTCGCCGGCCTGATAGGGCGCTCCGCTAGTCGTGAGATAGGTGCGACGGAATCCCTCAAACTGTTGCAGCGTACCGAGGGTATTCGCAGCATCCATGGTGTCACGTATGGTCCATTGCTCCTGGCTCTGCGTCACGGCAAAGCCCGCCTCAGCATAGGCCATGGCATCCTCAAGCAGAAGTTACGCAGGAGTGGAAACCCGCATAAAAAAAGGCATAGACTCTCCCTTGGGAGGTGAAAGTCTATGCCTGAGCCATTGTGGATATACCTTATGGCTTTGCTGTATTTTACCAACATCACGACCTGTTCGGCCATGGCTGACGCGTTTGACAGCGCGTCTCACGATCAGTTGACCCGTATGCTCCAAGGCTCCTGGTCGGGGCAGACACTCCTCGACTTGGCCCTGCGGGCTCTGTTTGCAGTCGCGGGCGGCTATCTGATCCTCGACGACACGGTGGTCGAAAAACCCTATGCCCGCCTGTTGGGCGAGGCTGCCTGGCTGTGGTCGAACAAACAGCACAAGGTGGTCTTCGGGGTGTCTCTGGTGTTGTTGGTGTGGACGGATGGGCAGTGCCGCATCCCGGTGGGCTACCGCGTGTGGCAGAAGGGTGGCCCATCCAAAGTCGACCTCGCTTTGGAGCTGCTGAGCTACGCCCGCAACCGGCTCCGGTGTAAACCCCAGTTCGTGCTGTTTGATTCGTGGTATCCAGCCAAGCGCCTCCTGAAACGCCTCAAGGATTACGGCTGGTACTTTGTGTGCCAGCTGAAGAAAAACCGCGTCTTTGACGGCGTGGCGTTGCGCGCCTACCGCCCGCACCCGTATTGGCATGCAATCGGCGCTCTGTCTGGAGGACTCAAGGTACTGGTGGTGAGACACCGCCGCAAGTATTACGTGACCAACCGGCTGACGCTGACGGCCCCAGAGGTGCGAGCCCATTACCGCCAACGGCAGGAGGTGGAGGAAGTGATCCGGGTGCTCAAGAGCCAACTGAGCCTAGAGGCCTGTCAAGTGGGCTACAGGCGGCGCGGAGCGGACACCGCCCGTCCGCAGCCTCGTGCTCAAGAGCATCACATTGCCCTGTGTTTGGTGGCCTATCTCATTGTGGAGCGCGAGCGCCTTGACCACGGGGTCCCCTGGCGGAAATGCAAGCAGCGTCTCATCCTCACAGGCCGACAGGTCCCATTGCCAGCCCTGGAGCGGGTAAGAAAGGCTGCGTAACTTCTGCTCGAGCAGGGAGGCCCAGCTGACGCGCGAGCCAAAATGTTCCTGCCCATAGGCGTATGCCACGTCCCCAGCTATCGACAGCACCTGGTACGGTATTGGCAGCGTAGAAGCCCCGACTGGGAATGGTGGTATAGCCCGATTTCCGGTACAGGTCGATACTGCACCGGACCCCAGAACGGCCAGCACCATTCATGCCTCGCACCGTAGCCGTCCGGGCATTGTAAATGAGCCAGAAAGCATCCCCACCAAGGCTGCACATGTGGGGGTACACGACCGAGCATACCGCTGCTGCGGCAATAGCTGCATCGACGGCATTACCGCCAGCGTGCGCACCCGTAACCCGGCGGCGGAAGCCAGGTAGTGCGGCGTGGCAACCATGGCGCGCGGACCGAGCACAGTCGGACGAAACGCTCGGCGCTCAGGAGGCATCGGCCGCTCCCTTGCGGGCTATGACCACATAGACTGGATCGGTGTAGGCGAGAGCTGGGGGGGTATGGTCCTGGGCTTCCACATCGACATAATTTCCCGCCTCCTGAAAATAGGTGGCGATGAGATCAAAATGCTGCTGATCGTTGAGCGTCCGCCAGATGGCCACGGCTTTGGTGGGAAACATGCGATTGGAAAAGACCACCACAAAAGGGGCGCCGGGTTTCAGGAGGCGGTTTACCTCACGGAACACGACCAGAGGTTGGGTGAGGTATTGAATCGACACCGTCAGGAGCACCGCATCGAACACCCCCGACTCGAACGGCAGGTTGGGGTCAGCATTGGCGTCGTGCACGACGTAGGCATCCAGATCAGGATTGTCCGCCATCTCTTCGGCATTGAGCCCCAGGCCGATAAGGCGTTGCTTGGGGAAGCCCTCGGGCCAGTGGGAACGCCAACTACTGAGGAGGTCGAGCACCACGCCATGCGCCGGCAACACCTCACGAAACACCTGCTTGACAGTGGCAATGGCCGCATCGTCAATGTGCACTACCTTACGGGGAAAACTATAGAACTCCGTATCTGGACTTTCGTCCAGCCGGGCAAAATGTTCGGTGCGAAAGGGGGATTCCACGCCGTAGTTCCTCTTCGTCCTCGGCTGTACAGGGCTGTTCTCGCTGGCGCTGACCGACTGCACACGGCAATGGGCGTACGCAGTCGGTGGGCCAATCCTTACCCTTTAGGCAACCCGAGGACGCGTTCACCGATGATATTTTTCTGAATTTCCGACGTGCCAGAATAGATAGTACCAGCCCGGCTGCGCAAGAAGTTGTACTGCCAATTGCCCGAGACGGCGTACTTGGACTCTTCCATGAGCTGGGAATATGGCCCTTGCAGCTCCATGCCAAGCTCTTGCATCCACTTGTCCAGCTCACTCCAATACAGCTTATCCAGGGACGCTTCTGGACCAGCCGGTTTGCCACGCAAGCGGGTGGTAATGCCGCGGTAAAGGTTCAGCAGCATGATCTCAACGCCAATGTATGCCCGCGCCAATTGCTGGCGCAGCACGGGGTCCTGCGCCAGCATGGTGCCGTTTTTGCGGGTGGTGCGGGCATAGTCGATCATGGCGTCCAGTTGTTGTTTAATGCGCACCTGCGTGGCCAGGGAAGAAATGCCGCGCTCGTACGTCAAGGTCGTCATGGCAATGCGCCAGCCCTCGTTGAGCTCGCCCACGAGATTGTGTTTCGGGACGCGGACATTATCGAAAAATGTTTCATTGAATTCCGCGTTGCCGGTGATCTGTTTGAGTGGCCGCACCGTGATGCCAGGGCTGTGCATGTCCACCAGGAGATAGCTGATGCCCCGATGCTTCGGCGCATTGGTGTCGGTACGCACCAGCAGGATACACCAGTCGGCATACTGGCCCAGGCTGGTCCAGATTTTCTGCCCATTGACGACGAAATCGTCGCCATCCAGCACCGCCTTGGTCTGCAAAGACGCGAGGTCCGACCCCGAGTTTGGTTCCGAAAACCCCTGACACCAGATTTCCTCACCACTCAGGATCTTGGGGATGAAGCGTTTCTTCTGCTCTTCGGTGCCGTGATGCATCAGGGTGGGGCCCACAATGCCAATGCCTAAGCCATTCGCCGGTTGCGGAGCTTTGGCGCGTGTCATCTCCTGGGCATAAATAGCCTGTTGGATCAGCGTCGCCCCCTGACCGCCGTATGCCTTTGGCCAATTGATCCCGACCCACCCGCCAGCATAGAGTTGGCGTTGCCAGGCACGGCGGTAGGCAAACTCGGCATCCTGTTCTGTGGGCCGTGCTTCCTGTGGTAAGTTCTCCTCAAGCCAGGTGCGCAGTTTTACACGGTACTGCTCGTCTTCCGGGGAAAATCTCAGGTCCATGCGTGCACTCTCCTCCCTATGACCACACGCTCCCCCGGCCGGGGGAGCGGCACGTTGCGCCAGACGGCACACCCTAGCATCTTTCGATGGTTTTCGCAATCACACAGTGCGTGGTTGTTCACACTCTCATACCATGGTACATTGCACACACTACAGGGAGAGATGACAAAGAGACGTGACCCCAATGCAGGAGGAGACATATGGGTCGACTGAGCGGGAAAGTCGCAGCAGTGACAGGCGGGGCATCTGGCATCGGTGAGGCAACCGTACGTCTGTTTGTCGAAGAAGGCGCGCACCTGGCGTTTGCTGATCGCGATAGTGAACGCGGCAATAGTCTGGCAGCCGAGCTCAGTCAGCAAGGCGGCGAGGTGCTCTTCGTGGAAGCCCGCATGGAACGCGAAGCAGAGGCCACAGGCTTTATCCAACACGCCGTGGAGCATTTTGGACGGTTGGACATTCTCGTCAATAATGCCGGCATTCGGCTGTATCAAACGGTGACCGAAGCGAGCGAAGAGAGTTGGGACACTATTTTGGGCGTGAACCTGAAAGGCTATGCTTTCTGTGCCAAGGCTGCCATTCCACTCATGCAGCGTACCGGGGGGGGCAGTATCGTCAACATTGCCTCGATCCGCGCCGTGGTGGCGGGCGCCAATACGGTGCAGTACGATACCACCAAGGCTGCTGTCGCTGGCCTGACACGCAGCATGGCCCGCGACCATGCGCTGCAGGGCATACGCGTCAATGCGGTGTGCCCAGGGCCAATCTTTACCCGCTTTCATGAGTTACGAGCTGCCGCGGCAGGGAAATCCCACGAAGCGTTTACTACCGAGTTCGGCCAGGACACCATGCTCAAACGCCCCGGTACACCGCGTGAGGTCGCCGCCTGTGTGCTGTTTCTCGCCTCTGATGAGGCCTCGTTTGTGACCGGCACATGTCTCTTTGTTGATGGCGGGCAAACCGCGCAGTAGCGCTATTGAGGCGATGCACACCAGCGTGAAGGGAAGACCATGCAGGGGGAACCAACCGCGTATCGTATTGTTGATCCTGGTATACGAGCTCTCTTTACCGAAGCCTCACGCTTCCAGGCCTGGTTAGACGTCGAAGCCGCCCTGGCCCAGGCGCAGGCCGAACTCGGTATTATTCCCCAACCGGCTGCGGAGGAAATTACGCGCAAAGCGCAACTCGCCTTCCTGGACATGGACGCCATCCGGAGTGGCCTGGCGCGGACCGGACATCCGCTCGTGCCGCTTATCTGGGAACTGGATCGGGTGTGTGACGGCGATGCTGGTGGCTATGTGCACTGGGGGGCGACGACGCAGAACATCACCCAGACAGGCCTGTTGTTGCTGCTACGGCAAGCGCATGACATTTTTTTGCAGCAACTGGCGTCCCTGCTGGACATGCTGGCCGATCTGGCCGAGCGCACAAAGTCGATGCTCATTCCTGGGCGCACGCATGGCCAGCATGCCGTCCCGGCCACGTTTGGCTTTAAGGTGGCTGTCTGGATCGACGAATTCTGTCGGCACGTGGAGCGGCTGCAAGCCTGTGAGGGGCGCGTCTTTGTAGCCATGCTGGGGGGCGGGGCGGGTACCGTAGCATCGCTGGGTGAGCAGGGTCCGCCGACGCAAGCCAAGATGGCGCAACGTCTCGGCCTGGGCACGATGCGGGTGCCAGCGCGCACGCTGGGCGATCATGAGGCAGAATACGTCTGTCTCCTGGGGTTGCTCGCTGCCACCAGCAGCAAAGTCGGGCGGGAGATCGTACACCCTCATGAAACAAGAGTTTGGCGAGGTCGAAGAGCCCGTGCCGCCTGGCACCGTGGGCAGCAGTACCATGCCCCAGAAACGCAACCCGAAACTGGCCCAGGACATTGTCGCGGCGGCGGCGCAGATCCGTGCCCTTGTCCCCCTCGCCCTCGAAGCCATGCAAACAGAGCACGAGGCGGACCGCACCACGAGTATGATGATGGACCGGGCACTCATCGAAGCCTGCGGTTTGATGGGCGACATCCTGCAACGCTTTATCACCCTTTTCCAGGGTCTACAGGTCTTCCCTGAGCGCATGTTGCATAATGTCTCCCTCAGCGGCGGACTCATCATGGCCGAAGCCCTGATGCTGGAACTCGGCAAGCGACTCGGGCGGCAACGTGCCCATGACATCATCTACGAGGCGGCTCAGGGGGCGGTGACGCAAGGGCGGCCATTTCACGCCCTCCTGGCTGAGGACCGTCACATCATGGCGCATCTCACGCCCCAGCAAATCACCGACTTGCTCGATCCCGCGCACTATACAGGCTTGTGTCGGCCCTTGGCGGAACAAGGAGCACAGCGGGCCCGCGAGGTGGCTGCTAGCCTCGCAGCACTGCACAGGAGCCGCGCCACTCCCTACTGACCCTCTGGGCGAATACCATTCAGAGCAAAGTCAAAGACATCAAAATTGCGCAGATTGTCTGAGGCCCGTTGACGATAGGACGGTGTCAATGGGGTATTGAGCACAAACGGCACGTCCTGTTCAGCCAGGCCGCCGTGAGACCGCAACCCTCCCTCGAGCAGACTCAGGTCGTGATCTTCGGGCGCTTTGCCCAGCACGGTGTGACGGTCGCTGACCACGACCACGTCGCCGATACGATCGGCAGGCAACTCAAAGTCACGACACGCCTGGGCGCGTGGGGCGGCGTAGGCAATGCCCTCTAAGGCGGTCAGTTTGGGCATGAGTGTGGCGATGTCGGCACCGCGCTCCAGATACACCGTGGCAAAGGAGCCCAGGGCGCCGTGATGCACGACATAAGGATCAGTGATGGGGAGAATGACCCGCGCCTGTCCCGTGCCGAGCCAGCTATCCAGCAACGGGCGCAGATACAACACCTGCGGCTGGCCAGCGGCGTCATTCTTCGCATTCATGCCATGATCGGCAGTGAGCGCCACGACAGCCCCGAGGGCATCAAAGGCGGCGAAATAGCCGTCGAGACAGCGATAAAACGCCTCGGCTTCCGGAGCCTCAGGAGCATGCTTGTGCTGAATGTAATCGGTCAGCGAGAGATACATCACATCTGGCGTCTGCTGTTGAAAAATACGCAGGCCGGCTTCCATGACAAATTCGCTCAGCTGGCTGGAATACACCTCGGGAGTTTGCCAGCCAACCAGGCTATTGACGTCGTCAATGCCGTTGGCGGCCAGGGTCGCTACATGGGCGTTTTCTGCCGAGAAACAGATGCCGTCACGCAGCTCATGCCCTAACAGCCGCCGCAGCTTATCCTTGGCCGTAATCACCACCACCCGTAGGCCGGCCTGAGACAGGGCGGCGAGCAGGGTCTCGGCGCGCAGGAAACGAGGATCATTCATCATCACTTCCTGACCTGTCTCCGGGTCAAGAAAGAAATTGCCACTGATGCCATGCACCGCCGGTGACACGCCAGTGACAATGGAGAGATTGTTCGGATTCGTAAACGTCGGCACCACGGCTCTGGACGTGTAGAAGCAGCCATTGGTGCGAAATTTCTCTACGGCCGGGAGTATGCCCCTGGCAAGACCGTGCCGAAAATACTCCGGGTCACACCCATCAATACATACGACCACTGTCGGTCGTTGCGGGAACTGATAACGCCGACCATTGACGGTAACTGTCGACATACGACATCCTCTCGTGATGACGGGAAGGGAAGCGCAGCGCATCTGCTGATGCAGCATGCCGCCTTTTGGCGGGCATTGCAAGCACAATAAAAGTGTGCCATGGTGGAGACGATTACAGCAAGACCTGCCTTGGGAAAGGGATGCGACATGGACGAGCGGTTTCTTATCGTCGGGTTTGATGGATTACGCCTTGACATGATCACACCAGATCTCACCCCAAATCTCCTGCGTTTGCAGGCACAAGGGGTCGTCTGTCGGCAACATCATGCGGTGTTTCCCACGGCGACGCGGGTGAATATCGCCAGTCTGGTGACCGGGGCGAATTCCGGCACGCACGGCATTGTGAATAATTCGATCTTTGAACCTGGCGTGTCGCCAACGCGAGCCGGCGGACCTTGGCAAATACGACGTGGTCGAGGCCGCTGACGCCTATTACCAGGGCACCTTGTTGCATAGTCCTAGCCTCGGTGAAATCCTCGCCACTCATGGCGAGTCGATGGTGGCGGTAAGTGCTGGTACTACTGGCTCCAATCGCCTTATGCACCACAAGGTGAAGTCTGTCGGCGGCATTGGGTTTTCCGTCCATGGGGCGGCGGCGTCTTATCCCAGTAGTGAAACGGCACACATTGTGGCGCGCTTTGGCGCACCGCCAGCGGCTGGCACGCCGGATCAGGCCCGTCTGGCCTATATTACGGACGTCTTCCTACAGTATCTCTTCCCCGTCCATCAGCCCCGTGTGGCTGTCCTGTGGTTTTCTGATCCCGATAAGACCTATCACTATTGTGGCATAGGCTCGGCAGAGAGTCGTCAGGCTATCCGCGCCGCGGATGCGCAGCTTGGACGTATTATGGAGTGGCTGCACCACCCCCCGCAACGGGACGAGCTCAATCTCATCGTCATGTCAGACCATGGGCACATCACTATCCGTCAGCAGATATCGCTGCAGCAGGCCCTCACTGCAGTCGGCATACCGACCGGGCATGGCTGTTTTGGCCCTGGAGATGTGGCGGTAGTCCCCTGGTCGGCCGGCTCGCTGCACGTACGCAATCACGATGTCGAGCTGACACGAAAAATTGTTGCCTGGTTACAAGCACAGCCCTGGTGTGGTTCCCTGTTTACTCAGGCTCTCAATGAGGTGGAAGGCATCGTACCAGGAACGTTTGCCAAGTCGCTGGCGTGTAACGAACATCCCCGCACTGGGGATATTGTGTATGTCATGCGCACTGATGAAGAACGTGACAGTCATGGGATTGTCGGCGGCTGCTACGATGACTCCAGCCTGCCGCTAGGTGGCGGCACGCATGGGGGCCTCAGCCCCCATGAACTGCGCAATCTGTGTGTCGCCTATGGCCCGGCGTTCCAATCTGGCGTGGAAAGCCATGTGCCGAGTGGCACTATTGATCTGATGCCGACCATCCTGCATCTGCTTGGCTATGCCATTCCGGCCACTGTCGATGGTCGAGTGCTCAACGAAATATTGGCTGCCGCGCCGTCGAGCCCCGCTCCTGCCGTACAGACCAGGACCTACACCACGGAGGCAAAGACAGCGCATGGAGTGTACCGACAGCACCTCACGGTCACGCAGCTCGGACACACGACATATCTCGAACGCGGTTGGGTCGACTAATACCAAGTGTCAAGTCTTTCACTATACGCCGGTGTGCAGAGATGTCCTCGCAGGACGCGCCAGCTGAAGTGCACGAAGTGTACGCGACATGCTACGGCCAGGCGACAGCAGGCCCGACGGGCGCAACAGCTGCTAGAGCGGGTTGCAATGGGGTGCCCGGTGCGTGACTGTGGCGTGCGGGAGCCATACAGGTAATGGCATACTACTCTAGACGCTGTATGGGCAATATGCTATGTTCCTCCCTGATTCGACTACCGCCCCCCGAAAGACGCTTCGTCCAGGAGATTCGGCATGGAACGTCCCCTCTTCAAACCCGTGAGCACCCCGGTGCTGCAGCTCGACACTCCGGCTCTCGTTGTCGATGTCGCTGCGCTGCAACACAATATCACCACGGTGCATGGTTTTTTCCAGACCCAGCAGGTGAAGCTGCGCCCGCATGTCTCGGCCCATCGCTGCCCGGTCATCGCCCACAAACAACTGGCCGCGGGTGGGACCACAGGCGGCATTAGCGTCACCACCTTGGGCGAAGCTGAGGTGTTTGCCACCCATGGTTTTCCGGAGATCTTTGTGGAGACGGCAGTGGTCACCACGGCGAAGCTGCGTCGGCTGTGTGCCCTGGCACTGCAGACCACACCCATTGTCGCCGTTGACCACGCTGACAATGTGCAGGCCCTCGCCGCCGCCGCCAGGAGCCAGCACCTCACCCTGCGCCTTATGGTCGAGGTGCGCTGTCAGACGCAGACACGCGGCGTGGCCCCAGGCAAACCAGCGCTGGAGCTGGCCCGCCTCGTCTGCCAGACAGACCACCTTGATTTTGCTGGCCTCAGCACCACGGCGGCACAGGACCTGGCGGCAAACGCCAGCGACATGCCCGCGACTGCCCAGCAGTGGCTCGCCCCACTGCTCACGACCCGCACCTTGATCGAACAGGCCGGGCTGCCAGTGCCGGCCGTCAGCGTCAATGATGCCCTGCCCTACGATATCCTGGCTGGCATGGCCGGGGTCAGCGACATCCGTGCTGGCGCCTATGCCCTCATGGATGCCAGTCATATGCGGCTGCTGCCACAGTTACAGCCAGCAGCGCATATTCTTACCACGGTCACGAGTCGCCCAGAGCCAGACAGCGTCATTACCGATGCCGGCCAGAAGGCGGTGAGTAATGATCGTGGCTTCCCGCTGGTGCAGGGCATGGCAGGAGCCGAAGTCCACAGCCTGAGTGCCGAACACGGGCGCCTCCGACTGGCCGCGGACGCGACGCCTGCCGTCCAGGTGGGTGACAAGCTGCAGCTCATCCCGCAAGACATTGGTGTCAGCAGCAACCTTTACGATTTCATACATGCCGTGCGCCATGACACCCTTGTCGCGGTGTGGCCTGTGGCAGCACGGGGATATTATCGCTAATCCCGCATAAGGACTATGCACATGGATCTGTACCGACCAGCAATTGGCACGCCGATGTCAGAGCTCGACACGCCCTGCCTCCTGGTGGATCTTGATGCCCTCGAGCACAACCTCCAGGTCATTGCCGACACCTACCGTGACACCCGGTGTAAAATGCGCAGTCACGTCAAAAACTTGAAGACTCCGGTGCTGGCACACCAGCAAATCCGCGCTGGTGGCACTGTTGGTGGCGTCTGTGCCGCCAAAGTCTCCGAAGCAGAAGTGATGGTGGAAGGCGGCATTGCGGACATTCTCATCGCCAATCAGGTCGTTGGCCGGGACAAGATCGCTCGCCTCTGTGCGCTGGCCAGGCAGGCGGATATGAAAGTGGCGGTTGATGCAGCCCACAACCTGCGGGAATTGTCTGCAGGAGCGCAGCAGTATGGCGTCACCCTCGGCGTCGTCATTGAAGTCGATACCTCGATGCACCGTGCTGGCATCAGGCAAGTGGAGAGCGGTGTGGCGCTGGCCAAACTCGCCACGACCCTGCCAGGCATTGCCTTCCGCGGCGTTATGAGCCACCAGACCCTGCCTGGTCGCCCTGATAAGCAAACCCGCCAGATTGAAGGGCGACGCTACATGCAGATGTGCCTCGCGGTGAAAGACGCCATCGAAGCGGCAGGCATACCCGTGGAGATCGTCTCCACCGGTGAAACCTGGACGTACGATGTGGCCGCAGACCTGCCAGGGGTGACTGAAGTAGAAGGCGGCACCTATATGCTCATGTCCTCGGCCTACAGCTATATGGACGAGTTCCACATCGCCGCCAAACTTCTCGGCACGGTGATCAGTATCCCCGAGCCCGGGGTGGCGATTGGTGACGTTGGCATGTGGGCCCTGTCGTCGCCGAATGGCGCCTTACCGGCAGTCGAAGGCATGCCCGGGGTCACTGTCGAGGCCTTACACGACGCCCATATCGTGCTGCGCACGGATGGCACGACACCGCTGCAGGTGGGAGAGCAGTTTCTCCTGCACAGTGGGCAGCAAGACATCACGGTGAGCCGCTGGGATCAGATCATCGCGGTCCGCCAGGGCGTCGTCGAAGCGGTGTGGGAACTGACGGCGCGGGGGTGCCATCACTAAAAGCTAATGCGGAGTGCGGACTAAACCTTTTGATTTTCAATTCCGCACTCCGCACTCCGCACTCCGCAGTGGTGTACAGCGGCCTCAGGACTCCTCTGCCAACGTGGCAATGGTGTCGGCCAGCTGCACGAGGCGCCGGGCGTTCTCAACATGCAGGTTCTCG
Organism: uncultured Gammaproteobacteria bacterium; assembly: GCA_963773125.1. Taxonomy (GTDB): domain Bacteria; phylum Tectomicrobia; class Entotheonellia; order Entotheonellales; family Entotheonellaceae; genus CAVZBC01. The sequence continues at coordinate 14,036 of CAVZBC010000040.1, read as the reverse complement.
ATGAGCCGCCCCTCCACCAGCACCACCCCCTGCCCTCTGGCGGTGGCTTCCGCGTGCGCCGCGATGATGCGGCGTGACCACTCCACGTCGCTGGGTGATGGCGCAAAAATGTCATTGGCAGGGGCGATGGTTTTGGGATGGATGAGGGTCTTGCCATCGCATCCCATGTCCGCCGCCTGCTGACAGGCATAGAGAAAACCCTCTGCGTCGTCGAGGTCGAGGTGCACGCCATCGAGCACGGCGAGATCATAGGCTCGCCCCACGAGCAGAGCCAGACCCAAACTGGGCAAGAGCGCCAGACGCTCCCGTCGTACTGTGGCATGTAGCTCTTTCGCCAGGTCTGACGTGCCCAGCACCAGGGCCGCCACCTGTGGATGAGCCGTGGCAATGTCCTCCAGGCGCAGGAAACCGCGTGGGGTCTCGAGCATGCACCAGATGGCGAGCCTCTCCGGCGCCCCATGGGCGGTGAGGATGGTCCACGCCTGACGCACCATATCGCCGCTTTCTACCTTCGGCAGCAACACCGCATCGGCCCCGCAGGCGGCCACAGCCACCAGGTCGTCCCGGCCCCATGGTGTGGCCAGGGCATTGACGCGCACAATGCACTCACGTTTGCCGTAGCCGCCTGCCAGCAGGGTGCCAACCACTTGCTGGCGGGCGGTAACTTTTGCTTCTGGAGCAACGGCATCTTCCAGGTCGAAAATCAACCCATCAGCCGGCAGGGTGCGGGCTTTTTCCAGGGCACGGGCATTGGATCCGGGCATATACAGCACACTCCGGCGTGGACGCACCTGTCTCGGCATAACAAGCTCCTCTGGCCGCGGTATGAGGGAGGGAGTTGACTCCTGGACGGTGTTGCCGCAGTTCTTGACACAGTGTATGATGACGACCCGATATCTCGGGATAGTGTGTCATCCATGTCCGCACACGACAAATCCTGTCTCAGGAGGGTAGCATATGGCACTCACACTTGACGAAGCCAATCGTATTGTGCAAGGAGCACTGGCAAAAGCGAAAGACTTGAATATCAAAATCAGCGCTGCGGTATGTGACTCTGGGGGACGTTTGATCGCCTTCGGTCGTATGGACGGGGCGATTTGGGCCAGTGCCTACGGCAGTCAAGGCAAGGCCATTGCCTCGGCAGCCTTTGGCAGACCCAGTGGCCAACTCACCGAACGCGCCGAGCAGCCCACCCCACGCGGCATCGTGGCGGCCGAAGGTGGTCATATGATATTGGGCCAGGGAGCGGTCCCCATTCTCCGCCAGGGGGTAGTAGAAGGTGCCTGTGGTGTTGGGGGTGGCACGGCGCAACAAGACGAAGACTGCGCCGCGGCCGGGGTCGCCAAACTGTAAAGCGAGCAGTACGACCATGACATACGAGTAGCAGCGCCCCTCTGTAGCACTCTGCATCAGAGTGCTACAGAGAGCAACGCCTGCCGGCACAGCCATCACCCCAGCAGAGGAGACACCGCATGGACGTCGGGTACTTTGCTATGCCCCTGCATCCGCCGGGTGCGAATCCGACGCAGACTTTACACGCTGATCTGGCGCAGATCGTCAAGCTCGACAAACTGGGCTACGCCGAGGCCTGGATCGGCGAGCACTTCACCGCCGCCTGGGAAAACATCCCGGCGCCGGATCTCTTTATCGCCATGGCGCTGGCCATGACCAAGAACATTGTGCTCGGCACTGGCGTGACCTGTATGCCGAACCACAACCCCTTCATGGTCGCCCAGCGCATCGCACAACTCGACCATCAGGCGCGCGGACGTTTCTACTGGGGTGTTGGCTCTGGCGGTTTTCCCGGGGATTTTGAAGTGTTTGGCTTTAACCCGACGAGTGGGGAACACCGTCAGATGACCAGAGATGCCATTGACACGGTGCTGCAACTCTGGGAGGACCCCAAGCCGGGAGTGTACGAGCACAAATACTGGCGCTTCACCGTGCCCGCACCGGTCGACGACATTGGTTTGCAGTTGCATCTCAAGCCGTATCAGCAACCCCACCCACCCATCGGTGTCGCCGGGGTCTCCCCCAGGTCGGATACGCTCGTGCTGGCCGGCGAACGTGGCTGGATTCCCCTGAGCATCAACCTGGTGCCGACGTCAACCCTCATCACCCACTGGCAAGCCGTGACAGAAGGCGCTCGCAGGACAGGGCGGACGCCGGATCACTCCACCTGGCGCATCGCCCGCGAAGTGTATGTGGCCGAGACCACCGCCGAAGCCCGGAAGGAAGCGCTCAAAGGCGTGCTGGCCAGGGATTTTGAACAATACTTCTTCCGCCTGCTCGGCAAATTGAACATGCTCGGCCTCCTCAAGGTCGATCCCAACATGCCCGACGCGGACGTGACCCCGGAGTATTTGCTCGACAACGTCTGGATCGTGGGCAGTCCCGACGAGGTAGCGCATAAGATACGGCAACTGTATCACGACGTCGGCGGCTTTGGTGTCTTGCTGGCTATGGCCCACGAGTGGCAGCCCAGAGCAAAGTGGGAGCGCTCCATGACCCTGCTGGCACAGGAGGTCCGACCCAAACTCAGCGATCTACATTGAGCCCTCTAGAACACCGGCTAAGCCGACCAGCGGGCGCCGCGGCGAGGCGCCCCTACCATGGCATGCGGCAGACGCCACCGACGTTCTAGTGCCTCCAGAACCACCGCAAGGTGGCGGGAAAGTTCTGGCTGAAGTCGTATTGCCGGACCACTCGCTCATAGGCGTGACGGCGGATCATGGCGTGGGTATCGTCGGGAAGATCGAGGACCTGCTGTACAGTGTGTGCCATGGCGTCACGAGAGGTAAGGTCGAGAAAAAAGCCGGTGACGCCGGGCTCGATCTGATCGACAAAGCCACCGACGCGCGACGCCACCGCCACTGGCCCGCCGTGTCGGGCCCACAGGGCGACTTCCAGAAAAATATTCGAGAAGGTCTCCTGCTGTGACGGCATGAGCACCATCCTGGTGCGCGGCCACTGACACAGGGCACGCGGCAGCTCGCGGGTAAAATGCTTGATGTGCGTCGCCTGTATGCCGTGTGCCGCCAGCAAGCGGTCGTAGAGTTGTTGCTGCGGGTCGTCCTGGTAGTACGGCACGGAAATCAGCACAAAGTGGCAGCGCGCCCGCACCGCCTCGAGGGCTGGAATCACCGTCTCAAATCCTTTGATCGGCGCCGCCCGCCCAAAGGCCAGCACGATGTCTGCCTGTAACGGGATGTTATAGCGCCGGAGGACCGCTTCGATCTCTGCAGGTGTCTGGCCGCGAAACTCCTCATCCTCCACCAGGATACTGGCCGTCAACGGTGCAAAGGCTGCCTGCGCGAGCCCAAAGTGCGTCCGCAGATGCGCTGTAAACGAGGGGCAAACGTCAGCGATGGACACGCCGCTGCCGGGTTGGGCACACGCCAGGCCCTGTTGTTCCCAGGCCACTTCAGCGGCGTCCGGGGTGTGCCAGTTGCGGATGAAGGCCGTGTTATAGAGCACCAGGAGGGTCTGTACCTTCCCTGCAGTGGCCTCATAGGGCATATAACGCGGCAGATGCAGCCAGGGCTGATCGACACAGATGAGCAGACTCTGGTCATACCCGGCCAGCACAGGTGCCAGCTGCCGTGCCCCGTGCTGGCTCAAGGTGCGCCAGGCAGGAATCTCCCATAGCTCCTGGGTGGGCTGCTCCTTGTAGGGGACGAGATGCAACTGCCCGCCGAGGGCCGCGAGCCGCTGCCGTTGCAGGCGCCAGAAGGCCTCGTCATAGCCCCAGGTGTCCTGATCGGGCAATGGGCAAACGACGTGCACATCGATGGCGCCGAATTCCGTTACTAACGCCTCCTGTAGGCGTTCCAAACCACGCAGGAGCAATTGGGTCTGCGTGCCGATACCATTGGTGAAGTTATAGATACCGTTATAGGTGTAGTAGACAAGAGCATGGCGTGACGGCAACGTGAGTCCTCTGTGATGGAGCCTCTCTGCAGCGTTCTGGTAGCAGCTATTGTGCGCCGAAATGCCGCATACTGCAACTGCAACAGGGCCACGGCGCGCTCCGCCCTGAAACTGTCCCTGAGGAGATGCTGCGTATCCTGGAGGCCTAGAACGTCGGTCGCCCCACCGGTAGGGCTGCCCCGCCGGGGCAGCCGGCCTTCCCCGGCCCAGGGGAGGACGGATGACACGTCCCATCCCATTACTGGATCGGTGTTCTGGGCCGACCAAAAATTCTGTTGTGCTCTCGTGCTTGTCAATACAGAGAGTTTGGGAGTATAACGGAGCACGCGTATCTCGATTCCCCGTCTGGAGCGTTTATAGAGTAGAGAGTCAGGAAGTATGGTAGCTACCCAACAACTTTTTCCGTAAAGGGATACAGAACACATGAGTAGATACTACGCTGAAGCAGACATCCCAGACGAATTGCGTCGTAGTTTTGACGTCTACGACAGAATCCGTGCCCTGCAGATCCCCCTGGGCACTTTTGACACGGAGGTCATCTCCATCGCCAACGCCAATATCGCCGGGGTGGTCATTCACGACAGCGGCCTGGTGTATCTGTCGGGGACTGTTGGTGGCTCCTTGCCCATGCACGACGAGGCCGAACGTCTGCAACACGGACAGCAGGGCGGTAGAAACGCCGCCGACACCTTGATCAAACGCCTGCATTGGGCCCTGAGCTGCGGCGGGGAAGGGGACTTGAACGACGTGCTCTACACCGTCAAGGCGCTCGGCATGGTCGTGTCCCCCGGTGGTGGGGCTTTTAGTGGCGCACCAGCGGTGGTCAATGGTTTTTCCTTCCGGTGGCACTCGGTGTTTGGCGGCTCGCGCAGTGATTATGCGCAGAACGGCGTGGATGCCGGGGGCTTCTCCGGTATCCATGCCCGCAGCGCCCTGGGTGGCTTCGACGGACGCTTTTCCATTGAAGCGGAAATCATCGTCGCCATACCGCCAGCACTGGCACGCGATATTGTGCGCCAGCGCGGCTGGCTCTTTCCACTACCGCCCGTGATGCTCGACAAGGTCAAGACCAAACGACAGTAGGCCAATGCTGGCCCACGACCGTACAGCGAAGAAAGGAGCGGACCATGGGCGATCCACTGCGCAAGATTCTGGCGACGACCACAGCAGAACGTCTGGCCACAGGCTTTGCCTTCACCGAGGGGCCAACATGGCATCCCGAGGGGTTTTATTATTTTGTTGATCTACGGAACAATCGCCTGCACCGTCTCATCCCCGGACACGCTCCCGAGACCGTGCGAGAGCGGACAGGCGAAGGCAATGGCACCACCTTCGACCTGCAGGGGCGTCTGCTCATGTGCGAAGGCGGCAACCGGCGCGTTACGCGTATGGACGCCAGCGGCAACATCGCGGTGGTGGCAGAACGCTATGAGGGCAAACGGCTGAACCGGCCCAATGACATTATCTGTAAAGCCGACGGCAGTATTTATTTCACCGATCCAGGTTTACGCGTACCGTTTGCCGAACGCGAGTGTCCCTATTCCGGCGTCTACTGTGTCAAGCCCGATGGCACCATGCTGCTGGTGGCTGACTGCGAGTATCCCAACGGTTTAGCCTTCTCGCCGGATGAAAAAACGCTGTACGTGTCCAATACGCGCTGGGGCCAGTATATCCACGCCCTGGAGATTGGTGACGATGGCCTGATGGTACGGCGGGAGATCTTTGCTGACATGTCGTCCGTGGAAACGGACGGGGTGCCTGACGGCATGAAAGTCGATGTGGAAGGCAATGTCTACTGTACGGGTCCGGGCGGCACCTGGGTATTTGCGCCGAATGGCACCAGGCTCGGCATCATCCGCACGCCGGAAATTCCAGCCAACCTCGTGTTTGGCGGCCCGGATCGCCAGACGATCTTCTTTACCGCGCGCACCTCGGTGTATACGCTGCGCGGCAAGATCCCCGGCCTGCCGCATCCCTGGGTGGCACAGGGCAGGTAGCAACGTTGTCCTGCGCCACGTGCATGGGGGGTCACGCTGGATGCCGCCGATGCCAGTCCGTGCTGCTTTCATAGGCATGGGCCACGCGTAGCACCATCGCCTCGGCGAATGGCTTGCCAATAATCTGTAACCCAACGGGCAGCCCCTCAGGGCTGAAGCCACAGGGGACAGTACATGCCGGCAGTCCTGCCAGATTCAAGGGCGCGGTGAAGCGACGCAGGACGGGTCGCATGGGTAGCGATTTTCCCTCGATCTCCACCGTGGCCTCTCCCAGACGGGGAGCAACGATTGGCGCTGTGGGTGTCACCAGCACATCCACCTGCTCCAGGGCCTGCAGCAACTGCGCGTTGATAACGTCCCTGCTATGCTGGGCCTTGATATAGTCAACCGCACGCAGCTCCTGCCCCATCTGGCCCAGCTGTCTGACTTCGGGATCGAGGTCCGCGGCGCGGCTGCGGAGATGTTCCTCATGCACCACCCCGGCATCGCCCGAAAGGATCGTCCATAGGACTGCAGGAGCCTCCTCCAGATGGCGCAGAGTCTGTTCTTCCACCGCCGCCCCCAGATGTGTCAACTGCGCCAGAGCCTGGGCAACTGCCTCACGCACGGCTGGTTGCAGCTCGGTAAAGAAGTACGGATGCGGCACACTGATACGCACGCCGCGTATGTCGCCCGACAGGGCAGCGGTGTAATCTGGCACCGGCATCTCCACTGTAGTGGGATCATCTGGGTCGTGACCGGCGATAACGTTCATGAGCAGGGCCGTATCCCGCACATCTTTGCTGAGCGGGCCGGCATGGTCCAGAGACCAGGAGAGGGGGAAAATACCATGGCGGCTGACGCGCCCATAGGTGGGCTTCAGGCCAACCACACCATTGAGCGTGGCAGGGACACGGATCGAGCCGCCCGTATCAGTGCCGAGCGTGCCAAAGCACAGATCCGCGGCGACCGCTGTCCCCGAGCCACTGCTCGAGCCGCCAGCAATGCGCGTCGTATCCCAGGCATTGCGCACCGCACCGTAGTCCGGATTCGCCACGCTGCCGCAGGCAAACTGGTACAGGTTGAGGCTGCCCATGAAGATGGCTCCGGCAGCCCGCAGCCGCGCCACGACCGTCGCATCAGCGTCAGGAGTTGATTCCGCATAGATCTTAGAGCCATTGGTGACGCGACAGCCGCGCGTCGCAAAGATATCCTTGAGGGCCATAGGCACACCATGCAGCGGCCCCAAATACGTGCCCTGCCTGATGGCGCGCTCGGCGTCATGCGCCGCCTGCAGTGCCGCGTCGCGCCAGATGGCAATAAAGGCGTTATAGCGACTATTTTGCTGTTCAGCGTAGTCGAGACTCGCCCGGGTCACCTCGACCGGCGACACCTGTTTGGTACGCAGCAGCTCGCCGAGCTGTGCAATCGTCAAACGCAAGAGTTCTGTCGACGGCATATGCATCTCCTGCCATGGCTCGGGCCAGAGGATTGGCCCACGGGGTGAAGGGATAGAGGACCAGCACAGGCTATTATGCACCAGGGCATGGTCCAATTACAACACGTGAAACACCTGTGGCACGAGAGTGGCCGTCCACACCTCGTCTGGTCGCCGTACCCCACAGGAACTGGAATCGGTAGACAGGTGCTTGCCCTTGAGGTTCTCACGGCTCGCATGCATCGGCTTTCTTCCACCGTCAGGGCGTGACAGACGGGCATTTCTCACGTATGCTGGGGAAGCGGTAGGAAACACGGCGGTACGGAACACAAGGAGACCATCATGGGGAGACTCGACGGCAAAGTGGCGCTCATTAGCGGTGGGGCGCGAGGGCAAGGCGCGACGGAGGTACACCTGTTTGTGCGCGAAGGCGCCAAAGTCGTCTTTGGCGACGTGCTCGACGAGGCAGGTCGCCAGGTCGAGGCAGCGGTGAGTGCCGCTGGCGGTGAGGCCAGGTACGTGCACTTGAACGTCACCAGCGAGTCAGACTGGCGCCGGGCGGTCGAGACGGCGGTGCAGCACTACGGCAAGTTGAACGTGCTGGTGAACAATGCGGGCATTCTTATCCGCAAGGGCATCGAAGAAACCACGGAAGACGATTGGGACCGTATCATGGCGGTCAACGTCAAGGGAGTCTTTCTGGGCACGAAATACGCCATTCCGGCCATGCGGCGGGCTGGCGGCGGTTCTATCATTAATATTTCCTCGACGGCTGGGCTGGTCGGCAATCCCTATGGTTCCTCAGCCTACACCGCCTCCAAGGGCGGCGTACGACTCTTTACCAAGGCTACGGCCATCCAACACGCGCCGGACAACATCCGCTGCAACTCCGTGCATCCGGGGCCAATCGACACCGAGATGCTGCGCGATACCTTGAGCGACCCCGCTCTGCGGGCAGAACGGCTGAAGCGTATCCCGCTGGGCAAAGTCGGCACAGTAGAAGATGTGGCGTATGGAGTGCTCTATCTCGCCTCCGATGAAGCGTCGTTTGTCACTGGCAGCGAGCTGGTCATTGATGGTGGTGCCACTGCCCAGTAGGACGTATGTCGATTATGGTGCGGCGTCTGTGGCAAGCATTGTTCGACCGGGTATGGTCCGGCGCTATGCGGGAGCGCACCCAGCAAGTCTGGGAGCGCTACGTGCGGGGCACGGCCGTAGGACGGGTGCGTTTTGGCAGTTTACGACGTCTGCACCCTATCGGCGACGTCTTTGGGGTGAAACGCGGCCAGTCGGTTGATCGGTGTATCGACCGGTATTACATTACAGCCTTCCTGGCGCGCCACGCCGCCGATATCCACGGGCATGTGCTCGAGATTGCTGACGACACCTACACCCGGCGGTTTGGGGGAGACCGTGTGCAGTGTGCAGACGTCCTGCATGCGGTGCCCGGCAATCCCGCCGCCACCATCGTGGCGGATCTGACAAGTGCCACCAACGTCCCGTCGGCGCGTTTCGATTGTATCATTCTCACCCAGACGCTACAGTATATCTACGACCTCCGGGCGGCGCTGCACACTGTGCACCGACTGCTCAAGCCAGGAGGCGTGGTGCTGGCGACTGTGCCTGGTATCAGTCAGACGAGTCGGTATGATGCGGAGCAGTGGGGAGAGTTCTGGCGTTTTACTACGCTGTCTGCTCGCCGACTGTTTGGCGAAGTGTTCCCAGCCCATGGCACGGTTGTCCAGGGCTATGGCAACGTCCTGGTGGCCCTGGCTTTTTTACACGGCTTGTTGAGCGAGGAACTGCGGCGGGAAGAACTGGACTACCATGATCCGGATTACGAACTTCTCATCACTATCAGAGCCCAAAAACCATCCGCCGAGCCTGAGACAGCGTCATGCAGATCCAACAGTGGTCCATAGGCATGTATAGTGGGCCGACCCCATGGGAGCTGGCCCCGGCGCAGGATGTCAGCAATCCCGTGCTGACGCACCACGCCGTTACGGATGTGCCGGCGGCCTTCGTTGCCGATCCCTTTATGCTGCACGTGGAAGAGACCTGGTACATGTTCTTCGAGGTTATGCCCCGGCACGGCGAGCGCGGCGAAATCGGGCTGGCGACCAGCCCGGATGGCAGGCAGTGGCAGTACCAACACATCGTGCTGCGTGAGCCGTTCCACCTCTCGTACCCCTATGTCTTTGTCTGGGAGGGGGCCTATTACATGGTGCCCGAGAGTTATCAGGCTGGCGAGGTGCGGCTCTACAGGGCAGAGCGTTTTCCCGAGGCGTGGTCGTGCGTCGCCACGCTGTTACGCGGGCCATATTTTGCCGATACGTCGCTATTTCACCACGCCGACCGGTGGTGGTGCTTCACCGAAGCCAGCCCGGACTTTGCGCACGACACCTTGCGCCTGTTCTCTGCGCCAGCGCTCCAGGGGCCATGGCAAGAGCATCCCCACAGCCCTCTGTTGGAGCGGAATCCGCATATTGCCCGGCCAGCCGGGCGTGTGGTGTCGATCGACCATCGGCTCATCCGCTTCACGCAGGACTGCGCTCCCGTGTATGGCGCTATGGTGCGGGCCTTCGAGGTCACCGCGCTCTCCGCCACGCACTATGCAGAACGATCGCTTGGCACAATGCCAGTGTTGACCGGGAGTGGTGTAGACTGGAACGCTGCGGGCATGCACCACCTCGATCCCCATCGGCTGCCGGACCAGAGCTGGAGCGCCTGCGTGGATGGGTTTGTGTGGTGTGAGACGTGAGTGTAGCCCATAGGCACACTATGAAACGATTCTTTCTACGGCTTTTCTGGGGTGCCAGCCTGGGTATCGTCCTGCTGACCGTGCTGGCGACGCTCTGGTTACGCTGGCTGCCGCCGCTTACTTCGGCTTTTATGGTGCAGCGGCAAGTCGGCGCCTGGTGGCAGGGACAGCGGGAGTATCGTGTGCAGTACCGGTGGGTGCCCTGGGACAGTATCTCTCCCCAGGTGCCTTTAGCCGTTATCGCTGCGGAAGATCAACGCTTTCTCCAGCACCACGGCTTCGATCTCACGGAGATGACGCACGCCTGGCAAGAACGCGAAAGGCGTGGATACCTGCGGGGTGCCAGTACGATTTCACAGCAAGTGGCGAAAAATCTCTTTCTCTGGCCAGGCCACAGTTTCCTGCGGAAAGGCCTGGAAGCCTATTTCACCGTGGGCCTTGAGGCGTTCTGGACCAAGCGCCGCATCCTCGAGGTGTATCTCAATGTGGCGGAGTTTGGCCACGGCATCTTCGGCGTTGCCGTGGCGAGCCAGCGCTTTTTCCATAAACCTGCAGCAGCACTCGATGCCCAGGAGGCCGCCCTCCTCGCCGCCGTGTTACCCAACCCGCGGCACTATCGTGTCGAGGCTCCTACGCAGTATGTGCTGCAACGTCGTGGGCGTATTCTGCGCCAGATGGAGCGTTTAGGCGGGCTGCAATACCTGCGCGCTTTGTAAAGCCTGCCACCTACTGCTCTCAGGTGACTCAGCAGCAAAACACCATGCCTCGACCGCATGGGAGCATTGACAGATAGCGCATAATTGGAGTATGGCCACCCTGCACTGGGGGCTGGACGAAGTATGGTGTATCACACAACGACTGATCGCTTCATTACACAAGGAGTCATCTGCTATGCGGCAACACAGAATCGTAGCCATACTGGCGAGTTGGGTCTTCATGGGGATATTGCTCGGCATGCTCGCTATCCAGGCTGAGGCACAAGAGAAAGCCGTTGCTGTGTCCACGGGTAAGCAGGTAAGCATCGAGTACACGCTCAAGTTAGACGATAAGAACGTCTTCGATACCAATGTGGGTGCCGACCCCTTGACCTATGTGCACGGCTCCCGGCAAATTGTCCCCGGCCTGGAGAAGGCCCTCGAAGGGATGAAGGTTGGCGAGAGTAAGCAGGTGACCGTCAAACCCGAAGAAGGCTATGGGACGGTGCATAACGAGGCCTTTCTGGAGCTGGAAAAGGAAAAAATTCCCGACGACGCACGTCAGGTTGGCGCCCGCGTTCAGGGTCGCACTGGAGACGGCCAGGTAGTGACGGCGCGGGTGGCCGAGATCAAAGACGCCACAGTGGTGCTGGATTTTAATCATCCGCTGGCGGGCAAAACGCTCCATTTCGATGTGAAAATCCTCAACATCCAGGAGCAGCCTGCACAATAACCCCGCTGCGAGGCCATGCGGCAGGTTCCGGCAGCTTTACGAAAGCGGAAGGCGTTCCGCTCCGCGATCCGAGCGTTCCGCTGACCAATTCGCACCGCGCGCTTACTGCGTTGGCGAGTGCCTGCCGCGGCCTTCCGGGCACGGTCCGCGCTGTGTTCAACGATCTCGAGCCGATGCCAGATCGCGCGAAGGCTCCAGGCAAGCCCTGCTAGGCCGAGGGCGAGCGCGATCGCAAGCACGCTCAGTCCGGCCTGTACGTCCAGCAGCACTACAACCACGCCCACTGCGGCGGCAGCGACGCCGAGAAGAGTCAGGACTTCCCAGGGGCGGAGAGACTTTCCCACGGCGGATCCCTAACGACGCTCGGCGGGCGGGGCGTTGGTTGCTTCGGCACTGCTGCAGGGGGGTCGCCATGGGCCGCACACTATCCATGTCGTATCGGCCCGACGACAAAGGTCCCCCATCGAAACGGGGAGTGCCTACTCTCCGGGCCGGCGCCGCAGGCGCCGCAGGAGACGGCGCGCGCTCCGAGGCCGTGGACGCGGTTCGGGCAGCCGCCGGCGGAGTCGATCCCTCTCGGCGCGGATCCGCCGCAACCGCGTCCGCAGCCGGTCCTCACGCGCACGGTGCGCGACCATCTGCCCGAGCATCGCCTCCCAGATCGATGGAAGCCGAGCGGTGTCCAGTCCGAGGTCGTGGGTCGGCGTCGTACCGGATGGGCGGACGATCCAGACCGGCTCGTCGGGTCGAGCTTCATCCAGGCGCACATGCGTGCGCCCAGGAGCTCCTCGGGGGTGACGCGCGTCAGCGACAGCCCCGCGTCCATCAGGCGAGTCTCGAAGTCGTCGCCGTAGTAGCGCACGTGGTCGGCCTGGCCGAACCGGGCCACCCGCTCTTCGACGGGGGCGTCGGGGTCCTCGTCGGTGACGGTGCCCGGCCGCCACGGCACCTGGAGCAGGGCGACGCCTCCCGGAGAGAGGACCCGGGCGATCTCGGCCATCGCCGAGCGGTCGTCCGGGACGTGTTCGAGCACGTGGTAAGCAACCAGCAGGTCGATGGCGTCGTCGCGGTGAGGCAGCCCGGTGAGGTCCGCGAGCGCGTCGACGAGCCGGTTGTCGGCGCCGAGGTCGGTGCGCAGGTGGACGCGGGCACCCAGCTCGGCGAGCAATGGCGTGGTCTGCCGCGACGGCGCGACCTCGAGCAACACGTCGATGTCGCCGAGGCTCGGGCGGAGCAGCCCGAGCAGCACGGCGAGAAACCGGTGCCGCTCGAGGCTGCCGCAGCCGGGACACGCCGCGTCCGGGCGTCCACCCGGACCGGGACGGAAGTCCTTCTTCACGATTCGGCCACAGGCACTGCAGTAGCGCCGCGGATAGTCGTCCAACGACAACTCGGCCGGGTCACCGTTGCCAGCGTGGGTCATCAGCGGTCGGGGCTCCCGTCGGCAGTAATGTCAGCACGGATCGAACCACAACCGAGCTCAGTGGTCCCCGGATCGGCGGGCCAGTCGCCGTCGTACTCCACGGCGCAGCCGGCCGGCTGCCCGCCGGGGCAGCGACCGCGCGGCGTGCAGCGGGGCGCGGCGTTCCTCGAGCTCGGCGAGCCGCTGCCCTCGCCCGGCGCAGCTTACGTCGCGCCTCGTCGCGCTTGAGCCGCGTCTTGACCAGATCGAGGGCCAGGGCGTCAAGCGAGTCACCGAGCGCATTGACCGGTGGGGCCTCCCGCTTCCGCGGGTCGGACGTACGCCGGACGATCCAGACCGCCTCGCGCGCGACCAGCCCGAGCCACGCGACCATCTCGGCGCCGAGTGCTTCCTCGGGAGTGACCCGGTCCACCTGGAGCCCGGTTGCGACGAGCCGGTCCTCGAAGTCATCGCCGTAGTAGCGCACGTGATCGGCCAGACCGAAGCGTCGCTTGCGCTCGTCGGGCGGCGCGGCGGGATCCTCGTCGGTGGTGGTCCCGGGGCGCCACGGCACCTGCACGATCCCGACACCATCCGCGGCCAGGACCCGGGCGATCTCCCGCATCGCAGCGCGGTCGTCGGGGATGTGTTCCAGCACGTGGTAGCAAACCAGCAGGTCGACGCACCCATCAGCGAGCGGCATTGCCGTGATGTCGCCGCGCAAGTCCACGCCGCGAGCCGGCCGCAGGTCCATCCGCACGTACTGTCGAGGCTCCAGCGCCTCCAGCCACTTCCGCGCCTGCGGCGCCGGAGCGATGTCCAGGAGTACCCCACGCCGCCGACCGCGGGGCCCAGCATGCCAAGCAGCACTGCGAAGAAGCGATGGCGCTCGAGCGAACCGCATTGTCCGCACCGGGCGTTGGGACGGCCGCCGGGGCCTGGCTGGAAGCCACCACGCCGGTGCCGACCGCGGCGCGGGCAGAAGCGGCCCGGAAAGGCGGCGACGGTCGGCGTGGCCGGAGGTGGGCTGCCGGTCACGGGACGGCCCGCAGCAGTGGCGCGACCGCGGCGCGGATCGCATCGGGGATCGGCGTGACCTCG